>JAZQQX010000027.1:0-113906 GCA_045629325.1 Bacteroidaceae bacterium | reverse complement strand
TTCCGCTTCACCCTCACCACCAACGGCGTTCTGCTGAAGGATTTTGCCGTGCCGCTGAAGGAAGCCGGTGTGAATAGGCTGAACATCAGTCTGGATACATTGGACGCTGAGAAATTTCGGGAGATTACTCGAGGCGGAGAGCTGGAAGCAGTTTTGGCCGGAATTGATGCGGCATTGACCGCAGGATTTCGCAGGATAAAAATAAACACCACATCGTGATCGACCTCAACCAGGATCAGACCATTACTGGTTTCCAAATTCTCCCCCGTATGGAGAGCGGAGCTCCTGAAAGCATCAAGGACTATAAGATCTATGTGAAGAGTTCTGAATTCAAGTATTGATTTCAGCAGAACTATTCATCATACAAACCAACAATGCCCTTCCCAAATCGGGAGGGGCATTGCTTTTATAATGAGGTAAAGTTTTTGAATTTAGCCCTTGCAGAAAACTGCAAGAAGAGGGGCGAGGGTATTGTTTCCCAAACGAGCTACAAGAATTAATTCTTAAACGAATGAATGGGAGCAGGGATACGGCCTTTTCTGTTGATGAAATCGGCACATGAGAACGAATTGACAGGCATAACGGGTGCGTGACCGAGAAGTCCGCCAAACTCAACACTATCACCTACGGTCTTACCGATAACAGGGATGATACGAACGGCAGTAGTCTTCTGATTGACCATACCAATGGCTGCCTCGTCAGCAATGATACCGCTGATGGTGGTGGCGGGGGTGTCGCCGGGAATGGCAATCATATCCAGACCTACAGAGCAGACGCATGTCATGGCCTCGAGTTTCTCAAGTGTCAAGGCTCCTGCCTCAACTGCATCGATCATGCCTTGGTCCTCGCTGACGGGGATAAAGGCACCGCTCAATCCTCCCACATACGAACTGGCCATCACACCACCCTTCTTCACCTGATCGTTGAGAAGTGCCAAGGCCGCTGTGGTACCGGGAGCACCGGCATGCTCCAAGCCACACTGGCAGAGGATGTCTGCCACACTATCGCCTACAGCAGGAGTGGGAGCTAAAGAGAGGTCGATAATACCGAAAGGGATACCCAGACGACGACTGGCTTCCTGTGCAACAAGTTGACCTACACGGGTAATCTTAAAGGCTGTCTTCTTGATGGTTTCGCAAAGCACCTCAAAACTTTCTCCCTTAATGGTCTGCAGCACACTGTTGACTACACCAGGACCGCTGACACCTACATTGATGATGGCGTCTGCCTCGCTTACACCGTGGAAAGCACCTGCCATAAATGGATTGTCATCGGGAGCATTGCAGAGAACAACCAACTTGCCACATCCCAAAGAGTCTTTTTCCTTGGTGGCTTCTGCTGTTTCTTTTATAATCTCGCCCATCAGACGAACGGCATCCATATTGATACCTGTCTTGGTGCTACCTACATTCACGCTTGAACATATACGCTCTGTGGTGGCCATAGCCTGAGGGATACTGCGAATGAGCAACTCATCGCTCGCAGTCATACCCTTGCTTACGATGGCGCTGTAGCCTCCTAAGAAGTTGACACCTACTTCCTTGGCTGCACGATCAAGTGTCTGGGCTATCTTCACATAGTCCTCGGGAGTCTTGCAACAGGCAGAACCAACAAGTGAGATGGGCGTGATACTGACGCGCTTATTCACAATGGGAATACCATATTCGCGACTGATGTCCTCTCCCGTTCTAACCAAATCATGAGCAAGGGTGGTAATCTTGCTATATATCTTCTGACAGCACATCACAAGGTCCTTGTCAGCACAACTGAGAAGGTTGATACCCATGGTGATGGTGCGAACATCCAGGTTTTGTTGCTCAACCATTTTATTGGTTTCGAGCACTTCTGATATATTTATCATATTGTAAGTAACCTAAATTAAAATAAGTATGTTTCAGTAAGAGAAAACTGAATCAGATGCGGTGCATCTTCTCAAAGATCTCCTCACGCTGGCACTTCACCTGCACACCCATACCACAGCCCAACTCCTCGAGGTCGTTCTGTGCCTGCTCATAAGATACAGCCAAGGTACTCATATCTACTATCATCATCATATTGAAATATCCACCTACGATAGTCTGGCTAATATCAAGGATGTTAACATCGTGCTCAGCAAGATAGGTACATACTCGCGCAATAATACCCTTTGTATCCTTACCTACAACTGTAATAATCGTCTTATTCATTTTGTATTATGTTAAAATATTGAAACCAAGTGTTTTATATGAATCTGTTAAATCAATTCTGCATATCCCAATAGTAAGTGCCGCCTACCCATATTGTACCAGGCTCTTCTTGCAGGAGTTTGTGCCAGGACTGTGCATTCCCATCTTGATCAAATACCACAACTGCCATTGATATCACCTCGCCATCGGGAAGGATCAAGCGGTGGTAGCCTCTTTGAATAGAATGAGAAATGGATTCCATAGGACAGAATAATACTTATCTTAAACCTCTACGGACACGGGGACGAGTGGCGGGTCGTACGATTCGTTCCTTGACAATCTCAATGTCGTGTCGCTCTTCACGCAAATCTCGTTCCTCCATAGGAGTGAGACGACGATTGACTGTGTCTCTCAATGCACCAATACTATCTACAGCAAGAGTGTCTGAAAGCAAACTGTCATTGTCCAACTTGAGTTCGTCTGCTTTGTCCTTGGGTTTGTGGATACGAAGCACCGAAGGATAGGTGATATAGAACAGATAGCTATCGTCGGAACGGACCGAGGGAGGCGTATAGAGCGTAATGACAAGACGGTCGGGAGAAAGTGTGTCCTGTGAGGTGGGAGGTACGAGATTCAACTCATTCCTATAGTCTCCACCTATCTGCTGAACTTGCGACAAGACTGATCCGTCTTCATAGTAAACACTAAACAAAGCATAGGTGGAATGCATACCGGCGGAGGGCAGATAGTGTGAATGGAAGGAGAACTTATAGGAATCTCCAGGAAGGAAAGCAGAATCTGCAGGGAGTGTGATAATCTTCATGTTGTCTGGCTGTGCGTTGGACAGGAACAGCATGCGAGAACCACTCCACACATTGGCAGTATCGCCATCAAGCGTATAACTTGCATAGACCTCGGTTTCGCTCAAACCTACACCCATAGTTTTGGCTTCAGCATCAAATCTATCGTGCAAACGCTGGAAGATCTTTTGAAGGCGTACTCCGTCTGCAGAGTACCAAACCATTGTGGAATCAAAATACTCTTCCGTAATACCATGCTCCTTGAACACGCGCTGTACATACTGATAGCGCAAAGCTTCACGCTCTGCTTCTGTGGCTGGCTCATTGTCGGCCATAGCCATAGCAAGACTGTAGTCATAAAGAACATCCTCCAACTTACTCGCAGACATGACACTACGGGGCGTAGAAGGTTTGCAGGCACTAAATGCAAGAATTAGTGTCAGGCAAAGGAGGCAAACGGTCTTATGTATGTGAAGTGTTCGTATTTGGAACATAGGAAACTTACTTGCTATTGAGAACAGGGTCGTTGGACAGTTCGCTTCGGAAGAAAAGCAACAAGGACACTATACCACAAGATATACAAGAATCAGCAAAATTGAAGATGGGACTGAAAAACAGGAAGTACTTACCTCCAATGAAGGGAATCCATTTAGGCCAGAAGAAATCGAAAAGAGGGAACTGAAACATATCAACTACCCTACCCTCAAACATCGTACCATAACCTTCGCCAAAGGGAACAAGGTGTGAAAGGCTATCCGTCAAATAGGGATTGTAACCGGATGCTGAGAATATCTCACCATAGAAGACGCAGTCAATGATATTTCCTGCTGCTCCTGCAAGCACAAGACTTAACACAAACAAGTAAGACCAGCGGATACCGGTTCTGATTCGCTTTGAGATGTACCAAATGATAAAGATCATTGCCAAAATACGGAAACCCGTGAGAAATAGTTTCCCAAAGAATTCCCATCCAAAGGCCATGCCGTTGTTTTCTACAAAAATCAGGTGAAACCAGGGAGTAACCTGAATATCTTCACCCAAATAGAAATGTGTCTTAACATATACCTTGATAATCTGATCAATAACAATCAACAAGATTACCAAAATGGATGAAAAAAAACACTGCTTTATTTCCTTTGTCATTTGTACGAATAGAGTAATGATATAAACCAATGCATCATGCCAATGAAAATTGGCATGATGACATTAGCAAATTATTAGTGATTACGAGGGTTTTGATTCTTGACCTCAATACACAATGTAGCATGTGGTACGGCACGGAGTCTTTCTTTGGGAATCAACTTACCCGTTTCACGGCATATGCCATAGGTCTTATTGTTGATACGAACCAAGGCTGCATTGAGCCCCTTGATGAACTTCTGCGTACGAGCTGCAAGTTGCATGGTCTGCTCTTTGGTGTGAACCGTAGAACCTTCTTCCAAAGCATGATAAGTAGGCGATGTGTCGTCAACACCATTGTCATTTCGATTGGTGAGCTCATCCATCAGCTTTTCATAATCACGCTTCGCCAACTCAAGCTTTTCAAGAATGATAGCTCTGAATTCCTCGAGCTCCTCATCTGAATACCGTGTCTTTTCTTCCATGGAGTATTTGAAATGTATGGTTAGTATTTAGTTCTTCTTTACGGACAGCTCTGCACCAAAGAGGATGTCATCAGCAAGTACCTGAGTAGCAATATAGTTGCGATGAGTCTCAAGCATTGAACGATTGTCGGCTGTATCGGGAAGTGTCACAATAATGTGGTCCTTGTACTCAAAACCGGAATTCTTACGCATACTCTGGATTGTACGAACAATATCACGAGCTGCGCCTTCCAACTTCAGTTCGGGAGTAATGGTGATGTCAAGGGCAACGGTAAGCGAACCGCTGTTTGTAACGCTCCAACCGGGCATATCCTGTGCGGATATCTCTACATCGTCACGAGTCAACTCATAGTCGGCACCTTCTACCTGAATAACAATGGTACCCTGCTCCAACTGAGCAATCTGATCCTGAGAAAGGGAAGTGACAACAGCTGCAGCAGCCTTCATTTGCTTGCCAAACTTCTTACCCATGACGCGGAAATTGGGCTTGACATTCTTCTGTACCATCTGACCTTCAACAAAGGAGATGTCCTTCAAGTTAACTTCCTCAAGGATAATCTGCTTCAAAGGTTCTACGCCTTCCTTGATTGAATTGTCAGTTACGGGGATAGCAATGCTCTGCAAGGGTTGGCGTACACCAATCTCTTCCTTCTTACGGAGAGAGTGAGCCAAAGCACAGATGTCCTGCACGAGAGCCATATTCTTCTCAAGCTGAAGATCGATTACTTCTGCGTTTACTTCGGGGAAACGATCAAGATGAACACTTGTCTCGCACTTACCCATAGTAAGATCGCGATAGAGACGATCGGCGAAGAAAGGAGATACAGGAGCAATCAGTTTGGCCAGCGAAAGCAGGCACTCATACATGGTCTGATAGCATGAGAGCTTATCCTCTGTCATACCATCCTCGTAGAGTCTCTTCTTGCAAAGACGAATATACCAATTGGAGAACTCCTTATCAACAAATTCCTGGATAGCACGACCTGCACGAGTGGGCTCGTAGTCATCAAGAGCCTCTGTCACATCCTTTATAAGAGAATTGAGACGGCTGATGATCCAACGATCCATTACACTACGCTGAGCATAGGGAACAAGATTCTCTTCATTGCTCCAACCATCGCCATTGGCATAGGGAGCAAAGATACCGCTATAGGTCTGATGAATCTTCAGGAAGAAGCCTGCAACAACCTCCTTGACGCCATCGGGATCAAAACTAAGATTGTCCCAGGGAGAAGAGTTGGTCACCATGTACCAACGAACGGGGTCAATACCAAAATCCTCAATGCAATCGAAAGGATTGATAACATTGCCCAGACGCTTTGACATCTTAATACCGTTCTTGTCGAGAACAAGACCATTGCTGATAACAGCCTTATAAGCTACACTGTCGAAGACCATGGTAGCAATAGCATGCAAGGTAAAGAACCAACCACGGGTCTGGTCTACACCTTCAGCAATGAAGTTGGCAGGATAACAGTCACGGCTATCCAATGCTTCCTTGTTTTCAAAAGGATAATGTATCTGAGCATAAGGCATTGCACCACTGTCAAACCATACATCGATAAGGTCAAGTTCGCGGGTAAGAACATTACCTGAAGCGCTTACCAACTTGATATCATCAACATAAGGACGATGCAAGTCAATCTTATCATAGTTCTCCTGTGACATGTCACCAGGAACAAAGCCCTTATCTTTCAAAGGATTGCTTTGCATAACACCTGCAGCAACAGCCTTCTCTATCTCATTGTAGAGTTCCTCAACACTACCGATACAGATCTCTTCCTTCGTATCACGGTTGCGCCAGATGGGAAGAGGAGTACCCCAGTAACGAGAACGAGAGAGGTTCCAATCATTCAGATTCTCAAGCCACTTGCCAAAACGGCCTGAACCTGTTGCCTCGGGCTTCCACAAAATGGTCTTGTTAAGTTCTACCATGCGGTCCTTACAAGCCGTACTGCGGATAAACCAAGAATCGAGAGGATAATACAAGACGGGCTTGTCGGTACGCCAGCAATGAGGATAATTGTGGACATGCTTCTCAATCTTGAATGCACTACCCTCTTCTTTCATCTCAAGGCAGATAATCACATTCAAGTCCATATCCTTCATCGCTGCCTTCTCGTCGTACTTGCCATCAACATTGTACTTTGGATCGTAGGCATTCTTCACATAGTCACCACTATGCTTCCAGTATAACTCTTTGACACAGAGATCAACAAACTCTGGATTCATATCTTCCTTAACAAAGTATTTTCCTTGGAAGTCAACCATAGGGCGGGTATCACCAGCCTTGTCAATAACAAACAACGAAGGAATACCTGCATCCTTTGCAACCTTGGCATCATCTGCACCGAAAGTAGGAGCAATGTGAACAATACCAGTACCATCCTCTGTAGTTACATAGTCACCAGGTATAACGCGGAATGCGTCTGCGCTCTTATCAACGATCTTACCTTCTTCAAGAGCACAAGGATTAACCCAAGGCATCAGTTGCTGATACTTGGTACCAACCAAGTCGGTACCCTTACCACGCCAGATGATCTCAAGTTCCTTACCCTCTTCTGCAGCGAAATATGCAGAAAGACGACTCTCTGCAACAACATATACTGCTTCTTCGCCTGTATAGGGATTACAACCCTTAACGGCAACATAATCAATCTTGGGTCCAACACAGAGTGCAGTGTTGCTGGGGAGGGTCCAAGGTGTAGTAGTCCATGCCAAAACATAAAGTTTATCGCATGAGGAAAGTTCAGCTACAGAACTTTCAACAACCTTGAATTGAGCGGTAACAGTAGTATCCTTGACATCACGATAGCAGCCAGGCTGATTCAGCTCATGTGAACTCAATCCTGTACCTGCAGCAGGACTGTAAGGCTGAATGGTGTAGCCCTTGTACAGGAGATTCTTGTTGTACAACTGCTGAAGGAGCCACCAAAGAGACTCGATATACTTATTGTCATAGGTGATATAGGGGTGTTCCAGATCAACCCAATATCCCATCTTGTTGGTCAAGTCGGTCCACTCGTTGGTGTACATCATGACATTCTTACGACAAGCGTCGTTGTAGTCATCTACACTAATCTTCTTACCAATGTCTTCCTTGGTAATACCTAAGTTCTTCTCAACACTAAGTTCAACGGGCAATCCATGAGTATCCCATCCTGCCTTACGCTTTACCTGGTAGCCCTTCATGGTCTTATAACGAAGGAAGGTGTCCTTAATGGTACGACCCATCACATGGTGAATACCTGGGTGACCATTGGCTGATGGAGGTCCTTCAAAGAAGATAAAGGAAGGACAACCTTCACGCTCTGTAATACTACGATGGAAGAGATCCTCCTTCTCCCACATCTGGAGCACCTCTTTGTTTACTTCCGATAAATTGAGCTTACTACGCTCAGCAAATTTGTTTGCCATATTTATTAAGTGTTGTAACGCTATAAAATCAATATTCCTTTTGAAGATGCAAAATTACAAAATAATTATGAAAGCAAAGAATAAATCACAAAAAAACCTCGCAAGCCGGAGTGACTTGCGAGGTTCCATATTATAACTAATTGAATAAACTCAACCAATTAGTATCCAATCTGACCCTTGTAATGCAAGAACCAGTTCTTCTTATCAAGCAGTTTGCCTGCAATCTCAGGACGAGCCTCAGAGATAGGATCGTTCAAACGCTTGGGATCGCCATACCACAATGCACGACGCATCAGGTCATAGAAACGGTTGCCTTCATATACAAGCTCGAGAGCCTGCTCATCAAGGATAGCCTGGTCAACCTGATCCTGCTCAGCCTTGATAAACTCAGGATTAGAATAGAGTTTGCTATTATACAACACCCATGCATCATAGTAGGTAGCAACACGCTCGTTGTAGCCAGCCAAAACCTCACGATACTCATCCATGATCTTTGCAGTATCAGCTGAATAAACGGCCATTGCCTCGTTGTAAGTATCTACTGCAGCCAGGTAGTTGGTATACAAACCAATAGAGTCGTTGCTGATGAAACGATCGTAGAGGGTCTGTGCACGATTCTCCTTCTGAGACTTGATAGCGGGAAGTGCCCAGTACTGTTCAAAAGTAGGAACGGTTGAACCATAAGTCTCCCATGAGCTGGGCTCATCAATCTTCTTTGCAGAAAGAACTGGCTTATCGGGGAACAATGCCTGATAATCTCTCAAGACAGGAGCATCACCGATGCTGTCGCGCAATGCGCTGGGATCAAGATCAGCAGCATATGAACTATCTACAGGAAGAACGGGGAGGTACTTCTCATTCAAGTGAGTCATACCCGAACCACGGCTGTGGATACCCAACATATTGATTTCACTTTCCTCATCTCTTACAGAAGGAGAAATCTTAACGGGAATACCATACTCGTCAGTAGCAACAGTGTAACGCTCTGCATAAGGCATGAAGAAGGTATCATTGAAGTCGAAGTACTTAATGAATGTACTATCCTCAGAAGAAGTATAGTAAGGCTGTACCTCATTCTCAATAACGGTGTTGCTCAGACCCATGGTAAGGATCTGCTTTGCAAAACGGGGATAACCAGCATAGTTCAAAGCCTCAGCCAAACGGAGGTAGATCTGCTGTACGCGATATACCATTACATTGGGCCAGTTTCTCTTACTTGTGGTTGCACCACGACCGGTACCACCATGCTTGGTGATGCTCTGCATCTTGATTTCCTTCTCGTTGTACTCTCTATCAGTAGTAGAATAGATAGAAGAGAAACGGAGGTCACCCAACATGAAGTCCTCGATAGCCTCGTCCTCGAGGTTCTCCTCAGTAACCTCAATAATTGCATTCTCCTGCTTATAGTAAGCTACAAAGTTCTGAGCCAAGCTCAAAGACTTAAGAGCCTCAGAGGGAGTGATACAAGCTTCCTTCAAATCGGGATCCTCAGTAGCGTTGTAGTACTGATAAAGGTCGTTGTGGTAACCACCAGCAGTCTCGTTATCCATAGCGATGGCGGTGATACACTCTGTATTAGCACCACCCCAACCACCATTAGTAGTAAATGAGAAGCTACCAGAAGCACTACGAAGAGGCTTGTTGTCGTAAAGGTCACGCTCGTTCCATCTAGCTCTATTAGAGCCAGTAGTAGTACGCTTCTTACCGCTCAAATCCCATACGATGAAGTCATAGTAGCTCTTAGCAGCCTCCTTAGCGGCCTCTGCATCGTGATTAGTAGCAGCCTTCCAAAGATAGAGGTCACCCAACAAGATGTTTGCGGGGAAGAAACACATCTTAGGAGTTACATTGCTATTATCGAAGCTATTATACTCGGGAAGAGGTACATTTACATAAGGCTTCAAGTCATTGATGAAATAATCACAGATGTCCTCGATGCCATAAACGGGGTGTTCAGCCTTTGATTCAGCCTCAGTAAGAACAGGCTTGTCAATAAAGGGAACCTTACCATAAGTAAGTACACACTGGAGATAAGCCCAAGCTCTGATACAGTGAACTGCAGCAGTCTCGCGCTCAAACATATACTTCATACCAGGAGTATGAATCTCAGGAAGAGAGTCATTAACTCTTTCGAGGAAGTAATTACAGTTGTTGATGACTGCGAAATAATCACGAGGATTATTAAACTGGTTCAATACACCACCATCTACAACATCAGCATCAAGGTTGGCAAGAGCCTTAATATCCAAGAGTGCATTCTCTTTCACCGTTACGAGGTCCGCTCTAACCTCACCAAGGAGGTTAGTGCGAACTGCAATGGCTTGAAGCTGGTTCAAGATACCAACCACAGAGGTTACAGTATCTGAAGAAGCTGTAAGGTGCTCTGTATCTGCGTAGATAACATAGCTATTTCCCTTATCCAGCATGTCTTCGCATGAAGTCAATGATGCGAAACCGGCAGCTGCCAGGGTTGCGGATAATAAATATTTAGTCAATTTCATATCTTCTAAGTATTAGAGGTTGATTTTAACACCGACATGGAAGTTACGACCCTGAGAGAGCAGACCGCAGTCAACACCCTGCATCAATACACCATTACCCATAGAGAACTCGGGATCAGTACCGAGGTACTTGGTAGCGGTGAATACATTGTTAGCCTGTGCCCATACGCTAAGACCCTGGATGTAGGTGTTGTTGATAGGCAACTTATAGCTCAATGTCAAAGTCTTCAACTTCAAATAACTTGCATCCTCAATCCAACGATCGCTGAAACGAGAATTACCCATAGGATCATTGTAGGTAGCCTTGGGGATAGAAGTGATCATACCCTCGTTGGTCCAACGGTTCATCATTGCAGAGGTCTGGTTCATGAAACGAGCACCACTCTCCAACTGCTGACGCATATAGTTGTATGCATCGTTACCCAATGAATAGTTGAAACGGCAATCCAAGGTAAGGTTCTTCCAGCTAACAGTGGTAGAGATGTTACCAAAGATGTCAGGATTAGAGCTACCCAAAACTACGCGGTCTGCCTCGTCAATCTGACCGGGAGCATACTCACCACGAGCATTGTAAGGATTAACATCTACGAAACGCATGTCACCAGCCTCGAAGTAGGTCTTAGCACCAGTATCATCAGCAAAATACAATGCGTTGGGGTTGGTTACGGGGCTGTTCTCCTCAGAGGTAGCGAATACGCCGTTGGTTCTGTAACCGTAGAAGTTGTTGATAGAACCACCAACGATGCTACGAACAACACCACCAAGAACCTCAGTATCCCAGTAATCCTTTGCATCGGGAAGAGCAGTAAGGGTGTTAACATAGTGACCCAAGCTTGCGCCTACTGACCAATTCCAATCCTTACGAGAGAGGAGATGAGCTGTGAAGCTTGCATCGAAGCCCTGATTCTTCAAAGAACCACCATTGCTCCAGTTGTAGTCGATACCACTGATGAAGCCGAGCTCCTGAAGAGTCAACAGGTTGTCAGTCCAAGAATGGAAGTAGTTGAAACGAAGACCAAGACGGTTGTTCAGAGTATTCATCTCGATACCAGCATTGAAACGCTTGGTAGTCTCCCACTGAAGCTGAGTATTACCAATGTTGTCCAAGAACAAACCAGGAACACCGTTCATGAAGAGTGAACTACTGAAGTAAGTACGGTTGGCATCATAAGAGATGTTGTCGTTACCGCTAACACCGAAACCAGCAGTCAACTTCAAGTAGTCAATACCCTTAACATCGAAGAACTTCTCGTTGGAAACAACCCAACCAGCCTGGAGGCTGGGGAATACACCCCAAACAACACCACCACACTTGATACCGCTCTTCACATCGCGACCGAACTGAGAGTTGGTCTCGAGTGCGAGATCACCTTCCAGATAGTAACGGTTAGCATAGTTGTACTGTGCCTGACCGTACCAAGTCAAAGTAGCAAAGTTCTTATCGGTACCACCAGCGGTCTTGTCCTGAGTACTACCAATTGAAGGAGTCTTATCGTTACCAGAGTTGTAACCCTTCTGAGTAGCCAAGTTGTAACCCTCATTGATGTAGCGGAAACCACCCTGCAAGTGAAGGTTGTGAGCATCGTAAGACTTAGTCCAATCAATCTTAGTATCGCTATTTACAGTGTTCTGACGAGATGCGAGAGACTCGATCTGGTTCTGACGAGTACCCTGAAGCTCTGCTACATAGTAGCTGGGAACACCATT
Organism: Bacteroidaceae bacterium; assembly: GCA_045629325.1. Taxonomy (GTDB): domain Bacteria; phylum Bacteroidota; class Bacteroidia; order Bacteroidales; family Bacteroidaceae; genus Physcousia. The sequence continues at coordinate 101,712 of JAZQQX010000027.1, read as the reverse complement.
CATAGGAACATAATACTTCTCATTGGTGTTGAGAATGCTCATGCTGAACAAAGAGCTAACATACAGATTCTTGTTGATATCGTAACGAGGAGTTACAGTCAAGTTGATGTAGCTGTTATCGAAGTAGTTCTTGTTCTCAGCCTTACCATAGTGCTGGATAGCCAAGGGATTAGCCAAACGATAGTTAGCATTTCTCAAGACATTTACCTCGTCGAGATAATCCTCATCAACTACATCAAGGTGAGCATTGTAGATCTGACCCTGACCAGTAATCATACCAGTAACGGGATCCTGATAGATATCACCTGCGTATGAGTAAGGACTCAACATAGGGCTCTTTGCCAATGCAAGGAAAGAGGTACTTGTAATACTCTTTGCATCATAAGTGTCGGGAGCACCCTGATCCAAGATCTTACGAGTCTGGTTGGTATAAGCAGCGTCGAACTTCAAGCTCAACTTGTCAGTAATCTTAATATCAGTGTTGAAACGGATATTCAGACGGTTCAAGTTGTTCTCCTTGAGTACGCTGTTATCGTGAGTATAACCAACGGTCATCATGTAACCAGCGACATCACCACCACCCTGGATGCTCAAGCCGTAGTTCTGAACCATTGCATTCTGATAAACCTCCTTAGCCCAGTTGGTATCGTTGTTGTACTTATTATACCAATAGTAAGTAGGATCAGCGTTGAGGAACTTAAAGTTGTTGATGTTGGTACCAGTACTCTGGAGAAGACCAGAAGCATAGTTCTTGTACTGAGGACCATTCATCATAGTGTACATAGTGGGAACCATCTCAAAACCAACATTAGCGATAGCGTCGATACGAGTTGCCTGGCTCTGGCTACGCTTTGTCTTGATGATGATCACACCATTTGCACCCTTAGCACCATAGAGAGAAGTACCATTAGGCATAACCTCAACACTCTGAATATCGTTCATGTCGATATTGGTGAGGAAGTCGTTGTAGAAACCACCATGGATCATCTTCTGCTCATACTGCTGGTTGATGATAGTACCATCGATGATGATCAGAGGCTCTGCATTGCTTGACAGAGAGTTGATACCACCGATGTTCATGTAGCTACCGATACCAGAAACACCGTTACGAGTAATAGCATGAACATAGCTACCAAGCTGATCTTGGATTTCAGAAGCCACATTGCGAGCAGCACTGTAACCGAAATCAGAAGCATAAGCCTTGTTGAGGATGTTGTCGTCCTGTGTGTACAAAGCCTTAGCAGCATCATCCTGCATAACGATATCACGAAGCTTACCGCTCTCGTTAAGACCGACTCTAATCATGTTGTAACCAGGAATAGAAACGGTAACAGCAGAGCTATACAAGGGTACCTGCATGGTAAAGGTACCATCGTCCTCACTCAAAGTAGAGTAACCCTGACCAGCAACAGACTGAATCAACACACCGGCCAAAGGCTTCTTATCAGACTGGCTGATAACACGACCTTCAATCGTACGGGTGGGCTCTACCTTCTTTGTCTTAGCAACTCTGGTCACCAAGACAACCTCGTCGTTAGCATCTTCCTCTTCTACATCCTGTGCAGAAACATACACAGGTGCAGCGAGAAGCATAGAGAGGCAAAATATATTCAGTTTTTTCATATTGAATTATTCCTTAGTAGTTTCGTCCTTAGTATCTTCCTTCTTAGGTTTGTCCAACTCAAGAATATCATCGTTGATTGCATTCAGATCAAATGCAGCAGCTTCAGCCTCCTCCTTAGTGTTGAAGGGTACAAGGATAATCTCGTCGAAACGGATAGAACGGGTATAAACCTTCTCCTTGGTCTTAGTAGCAGCAGGACCGAATGACTTGAAGGTGAGTTCAACAACACCCTTGTCAAGACCATAACTTGCAACATCGAACATCTTAGCCTTAGAGATCAAGATGGTATCGACCTTAGTAGCGTTGGTTGCATAAGCACGATCAAAGTTAGACTGAGTCTTCAACTCGGCGTAACCAGTAAGAGGAGAATTCTCGTCGTACTTAACAGGGTTCATCATGAATGCATTGGTAGCCTTGTTACCATTGGCATCATTACCATAGTTAACCAACTTACCAGTAGCATCCTGAGCCTTACACTCAACGGTGAAGTAAGTAGAAAGAGAGTCCTTCACATTAGAATCAGTACCACGACCGGGAGTAGATACTACATATATATTATAGTATACATTAGAGAAGGTCTCGGGAAGAGTGTACTTCACCTCAGTGTGGTTAGAAGCAGTCTTAGCCTTGAACTCTACATAACGATACTCGCGGATGGGGTGCTCCTTATCAGGAACCTCAGTCCATACAGTATCACCGTACTCATCAACAATCTGAACAGAATCCATAGGATAGATACCATGAGTACCATAACCGTAGGTCATAGTCTCCTTCTGGTCGCTTGAAACGGGAACCTCAAAGTTGAATGAAGACTCAGCCTGAATATCCTGACGAGTGAAGAAAGTCTTCTCAGGAGCGATAACGCCTCTGTCGTCGATATAGATATAACCGTTAGAGCACTCCACCTTCTCCAGACCATTCAAGATAGTCTCCTGAGGATCGTAGAATACATTCTTACGAGGATTGTGAATCTGATACTCACCGTACAAAGTGTTGCAAAGTGAATCCTCAGGATGCTGATTGTGCTTAGAAGTCTTACTCATGTTGAAGAAACGACCCTGGAAGATAGCCTTCTGAGCGCTTACATTAGCCAACGAGTCGCGCAGGTTGACCATAGATGAGTAATTGTAGTACGACTTGTACTTCTCAAACTCCTTAGCCCAAACCTCATTGGTAGGAGCGATGTAGATATAATCACTATCCTCACGCTGGATATAACCGTAACGGTTCAGGATCTGATTTGAAAGGTTGGTAACAGAGTCGAGGTAAACAGTCTTACCATCGATGATACCACCTTCTACAGAAGAGCTCTCATCCAAAGTATACTTATCAAAACCCTTGATGAAGGTTGCAACGCTATCGATACCGTTCAACTCCATGTACTCACGGATGTTAGAGAAGAAACGCTGCATGTGCTCGGTCTTGTAAAGGATACCGTTGTTACAGATCTGCATGGTGCTGAAAGGATTGCCATCCAGGCTACCCTTGTTTACACCCTCACCTACCAGACGCATATACTTTCTGTTCAACATGTGAATAGTGGTATCGGTCAAAGTAGAGATAGGACGAGCGTAGAGCGCAACATGATTCTGCATGAACTGCTTGATAGCGCGGTTGTCAACCAACTTAACACCAGCAGCAACATCCTCATTGTAAACACTGATCACGCTGTCAGCCTGCTCCGAAGTGAAGTTAGCAGGAGCCCAAACGGTCAACTGCTGAGGAGAATCGAGAGTCTCAGCACCACCGATAGCAGTAATAACCTTATAGAAATTGGCAAGATCGGGGTCAGCCTTGATACGAGCAAGAAGTGAAGGTTGATCAGCCATACCGCCTGGAACGATGTCATAATGCTCGTTCCAATCGTCAGTACATGCTGACCAGAGCATAGGAGCTCCGGCCAGCAGCACTGCTGCCATTAGTTTTGTATATTTCTTTGTTTTCATATCTAAAAATATTCTTATTCAATGGTTAGGAACTAAGAATTAATAGTCATCCTCGGCACGACCAGCACCTTCTACACCATATACACTCTTGGGAACCATTTCCCAGTAGTCCATCATGACAAGTGCAGTACCAACAGCCCAGATAGACTTGATACGAACCTTATGACGCTTGTGCTCATCAAGGTTAGCAGTAGCTACGACATAGCGTACAGTACCACTCTGGTTAGCGAAGAGGTTACCATCGCCCACTGATGCAAGAGCGTCAGCACCATCCTTGTGAACATAAGGAGTAGTAAATACACTTGCGGGACCATGATACCAACCATTGTTGTGCATGTTCTTCTTGGTAGCCTCACGACGGTCCTCATCCCAACCCTTCATAGTAGAGAGAGAGGTCCAACCGATACGACCTGAGAAGTCGTTGGTGCTACGCTGATCGAAAGGAATACCCTGAGGTACACCATCCAGGTAGAACTGGCAGATACCACGAGAATCCATAGCACAGAAACCAAGGCGAATCTGATAAGTACCACTGGGAACAGTAGGCAAGTAGAACTCGATGTCGTACTTGTTTACATCAGATGCCAAGTTGAACTCGTCACCCTCGTAACTCCAGTACCAGCTACGAGCACCCTGATACAAGAAGATACCATCCTCGTTGACCTTAACACCCTCAAGGTAACCATTAGGAAGAATCCAGTTCTTAGCAGGTGCCTTAATATCCTCACAAGAAACAGTGTTCCAAGGCTCCTCGTTACGCATGTTGTTGCTGTAGAACTCGGGGAACAAAGTCATCATATCGAAACGGATACGAGTGTTGAAGATATCGTTCTTGGTGTGATCACCAAAGTCAGCCAAACCATCAGTTGTGAAGTAGATACCATTCAAAGCCTCCTGGTCGAAGTCGCCACCGATTTGACGGTTTACATGAACACCCATATCCCATGAGCGGATCATATCACCACGGTTCAGGTAGAGGTCGTTCTTCACACCACCATTTTCACGGATATCCTTTGCAGAAGAAAGGCGGAGAATCTTGATGGTAGCCAGAGAGTCCATTGTAGTGAACCACTCGTGAGGATTGATACAAGCATCAGTGATGTTGGTCTTCCAAGAAGTGATTACGGTATACTTATCATAGGTAGTAGCGAAAGGCAGACAGTTGTAACCGATCAAACGACGGAGGGGGCTGTCAAGCTCCTTCAAAGCATCAAAATTGTTGGGATCGTAAGCAGGACCGCCATAGATGCTCTGAGCATAGTTATAGAAGCTCTCAAGGTCGGTGATGTTGTACTTTGAAGCCAGGATACTATCAGGACAAGCGAAGATAGTAAACTTGAATAGACGCTTCTCGGGTACATCACTCATATCCCACTGAGCACCAGAGTAGATCTTCTTCTTGTGATAGTTCTCATACTTAGGATCGTAGTAATCCCAAGAGTCGTCCTTGATCTTAGAAGCCATGATAGCAGCGATACCAGTAGCCTCGAGAGCTGCAGAGAACAAGCTAACATCAGGATTGTCAGACAACAAGTCAGAGATAGTCTGAGTAGAAGAAGAGAGCACATGGTCGATGGTATGAACGATACCATTAGCCACGGTGTCGTTACATGCTCTGTAGTCGATCACACCCGACTTGTTGAGCATATAAGTAGTAGCGATAGTATCCTCATCCTCGATTACATAAGCATTCTGCAAACTGATCTGACGATCGTTCATGTTGGGCGAACCAACAGCAGAAAGACCAATGAACTCAAGAGTGTTGTAAGAGTAACCGTTGATCAAGTGAGTACGAGCAATGGTATCACAAACATCAACAGGAATACTGCTAACATCATCGTAATGATGCTCCTTCATATAAGCCTCAACAGCCTCATTGGTGGGAGCAAAACAAGTGTACTGTCCATATACATGGATAAGGTCCATGATATTAACGCCACGCTTACTGTCCTTCGAACGAGCAACGATCTCAGCAAACTTACTGAACTGCTCATGATTCTGAAGGTACTCGTCCATCATCTCACCTGTAAAGACAAAGAAGTTCTCAGGAGCCAGCTCGTCGTTACAAGATGTAGTGGAGACACCTACTACGCCAAGCAAGCAGATGGTCAACCAAGTATATATATTCTTTAAAACTTTCATGACTTCAAAAATTATTTTCTTGTACTTTCATAATTCTTATCCTCGCCATCATCACCGCCGTAGAAGGGCTTCTGAGAAAGAGCTGTGTTAGACTTCAACTCAGTCTTGAAGTAAGGCCAGAACAAAGACTCGTAGTTTACAAACAAGATTACACCACCAGCGTTGGTACCCTTAGCGGGAACATTCTTCTTGATGTAGTCAGTGCTCTTACCATCACGGTGGCAACGACGCAAGAGGTCGAACCAACGCTTACCCTCGAACATCAGCTCACGGCGACGCTCAGCCTGAACGAGCTCACGCATATCCTCCTTAGTGGTATACTTAGCCTGCTTCAGGACAAGACCCTGAGTAACACTGGTAGTAGTGTTGTAGTTGGGAGTCATCAAGCTACGACGATTGATAGCCCAAACGATAGAGAATGCACGGTTCAGATTGTCATCGAGAATCTGCTCGCCAGTTGCCTCATCAGTGGTATAAAGGTCGTTGCCAGCCATCTCAACCAATGCCTCAGCCTCCATCAGCATGATATCAGTCAAACGATAGAAGATCCAGTTCAACTCGCTACGAGAGGGACCACGGTAAGTAGCCTTCCAAGGAATCTGAGAGCTGGTCTGAGTAGAGATAGAGATATCATTACATACATACTTAGCGGGATAACCCTTAGAGTACTGATCACCATCAGGAGCAGAGTTGGTGTAGTAACGAACATCATACTGATGATCATAGATCTTGTACATCTTATTAACAGCGTCGGTTACAACATTCTCGTGTGCGAACAAGGGACCTTCGCTCATATCACCGTCACCGCGTGAACCATAAAGGCTACCAACAGCACCGTTAGAGAGGTAGTTACCACCAGAAGCAGAAGGAGTATAAGCCAACTCGAAGATAGTCTCGAAGCTATTACCGTCACCAAAGATGGTATTGAAGTTGTTACCATAAGTGTTGCTACCACCGTAGCAAGGATAGAGAGGATAACCAGTACGAGTACCATTCAAGTGCTTGTAGGTATCATTCTCCCATACATAAGGAATAGGAGTGCTTGAAGTCTCAATATTTACATTACCGCTGTAGAACTCATTGAAATCAGCCCATTTCTGGTCGATAACCTTCTCAGCATACTTCACAACCTTCTCATAATCGCCATTCCAGAGGCAGAGGTCGCAAAGGATAGCATAGATAGAAGTCTGGGTAATACGGTTGTAGTTACTGTTGTGCTCAGCCTCCTGATCCTTAGGATAGCGACGAAGAGCATAAGGCACACATTCCTCCAATTCAGAGATAAGAACGCGAACGATGCTATCACCATCATGAGCAGGCATAGGCTCCATATCGAGCTCGCTCTGGAATGCATGAGTAGGATAAGGAACATCCTTGAATGCACGAACGAGGTAGAACATACAGAGAGCCTTGATAGCCTTCATTTCAGCCTGGGTAGCAGCAACCTGTGAAGGAGTATAGGTAGGATCCTTCTCACTTACACTGGGAGCGCGCTCAACAACAATCTGGGCAGCATTGATAGTCTTGTAGAACTGAGCCCAGTCACAATAAGTATTATTAGGACGGAGTGTCTCCTTCAAGGTACGATAAAGATCCTCATTACGAGATACATCCTTACCATCGGTGATATTGTCACTTCTTAATTCGCCCCATACGATACAACGCGAGATGATGTTAGAATTCTGAAGCATACAATATACACCAGCCACCATCTGGTCAACATCATTCTTCTCATTCCAGAAGTTATCCTCCGTTACGAAAGTCTTAGGCTCGATGAGCAAGAAGTCGCCACAAGAAGACAATCCAAGAGAGATGACACTGAGCAATGTCAAAAGTTTGACTTTATTTATATAGTGTTTCATCTTGATTAACTCTTAAAATTAGATACCGATATTAATACCAAAGGTAAATGACTTAGCACGAGGAGTCTTACTTCCATCGGTTGCAACACCGCCACGACCGCTACCAATCTCAGGGTCAACACCAGAGTACTTGGTCAGACAGAAGAGGTTGTTGGCATTCAAGTAGAAGTTAAGAGTGTTCAGGTGCCACTTCTTGATCAGCTTGCTATCGAAGCTATAGTTCAGTGAGAGGTAGTTCAGACGAAGGAATGAAGCATCCTCAACGAAACGGTCACTGATCAGAGTATTGTAGTTGGTATGAAGTGTGTTACTCAAAGCACGGGGGATGTATGAACCATAACCACCATCACCCTCCTTACGCCAACGATAGTTGACAGCCTGGCTCTGGTTGGTAGTACCGTTCATGTTCTCCATGTTCATACGAGCCTGGTTGAATACATCATAGTCAACACGGTAGTTGAACTGAGAGCTCAAACGCCAGCGACCATAACGGAATGTCATACCGAAACCACCATTCAACTTACAGAGAGAAGTACCGAGGTAAACGATATCGAGGTTGTCGATCTGACCATCGCTGTTGGTATCCTCATACATAGCATCACCACCATCGAAGCGGCTGATGTAAGAAGCGTCCTTCTGGTTGTAGTAGTAGTACATCTGGATAGGCTCATTCTTCTCATTGTAGATGATCTGACCATCCTTGTTTACAGCAATGGGGAAGGTAGCACCTTCGTCGATCATATCCTGAAGCTTGTGAGTACCGTTCTTGCGGTCATCGCGAGCGATCTTCTCAGCGGTAGAGAACTTGTACTGGTAAGTACCCTTGCAACGGAAACCGTAGATAGCACCGAAGGGGTGATTGAGCTGAACACGGTTCAGAGTCTGACCGTTAGTCATGTACTCGATTTCGTCATCACGGTTACGATTCTCGAGGGTCAACTCGTCCATCTCAGTAATTACATTGACATTATCAGCGAAGTTCAGGTAGAAGTCCATACCGAACTTACCCTTCTTAACGATATTGTTAGCGTTTCCACTAACCTCCCAACCACGGTTGCGCATCTTACCACCGTTACGCCAAGGAATTTCGTTCCAACCAGTTGCAGAAGAAATGTAACCGGGAAGCAACATACCTACAGTGCGGCGGTCGTACAAGTCGATACCGAAGGTCAACTTCTGATCCAAGAAACCGAGGTTGAAACGGATATCACCCTGATATACACGCTCAGGAGCAAAGTTAGACATCTTCAAACTGCTACTTACCATTGAGGTAGTACCCAGATAAGTATCACCAGAAGAATACTTGTTCAAGTATGCATAGTCCTGACCGGGAAGGTTACCCTGGATACCGTAGTTTACAGAGATACCGAACTCAGACATTCTCAAAGCCTTGTTGACGGGCTTCATGAACTTCTCATCACCGATGTTCCAACGAGAAGACAAAGCGGGAACCATGAACCAACGCTTGTTAGGACCAGCCTTGGTAGTACCATCCATACGAAGAGTACCACCGAGTACATAGCGACCCTTGAATGAGTAGTGAGCAGTGTAGTAGTAAGCCATACGCTTGTTCTCGTTGAAGCTAGAACCCATACTGCCAATCAAACCACCGGCAGAAGGATCGGTAATACCTTCGGGAAGACGCTTACCACTGGTGTTCTGACCGCTACCAGTACCACGAGAGAGCTCGAATGAAGCCTGCATGGTCATATAGTGGTCACGATTCTTAAATACAGGGTTGAAGGTCAACTGATGACGAGTAGTGAACGAGAGGTTACGGCTGGTGCTTGAAGATGAAGTATGAGCATTCAAGAAGTCACCGTTAGACATCATCAACTGACGAGGTCTGTCATCGTTAGAATACTGGCTAGAAGTGTTGACATTAACACTACCGTTGTAACGCAACTGAGACTTTGAGTTGTCAAGACCCAAGAGCTTGTACTCGATAGAAATACGAGGTGAAAGGTCGAAGTTACGGCTACGGTTCAAACAGAGAGCAGCACTAGCCAAGGGGTTGGCCATACCCTTCTGTTCGCTCAGACGGTTGTCGCTGTTGCTGGGAGCATTAACGGGGCTACCGGCAGTACGCAACATGTAGTAGAAGTCGTCAGACCAAACATCATTCTCATACTCATAGTAAGGAGACAAGTTAGGCATCTTACGATAACCGAGGTCAACCAAACCATCAGAGTTACGCTTGTTATCAGTGTAAGACAAAGACAAGTCAGATGCAACCTTGATACGGTCACTTACATAGTAGTCCAATGCCATACGAGTAGTGAAACGGTTCATCTTCTGTGCGATGACGGTACCAGTCTGATGGTCGAAACCACCACTCAGACGGAAGTGAGTCTTGTCATCACCACCACTTACGGTAACAGTGTGAGACTGGTTCAAACCATTCTGCTTAACCAACTTCAACCAGTCGGTGTTGTTATCGTACATGTAGGCCTCAGAGAAACCATCATAGTCATAGTTCAACTCAGGAATATCACCATCGGTATCACTCAACTTGGGATTGAAGTAAGCCTCTTTCAACATCATGGTGTACTGGTCACCGTTGAGCAACTTGATAGCCTCAGGCTGGTGAGTAGCGGTGAAACGACCGGTATAAGTGATGTGAGCAGGACCCTTGCTACCACGCTTGGTGGTAATCTCGATTACACCGTTAGCACCACGAACACCCCAGATAGCGGTTGCAGCAGCATCCTTCAATACGCGGATCTCAGCAATATCCTCAGGGTTAACCTTCAACAACTCAGCGAAGGTCTCCTCGTTGGCAGTAGCGATATCGAAGTGTGAGAGGTCAGCATCAGTCAAGATTTCGTTGTTTACAACGATCAAAGGCTCGTTGTTGGTCATCTCAGAGATTGATGTAGTACCACGCAGACGCATCTGAGTACCAGCACCAAGGTCACCAGAGTTAGCAACGATATCAAGACCGGCGATACGACCCTGCAAAGCCTCGTCGACAGAGGTAATGCCCAGACCCTCGAAGTCCTTAGCAGTAATACCCTGTGTAGAGAACGAGATCTCATGCTCGGGAATATCAAGACCAGAGGTCTTCACCATCTTCTTACCAACAACATTCAGCTCCTTCTTGGTAACAACATTGTCGCTCAACTTAATCTTGAAAACGGCCTTATTGATAACCAAAGTCTGAGTCTGGTAACCTACATAGCTAACGACCAACTTATTCTTAGCACTTTTGATAGGCATGGCAAAGTTACCATTACCATCAGTTACAGTCGCATTGATGGTACGATTGCTTGAGTCAACCTCCTTAATGGTTGCACCTGGCAATACATCAATATCATCGGATACAGTACCACTGATGCGGCTTATCTGTGCACTTGCCATCTGTGAGATGAACAAGATACATATAAATAAGGTATATTTCAGTGTTTTCATCTCTTCTGGCGTTTAATAGAGTTAACAATTTCTTCAGCGGGCTCTTCTACCTCGGGCTCCTCTACATAATACTTGTTAACGATCTCCATAACCTTGTCATAGGTCTTGGGGTTATAGTAACCGTTATCGGGATGCTTAGGATCGTTGTCCTTGAAAGGCATCATAGGAGAGTCGATCAAGTGGATAACAACATATGAAGAAGAGTATATCTCTGAACAAGAAGTACCCTTGAGGTTGCTACCATTGAAGTAGTACTGGCGAGTAAGAATGTTATTGATCTCAGAGTCAACAGTGTGAACCTGACCCTTGTTGTCAGTAACTGTCAACTTACCACCGGGAGTGTAGTTTACATAGATCTTAGCAAAACGAGTAGTAGCAGTATCCAAACATGCAGACTCGTAAACCTCATTGTTCTGAGGAGCACCGTCAACATAAACTGAGTTATCCTGGATGTGATAGCTTACGAAGTTCTCCATGGTCTGGAACATAATAGTATCCTCATGCATGATGAACTTTCTCTCCTCTCTCAACTTAGCAATCTCATCGGCAACGGCACGGATGGTGTCACCCTGCTCGTCCTCAAGATTGTTGTTGAGCTCGTCGATCATCTCCTCGATAGCAACAACTGCGTTACTGATAAGGTCACGGTCGTCACTTACGGGAAGTCTGTGGCTTGCGATCAAGTCCTCGATAGACTCGCTGGTAGGAACATAAATAGTATAATGATAGTTAGCGAGGTTGGTCAACGCATTGTCCATTGTGGTGTGACCAGCGCCATCATCGTTACCAATGAAGGTACAACCCTGGAGCAACTCTGCGAATGCAGCGAACTCAGGAATCTCGGGATTGGTAAGAGCAGCGTAGGGACTGGTAGTGGTGCTCATCAAAGGCTCCTCATCAACCAAGTAGCTACGACCGTTACCGTTGGCACTCTTGTCGAAGGTCTCGAGAACGGGAACGAAGTAGTTGTTCTCATACTGGAACGAACCAGCGATACCAACAACCTTGTCACCCTCCCAGTCAACAACGATAGGACCACCAGCCTTAGACTGATAGAACTTCTGACCGGGAACGAAAAGACCGAGAGCCATAGAACCGTTGATGATATCCTTCATGCGGTTGAATACAGAACCCTTAGAGTTCTTATTCTCAGCAACGGGAGCGGGAGAAGTAAGCTTCTTGGGCTCCTCAGTGGTCTCATCGATGATCTCAGTACTGTTGTAGAAACCAGTCTCCTCGTTCAACTCTACGAGGTAAGCATCAGCAGCGATACGACCACTCTTGTTTACAGTGAACTTGTAGATAGAAGCCGTTGATTCATCCTTAGAGTCAGTTCTCTTGAATGATACGGGGTCGTAGTAGTGCTGGAGAGCCTTATCCGTAGGAATAACGAAGCTGTACATGGTACCCATATTATTAAGGTATGCCAAGAAACCTTCACCACCGGCAACACCATTATCATTATTAATAGTGGTGTACATCAAGTGGAGGTCGTCGTTGTCGCGGATAACGCAAGGATAGAATACAGATACATACTCGGGAGCAACATAAACCTTGTTGGTCTGGTAGATCACACCGTTGCAAGCCCAGTGTACATAGTCGATATCCTTCTTCTCAACACCCATGATCTCAGAAGCAGAGTTCATGATAGAAGAGAAGGTGCTGGGGATAGCCGACTTCAAAGAAACATGCATGGTATTTCTCATCAAAGGAAGAACCACAGCATCGGGAGCATTGTCCCAAGCATCGTAGCCATTGTTCTCGGGAGTACCATAGCGCTCCTTCAAGTCACTACCGTCAGTATCCAAGTATGTTCTCATAGCCTCGTCAGTAGGAACGAGCATCATAGCAGCGTCGTACTGGTAAGTGGTACCAGAAGCACTGTAGAGGATGTAGCGATTCCATCCTGGATCGTAGGGAAGAAGTGCACTTACATTGTCACCGGTACGGGTCTGCTTCAACTCGTGGTTCTGGCTATCGTTGAAATAGCGCTTTACGAATACAGAGTCACCGTCACCGTAACGGTTGGTCAAGTTCTGATCGAACATAGGATAGCTGAAACGATCCAGCAATCTGTTGTACATACTGAAGTCAGGGTTACCGGCGATAACATTTGCCATATTATCCATAGGCACGCCTACACCCTCGAGTACATGCACATAACCGTTCTGGCAGACATTGTCGGGTACGGTTACAACCTTACCATTGATGAATGCATCGCTGTTGCTCTTGATACCGCCATTGGTCATGAATTCAACATCGTCGTCAGTGATCTTGTTGTTCTGCATGAACTTAGGCATGAAGTGAATCATGGTAGCCACATTGTCGTCCATGAACATCTTCAAAGTGTCGCGGTCACGAACCTCAGCCCACCAGTCAATCTGCTTAGGATTGTTAGGATCCGTGATGTCCAGACGCTTGGGGTTGATTTCGGGGTACTGTGAGCTGGTGATGACAGGAATAGAGTCGGAGATGTCCGTACTGCTACTACGACGCATACAGCTACCTTCGAGAGGATCAGTGGTAGAGCTCTCTGCGGGAATGTTACCCAACAACTCAACCAGGTAAGCACTGTTGATCATGTTGCTCTTGAACAACAATTTCTTCTGTGCATCAGTAAGGTCCTCAATGCTCTTAACGCCCCATGGGTTGGTCTTGTAGAACTCATCCCATGCTGCATCGTCAGCAACGAAAAGGGTCTTACTACCCGTCTTTTTCAAGACACTGGCATAATCCTCGTTCTGGGCATTGATCAACTTCAACGTCTCCGTGAAAGTACCATCATATGGGGTACCATCAGGATTGGTTGGATTCTCAAGCCACTCGTAGATACTGCTACCCAACCATGAAGGCATACCGGTTAACAAGTCGTCCTTACAACTTGTCAGCATACCACCAAGCAGAATAACAGCACTCGCAGACCCAGCAATGTGAGTCAATCGACGTTTTAGAATACCGTTTTTCATGATTGTTAATTAGTTAATATTATTGATTATCAATTGTTTACGAACACTATTATGGGCAAAAGTTATACGCGGATACATACACCACGCCCAATATCTTTTCGCAAAGATAAACAAATTTTAGCAATCAGCCAACAAAATTTGCAAAAAAATATAGGGGAAAGTGAAAAAAACTTAATAAGACTTAAAACGAGCTTAAAACAGCAAAGATATAAAGCCTACGCAAAACAAAGAAACGGCCAACAAACAAACCTTAACGACGCTTGACATTAGCCATAAACCAGCGATGCACCACAAGCAGGTAAAAAGCAAGAATCAAGGCAAGACAGCAGATGGTGCAGAGGTACAGATTTTGAGCTTGGGATACACCTATAATCGTTGTAAAGAAAAATCCACAACACAATCCACTCTCAAAGGATAACTTGTACGACCCCTGTGCACTGCCCCTCTCCGTATGCTTACTTATAGCCGTCATAAATGACTGAATCCTACCGGTAACAGCACCAACGCCAAAGCCAGTTATACCAGAAGCCACACGAACCATCACCTCATCATCTTGCGCTAAAAGAAGGATGAAACCGATGATTAAAGCAAGATAGCCTGTAAATATTTCCGCACGAATATCAGACCGGTAAAACACAATGAAATGAGCACCGAAAGAGAGCAATATGCCTATCAGAAGGGACAGGTAAAACAGCGGGTGAAGATTGAGCGCCATCTCCACGCCCAAGGCAAATGTAACCGGGAATAGGAGTATTGCCAAGGGCCATGTACGAAGCAAGAGGAAACGGTCCAGGGAGATGAATTTATTCTCCAGGGGCGTTCTGAACGGAAGGTCTATACGGGCGACCAGATAGACAGAGATAAGGGCACAGAGAGGCGGGAAATACTTCAGATAGACCCACAACTCATCACGCAAGGCAAGAACGCCAAATGCAGGACCTAATGCCAAGGCTATCCTGCTGGCCCAGAAGTAGATGAAGGATGCCACATCACGCCGTTCGCTAACCGTAATATCAATTAGGATGGTACTACCCAAGGCAATGTGGAAAAGCGAGAAGGAGACGCCTTGCAAGAAGCGCAAGAGTGCCACAAGCCAGATGTCCATCTCAAGGGTGGACAGGATACTCACGAGCACCAGAACAACGATACTCCAGAAACATACAGCCTTCCTACGGTACTTGTCGAGGAGATAACTGCTGAAGGCCCCCGGAACAAAGAGACCTACGCAGAAAAACATCATCATCCAGCCCGATGTCTGCAATGCCACGCCTTCGTTCTGCTCCAACTTGAGAGGCCACAGAGGCATAACCATATAGACAAAGGCACTCACCAAGAGGTTGATGAGGATAATTCTCCAGAAATTGAGCGACCGTAATGAACTATGCAAAAGTGAAAAGTTTTATGTTATGAGAGATCCTTACAAAGGCATTTTGCACCAAGAAGGACGATTAGGAACCTACAAAGCAGATTAATATCTTTCGTTCTCGTTGGGAAAATCGCAGTTCTTCACATCGGCTACATACTGACCGACAGCATCGGTTACAGTCTCTGCCAAATGTGCATAGTGGCGTAAGAATTTCGGCTTGAACCCATCATTGAGACCCAGCATATCCTGACCCACCAGCACCTGACCGTCAGCCGAACCGGCACCAATACCGATAATGGGAACATTCACCTCACTGCACACACGCTCTGTAAGCGAAGCGGGAATCTTCTCCAATACAATGGCAAAGCAACCAGCCTCTTCAAGCAAACGGGCATCGCTAATGAGTTTCTCCGCCTCGGCTTCTTCCTTGGCACGAACAGCATATGTGCCGAACTTATTGATACTCTGTGGAGTCAAACCGAGATGACCACATACAGGAATACCTGCATTGAGAATCTTCTTGACGGCATCGATGATCTCAACACCGCCTTCCAACTTCAGCGCATCACAATGGCTCTCCTTCATGATACGGATGGCGTTGGTTACGGCTTCTGTGGGGCTCACCTGATACGAACCAAAAGGCATGTCGCACACCACCAAGGCTCGCTTGACTGCTCTCACCACGCTCTTAGCATGGTAGATCATCTGATCAACGGTGATAGGAAGTGTCGTGAAATTTCCGGCCATGACATTACTTGCAGAGTCGCCCACGAGTATCACATCGACACCTGCGCAGTCCACCAGTTTGGCCATGGTATAGTCATAAGCAGTAAGCATAGCTATCTTCTTGCCCTGCTGTTTCATTTCAATCAATCTGTGAGTTGTTACCTTGCGGGTATCCTCAACCAAATATCCAGCCATATTCTATATAATTATATAATGAATTATCCGTGCGTGAAATTAAATTCGGTGCAAAGGTACTGCTTTTTTCGTAACAGCACCACAATACGGCCATATTTTTTAGCGCAAAAGAGGAATAAAGCTATTTTTGACATTTGACATTTGACATTTGACAATATAGCCACCCCGGGAGAAAATGCTTAATAATAATATAGATAAATTTATTAATATTATATATTTATTATTAGAAAAAGAACCACCCCCTGGTGTGTTGTCAAATGTCAAATGTCAAATTTCCAAAATAGATTCAAGACCACCTAAAATAGCCGAACGACCTGCCTAACGACTATCACCGCTTTTTACCATGTAGTACGACAGAAACAGTCATACATAGTGGCAAGGCTTGGTCATTAGTAATGGCGAGGGCAAGGCATTAGTAATGGCATGACTTAGTCATTAGTAATGGCGAAGACAAGGCACCTATAGTGGCAAGAGGAAGGAAAACGAATAGCCGAGTCCGGCCAAACTTATCTCAAAATGAAGGCATTAGAAAAGCATCTCCTCTATGAGGAGAAAAGATTATAAAATAATTCGATTTATCATGGACGGAAATTTGTTTATCTCAAAAAAAAGACTTATATTTGCACACATTAAATAGACAACAACGACATGCACCAATCTCTCACCGTTTACAAAGCATCTGCTGGAAGTGGAAAGACCTTCACACTGGCCGTGCAATACATCAAACTTCTCATCACGAGTACTCCCCAGGAGTATCGCCATACGCTGGCCGTGACCTTCACCAACAAGGCCACAGCGGAGATGAAGGAGCGCATACTCGAACAGCTCTACGGCATCAGCGAGGGACTGAAGAGCAGTGAGGGCTATGTAGAGGCGCTCAAGAAGGACCTGCACGAAGAGGGCATAGAGATGAAGGTGGAGGACATTCGTAACAAATGCAGATGGGCACTCCACGAGATACTGCATGACTACAGTCGTTTCCGCGTGGAGACCATCGACAGTTTCTTCCAGAGTGTGCTTCGCAACCTCGCTCACGAACTGAACCTGAGCGCCAAGATGCAGGTGGACCTCAACGACAAGGAGATTCTCGGCCAGGCTGTCGACAACATGATAGACGACCTCGGCCGTAAGGATGGCGATGTACTGCCCTGGATAGACGCTTACATCAAAGAGCGCATAGAGAGCGGTGACAAATGGGATGTGAGAGACGAGATAAAGAAGTTTGCCCAGTGCATCCTCTCCGAGAACTTCATGCGCCGTGACGAGAGCATACGCCAAAAACTGACCAGCGGTGAGAACCTCAAGGCTTTCCGAAGCGAGATGCACAAGATGGAGAAGCAGATTGAGGAGGCAGTAGAAGAGAAGGTGGCCGAACTGAAGCGTGTGATGCACGACAGCGGACTGGACTTCGCAGGCGAGGTGAACAACAGTTCTACTGTATTGGGCTTCGTAAAGAAGGTGGAGAATTTCAGAGACACCTTGAAGGCTTCACCCACAGGTGACGACTACTTCTGGGGCAAAACACTGGAGACCAACACCGGCGATCCGGAGAAGTTCATCAATGCCAAGAACCGAAAGAACAGCGCCAAGGTGGCATCGGCCATCCCCGTCATTGCCAAGATAAGGGAAACGAACGACTTTGTACATCAGTACATCAAGCCTTACCTCACGATACGCCTCTCACTCAAGCATCTCAATCCTCTGCGTCTGCTCAACCACATTGACAACGAGGTGACGGAGATCACAAGTGAGGCCAACCGATTCATTCTGGCCAAGACCCCCATCCTACTCTCCCGACTCATCGAGGGAAGCGATGCCCCATTCGTGTTTGAGAAGATGGGCACGCTCTTCCACAATGTGATGATCGACGAGTTTCAGGACACAAGTCGCCTGCAATGGGAGAACTTCAAGGTGCTGATGCTTGAGAATCAGGCTCAAGGCGGAAGAGACTTGCTGGTGGGCGACATCAAGCAGAGCATCTACCGATGGAGAAACGGTGACTGGCGCATACTGGCCAACATCGAACAGGAGATGTCAAAGCACAAGCCTACCGTGCGCAACCTCGACCACAACTTCCGTTCGGAGAGAAACATCATCGAGTTCAACAACCTCTTCTTCCCTCTGGCTTCCCAACTCATCAACGGCAAATCCAAGGAGATAGACATAGAGAAGGATATCTACGGGGATGTGAAGCAGAAGTGCAACAAGAAGGAGACACGAGGATGGGTGAGAACGGCGGTGTTTGACTCACAGAACAAGGCGTGGGAGGAACAGATGCTCAACGACCTCTGCGAGCAGGTAGAGGATCTGCACAGGGGTGGCGTACCCTACGATGAGATGTGTATCCTCCAGCGCGACAGAAACAAGGTGGACAATCTCATTGCTTACTTCAAGGAGCACCTGCCTCATGTCAATCTGGTGAGCGATGAGGCGTTCAAACTGGAGAGTAGCAAGACGCTGAACATCATCGTTCATGCCCTGAAATACCTCTACGATGGTGAGAACGACCCCGTGAGCCTGCACATACTGATGCAGAGATATCTGGTTGACATCAAGCATGCTACACCACAAACCACAGACTATACGCTCGTGAAGCCCGAGAGCATCCTGCCCAGGGAGGCATTCCTCGACAGAAAGGACGAACTGGTGACCTACCCCATCTCCGAACTGTGTGAAGAGATATACAGCGTGCTGGATCTCAAGGAGATCAAGGGTGAGGACAGTTACCTCCTCTGCTTCTACGACGAACTGTCGGCTTACCTGCAGAACGCGCCTGGCGACATCGCTTCCTTCCTGGAGTATTGGGATAGCGACCTGAAAGTCAAGGCTATACCTGCATGCAAGGTCAACGGCATAAGTATCATCACGATACACAAGTCCAAGGGTTTGCAATACCATACCGTACTGATGCCTTACTGCAACTTCAATTTTGAGAACTTCAAGGCCGATGATCTGCTGTGGTGCGAACCTTCCACCTCGCCTTTCAGTCAGATGAAGGTGCTTCCCATCCAACCTGGCAAACAGATGCAGAACTCGCTCTATGCGCCGGAGATGGAGGCTGAAGCCTTGCAGAAGAACATCGAGGAGCTGAATGCGCTGTATGTGGCTTTCACCCGTGCAGAGAAGAATCTGCTCGTGTGGTGCAAGGATGGTAGCAGTCTGACGGCTGGCAACATCATCAGTCAGACGGTCAGTCAGATCAGCGAACTCACTTGCGAGGAGGCTGGTGACGGTGTGGATAGTAACCACAGCGTCTACTCCCTGGGCGAACCCGTATATGAGTGCAAGAAGAAAAGCGAGGAGTCGAACAACCGGTTGAGTCCCACATACGAGCAACAGGATATAAAGATGTGCTCTTACCGCCGTCGTCACAACTTCAAGCAGAGCACAGAAGGAATGCTCTTCATCGAGGAACTGGACGAGGAGGTGGACCAGGATGCATTGCGCACCGTCGACGGACTCACCTATGCCCAGCAGGGATCGCTCTTGCACGAGATATTCAGCAAGATAGAGCATGCCGACCAACTCAAGGAGGTGATACAGCAGTATGTGGACAGCGGTGTGCTGACCAACGGCAAACAGGAAGAGCGCATCAGCAAACTCATCAGCCGGTCGATGAACATGAAACAGGCCAAACCTTGGTTTGACGGTTCATACGACATACACAACGA
The DNA here is from genome assembly GCA_045629325.1 of Bacteroidaceae bacterium. GTDB lineage: Bacteria > Bacteroidota > Bacteroidia > Bacteroidales > Bacteroidaceae > Physcousia. The sequence goes on along the minus strand of JAZQQX010000027.1, from coordinate 81,803 downwards.
ATGCGAAATCACCTTCCTCAACCGCTCTACGGGCAAGGCCGAAGTGCTCCGTCCTGACCGTGTGATGATGAAGGGAAATGAGATTGTGGTGGTCGATTTCAAGTTCGGCAAACCTCATCCTGAGGCCTACAACGCCCAGGTGAAAGGCTACATGGACCTGATGAAAGAGATGTATCCCTCGTGCCAGATATCCGGTTACATCTGGTATGTTTATCGTTCACAAATCGTTGAAGTGAAGTAATTATGGCAAACAAATTCTTACAGTTGGTCGCAAAGGACCTGCTTCAAAAATATGGCAACAATCTCTCACAGGTCACAGTAGTGATGCCTGGAAAGCGTGCACGACTTTTCATGAACCAGTATCTGGCTGAATTGTCGGACAAACCTGTGTGGTCGCCTCGCTACCAAACCATCGACGAACTCTTCCTCGAACTCTCTCCCTATCGCAAGGCGGAGCAGATTGAGACCGTGTGCTTGCTTTACAAAATCTACACCCAACTGGTAGACGATGCAAAACCGCTGGATGAATTCTACTCGTGGGGCGAGATCATCTTGTCGGACTTCGACGATATCGACAAGCATCTGGCTCCTGCGCACAAGATATTTGCCAATGTGTTCGACCTCAATGCATTGGAGCAGGCCTATCTCACGGAAGACCAGGAGAAGGCACTCAAGGAGTTCTTTGGCAATTTCAACCAGGAGAGCCTGAGCGTGATCAAAGAGCGTTTCCTGCGTCTCTGGAATGTGATGCCACATCTCTACGACAAACTGAAGGAGGCCTTGAAGGAGAAGGGTTATCTCTACTCGGGTGCTCTCTATCGCGATGTGGTGGAGCGTTTCTCCAAGAAGGAATGTGGCGAACAGGCCATTCTCGAGGAGATGCAGAAGCGCACCTATGCCTTTGTGGGATTCAATGTGGTGGACGAATGTGAGGCATCGCTCTTCCGCCTGTTGGGCGAGGAGCATACCTTGTTCTATTGGGACTACGATGAGATGTATATGAAGGATGTGAAATTCAAGACCGGCATCCCTTCCACAAACGGCACTAACGGATATGCCCAGACGGCTACAGGTGCACCCTGGGAGGCTGGTCTCTTCATCCGTCAGAATCTCAGCACATTCCCCAACAGTCTGCCACGGGAGTACTTCGACAATCTCAGCAAACTGAAGGATATCACCTTCATCGCAACGAGCACGGACAATGCCCAGGCGCGTCACATCCCTGTGTGGATTGACCAGCAACTGACCAAACCCGAGAACGAAACGGCCATCGTGCTTTGCGACGAGCATTTGCTTCAGCCTGTGCTTCACGCCTTGCCCGAAGACAAACCCGAGCAAATCAATGTGACAATGGGATTCCCGCTGTCCGACACTCCTGTTTACAGTCTGCTCTCCATCATCACCTCGATGCAGGTTGACGGTTGGGACGCTGTTGCAAAACGCTTCAGAAACACTTTCGTGGAGAAGGTGAAGCGACACCCTTATTATAAACTAATAGGTATGGACTTGTTCGTGCATCAGAACGACAATCTCGAACTGCTCACTTACTTGCAGAATGTGCTGGGTGAGATTGGCACCTATTATGCTAACCGCATCAATAGTCTGAAGAAAAAGCAGAACGAGGCGGAGAAGCAGGATTTGGCAGAGGATGTAGCAATGCAGAGCGATGCACAACAAGAGGTAACCGAAGACGACAACAAGATAGAACTTGATGTGTACGACCAACTCTATAGTGAGGCTATCTTCCAGACTCATAAGGTGCTGAATCGCTTCATCACCATCATTGAGGAGAAGATACTCGATGTGCATCCCATCACGCTTCGCCGACTCATACGCAATGTCTTGACTACCACAAGCATCCCCTTCCATGGCGAACCGGCCATCGGTATGCAGGTGATGGGACTGATGGAGACGCGCAACCTTGACTTCAAGCATCTTCTCATGCTCAATGTGGGTGAGGGCACCATGCCCAAGAAGTCGGACGACAATAGTCTGATTCCTTACCCGTTGCGTGAGGCATTTGGACTGACCACCATACGACATCGCATCAGCGTGTTTGCCTACTATTTCTTCCGTCTCCTTCAGCGCACAGAACATGTGACTCTGATGTACAACGAGAATAGTAGCGGTGTGAAAAACAATGAGATGAGTCGTTTCATGCGCCAGATGATGGCTGAGACGGACTTGCCCATACGCTACATCCGTCTCACGCCGGAGAATGAGCAGAGCAATAAGCAACTGACCATCAAGGCTGACAAGACAGCGGAGATGATAAAGCAACTGGAGGATAGATACAAGGTGAAGGAGGGACATATGCCCAAGATGCTTTCACCTACGGCCATCAACACTTATCTCCAATGCCCCATGCAGTTCTACTTCAAGTATGTAGCGGGTATGGTGGTGAAGCAGAAGGTGGAGGATGGCATCACACCGGCGCTGATGGGAACTTTCTTCCACGACTCTGCACAGCGTGTTTATGAGAAATTGGCCAAGAAGTATGGCACAACGACCTTCACTGCCGACATGCTCCGTCCTCTTGTGGAGAACAAGGAGACACAACTCTTGCCTCTCATCGAGATGCCGGACTTTGAGAGCAACAGCGGACTGCCTCTCATCATTCGCAATGTGATCTTGGAATACCTCTGTCAACTCATCCGATACGACATCTATCATGCTCCTGTCACGGTGTACAAGATGGAGGAGGACTATGCGCTGAACATCGACATTGCCGAACCGGGACAACCTTCGTTCCCCATCTGCATCGGTGGTCGTATTGACCGTCTCGACAGGTGTGAGAATGGCATGAAAGTGGTTGATTATAAAACGGGTGGACGACCTGATACCATTGACAGTGTTGAGGCTATCTTCAAGCATGAGAAAAAGAATGCGGGCTACTTCTTCCAGACTTTGCTCTACTCGCTGGCTGTGAGTCACAAGCACCAATGTGGCGTGAAGCCTACCTTATTCTATGTACATAAGGTTTCGGATGTACGCAAGTACGACCCGTCTCTTGCCTTCAAGCCATCACGAAGCGAACCCACGGTCATCAATGATGTTTGCGACTACGAGAAGGAGTTTATGGACAAACTGAAACAGACGGTTCGCGACATCTTCAATCCTGACTTGAGTTTTACACAGACTGCTCACGCTGACCACTGCGAATACTGTGACTACAGACATCTGTGTGGAAAGAAGGAGAAGAAAAGTTGAGCATAACATAAAGAGAAGAACAAACTAACAAATTGAATATATGAGACATACGCTTCTTACCATATTGCTTTGCTTCACGATGATTGGAGGAGTTAAGGCACAGAAACCTTTCGTTGTACCGGCTCTTCATCAATGGAAGGCACAGACGGGCGTCTATCAATTGCAAGACGAACAGCAGATCACATACAATGCTCCCGAACTGGTTCATGTGGCTGACTTGCTCGCACAAATCGTAAAGGGACACACTGGCAAGCAGACCTCCAAAAAACAAATGGCTACCATCAAGCCCCTCACGGGTATGTGCCTGCAACTGGTGAAGCAGAAAAACCTGGGCGAAGAGGGATACGAACTGGCCATCACACCCAACATGGTTTCGGCCAAGGCGCAGACTGCAAGGGGATTGATTTGGGCTGTGCAGTCTATCAATCAGTTGTTTACCACTGAAGGCCATCTGCCTTGCGGTACCACCGTCGATGTGCCCGAATATCCTCTCCGCGGTTTCATGATTGACTGTGGCAGAAAGTATATTCCTATGTCGTACCTCTACGAGGTGGTGAAGTGTATGTCGAACCTGAAGATGAATACCTTGCAGGTTCATCTCAACGACAACGGATTCAAGAAGTATTTCCACGACAGTTGGAAGGAGACCTACTCGGCCTTCCGTCTCGAAAGTGAATATTTCCCCGAACTGACGGCTCGCGACGGATACTATACGAAGAAGGAGTTCCGTAAGTTCATTCTCTGGGCAGAGACTATGGGTGTGGAGATTATTCCCGAAATCGATGCTCCTGCTCACTCCCTGGCTTTCACACACTTCCGTCCGGAATATGGCAACGAGGAGTTTGGCGTGGATCATCTCGACCTCTTCAATCCCAATGTCATTCCATTCATCGACTCTCTCTACTCGGAGTATTTGGGTGGCAAGGACCCAGTCTTTGCCGGTCCTCGTGTGCACATCGGCACGGACGAGTATAGCAACAAGAAACAGGAGGTGACGGAGAAATTCCGCGAGTTTACCAATCACTATATCCGACTCATCAAGGACTACAAGAAGCAACCTGTCATCTGGGGTGCGCTGACCTGGTCAAAGGGTTCTACGCCTGTTGATGTTGAGGGTGTGCTGATGGATATGTGGTACAATGGCTATGCCGAACCTGACTCCATGAAACAACTTGGATATCAGATGGTAAGCATACAGGATAGTTGGGTTTACATCGTACCCGCAGCGGGTTACTACTACGACTATCTCAACACACAACTGCTCTACGACAAGTGGACTCCGGCAAACATCGGAGGCAAGATTTTCCCCGAGCACGACCCGCAGATTGAGGGTGGAATGTTTGCTGTGTGGAATGATGTATGTGGCAACGGTATCAGCACCTTCGACATCTTCCATCGTTGCCGACCCGCTATGCAAGCCATTGCTGAGAAGAGTTGGAGCAGTACGGTGAAAGACTACGACTATGCAGAGTGGAACAGACTGTGCAAGGATGTGCCCGACTTTAACAATACGATTGTTGGACTCCCCTCGCCTCGTGGCATTCAGGCTGAAAACATTCAGGCTGAAGCGGTGCGCCCCAACATACCTCTTTCTTTCAAGGGTAAGGATTTCAACAACTTCACACTCAACGAGTTGGGTTATGATGGAAACTACGAGGTTAGTTTCCTGATCCACGCTGGTGAGGAGCAGAAAGGTGCCGTACTGACCATGAATGACGACTGCACCTTCTACCTGGCCGATCCCATCACGGGCAGAATGGGTTTTGCGCGTGACGGTTATCTGTTCAGTTTCGACTACAGGCTCCGACCCAACGAGACAAAGCTCATCACACTTCGCTGTACGAACAAGGAGACCCGACTCTATGTAGATGGCAAACTCTACCAGACTCTGGGATACGACGAGCGCCTTGCTGCCGACAAGAAACCTTACAACATCGTACGCACCTTGGCTTTCCCTCTCAAGAAGACTGGAAAATACTGTTCAAAGGTTGATTACATCAAAATCCAGAAATATAATCAGTAATCATAAACCCACTGCCGGAATCAAATCATCATAAATAAACACCCACTCGGTAAGGCCCTCTGAAGAATGTATTTCGTGGGTCTTCCTAAAAGAAAAAAGAACAATGCTTGGTGAAATCATTTCCATCATAGTCTGTATTTGCTGGTCGGCCAGCGCTCTATTCGGACAGGTTGCTGCCAGAGGTATAGGTCATGCCATGCCTTTGAATGTGCTTCGTATGTTGCTCTCTCTCATATTGCTTTCTCTCTCCATGGCATGGGTGTGTGGTGTGCCCTACCCTGTTTATGCCGATGGTGAGACTTGGCTCTGGCTCACTTTGAGTGGACTGATGGGGTATGTCTTGGGCGACTACTGTCTCTTCAATGCTTATATCTTGATTGGTGCACGATTTGGCCAGTTGTTTATGACCCTGGCTCCTCCTGCTGCAGCCTTGGCCGGTTGGATGCTTTTGGGAGAGAAGATGTCGCAACTCGCGCTTCTGGGTATGATCATCACCATCAGCGGTATCAGTATGTCTATCTTGGGCAAGAAGGACGAAGAGAGTCACAAGCGACTACAGTTACCCGTCAAGGGCATCTTCTTCGGCATCGGTGCCGGTGTGGGACAGGGTGTGGGCCTCGTATTGAGCAAGATGGGTATTGAGCACTATGAGCAGTGTATCAAGACGACACTCGTTGACAATCCGGTCATGCAAGGTGAGTTCCTCGATGCCATGCCTATGTCGGCCACTTTCATCCGTGCCGTGACGGGCCTTTTATGCTTCACCATTGCCTTGTTCTACATCAAGAAACAACATATGGTGATTGAGGGACTGAAACAAAGCAAACTCATGCTCATCATACTTTTGGCTACCATCACAGGACCCTTCGTAGGTGTGAGTCTGTCGCTCAAAGCCACGCTCTACACCTCAACGGGCATCGCCCAGACCATCATGGCGTGTACGCCTATCCTTGTGCTCTGGCCTTCGCATGTGCTCTTTCATCAGAAGATTACCATTCGCGAAGTGATAGGAGCCATCATCTCCGTATGTGGTGTAGCCTTGTTTTTCCTCTAATCAACAATCCATTTTAAGAAAAGAAGAACTTCATTAATAATAATTTAAAAACAAATTAAATTATGAGAATCAAAAACATCCTTTCTGTTATTTGCTTAGCTATAGCAAGTACAAGTATGGCACAGAGTCTTTCTCCCAGCACCAAGTGGCACTGGCAAGAGGGAACAATCGTTGTTGACACTCCACAGCGTCCTGCTGGTCAGAAGAGTGCCATTGGTCTTACTGCACCCAAGATGAAAACCGTAAGAGTGGGCTTCGTTGGTTTGGGTATGCGTGGTCCCGGTGCTGTTTTGCGTTTCTGCCATATCCCTGGTGTTGAGGTTGTTGCACTTTGCGACTATGAGGCAAAGCGTGCAGAAGATTGTCAGAAGTATATGCGCGACAAGGGATTGGCTCCCGCTGCCATCTACAGTGGTGAGAATGGTTATGAGGATCTCTGCAAGCGTTCGGACATCGACTTGGTTTACATCGCTACCGACTGGGATCATCATTTCCCCGTAGCCAAGTGTGCCCTTCTCAACGGTAAGCATACGGCTATCGAGGTGCCCAGTGCAATGAACCTGGAGCAGTGCTGGGAACTCATCAACCTCTCAGAGCAAACCAGACTGCACTGTATGATTCTTGAGAACTGCTGTTACGACTACTATGAGATGAATGCACTCAACATGGCTCAGAATGGTGTGTTTGGAGAGATCGTTGCTGCTGAAGGTGCTTACATTCACAATCTCGATCCTTTCTGGGACGCTTACTGGCAGAATCCCGAGACTGACAAGGATGGTCTTCACTGGCGTATGAAGTACAACATGGAGAATCGTGGCGATCTCTACGCTACTCACGGCCTTGGTCCCGTTGCTCAGTGTATGAACATTCACCGTGGTGACCGTTTCACTACTCTCGTTGCCATGGATACAAAGAGTGTACACGGTAAGGAGTGGGTTGAGAAGAAGACTGGCAAGCCTGTGAAGGAGTATCGCAACGGTGACCAGACTACCACACTTATGCGTACCGCAAACGGCAAGATGGTACAGATTCAGCACAATGTAATGACTCCTCAGCCTTACAACCGTCTCTTCAAACTCATCGGTGAGAAGGGTTACGCTACCAAGTATCCCCAGGAGCATTTCTCTCTTACAGGCGATGCTGTAAAGTCATCGGGTATGGCTACGAAGATGGACGACCTGAGCGGTCACAGTTTCATTCCCAAGGCTGCACAGGATGAATTGGTGAAGAAGTACTATCACCCCATCCTTGCCAAGTATGGCGAACTGGGTCGTGAGATGGGTCACGGCGGTATGGACTTTATCATGGATAGCCGTCTTGTTTATTGCTTGCAGAATGGTCTTCCTCTCGACATGGATGTATATGACCTTGCTGAATGGTGCTGTCTGGCTGAGCTCGGTTCTCTCTCAATGGACCACAACTGTGCCTCTGTTGCATTCCCCGACTTCACACGCGGTGAGTGGAACAAGGTGAACGGTTATCGTCACGCCTATGCAAGTGCAGAGGATGAGGCACAGCAGGAGGCTGATGCGCAGGCAAGCACTGAAGCACAGAAGGCTGCCGTAAAGGCTTGCAACCTCTGGGCTCTCTACGATGCACAGGCTTCTGGCAACGCCAAGGCTGTTAAGGCTTATGAGAAGGCTGTTCTCAAATACAAAAAACTCATGCAGAAATAATGAGCAAATAAAAGAAACTCATGTAGAAATAATGAGCAAATATAGAAACATTAAGACAATTGCACTTCTCACTCCTATGCTGATGGCCAGTTGTACACAACGCCTTACTACACCAGAAGAGATTGTAGATGATCTCTATGCGCGAATGACACAAGGTGAGCGTATTGCACAATTGCAAAGCACCTATCTCAACGATTGGTTTACGGAGGACGGACAACTTGATACAGCAAAATGTGAGCGTGAGATGCCCAACGGAATGGGACACTTCTCACAGTATGCCAGTCAGATGTCGGCTTCTCCCGACGAGATCAGGGATAAGGTGGCCATCATGCAGGATTGGTTGATGCACCATACGCCAAACGGCATTCCTGCCTTGTTCCACGAAGAGGTATTGACCGGTGCTTGTACACGCGACGCAACGGTCTATCCTCAACAGATAGGTTTGGCTTGTGCTTTCAATCCCGAATTGGCACAGACCAAGGCAGAGCAGACTGCACACACGCTTCGCCAGATTGGTGGACTGCTTTCACTCTCGCCCATGGTCGATGTGGTACGCACGCCTTCGTTCAACAGACTGGAGGAGTCGTATGGTGAGGATGCTTATCTCTCGGCTATGCTCGGCACTGCCTTTACCAAAGGTCTTCAGTTAGGAGACCTGAGGAAAGGTGTGGGCACATGTAGCAAGCACTTCTTGGGTTATGGTGGTGGAGGTGATGCTCCTGAAAAGGAATTGATGGAGGAGATCCTTCTGCCACATGAGACAATGATCAGACTGGCAGGCAACAAAGTCATCATGACGGGTTATCATGCCATCGACGGGGTAAGCTGTGTGGCTAATGCCAAGATTCAGCAAGGCATCTTACGCGACTATCTGCACTTTGACGGAATGATGGTGAGCGACTACTATTCCATCGACCAGATTGTGGGTATCAATGATACCTTACAGCGTTGTGTGGCTGCCATCAATGCGGGCAACGATGTAGATTTCCCCTATGGTTCCAACTATGCCTATCTGCAAGAGGCACTCGATAAGGGACTTGTCTCTGAAGAGCGCTTCGAACAGGCGGTAAAGAATGTATTGATGTACAAGGCTCGTGTGGGGCTGCTCGATGAGAATCCACAACTCTACAGTACAGAGCATATCGAGTTTGACACACCAGAGGAAAGACAGACGGCCTATACACTTGCGTCACAAAGTATTGTATTGCTGAAAAACGACGGTGTACTGCCTCTCGCCAACACTTATGCAGAAGGGTCACCAGAGAGCGGTCAAGACGCACAAGAGAAACTTCAAGGTGAGCAGAAGAAGGTCTTCCTCACGGGTCCCAATGCCAACTCCATGTGGGCTATGCTGGGCGACTACACTTTCCAGAGTATGCGCTACTTCTGGCAGGTAAAGAATGAGGATGACATGCATCCAAAGATTGTAAGTCTCAAGGAGGGTATGGAGAGCAAACTGCCTCAAAATATCACGATGACTTACAGCAGAGGTTGTGACTGGACCGAGATCATTGAGACTTGGATTGAAGATGGCGGTGACCAGCGTGCTGACTGGCTGAAGCGTATCCTCAACCGAAAGGTGGAGCATCCCGAAGAAGCCAACGAGGCAGAGGCTCTCAAGTTGGCCCAAGAGAGCGACATCATCATTGCTGCTATGGGTGAGAATGTATTGCTAAGTGGTGAAAACAGAGAGCGTCCCACCATGCATCTCCCTGGCAAGCAGGCCGAATATGTGGAGAAACTTATCGCTACAGGCAAACCCGTTGTCTTGGTTGTCTTTGGTGGTCGCGCACAGATCATCTCGGAGATAGCAGACCGCTGTTCTGCCATCATTCAGGCTTGGTATCCAGGTGAGGAAGGTGGAAATGCAGTTGCTGATATCTTGTTGGGTAATGTCTCACCTTCGGGCAAATTGAGTGTCAGTTATCCCAATGTAGAGATCAACACACCTGTTTGCTACAACTATTCTGTAGAAGATGATGCACGCATCGAGTGGCCTTTTGGTTATGGTATGAGTTATGCAGACTTTGAGTATAAGAATCTCAGTGCCGACAAACTGGTGCCTACTACTACCGAGACCGTCCACCTTACTTTTGAGGTGACCAATACCGGTAAGATGCAGGCAGATGAAGTGGCACAGGTGTACCTCTCGCCCATTACAGAGACGCTACCTATCCGTCCCATCCAACTTCAAGGCTTTGCCCGTATCTCGCTGGCTCCTGGCGAAACCAAGCAGGTATCGTTTGATATCAATACCGAGCAGTTTGGTTACTATGCTGACGGACAATGGAATATCGATCCGGGTAAGTACGAGGTAAAGATTGGTGCTTCAAGCAAAGACATTCGCCTCAAACAAATGGTGAAACTTACAGGCGAGAAGATGACCAAGCCCCTTCGTACCAAGTACTTCTCAAAATGGGAAGCAAAATGAGAAGCCAAATGATACAATGATACAAAGTTTAGCCCAAAAGGGTAATGATTTATAAAATATAATAAGCGAAGATAAACGAGAACATATTTCAGCCTCGTTTATCTTCGCTTATTTTTGTTACTTTATATCTTGAAATGTTTATATAGAAACAAAGAGACTTACATCAACTTAATCTTGAGCGACTTCAATTCCTTCGAACTATTACCATAGAACAGTTCGTAGTCTCCGCTTACAATGTTCATGGCATTGCTGCTCTCATCGAATGTCTCGAAGCAATCACGGTCCAATACGATCTCAGCCTCCTTACTTGCTCCTGGCTTGAGTGATACTCGTGCATAACCACGCAAACTCATACGAGGACCACCGACATCAGATAGACGACGCAGATAGACTTGTACAACCTCTGTACCTTCACGGCTACCTGTATTGCTAACAGGAACGGTAACAGTCAACTTGTCTCCATTGAGGGGTGAAACGGTGGTCTTGTCAACCTTGGCAGTACCAATATTGAAGCTTGTATAGCTCAAGCCAAAACCGAAGGGGAAGAGGGGTTCCTCGGTCATATAACGGTAGGTACGGCCCTTCATGCTATAATCCTTGAAATCGGGCAACTGTGCCGTACTACGATAGAAGGTAACGGGAAGTTTGCCAGAAGGATTGTAATCACCATAGAGCACATCGGCAATGGCACGGCCACCTTCCTGACCCGGATACCAGGCCTGAAGAATTGCATCACAGCTCTCTGTCTCTGGAACCAAAGCCATAGCAGAACCGGAGAAATTGACGAAGATGACCTTCTTACCAGCTTCGTGCAACTTACGCAGGAACTGACGCTGAACAGCAGGTAGTTCGATATCCGTACGATCGCCCCCAGCAAAACCGGGCAGATCAACGGGCATCTCCTCACCCTCAAGACCAGCAGATATACCACCAGCAAAAATAACAGTATTGATACCTGACAGACGCGCTATCAAGGCATCATAGTCAACTGTATTCTCCACACCAATATTTACCTTCAAATTGGCATTGTAGGTTGGGATGTGGGCAAAGCGAATAGTGATATGATATTCCTTACCTTTTTCTACATCAATGAAATTGCGAGTATCAGTAGTGCGCCATGTACGCTCGTGTACAAGAGACTTGCCATCAACAAGCACTTCAAAATCACTTACAGACTCTACATTGACCAATACCTTACCGGACTGTAAGGGACGGAAGATAGTTTCGTACACAGCAGAAAAGTCAGTCAGGTTCACACCCGGAGCAAACTGATGCTGACCAAAGGTTGTCTCATTGATAGGTTCGGTATGCTGGCGAGAAGCGACAGGATCACCTTCCCACTTTGTATTATTCCAGAAAGTGCCATGGAAACCTTTCTTACCATAGATGCTACACTGATCATAATAAGAGGTAAGAACCTGGTCACTCACCTTGTCACAACCCTGGAAAGCTACAGCACACTTCTTACCTACCTTCTCACGAATACCGAAGAGGAGTGAAGCCGTTGTGTTGGGTGTACCATTATAATTACCCCACATCAATACCTGATCATTAAAGTTGGGACCAATGACAGCCACTTTTTCCCCCTTTGCAAGAGGCAATACATTGTTGCGATTCTGCAACAGGGTCATAGTCTGACGCGCCATGTCAAGTGCTGTCTCCTTATGTTCCTTGCAACTCAAGAGTTCGGGACCGAGTTTGCTCCATGAGTTCAACTTGGGATCGTCCATCTCTCCCAATTCAAAACGACCTTCCATCAGTCTGATGACATGCTTATCTACCTCTTCTTCGGTAATCAGTCCCATCTTAACAGCTTCAGGAATGCTACGATATACATAGTTGTAGCCACACTCTACATCGGTTCCTGCAAGCGTGCCGACCTTGGCTGCATGGCGTGGAGTACTGCTTGTCTTGTGCGAATCCCAAAAGTCGGTAATTGCTCCGCAGTCCGACACTACCATATACTTGAACCCCCACTCATCACGAAGTATCTGCTGAAGAAGGCGCGTACTACCGCAACAGGGTTCATCATCCCAACGCTGATAGGCGCACATCACCTCTCTTACATCACCCTTCTGCACAGCATCCTTGAAGGCTGGCATATAGGTTTCCCAAAGGTCGCGAGGTGTGACATCATTGATGTTGTCATGGTGACGAGACGACTCTGGACCACTGTGAATGGCATAGTGCTTGGCACAAGCGTACAACTTACGATACTTGGTATCAGATGGTCCTTGAAGGCCCTTGATCACCTGAACACCCATTCGTGATGTAAGGAAGGGGTCCTCTCCGTAGGTTTCCTGTCCACGACCCCAACGAGGATCACGGAAGATATTGATGTTGGGTGTCCATACCGAAAGACTATGGAAACGCTGATCATCATGTCCCGTAGCAATCCACTGATTGTATGCTGCACGACCCTCCGTACTTACCTGGTCAAATACCTTGTAAACCATAGGTTCGTTGAAAGATGCAGCCATGCCGATAGGTTCGGGATAAACGGTAACATTACCCATATTGGCAATACCATGAAGCGCTTCGCTCCACCAGTTGAACTTCTTGATACCAAGACGCTCTACAGGTTCTGAGATATCGAGCATCACCCTGGCCTTCTCCTCTATCGTCATGCGAGACACAATATCTTTCGCTCTCTCCTTGGGCGAAAGATTAGGATTTTGATAAGGCAACTGCTGAGCATGCAAGCTCATAGTTCCAGTTAAAAGAAACAAAATTAAAATGTTACATTTCATGGCTTTATATTATTAATTCTATCAATTCTATCTGCAAATTTATGCAAAATTGTTGGAATAATCAATTCAAACTTTCATTTTTGCAGAAATTTTACTATCTTCGCATGATTAACTAAATGGGAATCAAAATACCCAACAATTTATAAAGACAAAAAGATTGTGTAACATTGCATAGGCAGTAATATGAAAAAGACAAATATAAAACCAGCAACAGGCAAACTCGGTGTAATGATAGTAGGTTGTGGCGCCGTATCCACAACATTCATGACTGGAGTGCTGATGGCTCGTAAGGGTCTTGCCAAACCTATTGGCTCCATGACCCAATATGACAAGATACGCATAGGAAAGGGAGAGGAAAAGAAATATCTGAAGTATAGCGAGATAGTACCTATGGCAAAGCTCGATGACATCGTGTTCGGCACATGGGATATCTATCCTGCAAATGCATTCGACGCAGCAGTCAATGCAGATGTACTGAGAGCCAAGGACATCATACCCGTACAGGAAGAACTGAAAGCCATTGTTCCCATGACTGCAGCCTTTGACAAGAATTTCGCAAAGCGTCTCGATGGAACCAATGTGAAGGACTGCAAGGACCGTTGGGACATGGTGGAGCAGATAAGGAACGATATAAGAAACTTCAAAGCCGAGAATGGTTGTGACCGTATTGTGGTGCTCTGGGCCGCCTCTACAGAGATTTATGTTCCCATCAACGACAAGGTACACAATAGCCTTGAGGCGCTGGTTAAGGCAATGAAGAATAACGACTGCGAGAACATAGCCCCTTCCATGTGCTATGCATACGCAGCACTGGCTGAAGGCGCCCCCTTCATCATGGGCGCCCCCAATACTACAGTTGACATTCCAGCAATGTGGGAAATGGCAGAGAAGACAGGTCTTCCTATATGTGGAAAGGACTTCAAGACGGGTCAGACACTGGTTAAATCGGGTTTTGCCCCCATCATCGGCACACGATGCCTCGGACTTAGAGGGTGGTTCTCAACCAATATTCTTGGCAACCGTGACGGATTGGTACTTGATGAGCCTGCAAACTTCCATACAAAGGAAGTATCAAAACTATCAACTCTTGAAACAATATTAAAGGCAGAGGATCAGCCAGACCTTTATGGCGACTACTACCACAAGGTGCGTATCAACTACTATCCTCCACGCAACGATGAAAAAGAGGCATGGGACAACATCGATATTTTTGGATGGATGGGCTATCCCATGCAAGTAAAGATCAACTTCCTTTGCCGTGACTCTATCCTAGCCGCACCAGTTTGTCTCGACCTCGTGTTGTTGTCTGATCTCGCTATGCGTGCTGGAAAATCTGGAATACAGCGATTCCTCTCCTTCTTCCTAAAAGCACCCATGCACAACTACACACAAGGCGAGGAACCTGTCAACAACCTCTACGAACAGCACACAATGCTGAAGAATGCTATTCGTGAGATGGGTGGATATGAACCTGACGAAGAGATAGATTAAAGTGAACTCGACGAAATCACATTATAAAAATATTTAGGCACTTTTGACGATGATCAAAAGTGCCTAAATCAAATCTATCAAACGAAGGTTATTTACTTAATATTACCACGAATACGAGTGAGATAGTTGGTCAAACCTTCCTCATCACGCGCATCGATGATAGAAATAAGATCCTTGAGTTCAGCACGGATCTGCTCCACATGATGCTTGGTACGAGGATTGAAAAGTATCTCACGAAGCAAGGTGTCGTCCTCGCTCAATACACCGCGTGCTATACCCAAATGACGCTTGAAGGTGGTACCGGGAGCATCCTGATGTTTCATCACAGCACTAAAGACAAAGGTGCTGACAAAAGGCACAGAAAGACTGTAGGCCATCGCTTCATCGTGCTCCTCAAAAGTATATTCATGAACATTAAGTCCTAAACGACGATAGAGGTCAAGGAAGAACACACGGCCCAAATAATCACCCTCGCTAATAACGATAGCATTCTCATTGCTCAATGCACCAAGGTTGGCAAAGGTAGGACCAAACATAGGGTGAGTACTGACATAATGCATACCCGTGCTCTCATAGAACTCCTTGAAGCCTGTCTTCACACTTGATATATCCGATATAATGCAATCGCGATGCAAATGAGGAATAACCTGACGGAAGACATCGAGCGTGTACTTAAGCGTAACACAGTTGATGACAAGATCAGGACGGAACTCATCGACCCCATCGAGCGAGGTAAATCGCTGAGTATTGTAGAGGAAACGCATCCGTTTTGGATCAACCTCATATACGGCACATTCATGTTCGAAGCTCAACACATCCGTGAAGAAACTTCCCATCTTACCTGCACCGAGAATCAATATTTTCATATAAAAGAATTTTGACAATCTTACTTATTGACTATCTCTATCTGCTGACGAACACTCTCTTCGTGAATAGCCTCATAAACCTTCTTTACGAAATCAGCATCCATACCACAGAGTGTACCCTGGGCACCGCGCTTATCGAGAATCTCAGTGTATCGACCAGTCTGCACAACACTCATATTATGCTCCTTTTTGTAGGTTGCTATCTCACGAGAGATGCGCATACGACGAGTGAGAAGATCCATCAACTGATCGTCCATCATATCAATCTGCTTACGCAACTGACCCAATGACTCTGTCATCTCAGCATTGTTACGAATGACCAGACGATCAAGGATAAAGTCAAGTACATCGGGGGTAACCTGCTGTTTGGCATCGCTCCATGCATCGTCGGGACTGCAATGACTCTCTACGATCAAGCCATCCATACCCATATCCATAGCCTGCTGACAAAGAGGTGCAATAAGATCGCGACGACCACCTATATGACTGGGGTCACAAGCAATGGGAAGATTGGGATAACGACGCTTCAACTCAATGGGGAGATGCCACATGGGAGTGTTACGATACAACTTCTGATCGATACTACTGAAACCACGATGTATGGCACCCAAGCGCTTAACACCAGCACGGTTGAAACGCAACAAAGCACCAATCCAGAGTTCAAGATCGGGATTGACAGGATTCTTGACAAGCAAAGGCACATCAACACCCTGCAGAGCATCAGCCAAAGCCTGTACAGCAAAAGGATTGGCCGTGGTACGGGCTCCTACCCAGAGAACATCAATGCCAGCCTTCAAAGCAGACTCAACATGTTCGGGAGTAGCAACCTCAGTAGCTGTCAACATACCCGTCTCCTTCTTAACCTGTTCCATCCAAGGAAGTGCCTCAACACCATGACCCTCAAAACCTCCAGGCTTGGTACGAGGCTTCCACACACCAGCACGAAACATGTGGCACCCTTTATCTGCCAGTTCCTTGGCAGTCTTCATCACTTGCTCCTCCGTCTCAGCCGAACAAGGTCCAGCAATGACAAAGGGGCGTTCGTTATCACTTGGTAGGTGTAAGGGTTGAAGTTCTAAATCCATATTTTGATAACTTACTAATCCAAAGATGTTTACATTTCTATTTGTTCGATTCGTCGCAAAGCTTCTGCCAGTTTCTCCTCCGTAGCACAGAGACTGATACGAATGTAACGACTACCATTGCTTCCAAAGATAAAACCGGGAACAATGAAAACGCGGGCCTCTTGAAGTACCTTCTCGGTAAGTGATTCCACATCGGGGAGTGAGTCGGGAATGCGTCCCCAAAGGAACATACCCACTTGACGAGGATCCCATGTACAACCTAATGCACGCATGATATCTTCGGCCAAACGACGACGATTACCATAGAGTACACGGTTGAAGTCACGATGCCACTCATCATCATTGTGGAAAGCCTGGACAGCAGCCAGTTGCAAGGGGCGGAACATACCACTATCCACATTGCTCTTCACCTTTAATATCCATTCCACAAACTGAGCGTTGGAACTAACCCAACCAACACGCCAGCCCGGCATGTTCTGACTCTTAGACATAGAGTTGAATTCAATACAACACTCCTTGGCGCCCTCAACCTGAAGGATACTGATGGGATGTTCATTAAGGATGAGACTATAAGGATTATCATTGACCACGATGATGTGGTGACGACGAGCAAAATCAACCAATTTCTCATACAGTTCAATGGTAGCCTGTGCACCAGTAGGCATATTGGGGTAGTTGGTCCACATCAGTTTTACATCCGACAGGTCCATCTGCTCCAAAGCATCAAAATCAGGTTGCCAATTGTTCTGCTCAAGCAAGTCATAATTGATAATCTCAGCACCCAAGATACGACTCAAAGAAGTGTATGTAGGGTAACCAGGATTGGGCACAAGCACCTTCTCACCAGGATTGACAAATGCCAATGTGACATGCAGAATGCCCTCCTTGCTTCCAATGAGAGGTTGGATCTCCGTTTTGGAATCAAGATCAACATTATACCAACGCTTATAGAAATAAGCCATACCTTCGCGCAGTTCAGGGATGCCCACATAAGGCTGATATCCATGAGCGTCAGGCTTCTGACTTTCTTCACAAAGCGTCTGAATGGTCTGAAACGAGGGAGGCATATCAGGACTTCCAATACCAAGAGAAATTACATCCTTGCCCTCAGCATTCATGCGAGCCACCTCCTTGAGTTTGCGGCTAAAATAATATTCAGAGACAGAACTGAGTCTGTCTGCAGGCTTAAATACTTTGTTTTCCATCTGCATATTCTCCTAAAATTTTCAGTTCCTTGGTCAAGGGCTCAATAGCACGGATACCCTGTGCGAATCGCTCTCTCTCGGCAAAAGCAATATCCACATAAAACAAATACTGCCACTCCTTACCGATGATGGGAAGGGACTGAATCTTTGTCAAATTCAACTTATAAAATGAAAGTACACTTAATACGGCCGACAGACTGCCTTCTTCGTGCTGAAGACTAAAGACAAGACTTGCCTTGTTGACCTCATTCCTACTGCGAAGATGCTCTGCATTCTGCTCCGAAGAAAGTACAAGGAAACGCGTGAAATTATGCTTGT
Organism: Bacteroidaceae bacterium; assembly: GCA_045629325.1. Lineage (GTDB taxonomy): Bacteria > Bacteroidota > Bacteroidia > Bacteroidales > Bacteroidaceae > Physcousia. Next base: position 63,694 of record JAZQQX010000027.1, on the reverse strand, counting down.
TGGTCTCTATACCTTCCTGCAGAACTTTCATGCCATAGATTTTCGCTGCATCCTTGTGACAAATGGCAGCATGACCACGCAGTTGGGCCTGACTGATATCAGCAGCAGCCCCGGCAGTGTCGGCAACTTCGACCACCTTCATGCCAGGATGATTGGAAAGAAAATCACGACATTGCATCAAAGCAACAGGATGAGAATTGACCTCCTGAAGATCTGCCCAATCGTCTTCAGGCAGACACATGATACTGTGACTGATACGAAGTTTGTGTTCACCTACAATGGTGGATTCCGACTCGCGAAGCAATTCATAATTGTGCAAGAGGCTACCCGCAATTGTATTCTCAATGGCAACCAACGCCACAACTTCCTTATCTTCCTTTAAGTGCTGAAACACCTGCTCAAAGGTATTACAACAAAGCAACTCTATGTCCTCGCCTTCGAAATAGCGATGAGCAGCGATGTCGTGGAAAGATCCTTTAATACCTTGAATGGCAACTTTACTCATACTAAATATATATACATAAAAAAATCCCGCCTCATTGAAGCGGGACCGTATTGTTAAATCTTAATTACATATCTATATCGCACATACCGACCCGCTTCACTTCATTGCTAAAGTAAAAATAAAAGGAATAATAGTATGCACCGAAATAACTCTTCATATTGTATCGTTTGATGAAGCAAAGTTACAAATTATTTGCAAATGCCACAATATTTTCGCGTTTTTTTTCATATATCGTGTTGTTTTCTTTCAATTAGCCATCAGTTTTGGCATTTTCTTTGTAACTTTGAAGCAAATTATTTATACCAATCATGGAGAAGAAGAAAGAAAGACTCGTGCTACACGACACCTCGTTTGTAGACCTCATGGCCCGACGCGTATTCAATGTACTGCTCGTGGCCAATCCCTACGATGCTTTTATGCTAGAGGATGACGGCCGAATCGATGAAAAGATATTCTTTGAGTATGCCAAATTGGGACTACGATTCCCACCCCGATTCACGCAGGTTGCCTCAAGAGAGGAAGCTGACGAAGTAATGCAGCAGCGCGAATTCGACCTTCTTATATGTATGCCCGGTACGGACAACAATGATGTGTTTGACATTGCACGAGGCATCAAGCAGGCACATCCAGAACTGCCCATCGTAGTACTGACGCCTTTCAGTCACGGTCTTACCCGCAGAATGGAACATGAGGACCTATCTATCTTCGAATATGTATTCTGTTGGTTGGGCAACACCGAACTCCTGCTCTCCATCATTAAGCTGATAGAGGACAAGATGAACCTTGCACACGATGTGGAGGCCGGTGTACAGATGATATTACTCGTGGAAGACAACATACGCTTCTACAGTTCCATCCTACCCCACCTCTACCGATTTGTGCTCCAGCAAAGTCTGGCGTTTGCCAGCGAAGCCCTCAACTCGCAATTGGAGCAGTTGCGTATGCGAGGAAGACCAAAGATTGTGTTGGCACGCAACTACGAGGAAGCGCTTGACCTCTACACCCAATATGGAGAAAACACCTTGGGCGTAATTTCAGACTGCCGTTTCCCGCGTGAAGGACAGGTGGACGAACAAGCCGGATACAAGTTGCTTACTCACATTCGCGAATGCGACCGATACATACCCCTCGTGCTGGAGTCGAGCGAAAGCAATGCGGGAGAACTGGCCCTGGAATGCCATGCTCGATTCATCGACAAGAACTCCAAGAAGATTGATGTGGACTTGCGCGACATATTGCGCCGTTACTTCGGATTTGGCGACTTCGTGTTCCGCAATCCAACGACACTCGAAGAAGTGGCACGCATCAAGAATCTGAAGGATTTGCAAGACAACATCTTCACCTTGCCACGAGAGTCACTGCTCTATCATATCACGCACAACAATGTGTCGCGCTGGCTCTGCTCCCGAGCACTCTTCCCCATATCGGAGTTCCTGAAGCATATCACTTGGGACTCTCTGCAGGATGTGGATGCACACCGACAGATCATCTTTGACGCCATCGTGTCCTATCGTAAGATGAGGAACCAAGGTGTAGTAGCCGTATTCCAGCGTGAGCGTTTCGACCGCTATAGTAACTTTGCACGAATTGGTGAAGGAAGTCTGGGAGGCAAAGGTCGTGGTCTGGCCTTCCTCGACCACATCATCAAGCGTCATCCTGACCTCAACGGTTATGACAATGTGTACACGATGATACCGAAGACGGTGGTGCTCTGTACGGATGTCTTCGACGAATTTATGGACACCAACGAACTCTATCAGATTGCTTTGAGCGATACGAGCGACGATGAGATACTTCGTCATTTCCTCCACGCCCGATTGCCCCAGAGCCTTATTGGAGACTTGATGGCGTTCCTTGATGTAGTAAAGTCGCCCATTGCCATCCGTTCATCTTCGCTTCTTGAAGACTCGCACTACCAGCCATTCGCAGGTGTGTACTCCACCTATATGATTCCCTATCTGGACGACAAATATGAGCGTCTGCGCATACTCTCGGATGCCATCAAATCGGTTTATGCCAGTGTCTACTATCAGTCGAGCAAGGACTATATGACAGCCACATCCAATGTCATCGACCAGGAGAAGATGGCCGTCATACTACAAGAGGTAGCAGGCCGTCAGTATGACAACCGTTTCTATCCCACCTTCTCTGGTGTGGCAAGAAGCATCAACTACTATCCCATCGATGAGGAGAAAGCAGACGAGGGCACAGTAAACCTGGCCTTGGGACTGGGTAAATATATTGTAGATGGAGGAGTAAGCCTCCGTGTCTGTCCCGCACATCCCGATCATGTACTGCAGACAAGTGAGATGGAACTGGCACTACGCGACACACAGACACGCTTCTATGCCCTCGATCTCAATGAATCACAACTGGAATTTCAGGTGAACGACGGTTTCAACCTCAAACGTCTTTCTGTAAGAGAGGCCGAGAAGGACGGCACATTGCGCTATATTGCCTCTACCTTCGATCCATACGACAATGTGATTCGTGACGGAATATATGAAGGAGGGCGCAAGGTGCTCACCTTCTGCGGAGTGCTTCAGCATGGAGTATTCCCTTTGCCAGAGATGCTCCAACTCATACTGAAATATGGCGAGGAGGAGATGCGCCGACCCGTTGAGATTGAATTTGCCGTCAACCTCGATGAGGACCGAAGTGGAGAATTCTATCTCTTGCAGATACGACCCATGGTGGACAACCGCATGATGCTAAATGAAGACCTCACGCTCATACCCGATGAAGACACCCTACTCCGCTCACATAGCGCTATCGGTCATGGTATCATCAGCGATGTATGCGATGTGGTGTATGTCAAGACCGAAGGCTATCTGGCTTCCAACAATCCTGCCATTGCAGAGGAGATAGAGCGTATCAACCGAAAGATCATGGAGGAAGGACGAGGTTATCTGCTCATCGGTCCGGGCCGTTGGGGCAGTAGTGATCCTTGGTTGGGCATACCCGTAAAATGGCCAAACATCTCCGCTGCTCGCGTCATTGTGGAGGCAGGTCTGCACGACTTCCAAGTTGATCCCAGTCAGGGTACACATTTCTTCCAGAATCTAACTTCTTTGGGTGTTGCTTATTTCACCATCAATGCTTTCTGCGGTGACGGTATATACCGACAGGAGATTCTTGACCAACTCGCAGCTATCAATGAAACTCAACATGTACGCCATGTGCGATTTGAGCAACCACTCAACATCAAGGTTGATGGTATTCATCGCGAAGGAGTCATAATGACTGAATAATACATTATTTATATTATGCAACGACACATATTAGTTCTACTGCTTTTCCTCTCGTTCTGCCCAAATCTTTTGCGAGCAGATCACAACGACTCTATCCTACAAGCCATCAAGGAAGACATCCGTATAGTAAAGGAAAGACAAAAGGCGACACGCGCTGAACTTAAAGAGCAGGACCGAGATCTACGACAGCTAACCAAAGAAATGGAGAAGGTTCGCTCTACTATCCAAAAAAACAAGGAAGGAGCACGCAATGCCAAGCAAAAACACAAGGATTTCACACCCAAGGAATTCGCAAGAACCTATGTCAGCAAATATGCAGTCCCTACTGAAAAGACCGTAGCAACAGTAGATAAAAAGACTACTGCAGGGAAGGAAGACAAGAAGACTGATGCAACTGGCAAGAAGGTTAATGTAGCTGACAAGAAAGCTGATATATCAAGTAATAAGGCTGATGTAACTGACAAGAAGGATGTTTCTGCAGAAGAGGAGCAGAAAGCAAAGAAGGAAAAGGAAAATCAGGAACTTCTGGCAAAGATTAGAGAGAAGGCGTCCAACACCAGGGCACAAAAGCAGGCAGAGGCTGAAAAAAAGACAGAAACAAAGGGTGAAACAAAAGCTGAAGAAAAAACCGAAAAGTCAAAAGGTACCGAAAATAAAACATCAGAAGAGCCCAAGACAAAGACTACAACTGCCAACCCTCGACGCATAAGCGAAAAAGAGGCTCTCCGCCAACAAAAGGAAAGAAACGAATACTACGAAAAACAGCTGAAGGAAAAGAAAAAGAAAGAGGCCGAAGAAGCAAAAGCAAAGCAAAAAGCCAAGAAAGAGGCTGAAAAGCAAGCTAAAAATGAAGAAAAAGGCCGTGCAAAAGTAGACAAGGCTGATGCCAAGTCAAAAGAGCCAGTGGTATCTGCACGCCGACAGCGTGATAAAGTAGAGAAAGAAGACACAGAAGAAGAAACAAAAAAGAAAGATAAAGAAGAAAAGAAAGAAGAAGAAAAAAACGAGAATACCGAACAAGGCAACGATGATGAACCAGAGGAGATTATTCCCGGCTAACACAAAGAACCACAAATTACATATTTGATATATAAAGATTTCTGTATCAATGAAATACATCTATACACTCCTATTTGCATTTATTACAAGTCAAGTATTTGCACAAGGTATAACCAAAGAGCAGGCCAATGCTGAAAGAGTAGAAATCACAAAGCAATGGAAGGCCGAAATGAAGAAACGCACAGACTATGTGATGGACAGCATTGCTATCGTCACAGATTCGCTCAAGATGCGTATCACAGCACAGCGTTTCGGTGAAATGCCTGAGGATGGATACAGCCTGTTCATCTCACTTCACGGAGGTGGCAATGCTCCAACACAACTCAACGACTCACAGTGGCAAAACCAATGGTATCTCTACAAACCTACAGAGGGATTGTATATCTGTCCTCGTGCGCCCTACGATGACTGGGACATGCACTTCAAACCTCTCCTCGACGACCTCTATCACGAACTGATACTCTTTGCAGTAACACATTACAAAGTCAATCCAGACAAAGTATATATATTAGGTTATAGTGCAGGTGGTGACGGTGTATGGCGCCTTGCTCCCCGCATGGCCGATACATGGGCTGCAGCATCGATGATGGCTGGTCATCCCGGCGATGTGTCGCTTGTGAATCTGCGCAACACTCCCTTCATGGTGTGGTGTGGAGCTCTTGATGCTGCATATGATCGCAACAAGAAGTGCAAAGAGCGTATCGTAGAACTCGACTCGCTCCGCAAAGCAGATCCCGAAGGTTACATTCACGAAGGTCATATCGTAGCAGGCAAACCCCACTGGATGGACCAGGTGGACACTGTTGCCATATCGTGGATGGCTCAATACAAGCGTAATCCCTATCCTACCAATATTGTGTGGAGACAGGAAGAGGTATTGCATCCTTACTTTTATTGGATCGGCGTGGACAAGGACGAGATGAAGAGAGGTATGGAGGTGCGACTTAAGGTTGAGAAGAACAACATCCGTATCAGCCAGTCAGACTACAAGCACATCACGCTCTATCTCAACGATGAGATTGTAGACCTTGACAAACCGGTGACAGTTTATCTTGCTGGCAAAAAGGTATTCAAAGGCAAACTACAGAGAAGCAAAGAACTTCTGCGTTCTACACTCTACGAACGAGAAGATGAGCGATACTGCTTTACAGCCAAGATAGATATAAACAAAAAATAACGGGAAAGGACAAAAAAACGTTAGTAATTTCAGGCACTCATACCTCACTGCTATATCTTAAAAGATAAAAAAGTTTTATAGCAGTGAGGTTAAAGTTGCTATTCACGACACTTCCAGACAGGTCTCACTGAACGACCGAGAAATCGGTCACAATAGTGTTCAAAAAAATCATCTTCGTAGAAACAAAACTGGTATGAACCATTGAGAAATGCATCGCCTGCCGTTGATGTCCAGTAGTTGCCCACAACATTCACATCATTGACTTTACCGTCATAGTTGAAACCTCCGGCAGGCAAAAAGATAGAATTACCATTCTTCAGACTTTTCACCAACAAACCCTTAACATCATTCTGAGTTGTAAAGACACAAGATGTATAGTGCTTATCAACCAATTCGTTGAAGTCTCGCAGCGAAGGCATCTTCCAACTCGGTCCCCACTTGACATACGCCACATCATCAGTGTTCTTCATCTTTGTTTTATAGACATAGTTGGCACTTGTGTTCTCATCTACCGGTTGAGTTTCTGTCCATGCATAGTATTCGCCAACCTCCTCGGGACTGGAAGCCCCCACATTACAAGTGGCCCACATCGTACCTGATGGTAAACCAAGATCCACATAGTCGTGAAATACCATTTGCAATTCGGGCATAAGACCTGTACCCTTATTTACTGTAAGATGAACTATCTCAGAATGCAATCCGTTTGTGGTAACGGCAAAAATAGTATGGCGGTCAATACTCAGAATACCCTTAAACGGTGCAAAACCCACATTCTTGCCGTCAACATACACCTGCACATTCTCTATAGGTGAACTTATCACAATACCCCTACCATCCCTCACCTGTCCAAATGTTAGTGAAGAAAAATTAGGAATACTGAAAAGTATCCAAAACAGTAATGCAAGGAGACGAAAACGATACATTATCTATGAAAGAGACAACGAATACACTACATTATTGGTAAAGGAAACGGCGAATACTCTTCTTTGGTGTCTTTTCAAATTCTTCAGCTCGCTGTTCGATTTCAGCAATCTGGCAATACTTAGGCAAAGTGCGGTTCACCTCTGCTCGTATTGTCTCCAAATCAAGAGACTCGCGAGTTTGTCCCAACGACTGCAGAGTAAGGTCATTAGCATAGACCAGAGCAACAAGTTTAGCATTGCGCTGAACAACTACACACTCATCGAAGACACTATGACTAACCATCTGGTCTTCAATTTCTTCAGGATAGATATTTTGACCGTTACTACTCAGGAGCATATTCTTCTTACGACCACGGATATACAGGAAACCGTCACGGTCAATCACACCCAAGTCTCCCGTATGTAGCCATCCCTCTTCATCAATAGCTTCAGCTGTAGCTTCGGGGTTTTTGTAATAACCGGTCATCACATTCATACCCCTAACAACAATCTCTCCGGGCACATTCTCTTGATCCGAACTCAACACCTTCATCTCGACACGATCCACAGCCTGACCACAAGAACCAAAACGAGTGTTATGCCAATCCACATACGAAAGCAGAGGACCGCTCTCAGTCATACCATAGCCCACAGTATAAGGGAACTTGACCATTCGAAGGATATTCTCTACCTCCTTACTCAAAGCAGCTCCGCCCATGATTACCTCATAGACCTCACCACCAAGCGCTTCAATAAGTTGCTTGCGAACCTTCGAAAGTATTACCTGACGAATGCCTGGCACCTTGAGTAAACATTTCATAAGAGGCTTTTCCAAAACGGGACGCACCTTTCCATTGATAATCTTCTCCATCACCAAGGGCACACAGAGGAACACATGAGGACGAACAGTCTTAAAAGCTTCAAGTAGTACTTTGGGAACAGGTGCCTTAGTGAGAATGGTAGCATGAGAAGCCTTACATACAGAAAAAAGAAAGTCGAATGAAAAACCGAACATATGCGCCATAGGTAACACTACGAAATAGCGAGAATTGTCATAGATAGGCAGTTTCTCAATGGCAAAAGTATTGTTCGACCATATAGAACGGAAAGGCAACATTACTCCCTTAGGATTACCCGTACTACCACTGGTATAACTCAGCAACATCAAATCCTCGGGATTTTCAGCCTCGTACTGTACATCCTCTTTCTGTAAACCTGCAGGATAAGTCTTGTGGTAGACATGCAGTGCACGAATCAAAACCTCAGCAAGGTCTTTATCCGTTTCTGCCTCATACAGTTTCTCGTCAAGAGTAGGAACTACATCTATATCAAGAAGTTGCATATTACAGTCACACTGAGAAAGCACACCAATCAACTTCTTACCACAAACAAGAACCTTTGCTTCACTATGCTCACAAAGCGAAGCAATCTGCTTTTCACTGAAATCAGGAAGCAAAGGAACAGAAACAGCGTGGTAGGTTGTGATAGCAAGCATCGTGAGTGCCCAGTTGGCACTATTCTTATCACACAAGGCAATCTTATCACCAGGCTTCAACCCCATCTCCTTGAAAAGAATATGATAGTAGGCGATGCGAGTGGCCACATCTCCATAAGTATAAGTGAGGGAGGTACCGAAGTTGCTAAGGGCAGGTTGGTCCCAAGCCGTACGAAATACACACTCAAATCGCTTAATCATACTCTCTGTAGCGATGATTCCTTCATTCTTCCAGTTTTCCATATATTATCAGCAAAAATATTGTTTTGGTTTCGCAAAGATACAATAATATAATAAGAGTTGCAAATAAATGTACAATTTATGTCAGGCACGCCATAATTGACAACCTGCTCCAAGTCTTACAACTTAATGAAAAGACGACGCCTATACATCAACCATGCTATCAATGTCATAAGAAGGTCAAAGGAGAGCGCATAGCAAAGAGAGGAGAATTGAGGAGAAAGACCACAATCAATAAGCCATGAACTCATTGCATCCCCCACCCCGAAATACCCCATCACCGGAGCAAGCATCTCACTAATCACATACAAAGCAATGGCATTGAGTCCAAAGAAGGTGAAGATTTGGAACAATCCATTCTTCAAATGTAAAAGGAAGGCAGATGATTTATCTTTGGAGATTCCTTCTGAATCCACACAGAGAATGAGCAAACCTAAAAGCGAAGAGGCGAAACCACAGGTAACTAATACATACGATGGTGACCATATACGCTTGTTGAGAGGCAAGCCGAAAGATATGAGATATCCAAAGAGAATGAGGCAGGATGCCAGAGAAAAGAGTTGGATCAGACGATTGGAAAGCGATGTCTGTTGTTTGACAATCCAACCAACATATAGTCCAATCATTGTATGAGCGATGGAAGGAAGGGTACCCAACAAACCTTCAGGATCGATAGGACTCTTATGATAGAGATGTGCCTCACCCACCAACCAACGGTCGATGATGCACGCTATATTGGTCTCATCCTGGGCATAACCATTTCCAACCAAAAGAACAACACCATACCCCACAAGCAGGGCGATGATTGTTCCCCACATTATATTAATATAATGGCTCGCAGGTTTGACATAATGATGAAAAACACCCACAGCAAGATAGCATAAGGCAATACGCTCCAACACACCCCAAAGACGAAGATTGCCGATGATGTCTTCCTTGCCACCAATCCACATATCCCAGGCATGAAGTGCCACACCGAGCACAAACATCTTGACACTACGCCAAACGATGCGACGCACATCTGTTCGATTGGACATAGGAATACTCAGGCCAACCATAAAAAGGAAGAATGGAAAGATAAGGTCACAGGGAGTCAAACCATTCCAAGCAGAGTGGGTCAAAGGATAGAAATGTTCATGTCCAGCACCGTTGTTTACAAGAATCATTCCGAAAACAGTGAGACCACGAAGTACATCGAGAGAAAGAAGTCGTTTAGAAGATGTGCTCATATTGGTTTAATAAGTCTTTTAAGATTCGAGAGATAATGCGATTGGCCACAGTGATGGGGTCGCCTTCGGACTCTGAGGCATAGAGATTTTGCAGGAGAGTCCAGGGTTCTTCCATGGCGTACCAGTCGACCGTGAGCGCAGGATTGTCCTGGGCACTCTTGAGCTGAGAAGAGTTACCCACTGGCAACATGGGTAGCTTACCACGTAGTTCGTCTTCGAGGATGCCGAGATAGTGATTCCAGCGTGGATAGTAGAAGTCTCGGAGGAGGCCTTCCCATTCTTTATGTGCATAGTCGCGGAGCTTGCCGGTGTCTGCACAATAGCGATTGCCCCAAGTGGTGATCTGCACACGGGCATTCCACTCATAGAGTCTGGCCTCCTCGTCATTGGCGGCTACGCTCTTAGCCTGCTCCAGCCAACGCCCCACACGAAACTCAGACCGGGTGGCCAGGAGACTATCCTGTGAGAGGAGAAGATCAAGGAACTCACACTTATGCTTTCTAAAAGAGTCCTGATCAAAGCTCTTGAAGTCGGCCACCAACTGATGGTAGACCACACGAGCCCTATCGGCAATGGCCTGACGGCAAACGTCCACCAAGTCGTACTCATAGTTGCCATTACCCTTCAATTGGTCTGCACACTGTAGAAGAAGAAATGCAGCCTGCAAGGTTGTGTTGGGGTCATAATAGGGTGTCATCTTGGACCACGAGGAGGCTTGGTAACTATCCAGAGAGGGACGGCTGCAGAAGATACTCTCGCTGGGGCCCTGCTGATTGTTGCCCTGAGGGCAATTGAGGATACAATCGGCTAGGAGATCCCATGACATATCTATTTTCAACACACAATCCTGTGTCGGAAGATCTGCCGTACCAGGATCATAGCATCGGGGTGCTATGCCATATCGAGCCAGACCATATTCCGCCACCCAATTGTACTTCTGGATTCTTTCGTTACGCCAAGGCAGTTCGCTCATCAACTCGTACATCACAGGATTGGTCTCGCTACCCTCCATCGTGAAGCCCCAGCCCTTCATGTGCTCGGCATAGTGCTCACGCGCATTGTAGAAGTTGTTGATGAGCTGGTCCATGCGTCCATGCAAACCCACATTGGCACCAAAATTCTCCAACATGCAGAAGAGCCAGTCGTGACCTCTGTATCCTTCGGGACGATACCACACGCTATTGGGGTCGCCATACTGGGGACGACACTCGCTGAAAAGGTCAAGGATGAGCAGATCGCCAGGTTCTATGGCCATGATCATCTCGTCGCGTGGGTTCTCACTCCATCCTTGCAAGACCCACTTGGCCTTAGGGTTGCCATACTCCTTCATGGCACGCATGATCTCCTTGCCCGCTTCACCGATATTGAGGTCCTTCGGCAGATTCTTAGCCTCATGGAAGGGGTCCATGCTATAATAGTCGGCCTTGCCGAAGAGCTTGGTTGCCTCCTCATAGTAGAGGCGTGCCCACTCGTCGAAACGGGAGTCACCGGGATAGAGCACGCCGGGACGGGTGAAGCCATTCCAGAGATCCAAGGAAGACTGCGAAGATTCACCTGTATCTTCCAGGGCGTCACCGTCTTTCAATTTGCCATTCTCATTTTTCAATTTGCTGGGTACCATGCCACTGTAACCAGGCAGTACGGGATGCATGCCATACTCCTTCATGCGCTGTACGATCTTCTTCTGCAAGGCTTCCTGCTGACGGTACCAGTTGATAGGCAGGGGGCCACCCCACCCTTCGAGGTTGTTCATCTCCCACCATGCCAGGAAGGCAGGGCCGGCGATGAACTGTCCCACCTCATCCTCCGTATAGCCGAGGCGGAGGAGTATATTGCGCCAGATACACTCGGTACCCACAGCCGCCAAAGGCATGTTGATGCCATGCAAGGCCATCCAGTCTATCTCCGTCTCCCAGCGCGACCAGTCCCAGAAGGGCATGGAGTAAGAGAAGGTGCAATAATTGAAATCGTAGCGCAAGGTAAGATCGGTCTCGTGGCGCTCCGTCTTCTCCACCTTGGGGAGCTCGGCAGGCAGGTTGGCACGCATCTGATTCCAGGAGAGATGGATGCCACAATAGTACTTCAAGTACCAGTTTAAGCCAACGGCCGCATTGACATAGTTATTAGCACGTATGAGAGGTTTATTTCCTTTCTGGTCTAACTCAAAATAGTCCCTACCAGACTTGTCTGTTTTGACCTCTAGGGCTATGCGCTTAGAGGCTCCAGGATCGATGCGTTCGAGCAGTCCAGTAAGGGGATGAGCAAAGACCTGAGTGCTAAAAAACAAAAGTATCAAGATAAAGAGTTTTCTCATGATGATAAAAATTAAGCCTTGCGAAAAAAGCAAGGAAAGGTTTTAAGGTAATTTATTCGTCAATACGGGTCCATTCCCAATCTATCTCGGCAGGATTGTTTTTCATTCTTACAATATAGGGAGCAAAAGGATCACCGTTCACCCACATCTCAGCACCCTCAACCGAAGTTAGATGATATTGAATCAACTTGAGTGCAATCTTTGTTTTGTCAACAACTTTCCAACTTGTACAGTCAAAATCACAAGAACCTTTCGAGCGGATTTCTTTCAAAACCTTGCGTGAAACCATACAGAAGAGTTCGTCATCGTCCAGTGTTAGGTTTTGCTTGTCAAGAGGTTGGACATAACAGAGTTTACGACCTTCATCCATAGCAATGCGCGACATTTTATAATTACCCGTCCACCATTTGAGGTTGCGCAATATAGTCCATCTAATATTTTCACTCTGGGGATTAGACGATTGTTTCACATAGAATTTACGCGTCTGTCCATGAAGCGAGAATTTCAGGATGTGAGTGTACTGACTCAAGATTTTGCCTGTAGATGATTCGGGATTAACCGACTCTTCATATTCCGGTTCGGGAATAACGACAGATTCGGACAACGGTTCATATTCAATCCACTGATCCGTGCCTGCCAAGGGATACTTACCCAAAAGATGGCAGGCCAACCATGAACTCATAGCTCCTCCATCGTCGTTCCCAGGAAGTCCATCAGGGCGGTCACTGAAATTCTCCTCAATAATCCGCTTGATGAGAGCCGAGGACTTCTCGGGTTTTCCTACCCAATGAAAGAGCATAGGAGTGAGGAAAGAAGGTTCATTGGCTACATTATAATACCCATTTTCAAAGAATTTATCAAGTCTCGCCTCAAAAGCCTCTTTACCTCCACACAGTTCAATCAAACCGGGAATGTCATGTGGTATGGCAAAAGAATATTCCCACGAGGAAGCCTCGTACATAAAACAATCCCACCACTTACAGTACCACGGTCCTTCATAACTCACATCGGGCGTATAGGGGAATAGCAGACGGCGCACTTTGCTGTGACCATATGGCAGACTGTCAAGCCATTCTCCCTGCTCATCGCGTGGCATGATGAATCCTGTCGTACCCTTGTGTTTGTAATCTGCTCGCCAGAGATTTTTCCAGCGTTCGCTCTGTTTCATATACTGTTCGTAGAGTGCATCCTCACCTACTCGTTTGGCTACTTGGGCAATGGCCCAATCACAGAAAGAGTATTCTACCGTTCGGTTGCCAGCACGGGGGATACGGGTGTACTCTCCAGTTGATGGATCGTTTATAATGTACGGAATATAGCCATACTGATTGTACTCCTTCAGTCCACCACGCCCTTCTGCCTCATCGTCTTCAGGTGCAACGGTTGCGTCCTTAATCATGGCTTCAAGGGCGAGATTGGCATCAATATCCAGACCTCGTGCCAAAGCATCAGCGAGTACGATTTCTGCATTCGAGCCACCTTGCGTCCTACCATTACTATTACCACTCCGAGCATCGGGCATGAAACCCTCTCGCTGATAGATGGTGAGCAAGGACTGTGCAATAGCTGTAGCTCGTTCTGGAGCCAACAGGGTAAGCAAAGGGGTGGAAGTACGGTAGGTATCCCATATGGCATAATAGTCATCGTAGGTACCATCCTCACGCTCTGTAGGCATCAGACACATATGGTAGAGTGCGGTATAGTACATGCGTTTTACCTGGCGCGACGAATAGAGTGAAAGAGGTAAACGCGTAAGTAGTTTCTCCCACAAGGCAACACACTCATCATAGGTTTGGTCAAAATCCCAATGAGGGATATCATTCAGGCAATTTGCCTTTGCCTGCTCTTCACTCACATAGGAGATACCGATCTTCAGCAATAGTGTATCATCGTCTCTCTGCTGACAGGCGTAGAAATAAACGGTATATGGTTTGCCGTTGTTCCACCCTCCACTGATGGTTTGCCAACCGGTCCATTCATTCTCGCTGGGATGCTTTAAGTCTGACCCCTCAAACTGTTGAGCCTCACGGGATTTTGGTACAGGATTGCGTCCCAAGAAGTGTGTAAGATCGAACTCTACATAAGGCTTGACATCTTCGGGGTAGACAAAGCGATAGAAGGAGGTGCGACTTGATGCTGTAACCTCTGCAGAGATGCCACTTTCCTCAAATTCGCATCTGTAGAGACCCAACTTGATTGATTCACCTTTTCGCGTCTGATCGGGACCACTAAAGGGTCTGACAAGGATGTTTCCATACTTCGGACCACCTCCCGTACCGCTTACATGAGTCTGCGAGAATCCTGATACTTTTGCTGGACTTGGTGCCCAACCTGCATTGTTGGAAACACCACAGTCCGGACCGGGCTTCACCATGCCAAATGGAACACAGGGTCCAACGAAAACACGACCAAGACCTTCACTGCCTATCCTGGGATCCACATAGTAAGACACAACTTCCGAAACCATATTGCCTTGTGCAAAAAGAAAGGAAGCATTGTAAAACATAACTATCGCTAAGCAGAAACGCAAGCATGCTAAGCCGAATCTTGAGCGTGTTATCGTTGAGAGCAAATGCATAGACAATGTAGTGAAAATACAAATTCAAGTACGCAAAAATATAAATAAACTGCGATTTGTACAAACATTATACAAAATATATGAACAAACGAGAAAATTATAAGTAAATTATTTTACTTACATGCAAATATTCATTATCTTTGCAACAATAAGTAAAAAATACCATGGAAGGATATCCCGTAAAAAGATTCGACACACCTACAAAACGATATTGTCAAACCCTGAAGTTGAAGGACGCTCCAGAGTTAATCGCTGAATATGAGCGCCTTCATAGTCCCGAATATAGTTGGAAAGAGATCCGTGACGGTATCCGCGAAGTGGGTATCTTGGAGATGGAAATCTATAGAGCCGGCAACAATCTATTTATGATTGTGGAGACTCCTATCGATTTTGACTGGGACTCAGCCATGAGCCGACTCGCCACCCTGCCCCGACAGGAGGAATGGGAGGCCACGGTATCAGCTTTCCAGCAATGTGCCAAAGATGCTACGAGCGACGAGAAGTGGCAAGGGATGAAACGCATATTTTTCCTCTACGATTAAAGGAGCACTACAAACCACGAAAAGCATGAGATTCAAGATTGTCATACTTATACTGACTTTGCTCAACTTTGTTGGGTGTGCAGAGAAAGGCAATGTGTACAATGTTTTGGACTTTGGAGCCAAAGGTGACGGCACAACAGACGACGCTGTTGCCATACAAAAGGCTATCGATGAATGTTCGGCTAAGGGAGGTGGACAGGTACTTCTGCCTACAGGTTACACTTTCATGGCGGGACCTATCCAACTGAAAAGTAACATCGATCTCCATCTTGACATCAATGCAACTTTATTAGCCAATCCCAATGAGGATATCTATAAACTAAGCACTTTCGGCGAGAATCGCGGAGAGGGTATGATGTGGCTTTGGTGTGACAGCATTGAAAATCTTAGCATTACGGGTAGAGGAACAATTGATGGTAATGGCATTGCCTTTATGGGGGCCGAGCTGGAGGATAGTTATGAATTAAAGGAATTGAAAGATCCTAAGTTTGATCCTCGTCCGCATGTACTGACCCTGATGGGTGTAAATCATCTTACCATCCGTGATGTCACCATTCGTCAAGGGGCTTACTGGACCGTACATCTCGTGGGGTGTTACGATGCTTTGATAGAGGGTATATCTCTGCTCAACAACCTGAAGATACGAAACGGCGACGGTATCGACCTTGATCACAGTAAGAAGGTTCGTATAGCCAATTGCTTCATTGAGAGTGGAGATGACTGTATCTGCCTGAAGAACAGACGCGAATATGAGAAATATGGTGCATGTCAGGACATCGTGGTGACAAACTGCGTCATGACGGGTCGATCTTGTGCCATAAAGATTGGTAGTGAGAATATGGACAGCATAAGCCATGTGATCATAGAAAACTGCGTGATCCGTGCCAGCAACCGAGGTCTGGGCATTCAAAACCGTGACGAGGGAACAGTGACCGATGTCATCTTTTCTAATATCATCATGGATTGCCAGTATTTCAGCGATGTATGGTGGGGCAAGGCCGAACCCATCTATGTAACCAGTTATCCTCGTGCTATTGGCAACCACAAGGATGCAGGATGGCGCTTCCCTAAGGGGGCTACCGAGGGGAAGTGTGGCGAGGTGAGTCGCATATTCTTCAACAACATCACTTGTGTAGGTGAGAATGGTTGCTTTGTAGGGGGTGATGTACCGGGAAAGGTGCACGACATACACTTCGAAAACATCGACCTTCGCCTAGTGAAGAAGACGGACTATGAAGGTGGCCGTTACGACCTCCGTCCTCGTGTAGGCGAAGGATTCGTACCTGCTCCTGAGAACGAACCGATACACATTGAGTGTGCCGACCATGTGACAACAAACAACATTCGTTACGAATATGCGCGTTAGAGCTCTGATCATATTCACGCTCCTCGCTCTGGCTTCGCCTATATGGGGACAGTCCAACGAACAGTTGGGCAGTTCCTATTTTGCATATCCCGCCCCTCCTGCTCTCACTCCTGCGCCTAAGGGCTACAAACCGGTTTTCCTGTGCCATTATGGGCGTCATGGCAGTCGTTGGCTGACAGAGGACAGGCGTTACGAGGAAGTGCTGAATGTTTTTGATAGTCACAATCTGACAGAAACGGGCAAAGCTATACGCAAAAAACTTGAAGCGGTATGGGAGGATGCCAAAGGGCGTAGTGGCGAACTGACTCTCTTGGGCGAGAAACAGCATCACGACATCGCACAGCGCATGGTATCCAATTTTCCGTCTCTCTTTCAAGGAACTCAAACTATCACGGCTCAGAGTAGCACTTCGCGACGATGCATGATGAGCATGATGTCGGCCTGCGAAGGGATCAAGGAACTTATCCCCGAGATCAAGATACAGCGCTCTGCTTATGAACGGGACATGGCGGTCATCAACCAGGAGTCTGATGAATTGAAGGCTTTCAAGAAAGGTGATTTTTGGACTCAGTTTGAAGACTCCATCTACGAAAGGTATTGCATTCACAAACGACTGATGGCGAGTATCTTCCAAAGGCCAGAGGAGATTGACGATCCGATTCAACTCTTCGACGGGCTCTATTGGATTGTGTCAAACATGCAGGATGTCATGCTCAACAGTATGTATGATATCTTCGAGCGTGAGGAACTTTTAAGTTACTGGAAGGCTGTTAATTATCGTATGTATGTAACCAACGGTCCTGGTAGCTTAAACGGTGGAGTGACGGCCAGAAGTTCTCACAACCTGCTTAACAACATCATCAGTGAGGCTGACCAACTTCTGCCTGAGCTACAAAAGGGCAACGGAAACCGCATTCATCTTCGTTTCGGGCACGATAGTGCACTCTTGCGTCTCATCACGCTCATGAAATTGGAGGAGTGTAAACGAGTAAAGGGTGATGACACCGACCCCAATCGCGTAGCATCACAATGGCACGACTATGAACTCGTACCTATGGGGGCCAACCTCCAACTGGTTTTCTATCAGGGCATGGCGAGTCATGACATCATCCTTCGCCTACTCCTCAACGAGCGCGATGCACACCTACCCCTCAAGGCCATCAACGATTGCTTCTACCGATGGGAGGATGTCAGGAATCTTTGGAAAAAACAACTTGAATTAGAATAATACAAACCTAAAAATAATTATTATGAGTAACAACACACAACAACGACTCTCGCAATTCCGTTGGATGATCTGCGGAATGCTGTTTCTGGCAACATTGGTGAACTACATGGACCGTCAGGTACTTTCACTCACCTACACAGACTTCATTGCCAAGGATTTTCAGTGGGATGACAATGACTACGGTACGATTACCGCAACATTCTCCATCTTCTATGCTTTCATCAGCCTCTTTGCTGGTAAGTTCATCGACATCATGGGCACCAAGAAGGGTTACCTTTGGGCCATTATCTTCTGGAGTGTAGCAGCTTGTATGCATGCAGGTTGTGGTTGGCTCACCATGGTTTGCAACAATGTGGATAGCATGGAGGCTTTGCGTGGTATGGAGAAGGCTTCGCAGGTGGGTCTGCTGGGATTGACGCTCAGCGTTTGGTTCTTCATTGCTTGTCGTTGCTTCCTCGCAATGGGTGAGTCGGGCAACTTCCCTGCAGCTATCAAGGTTACGGCTGAATATTTCCCCAAGAAGGACCGTGCATTTGCCACCTCTATCTTCAACGCTGGTGCCAGTGTAGGTGCACTTCTGGCTCCTCTCACTATTCCTCAGTTGGCCAATGCTTTTGGTTGGGAGATGGCATTTATCATCATCGGTGGTATCGGCTTCATCTGGGCAGGTCTTTGGATTGTCTTCTACAGCCACCCCAAAGAGAGCAAATTCGTCAACGAGGCTGAGCTGGCTTATATCAATCAGGATGCCGACACCGTTGAGGCTCCTGCAGAGGAGCAGAAAGAGGAAGGTGCCAAGTTTGGCATCATCGATTGCTTCAAGTATCGTCAGACTTGGGCTTTCATCATGGGTAAGTTCCTCACCGATGGTGTATGGTGGTTCTTCTTGTTCTGGGCTCCTGCTTACTTCAAGGAGTTGGGTCACCCCGCATCTACCTTCACTGGTCAGATGTTGCTCTTCGTACTCTACCTCATCGTTACGCTCGTCAGCATCGTAGGAGGTTACGCACCCAAGTATTTTGTTGAGAAGAAGGGCATGCATCCCTATGCTGGTCGTATGCGCGCCATGTTGCTTTTCGCTCTCCTTCCTATCTTTGCACTTGTGGCTCAACCTCTGGCTGGTGTAAGTGTATGGTGGCCTGCTATCATTATTGGTTTGGCTGGTGCTGGTCATCAGGCTTGGTCGGCCAACCTCTATTCTACCATCGGTGACATGTTCCCTCGTCGCGCTATTGCTACCATCACAGGTATCGGTACTATGTTTGGTGGTCTTTGTAGCTTCATCATCATGAAGAGTGCTGGTGCATTCTTCACCTATGCTGAGCAACCTGAGAATGCGTTCTCTTTCTTTGGTGTTGAGGGCAAGCCCGGTGCTTACATGGTAGTATTCTGCTACTGTGCCATTGCTTATGTATTGGCATGGTGTGTCATCAAGGTTCTCGTTCCCAAATACAAGCCTATTGATTAAGCAATCATAATTAAGAAGTCACGAAACATCGGAATCCCGAATCTCGGAACCTCGAAATCTCGAAAAAAAAATCTATCTCAAATAAATAACAACATCTGCAATCTTCCCCCCAAAAGGACATGCAGCCCCCTCCCTAGAGGGAGGGCGGGGGGAGAGTCTAATATGAAACAATTCATGGACAAGGATTTCCTGCTGGAAACCGAAACTGCACAGATGCTCTATCATGAGCATGCCAAGAGTCTTCCTATCATCGACTACCACTGCCACCTTATTCCTCAGATGGTGGCAAGCGACCATAAGTTCCAGAGCATCACCGAACTGTGGTTGGGTGGCGACCACTACAAGTGGCGTGCCATGCGTACCAATGGCGTGGACGAGAAGTATATTACTGGTGACAGCACCGACTGGGAGAAGTTCCAGAAGTGGGCAGAGACTGTGCCCTACACACTGCGCAATCCTCTCTATCACTGGACTCATCTCGAGCTCCGCACTTGCTTCGGTATTCAGAAGCTTTTGAATCCTGATACCGCTCGCGAGATCTTCGATCAGTGCAACGAGATGTTGAAGCAACCTGAGTTTAGTGCTCGTGGCTTGATGCGTCACTACAATGTGGAGAGCGTATGCACCACCGACGATCCCATCGATTCTCTGGAGCATCACATCGCTACCCGTGAGTCGGGCTTTGAGGTGAAGATGCTTCCCACATGGCGTCCTGACAAGGCTATGGCTGTTGAGAATCCAGAGGCTTATCGTCAGTATATCGAGAAATTGAGTGAGGTGTCTGGTGTTGAGATCAACAGCTACAATGCGTTGATTGATGCATTACAGAAGCGCCACGATTTCTTCGAATCTCAGGGTTGCCGACTCTCTGACCATGGTATCTGCGAGTTCTATGCAGAGGACTTCACTGAGGCTGAGATTAATAATATATTTAATAAGGTTATGGGTGGACAGGCTCCTACCGAACTGGAAGATCGCAAGTTCAAGTCGGCTCTCATGCTTGACTTTGCTCGCATGGATGCTCGATCGGGTTGGACACAGCAGTTCCACTATGGAGCTTTGCGCAACAACAACAGTCGCATGATGTCTCTTCTGGGCCCCGACACTGGCTTCGACAGCATTGGTGAGTGGAACACGGCTATTGCTATGAGCAAGTTCCTCGACACGCTCGACAAGGAGAACCTCCTGGCCAAGACCATTCTCTATCCTCTCAATCCTTCTGCCAATGAGATGATTGCCACCATGCTTGGCAACTTCCAGCAAGGTCCTACTCCGGGTAAGATTCAGTTTGGTTCTGGTTGGTGGTTCAACGATCAGAAGGATGGTATGGAGCGACAGATGAATGCTCTCTCCGTACTGGGTCTCTTGAGTCGTTTCGTAGGTATGCTTACGGATAGTCGCTCATTCGTGTCTTATCCTCGTCACGAGTATTTCCGTCGTACACTTTGCAACCTCATTGGTCGCGATGTTGAGAATGGCGAGATTCCTGCAGAGGAGATGCCTCGCATCAAGCAGATGGTAGAGGATATCAGTTACTACAATGCTAAGAACTTCTTTAATTTTTAATCATATATGGAAAGAACATGGAGATGGTTTGGCAAGAAGGATAAGATTACCCTTGCCCAACTCAGACAGATAGGTGTAGAGGGTATCGTGACTGCACTCCACGATGTACCTCTGGGTCAGGTATGGACGCGTGAGAAGATTCACGAACTGAAGGAGTATATTGAGTCTTACGGCATGAAGTGGAGCGTCGTAGAGAGTCTGCCCGTAGTTGAGACGCTCAAATATGGCGGTCCCGACCGTGAGGAGCAGATTGAGGTTTACAAGCAGAGTCTGCGCAACCTGGGCGAAGAGGGTATCAAGTGTATCTGCTACAATTTCATGCCTGTATTGGATTGGGCGCGTACGGATCTCTCACACAACAATCCTAATGGTTCTACCAATCTGTACATGGATTGGGGGCTGTTTGCTTATTTCGACATCTACATCCTCAAGCGCGAGGGTGCTCGTGAGGAATGGACTGCATTCTCGCAGAATCACAAGTGGGGTCGTGACCTCGTGGCTGAGGCTGACAAGATCAAGGAGACGGCCACACCGGAGTTCGACCACGAGTTGGTGGAGAATATCATCATCAAGACCCAGGGCTTCGTATCTGGCAATTTCAGCGAGGGTGATGAGGCTCCCGTACAGAAGTTCCGTGACTTGCTTAAGCTTTACGATGGTATCGACAAGGAGCAGTTGCAGGCTAACATGAAGTATTGGCTGGAGGCAATCATGCCTGTATGTGAGGAGTACGACATCAACATGTGTGTTCATCCTGATGATCCTCCCTACCCTGTCTTTGGTCTTCCTCGTATCATCGGCACGGATGAGGATATTCAGTGGTTCCTCGATGCTGTACCCAATAAGCACAATGGTCTTACCTTCTGTGCCGGCTCGCTCTCTGCTGGTGAGCACAACGATGTAACGGCTATGGCTCGCAAGTTTGCTGATCGTACACATTTCGTTCATCTGCGTTCATGCCACATCTTCCCCAATGGCAACTTCACTGAGGCAAGTCATCTGGGTGGTCGTGGTGATCTCATCGAACTGACTCGTATTTTCGAGGAGGTTGAGCGTCGTGGTGTATGCAACAGCGGTCGTCGTCTCCCCATGCGTGTGGACCATGGTATGACTTTCACCGATCAGCCTGGTGGTATCTTCGACGAGTCGGCTCATGGCCACAACTCGGGCTACACGCTCTTAGGTCGTATGTTCGCCATGGGTCAGATGCAGGGTATCATGGCAACTGTTGATCGTGAACTTGGAATTGAATACAAACAACCTGGATTCTTTGACTAATTCATAATTCACAATTCATAATTGATCGAATGAAACTTACAGACATACTGAAGGCGGATTTTAATCCTGCCGAATGGGAGGCTAAGGGCTACCTGCTTCCCAAGTTTGACATTGCTAAAGTAGCCAAAAAGACACACGACGAACCTACATGGGTTCACTTCGGTGGTGGTAACATCTTCCGTGCTTTCCCTGCATCTATCCTCAATGATGCGCTCAACACGGGCAAGTATGATCGTGGCGTCATCGTAGCTGAGACTTTCGACTATGAGGTGATCGACAAGGCTTATACGCCTTACAATAATCTTTCTCTGGCTGTCTCTCTTTGCTCTAATGGCACTATCGAGAAGAAAGTCATCGCTTCGGTTACCGAATCGTTGAAGGCTGACCCTCAATTCCCCGACTGGCAAAGATTGGTTGAGGTGTTCAAGGCTCCTTCTTTGCAGATGATCTCTTTCACCATTACGGAGAAGGGATACACCTACAATGAGGCTGACTTGGCTCGCGGTCTCTCGCCTGTCTTTGCTATGGGTAAGGTATGTGCGCTCTTGCTCGAGCGTTTCAATGCTGGTGCGCTTCCACTCACCGTGCAGTCTATGGACAACTGCTCTCACAATGGCGACAAGGTTAAGGCTGGCGTGATGGCTTATGCTGAGCGTTGGGTAAACGATGGATTGGTTCCCGAATCTTTCCTCTCTTACCTCAAGGATGAGACTAAGATCACCTTCCCTTGGTCTATGATCGACAAGATTACGCCTCGTCCTCACTCGCAGGTACAGGCTATGTTGGCACAGGACGGGTTTGAGGACAACAATTATATCGAGACGGAGAAGCATACCTTCACGGCTCCATTCGTCAATGCGGAGGAGGTTCAGTATCTGGTCATCGAGGACAAGTACACCAATGGCCGTCCTCCATTGGATCTGGGTGGCGCACTCTACACCACGCGTGAGATCGTGGATCAGGTTGAGACCATGAAGGTTACTACTTGTCTCAATCCACTCCACACGGCCATGTCTATCTATGGTGTGATGCTCGACTATACGCTCATCTCTGCAGAGATGGCGGATGAGGACCTGCGACCCTTCATCCAGAAGATTGGTTACATGGAGGCGATGCCTGTAGTGACTGATCCCGGCGTGCTCAATCCTTACGAGTTCATCGGTGATGTGATCAACAAGCGTCTCCCCAACCCCTTCATGCCTGATGCTCCTCAGCGTATCTCTATGGATACCAGTCAGAAGTTGCCTATCCGCTTTGGTGAGACACTTCGTAAGTATCATGAGCGTGGACTGGACAAGAAGAACCTCATCCTCATTCCTCTCACCTTAGCGGGTTATGCTCGTTTCTTAAAGGGAATCAAGGACAACGGCGAGGCTTTCACTCCTTCTCCCGACCCCATGCTCGACGAACTGCAGGTTATCGTTGCTCCACTTGAGATTGGCAAGCCCGACCAGGATTGGAGTTGTCTGAAACAGCTTTTCTCGCGCAAGGATGTCTTCGGTGTTGATCTTTACGAGATAGGATTGGGTGAACAGATCGAGGGCATGGTCAAGGAACTCTACGCTGGCCCCGGTGCCGTACGCGCTACGCTTCACAAGTACACCCAGGCTCGCTAACCCCTCCGTACACTTCGTACGCTCCGTGCGTTAAATATGAGCTAACCGTTCCTCGCGTGTTCACGCGAGTTCGTCCCTTCACCGTTCCTCGCGTTTCTCCGCGAGTTTCCCTGTCACTGTTCCTCGCGTGTTCACGCGAGTTCGTCCCGTCACTGTTCTCGCGTTTCTCCGCGAGGCAGCCATACACCCCACTCCACTCAAGCCCCCAATACACAAGTTGGGGGCTTTTGTAGAATATTATTCTGCTCAGACACCCGAATTCTTCAATTTTATTCCATATTATACATTTTTATTGGCACAATCCACTGTATTTCATAACTTTGCATCATCAAAATGGCAAATATAGTGCCAAGTAACAAATTAAGGAATAAACAATAACCCACTAATATAAATAAATATGGTACACAACAGCATCTTGGAACTGATAGGTAAGACGCCTCTCGTTTCGCTCAACAAAATCGTAGAGAATCATGGCTTGCAGGCAGAAATCGTTGCCAAGGTCGAATTTTTCAACCCTGGAGGTAGCGTTAAAGATCGCGTGGCTCTGAATATGATCGAGGATGCAGAGGCTCGTGGCATCCTAAAACCTGGTGCTACTATCATCGAACCTACCAGCGGTAACACGGGAGTTGGTTTGAGTCTGGTAGGTGCAGTCAAGGGGTATCGGGTGATTCTTACAATGCCTGAGACGATGAGTATAGAACGCCGAAAACTGGCTTCTGCCTACGGTACTGAGATTGTGCTCACTCCTGGGGCTGAGGGCATGAAGGGTGCCATAAAGAAGGCCGAGAGTTTACGCGACAGCATACCTGGAGCTGTTATTCTTCAGCAATTCGAGAATCCTGCCAACCCTGCTATTCATGCTCGTACCACGGGCGAGGAGATTTGGGAGCAGACTGAAGGGAAGATTGATATCTTTGTTGCGGGGGTTGGAACGGGCGGAACGGTTAGCGGAACGGGCTTGGCTCTCAAGGCTCACAATCCGAACATACGCACCGTGGCCGTCGAACCTGCCTCAAGTGCTGTCCTTTCGGGCAATCCTGCAGGTCCTCACAAGATACAGGGCATCGGAGCTGGTTTCATTCCAAAGAACTACAACGCTGAGGTGATTGACGAGATTATCCCCGTCGGTAACGATGAGGCTATTTCCACAGCAAGGGAGATTGCCAAGGTGGAGGGTATCTTTGTGGGTATCTCTTCAGGGGCCTCTCTCTATGGCGCTATTCAACTGGCTTCGCGTCCTGAAAACAAGGGTAAGCGAATCGTTGCACTTCTTCCTGACACGGGTGAGCGCTATCTATCTACTGCTCTCCTTGAGTGATATTTAGTAATGGTTAAAAATTAACTTCAGAAGATTTGGTTTCTTATCTTATTTCGGATAGGCTTTTATACCAACGGTTTTCGTAGTATACGAGGACAGGATGTCTGCGGACTCCTGTCCTTTTTTCATATTCAGATGCAGACGGCACGACGAGAGCCAGTTTACAAAATGCAGACGCAGATAAAGGTCGTCTGAGGTAGTCCACCCATAACTGCATGACACAAGGAAGGGCTCTGGTATATTGCTGAAGTTGTTCTTGAAAGGTCGGAAGTTCAGGGGCATGCCTTCTATGCTGTTTAGCGTCCATTGCTGATACCCACACATGAGGTCAAAGGTTCGGCCTGTTGTTGTCGTCACTCGTATTCTCAACTGTTGCTTCTGCGGGATGCACTCAAGTCTCCTCCATCCAAGATCATTGCTCCCCAGGTCTACGGTGAAGTTCATAGAGTGACGGGGCGAGGAGTCTTTTCCTTTGGTATAGGGCATCACATATTCTTTGTCAGCGAGAATCTTCTGCGACATTGGGTCGGCCGACAAACTTTGGTTGCTCGAGGTGGATGCCAACTTATTGATCCACATCATCTCTTTATTACCATTACCTCTCATGCATTGTGTTATGGCCACCACCATGTCACTTTGTGGAAGGACGAATATATACTCACCATATGCCCCGTCTGCTCGCCACATACTGGGATAGGGACATTGCCAGATGTGGTATCCGTATTTCGTCCCGTTGGGCACATCTACATGTTTGGTAAGCATTTGGTCCACCCATTCTGCCGAAACAAGTTGCTTGTTGCCCCAACTGCCTCTATTGAGTAGCAACTGGCCGAACTTGGCCATGGATTCCAGTTGCATATAGAGTCCCCAACCACCACACGACACGCCTTCGGGCGATTCTTCCCAATAGGCTTGTTCTATGTGCATCGGACCAAACACGCGTTCGTCAAGTAGGGACATTATGGTCTTTCCCGTCACACGCTGTACGATAGCAGAGAGCAGGTAGGTGTCTATGCTGTCATAGGCAAAAAGCGTGCCGGGCATTGCTACCATCGTGTGTGAAAGATAGTTGCGTATCCAGTCATAGCGCTGTGTGCGCATATTGGTATCTACAGGCAGACCTGATTGCATCAGGAGCAGGTCGCGCACAGTGATCATCATCAGGGTGTCGCTTGGCTGTTCGGGAAGGTAGTCATAAAGGACATCGCTCATGCGGGTGTCCAGGGTCAATAGGGAGTCGCTGATAAGACCTACAGCCACTGCGGTAAAGGTCTTCGAACATGAATACAGCGTATGACCGTATGGAGCGGACCAAGGCTGATTGTATTTCTCCGCAATCACCTTTCCATGTCGCATCACCATTACACCATGTATGTCGGTATCTGTTTGCGCCATCATAGAGTCTACCATCTGGAGTACTGCCTTCGACGATAGTCCCTGCGATTCTGGCGTTGCGCGTTGCAAATCGCCTGTCTGGGCAATCAACACATCAGACAAGCTCCACAATATGAAAATCCACAAATATCTCATTCTCATTTCATTTTTATCTTTAAAAGTCCTATATTCTCACGCATTTCTGCGAGGTGTGAAACGGACACCACATGGTGATTCATTCCTTTCTACTTGCAAAATTAATTAAATTTTATCCAACAATTCACTTTTTATAAAAATGTTTTGTATATTTGCAATAAACATACTTAAACTTACTTATGAACTACAGAGAGATTAGTGACGACTGGCAACTTTCGCAGGTTTTGCACGAGAACAACGAGGAAGTTCGACGCTGTGCATTCAAGGGGCTGGATATGACTGCAGAAACCGAACTCTCATTGAGTCACACCTACCGGGACTGTATTTTCCTGGGATGCAATCTACCCAAGGGTATCAAGAGAAGGATGACCGACAGTCTTGTATTTCCTCGCATGGGTGAGACTTTCGACACTTTTCCATCACAATTATATTCTGCCGATACGCTCTATGATGGGTACAGGTTGGGCGATCCCGACTCCTTCGAGCATTGTTACGATAGCATTGTCTATCGTCACTATCTGAAGATGGGCAAGAAGGCCGACAACATCAAGGAGACACTGGCACGGGCACTTCATGATCATAGCATCAGCAATGCCCTTCATCAGTTTCTCAAGCAATACAATGACAAGTGCATCGTAGGAGTAATGGGCGGCCATGGCCTGAAGCGTACCGAACAGCAATATGAGAACATTGCACGCATCAGCAAGCGTCTCACCGAGATGGGGAGTCTTATGATAAGTGGAGGTGGACCGGGTGCTATGGAGGCTACACACATGGGTGCATGGATGGCCGACCGTACGGAGGAGGAGTTCATGGAGGCTCTGCAACTACTGCGCACTGCACCGTCGTTCTGCGACAGTGGTTGGCTCGAAACGGCAATGCGGGTACGCCAAAGATGGCCACAACTGGACTACTGCAGTCTGGCCATTCCTACATGGCTGTACGGGCATGAGCCTTCTACCCCACTCGCTACGCATATCGCAAAGTATTTCGATAACAGCATACGCGAGGACGGCATCCTCACCATTGCCAAGGGAGGTATCATCTATACGCCTGGATCTGCAGGCACCCTTCAGGAGATATTCCAGGAGGCTGTTCAAAACCACTATCTCACCTTCGGCTACTCCAGCCCTATGTGTTTCCTCGGGGAGCAATATTGGAGAGAAGAAGTACCCATATACACACTCATTGAAGAACTGGTTGCCAAGGGCAAATACAAGAACCTCATTCTCGAGATAAGCGACGACAACGAAGAGATCATCAATGCACTCATGAAATTCCGCAACGAAAACTGATTGAGGTCCATAGTCTGTGATATGGTGTGAAGATGATATGCTGATGAAATAGGGCGAAGAAGATAAGTTGATGATATGGATGTCAAACTGACATACGGATTGAATAGCGAGGGCAGGCTATGCCACATTCTTGAGGTGGAGAATGGGCTTAGGTGTGCATGCTATTGTCCGGGATGTGGTGCGATGCTTGTGGCAAAGAATAGAGGGGTGAATGTACATCCACATTTTGCTCATGCGGGCAATCAGGCATGTGACATTGGGCATGAGTCGGAACTACATCTGTTGGCGAAAGAGGTTCTGGCTGAGGAGAAAGCCATCATGCTTCCTTCGTATGGAAGTGTGTATGGTGGTGGATTGCAGGACTTTGATAAGATTGAGGTGGAGGAATGGCATAAGGACACCATGCTTCGCCCTGACATTGTGGGGGTAAAGAAGAGGAAGAGTAATGGGAATGGGAATGAACATGGAAATGGAAATGGGAATGGAAATGGAAATGGGAAAGAACAGGAAGTGAGCCGTTTATGGATTGAGATCAAAGTGACCCATGAGGTGGAACCTGAGAAATATGAGAAGATTAAGGAACAGAAGATCTCATGCATCGAAGTAGATCTGTCACTCTTCAAAGATGCAGAAGTAAACAAGCAAACCATACGCAACTTCCTCCTCACAAGCCAAAGCCATAGAAAATGGGTCAATAATCCCGTGCTCGATCAAAAGATACAAGCAAGAACCCTTCTTCAACAGAGGCGCAGACAATATGCCATGCAGCATGCCAACGATACAACCACAAACCTTACATCGACAAAACAAGGCACATCGTCTAATGGGCAGGGCACATCGTCTATGGGGCAGGGTACATCGACTATGGGGCAGGGCATATCCAATGGGAAGGAGCCTAACCTTAATATACATCCTTCGCAGAGAGCAAGTATCGCATTCTATCACAGGGTGGAGGAATATAAAAGGAAGTATCCGGGTGAGACCTTGGTAAAGAAGGGAGCTTGTGCGGTATGTAAGAGCCATACTACACGGGAGGCCATACTGCATGAGATGAATCAGCAGAAATTCCCTACCTACTATCGTGAACTCATTATGCGCCACCCCCTGCATTGGTTCACTGAGACACTCCTGTCCCCCTTCCCCGCACGCCCCACAGACTATGTAATGACCGTAGGTAACGACACCATCTATCTACCCACAACAAGTCCAGATATATACGGTAATGCCATCACACCCACCAGACTACAACAAAACAAAAGGGCCATCAACTTCTTCCTATACACCCTACCCCAGATCATAAGACTCCACGGCACAAAATGTGACTATGTGACACGATACGAAAAGACCGAAGATGGAAGCTATAATGTAGGATGCAAGAAAGTATAGTATTGAAGAGAAGAGAGAAGAGAGAAGAGAGAAGAGAGAAGAGAGAAGGGAAAGAGAAAAGGGAGTAGAGAGAAGGGAGAAAAGAGAAGGGAGAAAAAGAGAAGATAGAAGAGAGAAAGAGAAGAGAAAAAGAAAAAAGGGAGGAAAGAAGAGAAGAAAGATACATTAAAGAATGATTCCCTCTTGCAAAAGAATGGCACGCTTGCGCTCGATCTCCGGTCCTTCCGTCTCACCACAAAAACCACCTATCTTACCAGATGAAGAAATAACTCTGTGACAAGGAACACAGTAGTCTATCGTATAATACTCTTCACCTCCCGTAGGGATAAAACAAGGAGAAGAAGAGGAAGGAGAAGGAGATGAAAGGGAGGAAGATGCAGAAGAAAGAGGTGAAGGGGATGAAGGAACTATCTTGCAACCAACAGCAAAAGGGTTACGACGCAGAGCCTGACCGATAGCCTGGGCAGAACGACAAGAAATCCGTTCACCGAGTACTTTGTAGGTGATACACTGTCCCTTGGGAACATCTAACAAAGCCAAATAAACGCGACGCTGGAATTCGGTAATCCCAACATCGCGCTTAACAATACTGCGAATATCTTCTTTCATTCTACTGAGAATGGCAAAAAAGATTGCCAAAATCAAAAAGAATTAGTACTTCACCAAAGAAAATAGGTTTACTTCACCACGCCCTTCTCGAGATACTCAGCGAGGTTGGTACGCATGACAGAAGCCACATGGTCGGCTGCAACCTTCTGCATGTCGTGCTTGACCATGGTCTCAACCAACTGCTCGAAAGAGGTGGTCTGAGGATTCCAACCGAGCTCGCGCTTGGCCTTACTGGGATCGCCCCAGAGATTGACAACATCGGTGGGACGGTAGAAGTCGGGACTGACAGCAACGAGAACCTTACCCGTGGCCACATCGATACCCTTCTCATCAACGCCCTGGCCCTCCCAGCGAAGAGTGATACCGGCATGCTTGAAGGCGAGAGTGGCGAACTCACGCACGGTGTGCTGTACACCTGTAGCAATGACGAAATCCTCGGGCTTGTCGTGCTGAAGGATGAGCCACATGCACTCTACATAGTCCTTGGCATATCCCCAGTCGCGCAACGAGTCGAGGTTGCCCAGATAGAGGCAGTCCTGCTTGCCCTGTGCGATACGAGCGGCAGCGAGGGTGATCTTACGGGTGACGAAGGTCTCACCTCTGCGCTCACTCTCATGGTTGAAGAGGATGCCTGAGCAACAGAACATATCGTACGCCTCACGGTACTCCTTGATGATCCAGTAGCCATAGAGCTTTGCCACAGCATAGGGGCTGTAGGGATGGAAGGGGGTGTTCTCATTCTGTGGCACCTCCTCTACCTTGCCATAGAGCTCGGAGGTGGAAGCCTGATAGATCTTACAAGTCTTCTCCAGATGATTGGTGCGAACGGCCTCGAGTATACGGAGCACACCCACAGCATCAACATCGGCCGTGAACTCAGGCGCATCGAAGCTAACCTGCACATGGCTCTGCGCTGCGAGGTTGTAGATCTCGGTGGGCTGAACCTTACCCACGAGTTTGACAAGCGACATGGAGTCGCCCATATCAGCATAGTGGAGGTGGAAGTTGGGCGTACCCTCAAGATGGGCGATACGCTCGCGATAGTCCACCGAACTTCTGCGTATGATGCCATGTACTTCATAGCCCTTGGCCAAAAGGAACTCGCTCAGGTATGAGCCATCCTGACCGGTGACACCAGTGATAAGTGCAATGTTGTTTGCCATAGTTTTTTCTATATTGTTAAGTTGTATAATATTCTGATTTATCTTTCAGCTCTCATCGGGTTGTGGAGGAAATCATCGTATGCAAGACGGATGCCATCTTCGAGTTCAACCCTATATCTCCATCCAAGTTTCTCAGCCTTGCTGACATCGAGAAGCTTGCGTGGAGTACCATTGGGACGAGTGGTGTCCCACTTGATCTCGCCCTCGAAACCAACAACCTTAGCAACCAGTTCGGTGAGGCCCTTGATGGTGATCTCCTTACCCGTACCCGCATTGACAGTCTCATCACCCGAGTAGTTGTTCATGAGGAACACACAAAGGTTGGCAAGATCATCCACATAGAGGAACTCACGGAGAGGACTGCCATCACCCCAGCAAGTAACCTCCTTCAGGCCAGCCTCCTTCGCCTCATGGAAGCGACGGATGAGAGCAGGAAGCACATGAGAGTGCTCAGGATGATAATTGTCGTTGGGACCATAGAGGTTGGTAGGCATGAGAGAGATGTAATCGGTGCCATACTGCTTGTTGAGATACTCACAATACTTGAGACCCGATATCTTAGCAAGCGCATAAGCCTCATTGGTTTTCTCAAGCTCGGAAGTGAGGAGACAAGACTCAGGCATGGGCTGAGGAGCCATGCGAGGATAGATGCATGAAGAACCGAGGAACTCCAGCTTCTTACAGCCATTCTTCCACGCAGAGTGGATAACATTCATCTCAAGAATCATGTTGTCGTACATGAAGTCGGCCAATGCACTCTGATTGGCAATGATACCACCAACCTTGGCAGCAGCAAGGAATACATACTCAGGTTTCTCCTCGGCAAAGAAAGCCTCAACCTGATCCTGACGAGTGAGGTCAAGTTCCCTATGGGTACGAGTAATGATATTGGTATATCCCTGACGCTGGAGTTCGCGAACGATGGCAGAACCTACCATGCCACGATGACCAGCTACATAAATCTTACTATTCTTTTCCATATAAATAAGTAATCAGAATCAATAATATAAAATAACTCGCTAAAGAGAAACTTTAACAGAGCGAACAAGTCGAAGATGATAGTTCTTCACCGTCTTACCCGCTGACAAGATAGAATTGACACCAAAAGAGAAGGTTTTGGAAGCATCAGCACAAAGGTAGCGAACCTTATCGCCATTCTCTTGCGTCAATGACACCATGACCGCATCCATAGACTCCAGAAGAAGAGGAAGAGGAGCAGAAACAGTACCATCGTCCAGCACAACCAGTTCGTTGTACGCACGATAAAGAAGACGCCCCTCATCCTCGGTTGGTATGCGCCAACCTTGCAGGCCAGCTTCCGAATAACCCTTCGCAATCTCAAATGCCATGGTAGGACTTGACTCGTTGGAGACAGAAGTAAGTCCGGTCCATTCATCGAGCGACATAAGAAGCAAGTTGGCCTCACGAGCCATATCGGGATCAACATCCTTGCCCTCATCATCAGTAACAGCAACCACCATGTGACCATCCCACGATGAGTATGCACGAGGAATACGAGTAACCGACACGGGAGAATCCTCACCAGCCGTAGGTACATCCTCACCAGTCCCACTAACAGAGATCGTAGGATTGAGCCCCTCTCCAAAATTGAAATTGAGGAAAATAGGCGACAACCACTCTGGAGGAGTAATATTGGCGCTGGCATGGAATGAATCATCATAGAATGAGCCATTCAAGACATAAGGAGTACCTGCATGCAAAACACCTCTATAAGTAACAGAAGAACAAATCTCGTTGTCACCACTACGACAAACAATAGTGAAAACCGTCTGAGGATCGACCGTAGGGAAGACATACACATCACCCGACTCCCATGTGTCACCCTCTTCGGGAGAAGAAGCCTTGCGTGAGAGAGGAATACGAGAAAGCCCAGATCCCTGTTGCAAAGCACCAGCAAAAGTAACACCCTGATAAGGAGAATTGATGCAAACACTCACCTCATCCACATGAGAAGGGATGCTATTTAAGGTGATGCGCAAAGCAGACATCTGATGCTGCATCTGAACATTGCAGTTGACCGAATGAGCAGAAGAAGGAGAAAGTGTGGCAAAACCCATAACCAGAGGTTCGGTAACCGTATAACCCACAGCATCAGTCGAAGTCTTGGATGCAGACAAAGACTTGAGGGAGATCAGCGAACTAAGAGTAGGACGCGAAGGACAGTCAAAAGCCTCAGAATGAGCAGAAACAATCACCAAACGATACTCCCTACCCTGCACGAGTGAGAGACTGATGGGACTCTCAGGATTACTGGCTTCGGTTTCAGCCTGGAGCACACCGTCAGAAGAAAAAGCATAAATATGAAGAGGATATACCAATTCCGTGCCTTCCACTGCACGCGTAGTGATGCGATAAGATGTAAGAGCACCTTGCTGCACATCATCCCCGTCATCAATCACAATCTGCTCACAAGAACAGAAAAGAGATGCAATGCAAAGAAGCAAGAAAAACCGAAACATAGGAGTGACGAATTGAGAATGGAAAATTGAAAATGGAAAATAAGGCAGCGCGAAATAAAACAAAGGATGCACTCCATGACAGAGTACATCCTTTATCTTGTTGATTGAAGTAAAAACAAATTTACTCTGCGGGAGTCTCAGCAGTCTCTGCGGGAGCCTCTGCAGCCTCAACGGGAGCCTCTGCCTGCTCAACTACAGCAGGGGTAGAGGGTACGGGAGCCTGATTGGCAGCATTGGTAGCCTGCTCAGTAGCAGCACCAGTCTGTGACTCAGTAACCGACTGATTGGCATTAGCGCTATTACCATTGTTGAGGAAGAAAACAGAAAGTACACAAAGTACTACCATGATACCAGCCAATGACCAGGTGGTCTTCTCAACTACATCAGTAGTCTTACGCACGCCCAACATAGAGTTTCCGCTTGAGAAACCGCTTGCCAAACCGCCACCTTTAGACTCCTGAATGAATACAATAGCACACATCAGAATAGATGCCAAAACAACGAGAATTACAATGATAGTGTAAATCATAAATTTTATATGTTTTTATTATTAATCTTACAACTTGATATTTACAGAACGATATAGAGAAAACACCTATTTAGCCTGATTGTTGATAATAAGTTTCTCTAAGAATCGAATTTGGTCTGCAAAGTAACGATTTTTTTTTGGATATTTCAAGGATAATTGCCTAATAATTTTAATTGCCTGCTCAAATTTACCTTGTTTTATATAAATTCGGGCTAAAGTTTCGGTCAAAGCACCCTGATTGTCGGTATTATCACTCTCAACGAGAGTAGGTTTCTGCAACTCACTATCCTTCTTTTCCGACAAGCGGATTCGACCGTCACCCTGGGTAGAAATAAAGTCCTCGATGAGCGACTGACGGGGAGAGGCAGAATCTGTTATCGACTCGCTTATAGGAGTAGTAGCACCACTCTGCTGAGCAGACTGTTGAGCCTCCTCCTGAAGCAGATAAGAGATATAGTCGGTAGTGGCATCGACAGGACGCCCCGAACGACTATCCATAAGAACAGAAGGAGTGGTCTGGAGGAAAGAATCGATAAGCGTACCCGTGCGATCCTCGCCATGCGACCTTGTCACATCGACCGGAGTAGAACTCTTACGCGAATGAGTGGCACCCGTCATAGCCCGTTCAGGCTCAGCAGAAGGACGCATAGAATCCCCCTCAATCTCCTGATAAATACGAGCACGAGAGGGCAAATAAAGCGAAGCAATGCGAAGTTCCTCATTGAACTGCGAATCGCGTTGCTGATAGAGCAAGCGGAGCAGTAGCATGCGAGCAGCATGATAGAACGGGAACCGATCAACAACCTCACGCAAAACAGGCAAGGCAGAAGCATCTACAATGCCATCTTGCGACAGAACGGAGCGAATATCAAGGAGAGCTTTCTGCATGTTGGGAGAAGGTTATATGAAATGAAAAATAGTAGATAAGAGATTAAGACTACCAATTGGCTACCGTAGCATTGAATATCTGGTCGGTAATATCCTTGGCCATCTGCGTTACAAGTTCTTCCTGTACAGCAGTAAGTTGCTGTGTGGCATCATATTCGGTAGTAGCAGAGAATGTACGCTCAAAGTCTTCATTATGATTGTTCTTATTGACGAAACGGACATTGACAGTCATCTTCAGCTGAACCTGACTACTATAACCATCACTCGCTATACCTTTGTTGTACTGGTCAAATCCCGTAATCTCACCGGAAAGAACCAAGTCACCATTGCGCTTCACCTGCTTCAGTCGGGTCTGAGATGCATAAATGTCCGAAAGCTTGTTCTGGAATATGCTCTGCATGGGAGCCCATACATAAGCACTACGAATAGGGAAATTGTCGATCTGAATAGACTTCGTGACCTTATAGTCAATACTTGCACCATTGAACTTATAGGATATGATACAAGAAGACACGACAAAAGACAATGACAGAATCATCATTATCAATGCCGAATATCTGTGTAAAACCCGTATCATAGAATAATCATCAACAGTCAGTAATAAAAATCAAATCTCCTCAATACCATAATCCTTTATCTTGCGATAAAGCGTACGCTCGCTGATGCCCAAATCCTGAGCAGCAGAACGCCTGTGATAATGATTGCGACGAAGAGCCTCCTCAATGTACTTACGCTCCATCTTCTCAAGATTAAGATCCGTCTTCTCCTCTATCACAACAGCATCATCGTCCTCTTCCTCCTCAATAGTGTGGATATAAGAAGGTGCTGGTTCTGCCTTCTGAACATCGGGCAAGGGTTCAGGTAAAGGAACCATGGCAGGATGGAAAGCGTCTGAAACCTCACCAATCTGCCCCTTGGAAAGAATTTGGCCGACAGTATTCTTCAAGTCTCGAACCTCATTGGTCAATCTGCCCAAAATAGAGAATATCATTTCGCGCTCCTTCGAATATGTATACATATCATTGGCACTATCTCCACTCAAGGGAGCCATGTCGGTGCCGTCAGAGCCAGGATAGATATCGAAACCAGCCAATATTTCAGGCGTTATGATGCGCTGATCAGAGCAAAGGATGCTCATCTGCTCAGCCAAATTGCGAAGCTGGCGGATATTACCGGGCCACTTATAAGTGCGCATCACATCCTCAGCCTCGGGAGAGAGACGCAGAGGTTGGGGTATCTGGTAGCGCTCTGCAGTATCGTAGCAAAACTTCTTAAAAAGAAGCAACACATCATTGCCACGATCACGCAAGGGAGGCATCTTCACGCTGATGGTGCAAAGACGGAAGTAGAGATCCTCACGGAACTTACCCTCACGGATGGCACGCTGCATATTGACATTGGTAGCGGCAACGATGCGCACATTCGTCTTGCGAGGCTCATTGCTACCCACACGGATATACTCACCCGTCTCCAACACACGCAAGAGCCGGGCTTGGGTGCTGAGAGGCAACTCACCCACCTCATCGAGAAAGAGTGTGCCACCATCGGCGGCAGCGAAATAACCATCATGCTCACCTATGGCACCCGTGAACGAGCCCTTCTCGTGACCAAAAAGTTCGGAGTCGATAGTACCCTCAGGTATCGAACCACAGTTGATGGCGATATATCTCTTTGTCTTGCGTGGAGAGTAATCGTGAATAATACGAGGAATGACCTCCTTACCCACACCACTCTCTCCCTGAATAAGGACAGAAAGGTCGGTACGCGCCACCTGAACAGCAGTATCAAGGGCACGGTAGAGTCGCTCGTCACGACCTACGATCCCATATTTATTCTTGATGTTATCTAAACCCGGTGTGTGCATACTAATCCTTTTAAGCGCACAAAGGTAAGAAATTTAATTGAAAATGGAAAATTGAAAATTAAAATTTAATCTACTTTAAGTTATTGAAGAAAGAATATCCACCTAAAGTGAGTCATTTAGCGACATTTTGATATTCGTTCGAGCATAGCGATGGCTTCGGCCACACTATGGATACCATCAACCTTGAAAGTGTTGTGACCAGACTGTGGCTCGAGTTTGCAAAGTCGCACATTCACACTGGCAAAGGAAATGACCTGGCCAAAGACAGGACTCTGATAGAAGGGACTGTCCGAATTAGACACAAAGAACAAGCGCATACGACCTTGTTTAAGCACAATACGCTCTGCACCGAAATGCTTGCCCAGGCGACGAAGCTTGACCACGCGGACCAATTCCTCTGCCGGTTCGGGTAGTGCTCCGAAACGGTCAATCATACGCTGACGGAACTGCTCAATCTGCTCATCGCTCTCCAAGCCATCGAGTTCACGATAAAGCAACATACGCTCACTACTTGTAGGCACATAGTCCTCATGGAAGAACATCTCAAGATCGGAATCGATAAGACATTCGTCCACAAAGTCAGTACCATCCACCTGCCTACCCTGTTGCAACTCCTGCTCATAAAGTTCGCGGAACTCATCATTGCGAAGCTCTTTGACAGCCTCGTTGAGAATCTTCTGATAAGTTTCATAACCCAGGTCGGAGATGAAACCACTCTGCTCAGCACCCAGAAGATTGCCCGCACCACGGATATCCAGGTCCTGCATGGCCAGATGAATACCGCTACCCAGATCAGAAAAGTTCTCAAGCGCTTGCAAGCGACGACGAGCTTCAGGAGGAAGCAGACTGAGCGGAGGAGAAAGCAGATAGCAGAAGGCTTTCTTATTGGAACGCCCCACACGACCACGCATCTGATGTAAGTCGCTCAGACCAAAGTTCTGAGCATTGCAAACGATGATCGTATTGGCATTGGAGATATCGATACCATTCTCAATGATCGTGGTAGAAATCAGCACATCATAATCGTAGTTGGCAAAGTCGAGGATGACATGCTCCAGTTCCTCACTATTCATACGCCCATGACCAACACATACACGAGCGTCGGGTACATATTTATTGACAATAGCCACCAAGTCGGACAATGATGCAATACGATTGGTAACGATATACACCTGTCCGTTGCGACTCATCTCAAAGTTTACTGCATCAGCAATAACTTCAGCGTTGAAAGTATGCAGTTCGGTCTGTATGGGATAACGATTGGGAGGAGGAGTCTGGATGACAGACAAGTCGCGTGCACCCATCAGACTAAACTGAAGCGTACGGGGAATGGGAGTCGCTGTAAGCGTCAGCGTATCAACATTGGCCTTCATCTGACGCAACTTCTCCTTGGTGCTCACGCCAAACTTCTGCTCCTCATCGATGATCAGCAGACCGAGATCCTTGAACTTCACCGATTTGCCAATCAACTTATGCGTACCAATCACAATATTGACACTACCATCAGCCAGCCCCTCAAGCACCTGCTTGGTCTGCTGAGCAGAACGAGCACGGCTCAAGTATTCAATCTTTACAGGAAAATCCTTCAAACGGTTGAGGAAAGTATGATAGTGCTGATAAGCCAGTACGGTGGTAGGAACCAAGACTGCCACCTGCTTGTTGTCCACACAAGCCTTGAAGGCAGAACGCACAGCCACCTCTGTCTTGCCAAATCCCACATCGCCACAAACCAAACGATCCATGGGGCGTGGACGCTCCATGTCGTGCTTGACATCCTGCGTAGCCTTGCTCTGGTCGGGCGTGTCCTCATAGAGGAAAGAAGCCTCCAACTCATGTTGCATGAAACTATCCGGAGAGAATGCGAAACCCTTCTCCTCACGACGCCGTGCATAGAGCAGTATGAGATCGCGTGCAATATCCTTGATCTTGGATTTGGTGCGTTCCTTCAGTTTCTCCCACGCCCCGCTTCCCAGTTTGCTCAATCGAGGAGGTTCACCCTCCTTACCCTTGTACTTGCTGATCTTATGGAGCGAGTGAATACTCACAAAGATAGATCCCGAATCCTTATAGCCAATCTCAATGACCTCTTGAATGGTGCCTCCCTGCGGGATACGCTTCAGTCCCTTGAAAGTACCTACACCATGATCCACATGCACCACGAAATCGCCCAATTCGAACTGTTGCAACTCCTTCAAGGAAAGAGCCACCTTGCCACTACGAGCCTTGTCGCTACGCAAGTTGTATTTATGGAAACGGTCGAAAATCTGATGATCGGTGAAGATACACATCTTCATCGTATTGTCCACAAAACCAGTATGAAGCGTCTTCTTCACAGCAGAGAAACCAATCTCTCTACCTTGATCCTGGAAGATGGCCTTCAGACGATCAGTCTGCTTGAGCGAATCGGCAAGTATAAAGAGAGCATAGTCCTTGGCCTGATAACGAAGAAGCGTGGAATGAACCAAGTCAAAATTCTTATGGAAGGTAGGTTGTGGAGATATATCAAAACGAATCACGGCATCATGGCCGTCTGCCCCGTTCTGTCCCATCTCTACCGTCCTGAACACCGTAACATCGCGCATGAACTGCTCTCCGTTGACAAGCGTCTCCTCACGGTTCCACACCTTCTGCTCACCTGTAGCCTCCTGCTCGCGAAAAGCCTGAAGCGAGAAACCCTCTTCGTAGATATGACCAACGCACTCACAGAGATAAAGAAGATCCTTGGTGACAAGTATGGTCTGCTCAGGCAAAAAGCGAAGCACACACTCCTGCTTGTTGCGCGTATGCTGAAGTTCGGGTACGATGCTTATCTCATCTTTCTTGGAAAGCGACAACTGAGTCTGTACCTCAAATGTACGGATAGAGTCAATCTCATCGCCAAAGAAATCAATACGATAAGGATTTTCGCAAGAGAAACTGAATACATCAAGGATGCTACCTCTCACGGCAAACTGTCCAGGCTCGTACACATAGTCCACCCTCTCAAAACCATATTCGAAAAGCACCTGTTCTGTGACCTCAAGGTCAGCCGTCTCACCTCGGCGAAGCACCAAGGTCTGGTCACTCAACTCTTCATGCGAAACGACCAACTCAGCAAGAGCATCAGGAAAACTGACAATAAAGAGAGGCAACCTGCCAGAAGCAATACGGCTCAACACCTCGGTGCGCAGAATTTCATTGGCAGGATCCTTCTGTCCGTATTTCACGGCACGGCGGAACGAACTGGGAAAGAACAACACATCCTCATCGCCTAAGAGTTGCACAAGGTCGTGATAAAGATAACCTGCATCCTCCTGATCGTCCATCACGAAGAGATAAGGCACCTTCATAGCCTTAGGCTGACTTACTTTCAACGATGCAAAGGCCAAGGCACAGGCAGAGGTCTGGAGTCCCTCCAGATAGATACGCCGTGCTGTGTTGTCTGACAGAAACACCTTACCCATGGACTTCACGCCAGGGTGTTTCGCATATTGAGAAAGTAAATCGGTTATTTCCAAGGTGGTTGTAAGGATATGAGCCTTGCGTAAGACTACAAGGAGTGGTGGATTATTGGGGTTGTATGCTTATGAGATAAATTATTATTCGTGATGATATGGTTCGTTGTGGAGTATGGTCATGGCTCTGTATATCTGTTCAACGAAAAGCATGCGAATCATCTGATGGCTGAAGGTCATCTGACTGAGGGATATCTCCTCATGAGCCAATTCGTGAATCTGCTTAGCAAAACCATAAGGTCCGCCCACCACAAAGACCAGTCTCTTTGGTCCAGCCGACATCTTCTTCTGCATCCATTGTGCAAAATCCATCGAACGGCGCTCACGACCATGTTCGTCGAGCAACACGATATAGTCACCCGGTTTGAGAACCTTCTGTAGCATCTCTGCCTCACGATCCTTCTGCTGGTCAAAACTCAGGTTCTTGGCTTGCTTCAGTTCGGGGATGACTTCAATGTTGAAAGGCATATAATGATTGACGCGCCCTGTGTATTCGTCAATAATTGTACGAAAGCGGTCATCATTGGTTTTACCAATAACTATGAGTGTGGTGTTCATTTTTCTTCTTCAGGTTTGTTCTCAGCACTCGATGCATAGGCACCACAAGGCACCTTGCTGTCAACAACGACAAAGGGACGACCATAACGGTCAGAGGTACAGTATTGTTCGCTATACAGAGGATTGCCAATCATACTGATAGGACTATCCTTCCAAGGGGTGAAATCGTATAGGAAATTGTAGGAATCAAACAGCACGAAATGGTCGTAATAATTGTAGGGTTCAAGCTCCTTGTTGTCATACACCACATCGCGGAAACGATCTGTGTCGTCACTCTTCTCCGTACGAAGCAGACAGTTGGCAAAGAGATAATCGCAAGGTGCATCATACTCTGGCGCAAGATTTCCCATGATCACATCGTCAGCATATCCTGTGAATACACAATTCAGGAAATGAGCCCTGCGAATGGGCACCAACTGTTCATCGGCATCAAGATTGCTCAGATAGAGGGCATTCCCAGGAATAGCTAAGCGGTAGAACTGAGCCACGGTGCAATGTACCATCACCACATCACCTCCCAGGATGTCAACACAGTTGTTCTGGATATTGCTGATTTGCGTACCTACCACGAGTACAGAAGTATGGCGAAGAACAAGTCCATCACCTCCAATGTTGTGAAGCATACTGTGACGGAGTGTAAGGAAAGGATGCTCTGCATCAAGGGACGGCAGACTGTCACAGATAATACCATAGTCGCCACCATGCAAGTCACAATACTCTATCACATTGTCGTGGCTGTCAGCATAGAGATGCACGCCCCCCCAGTGGTTGGGCGTATTGTCATAAGGAAGATAGTCGAACATCCTATCCATTCTGTCGCTACGGAGCACTACGGGCCTATCCGTCGTACCGTTCACACAGAGCGAACCGTGTACGAGAAGCGACACATTGTCGTGGAAAAGCAACCTCGTGCCAGGAGCAAGAGTAAGAGTGGCACCGGGGCACACGACAAGAGAGTCGAAGACCTGATAAGGCATGCCATCGGTTAAGGTCATGTCGTGGTCCACTATCAAGCCGTGTACCATCTGTACATCCATGCCATCAGCTTGCAGACGAACCTCCTGTGTGTGACCATTCTCAAGCGTGAAGTAGAGTTGATCTTCATAGTGACGGATCACGGTGTCGCCCACTTCGGGCAGAAGAACTTCAATACGCACCACGATACTGTCTCGTCTGCGTATCTCGAAGTCGTCACCCTCACCTCCTGCCAGATATTGCCCATCTACATTGATGCGGAAATGGCTTTTCGCACCATCACGAAGTTTTACGGCTATACTGCGAAGACCTGCATCGCCATTATTGAAGGCTATGAGCGTCTTAGTACTACTGCTCTGCCCAGTTATGATAGTATCAAACCGGACCGTATCGCACGAGAAGGTCAGACGGGCATCAGCAGATGATGTCCATTTATCATAATCATCGCAGGCTACCACAAGTAGTCCTGCGATGAGTGATATAATGTATAGCAGTTTCTTCACAATCTGTTCATCACGCTTCTCCTAATATCTATATGATTCAAGGAGAGCGTCTTACTTATTCAATATTCTTCAGGATGGCCAGCAGGTGATCCCATACCATCTGTACGGTGGGGATGAGCAACTTCTCATCAGGACTGTGTACACCACGGAGTGTGGGACCGAAACTTACCATATCCAGACCAGGATACTTCTCGCTGAACAAGCCACACTCCAAACCGGCATGAATACCACGAACGAGGGGTTCCTTGCCGAAGAGAGTCTTGTACTGGGCTACAGCAACCTGGAGCAGTACACTATTGGGATTCATAGCCCAACCAGGATAACCCTCACCTACATCAACACGGGCACCAGCCAACTCAAAGGTTGCCTTGATGGTGTTGCTCATGATATGACGCGCCTGAAGCAGGCTGCTTCGCTGACTGCTGTTGATCTCTATGGTATGGCTCTCGGGCAAACGATGTATGCTGGCGAGGTTGCTACTGGTCTCAACCAATTCAATATTCTGACAGAAGGCAAATACACCATTATCAACGGCCTGCAATGCGGTGATGAGGCGGGTTGAGGTGTTCTTGTCAATCAAAGTGGCCGAAGCCTCCTCGCTCTCCAGGTCAAACTGTGCCTTTGTCTCCGTCACATTGTAGAGTTCCTCCATCTCACTACTGAAGATGTTCCAGTCTATGCGGAGTTGCTCCTTGTAACTCATGGGTACAGCCACTACGGCTTCTGCATCACGGGGAATAGCGTTGTGCAGACCACCAGCCTGAATATCTGCAAGGCGAAGATCGGTCTTCTGCATGGTTTGGTAGAGGAACCATACGAGCA
Organism: Bacteroidaceae bacterium; assembly: GCA_045629325.1. GTDB lineage: Bacteria > Bacteroidota > Bacteroidia > Bacteroidales > Bacteroidaceae > Physcousia. Next base: position 20,463 of record JAZQQX010000027.1, on the reverse strand, counting down.
ACTTGTTGGCATTAGCACGCTTCTTCTCAATATCATCGCCACTATGACCACCTGTAAGTCCGCTTACCTTCAGACGGGCAAAAAACATACCAGCGGTTGTAGCCTCGTCCTGATAGTCGAATACAGCCTTGGTACGACAACCACCAGCACAACTTACGAAAATCTGGCCCTCATCCTCACTATCGAGGTTGATGAGATACTTGCCGGTCATGAAACCTGCCTCCAACTCGAATGCGCCAGTCAGACCTGTCTCCTCATCACGGGTGAAAAGACACTCGATAGGACCATGCTGAATATCCTTGTCGGCCAGGATAGCCATCTGCATTGCTACACCAATACCGTCGTCAGCACCGAGAGTGGTACCCTTGGCCTTCATCCATTCACCATCCACATAGGTTTCAATGGGTTGGGTGAAATCATGGCTCACGGGTTCGCAAACCATGTCCATATGGCTTTGCAGGATCACGGTTGGTTTACCTTCCATACCGGGAGTGGCAGGCTTACTAATCAGTACATTGCCACACGCATCACGCTTAGTGGGCAAGCCCAGATTAGTACCGTAATTCATCAAGAACTCTATCATCTGCTCCTCCTTTTTGCTGGGGCGGGGCACTTTGTTCACTTGGCTAAAGCATTCAAAAACGCTTGCAGGCTTCAATTCTATCATGGTTTTATCCGATTTATGTGTATTAAAATTTGCGTTTTCACGCACTTATTCGTATCTTTGCGCTTGCAAATATAATAAATAATGTTGAAAGTCGCACTTCTTTGCCTTGGAATAATTGCTACAAGCATGCTCTTTTTATGCGTTGGCATCCTTTTCGGCAAGCGTCACACATTCAGAAGCCAGCACATTGGGCATAGCAAGGCTATGCGCGAAAGAGGTATCAATTGTGTGCAGAGCATGGATGTCATGATGCGAAAGGAGAACCCCAACAGGGTGAATGAACGAAGTGAAAACTGAACTCATAAAGATATAAACAAATAAATTCAAAATCATATAATGAAGAAAACAATTTTATTTGCTACAGCCATCGCACTTATGGCAAGCTGTGGCAACAAGGAGGCAAGCACAGAGAAGAATATTCAACCCACAGAAGGTGGTCAGATCGTGGCTTATGTAGAGTGGGACAGCCTGGTAAGTCAGTATCAGTTCTGCAAGGACTACAACGAACTGATGGCACAGGAATACGAGAATGCACAGCGCACCTTGGCAAGCAAACAGCACGACCTGCAACAGCATATGGCTACCGTACAGAAGAAGTACGAGAACAACGGTTATACCACTCGCGACGAGTTGGAGCGTGCACAGGCCAGCATCCAGCGCGAACAGCAGGACTTGCAGGAACTCGACGCTCGTCTTTCTGTTCAGTTCAACGAGAATCAGGAGAGCTTCTACAAGGAGATCAACGACAGTCTTCAGAAGTTTATCAAGGATTTCAACAAAGGTCGTAAGTACAGTTATATCCTGAGCAAGAGTGGCAACAACATCCTCTTTGCTGATTCTGCATACGATGTGACCGAAGACATCGTGAAGGGACTCAACGCTCGCTACAAGGCAAAGCCTGAGATGAAAGAGAAACTGAACAAGACTGAAGAATAATCCATAGACCCATATACCATGCGTATACGCATAAAGATGATTGCCACGCTTATAGCATGGTTTGTCATTTTACAGGTTCATTGCGCACCCGGCCAGTTCGTCACGGTGCGCAATGGTCGTTTTTATATCGGTGACCAGCCCTATACCTTTGTGGGAACCAACTTCTGGTATGGTGCCATACTCGGAAGTGAGGGACAAGGGGGCAATCGCAAGATGCTCCGCAAACAACTGGACATCATGCAGAAGTATGGCATCGACAACCTGCGCATACTTGTGGGAGGTGACGGTCCCGAAGGCGACCTGCATCAGATACGCCCCACTTTGCAGAGAGAAGCCGGAGTGTACAATGATACCATCTTCCGCGGACTGGACTACCTGATGGCCGAACTGGAAAAGCGCAACATGAAAGCCGTACTCTATCTCAACAATGCATGGGACTGGAGCGGTGGTTTCAACCAGTACCTGCAATGGGCCGGCATGGGTACACCTCCCAGTAGCAAAGACTGGACGGCATGGCAAGCCTACACCTCTCAGTTTGTGCGCAACGACAAGGCTCGCCAACTCTCCGCTAATCACACGCGCTATGTGGTGTCACGCATCAACACCGTGACGGGCAAGCCCTACAAGGACTCCCCTGCCCTGATGGCTTGGGAACTTTGCAACGAGCCCCGTCCTTTTGCCACCACACCTGAACAGAAGGTCTATTTCACATCGTGGATCAAGGAGCAGTCCGAACTTATCAAAAGCATCGACCCCAACCACCTCGTAACTACAGGTTCTGAGGGAAAGTACGGTTGTGAATCGGACATGGAACTCTTCCGCAACATCCACAGCCTGCCCTCCATAGACTATTGTTGCATACACATCTGGCCTTTCAACTGGTCCTGGCTTGGAGGCTATTTTGCCACCATAGAGGAGGCCCTGAAAGGTATCGGCGAAGAAGCACCTGAAAAGTCAGTAGGAAGAGCATGCGAGGAGACCAAGGCGTATATCGACGAGGCGTACCAATATGTGGAAGATACGGGCAAACCTATCGTGCTGGAAGAGTTTGGCTACCCACGCGACAAATTCAAGTTTGACCGCAAGAGTTCTACGCACGCACGCGATACATATTATAAATATATATTCGACATCATCCGTACCAGCGGAAAGATACAAGGATGTAACTTCTGGTCGTGGGCAGGATGTGCCCGTCCCGTACACCCCTTCTGGCAACCTTGGGACGACTACACAGGCGACCCCGCACAGGAGGAGCAAGGCCTCAACTCGGTATTCGACACCGACAAGACTACCCTCAAGTTGATCAAGGATTTCTCTAAGGGAAAACAATCCAAGTAGCCTACGAGAATCTATACATAAAAACAAATGGTGCCCGTCACAATGACCGGCACCATTTTTATATCTACAATATCTTAATATTCCTTATTCCTTCATTAAGGAAATAAACATTAAGAGAGACCGTGCAATCTGATTATCCGATACTACATCAGTTTGCGCTTGTAATCTACCATCTTAATAGCGGTAATGGCGCACTCATCGCCCTTGTTGCCTAATGAACCGCCACAACGGTCAAGTGCCTGTTGCATGGTGTTGCAGGTGAGCAGACCATAGATAACGGGTACATCATGGTCCTTGTTAAGTAGGGCGAGACCTTCAGTAGTACCTTCGCAGATGTAGTCAAAATGAGGAGTATCACCACGAACCACACAGCCAATAGCAATCACAGCATCATACTTGCCACTCTTGACCATCTGGCTTGCACCAAACACCAACTCAAAACTACCGGGAACAGTTAACACCTTGATACGCTCTTCCTTGGCACCATGCTTACGCAAAGTATCCACAGCGCCCTGCATAAGCGCGCCAGTCACATCCGAATTCCACTCACTAACTACAATGCCGAAGCGCATGTCTTCGGCATTGGGTACACTCTCTGGATTGTAGTCAGAGAGGTTATGAAAGGCTGTAGCCATCTAAAAAATCTACAATTTGTAAATCATCAATATTACTTGTTGGCAGCACGCTCTACATAAGCATCAATCTGACCAGCCTGAACCTGGTAGCTTGCCTTGTAGCTGTTAGCCTTCTTGTAGGTTGCGAGAGCCTTCTCGTTGTTGTTGAGAGCATACTCGTAGATCTCACCAGCCTTGATAAGTTGCATCACAGCGATGTTCTCGCTACCAGCCTTCTCAGCAGCCTTCTCAAAGCTCTTTGCTGCATCTTCATACTGCTTGAGGCAAGCCTGGCAATCACCGATAGCACCATATACTGCTGCACTTACATTAGCATCATCGCACTCATCGTATGCCTTAAACTCCTTGAGAGCAGCTTCATACTTTGACTGGTTGTAGAGAGCGATACCTGCATAGAGGTGAGCCAAGTTGCCTGCGTCGGTGCTTCCATACTCATCAGCAACGGTCTGAGCAGCCTTCAGCAGAGATGCTACAGAAGCGCTGTCCTGCTGGTTGAGTGCCTTCTGAGCAGCAACTACAGCATCGTTAGCAGCAGCCTCACGAGGCTCCTTGATCAGGTTCTTGTAACCCATAGCGCAAAATACGATTACCAGGATAGCAGCGATGCAAATGCCACACTGCTTGCCATACTTCTCAATGAAGTTAGGCTGTACGAGTTCTTCCTCGTTGTTCTTGTGATTGTTTGCCATTGTATTTTTAGTTTTAATTTTAATCAGTTATTGTTACTTGTTAGCACATATATCCTGCGTAGGAATCTTTAAAATTCACACACGCTATACGCGCACCTACGCAAAAAGCGATGCAAATGTAGTGAAAATATATGGGATATTGAAATCTTTGGCACAATATTTTCATTGTAAGCACGAATATTCGTGAAAACATAGCGATTTTTACCCAAAAATGATTACTTTTGCAGTATGATATTGAACAAAATCACAATCCTCAACTACAAGAATCTGGAAGATGTCCAACTCGAATTGTCGGACGGCATCAACTGTTTCATTGGGCAGAACGGCATGGGTAAGACCAATGTTCTCGATGCCATCTATTTCCTGTCGATGTGCAAGAGTTCGAATTGCAACCAGGACCAGATGGTGCTTCGTCACGATGCCGATTTCATGATGCTCCAGGGCAACTACACCAAAGAGGACGGTACGCTCGAAGAGATCAACTGTGGTCTGAAGAGAGGACAGAAGAAGATCTTCCGCAGGAGTAAGAAGGCTTACAAGCGTCTGGCCGAACATATCGGACTGATACCCATCGTGTTGGTGTCGCCTTCCGACCAGATGCTCATAGCAGGAGGAAGCGAGGAGCGCAGACGATTCATGGACATGATGATATCGCAATGTGACCTGCCTTATATGGACAGTCTCATGCGCTACAACAAGGCTCTTCAGCAACGCAACGCCCTGCTCAAGATGGAGGAAGAACCCGACGCCGATCTACTCTCGATGTGGGAGGAGATGATGGCACGGGAGGGTGAGTTCATCTATCAGAAACGAAAGGAATATGTGAATGCCTTCACACCTTGTTTCCAACAGTTCTACGAGCATATCTCTGCGGGTCGTGAGAAGGTGGGCCTTAGTTACACCTCACATTGCGAGAGAGGTCCTTTGCTCGAGGTGATACAGCGAGACAGGCACAAGGACAGGGCCATTGGCTACTCGCTCCACGGCACACACAAAGACGATATCGAGATGACCCTCGGAGGATTCCCGCTCAAACGGGAGGGCAGTCAGGGACAGAACAAAACATACCTCATAGCCCTCAAACTCGCACAGTTTGACTTCCTTCACCGAACAGGTAGCCACACCGCCCCTATCCTACTCCTTGACGACATCTTCGATAAGTTGGATGCAGCACGAGTAGAACAGATTGTGAAACTCGTAAGTGGAGGCAATTTCGGCCAGACCATCATCACCGACACCAATCGCGATCACATCGACAGCATACTGAGAAACGGACAGGTTCACTACAAACTCTTTGAAGTGAACAACGGAGAAGTCCTTTGCAAAAACACATAACCTCCCATCAACACATGGAAAGAGTCAAGACACAACATTTAGGAACTGTCCTACGCCAATTTCTTCGCGAGGAAGGATTGGAGACCCCTCTCAATGAGTTCAGGGTGGTTAGTTCATGGAACGAGGTGATGGGGAATGTCGTTAGCAAGTACACCAAGGATGTCAACATCCGTGGTGGCATCCTTTATGTCAGCATCATCAATCCTTCTCTCCGCCAAAATCTTCAGATGAAGCGAACGGAAATAATCCAGAAACTCAATGCCCATGTTGGGGCACAGGTGGTACAGAATATCGTCTTCAGGTAAGCGGGGAGCGTTGAGCGTTGAGCGAGGAGCGGGGAGCGTGGAGCGTTGAGCGAGGAGCGATGAGCGGGGAGCGCTGAGCGTTGAGCGTTGAGCGATGAGCGATGAAGGCTGCGAGTAAGCGAGAGCAGAGCATTAAGTCTGCTTAATTGCTCTGCCGAGCGAGAGCAGGCTCGACCGAAGGCCAACGGGGAGCGTTCTTTTAGAAGAGATTAGGCTTACGGTTTCGCGCCTCCTCAATAGAGAGGATGGGGGCAGATTCGCCCGACTCTTCGCGCAGATGATTTTGCTCTTCTTCCAGTTCGCGCATAGCCTCACCCTTTGAGTCTTCACTCAAGAACCTGTTGGCAAGCAAGGCGTTTTGCGAAGCATCTTTCACCCATATCACGGGACCTTCATAGGCAGGAGCAATCTTCAAGGCTGTGTGCATAGGACTCGTGGTGGCACCACCAATCATCACGGGCACATGGATATTGGCACGGCGCAACTCACTCACCACATGTGCCATCTCCTCCAGACTGGGAGTGATGAGGCCACTCAAACCTATGATGTCGGGCTTCACCTCAAGTGCCTTGCGGACTATCTCCTCGGCAGGCACCATGACGCCCATGTCAATTATTTCAAATCCGTTGCAAGCCATCACCACAGCCACGATATTCTTACCGATATCGTGTACATCCCCCTTTACTGTAGCCACCAGCACCTTTCCGGCAGAGGCACTTCCTTCAGTCTTTTGGGCCTCAATGAAAGGCTGTAGAATCTGTACGGCTTGCTTCATGGTGCGAGCCGTCTTGACCACCTGGGGCAAAAACATCTTGCCCTCACCAAAGAGTTGACCTACACGGTTCATACCTGCCATCAGAGGTCCCTCAATGATATCCACAGCACGAGGATAACGCTCCATGGCCATGAGAAGAAGTGGTTCGAGCCCCTCAACGATACCTTTCTGCAACTTATCCATGATCTGTTGCTCCAGCGTACGCTCTTCTTTGGGTCCATCCGTCTGACCTTCAGCATTACCAACCTGTCCATTAGCCTTTGCTTCCAATTCCTGACTCAACAGTTCGCCAGCCAGCGTGATCAGTCGTTCAGATGCCTCTTGTGAGGGATTGAGCATCACATCCTCTATTACAGCCAGTTGCGACTGTGGGATGTCACTATACATCACCTTAGCCGAAGGATTGACAATACCAAAGTCCATGCCTTGCTTACGCGCATGATACAGGAAAACGGCATGCATAGCCTCGCGGATATAGTTGTTGCCTCGGAAAGAGAAAGAGAGGTTGCTCACACCACCGCTCACATGCGACCCGGGCAGATTCTGCTTGATCCACCCTACCGTCTGTATGAAGTCGGAAGCATAGGCATCGTGCTCAGGGATACCTGTAGCAACAGCCAGTACATTGGGGTCGAAAATGATATCGGAGGGGTTGAATCCTACCTCGTCAACAAGCAGACGATAGGCTCTGGCACATACCTCACAGCGACGCGCGAAAGTGGTGGCCTGACCTTCTTCATCGAATGCCATCACAACAACAGAAGCACCAAACTGACGGATCTCTCGGGCATGCTCAACAAACTTCTCCTCACCTTCCTTCAGCGAGATACTGTTGACGATGCACTTACCCTGTACACATTTCAGTCCGGCTCGTATCACATCCCACTTGGAGGAGTCGATCATGATGGGCACACGGCAGATATCGGGTTCACTACCGATGAGGTTGAGGAAGGTGGTCATCTCCTTCTCTGCATCGAGCAGACCATCGTCCATGTTGATATCTATCACCAATGCGCCATCCTCCACCTGCTTACGGGCAATGCTGAGCGCCTCTTCGTAACTTCCTTCCTTGATAAGTCTCAAGAACTTACGGCTACCTGCCACATTGCATCGCTCTCCCACATTGACGAAACCCACCTCAGGCGTGAGTTCAAGTACCTCAAGTCCACTCAACTGCATATAGGGTGATGGAGCAACGGGCACATGGGGTTTATAAGTCCTTACTTCATTCTGAACCATTGACTCCTCTTGAGCATCCTTACAAAGAATGTCTCCCTCTTTAGGGGATTGGGGGGCCAGTAGCTCCGCCATAGCCTTGATATGCTCAGGGGTAGTACCGCAACAACCGCCGATCACATTGACCAATCCTTCCTCAAGGAAGGCTCGTATCTGCTCACGCATCAGTTCCGGGGTCTCATCGTACTTACCCATCTGGTTGGGCAGACCAGCATTGGGATGGGCTGTGATAAAATAAGGGGCATACTGGGCCATCTCTCTCACGCAGGGCAACATATCCTTACCTCCAAATGAGCAGTTCAAACCCACGCTCATCACATCTGCATGAGCGATACTGGCAAGGAAGGCACGCAGGTTCTGACCAGACAGGAGACGACCCGTACGGTCGCTTACCGTGACACTCAGCATCAGCGGAACCTTGATACCCGTCTGCTTCATGGCCAACTGAGATGCATAGATGGTGGCCTTGCAATTGAGTGTGTCGAAGATAGTCTCCAGGAGCAAAGCATCTACACCTGCCTCAAGCAGAGCCTCTATCTGTTCCACATAGGCTTCCACCATATCGTCGAAGGTCAGGGCACGATAACCCGGGTTGTTGACATCCGGACTCATGCTCAGAGTCTTGTTGCTCGGGCCCACCGTGGCTATCACAAAGCGGGGTTTCTCGGGCGTAGAGAAGCGTTCTGCTTCTGCACGGGCCAGGCGTACCGCAGTCTGATTGATCTCACGGATGAGATGTTCACAACCGTAATCGGCCATCGATATACGCTGGCTGTTGAAGGTACAAGCCGTGATAATATCCGCTCCTGCCTCCAAGTAACGACGATGAATCTCCCCTATCACATCGGGACGGGTGAGCACCAGCAGGTCGTTGTTGCCACTTTGCAAACCGGGAAGATCCTTGAAACGATCACCACGGAAATCTTCTTCACGCAAGTGGAAAGTCTGTATCATTGTTCCCATTGCTCCATCGAGCAAGAGGATCCTATCTTTCAATATCTCTTTCATCCTTATTTATATTTTTATTGCGAAGTCGCCTGTTCCTCACGCTTCTTCACAAAACCTTTTTACCAATGTTCCTTCGGCTTTTTCCGAAGGCCTTTTTACAACCGTTCCTTGCACCTTCCCACAAGGCCCTCACATGCTAATCCCTTGATTTCAGCTCCATCTCCCTTTCCTCGGGTATGGAAACATTATAATAAAAATAGGCATAAGTGCCGGGAGGCGAATCCCGGAGGGCTTTCTCGTCGGACTGCAGTATCTCCATAGCCTCACGATAGGCCATAGGGAGGTCTTGTCCCGCATAGTCGGGGAATTGTGACAGCGTTCTGTAGAATTGGCTCAACTGTTTCTGCAACAAGATGCTACATAGCGTATAGTCCAAAGCTTTCCTGTGGTCACCCACCTCATAGTAGGCCAAGCGTACCATCTCCGAACGAAGGGGATAGACACCCACAAAGTTGTCCGCACGCAAGGGGCGCTCTGTCGAAGGTGTACCCTCTGCTTGTTCATGCTCCATCGTCTTCAATCGTGCCTTCTGCTCTTTCACAAAGGATTGGTCAAGGGCAGACTGCGACAGTATGGTAAGGTATTTGTCGGCAATCCTCGCATCACCTTCGCGTATGGCATAGTCTATGAGTTGTCGTAGCGTATACAGGCAACAGCCTTCCTTCTGAAGCAGACCATACTCCATGGCTTGGTGGAAGGCTTCGTCATACACACCAAGATTCTCATAGAACTGCCTGTTGAACTGACATGAGATGGGATTGCGCTCCCCACGCATCAGCAGATCGTCGGGCGAGGTTATGGGATAACTGAACAGTACCTGTGGCAAGGCACCCTGGGCGCTCTCTGCCAGCAAGGCATAGCGCATACCGATGGGAGTCTCGCGCGTACCGTCCTTGCGTATCTGTTCGAGCAATTCCTGCCAGCGTCCTTCGTCGGCCATGAACATATAGCGGTAGAACTGCTCCCCTACATTCATCTGCTGGGAGAAGAGTGTATAGCGTTCACGGTCGGGCTTGGGCGGGCACATCCACGCCATAAAGAGTATGAAAGGAACCACCACCCACCATGGGATCTTCGTCTTGAGGGGTCTCAGGTTGTACAAGAACCTAAACAGCACGGGCACACCCAGTACGAACACAGCCATAAGCAACGCTCCGAGGTAGGGCCAGCGGTAGAGATGGAGTATGGGATTGTCTATCCAACTATTGCCATCCATCATGCGGAGTGTCGCATGGTATCGTGTACCTACAACGAGCACATAAGTCAGCAGGAATACCGCTGAGAACAGGGCGAGACAAAGATTGGGCGTGGGCTTCTTCATGGCTTATCGAGTGTAACGGGTTCTACACTATCCTCCACAAACTCTGCCACATTGTAGGCCATCATAAGCAGGGTATTCTGCTGAGGCGATTCTTGTGGCAACAGGAAGGGCTTGCTCCAACGCTTTCCATCCCAATGAGCCAGGAAAAGACGGGTGTAACGGCCATCCAACTGCTTGGAACTGTACATCATCCACCTGCCACTACTGCTCCAGGCATGATAACTCTCTGCCTCGGGACTGTTGATGGCAGAGCAATCCACCAACCCACCTGTCTGCAGGTCCATCATCAGGAAGTCGGATTCCTTATGGTAGAGATTGAATGCTCCACTCTCAGCTATTGTGCAGAGGAGGTATCGGCCGTCGGGTGTGATGCGTGGCATCAGGGCCGTTCCGCCATTCAGGTTGGCATTGTAGAGCGTATCCACAGCACCCAGTTGCCCACTTTGCTCATCGAAGGGGGCTCGAACCATACTGTAATGCAGTCCCTCATATTCCTGAGGCATATGTACGGGCTGTGCCACGCTGAAATAGAGCCACTTACCGTCAGGCGAGAAGGTAGGGAAAGTCTCCCACTGGTCGGGTGAGGTGAAACGGTCGTCCAATATAGCACGACGCTTCTCTACATCATATATATATAAGTCCGATTTCAGGTCAAAGACTTCTATCTTATCCTGACTCTTCCCGTAGAAAATCTGTTTCGTATCGTTACAACTATAGGCGATGTAGCGTGACGAGGGATGCCATGAGGCCAGCGAGCCGTGGCGTCCTCCAGCCAGTTCGGGTAGGAAGATATGCTCCTCGTTGCCTCCATGACGCACGATGGTTGTACCCTTCGGTCCGCGGACATGCATAGTCATCTCCTTGGCCGAATGATGGTTGAATGCATGGCAATTCATGCAGGTCTCCTTGTCCTCGGAGTTGTCCATCAGGGTAGTCACCTCAAAGTTGGTCAGGTTTCTCTGATATACGCCCATCTTGTTCCAACCCTCATATCCTGGAGGCAGAAGGCGGTAAACGATGTAGGGATCAACCTTGTCTTCTACTACATGTATGGTAAAAGGGGCATAGCGCAGACCGTTAGGATGGTGCTCGTCCCATACAGACACCTCCACCTGTATGTCGCCACCCGCGTTCAGCAATTCCCTCCATTCCTGCTCGTCCATCTCAAGGCTTTCCTTACCGCCCACCTTCATCGCCATACCCTTGCTGTTGGTAAGAACGGCCTGCACATGCGAGGCATCTCTTACCATGAAGTTGAGAGGGGCTATATTGCAAGGAATAGTCACATCCACATAGTCAGGAAACACAGGGGGCATCTCCTTCGACACACCCTCCGCCTCTCTCCATCCCTCGCAAGAGACCAGGAGCAAAAGCAATCCTATGACATAACCAACTAACCTCAAAAACGGATTGACAATTTTAATTTTTAACTATTAACTTTTAATTTTTAACTCCATCAATAGCTCTTCTTAAACGCCCTATCTATCTCTCTCCTGTCATCCCTGGCCTTCATCGTCTCACGCTTGTCATATTCCTTCTTACCGCGAGCAATAAAGATATCAAGTTTAGCCAGACCGTTCTCGTTGATATACAGCAAGGTAGGCACGATACTGAATCCCGGGGCCTTCACCGTGTTCTGTATCTTGCGTATCTCCTTACGGTTCAGGAGCAACTTCCTGTCACGACGCTCTATGTGGTTGTTGTAACTACCCTGCTCGTAGTGTGCGATGTACATATTCTTCACCCACACCTCGCCATTGTGCACATAGCAGAAAGTCTCCACCAGCGAGGCCTTGCCCTGACGGATACTCTTGATCTCCGTACCCGTGAGCACTATGCCCGCTGTGTATTGGTCAAGAAGCAGAAAGTCAAACTCGGCCCTCTTATTCTTGATCTGTATAGCGTAATTCTTCTTTATCTCTTTCTTTGCCACTCGAGCTAATTTTTAATTTCTTCTATATAACAAATTTGCAAATTGTTATTCCCCCCTTATTCTTATTCCCCCTCGGGGGTTAGGGGGGCTACTATTTATTAATTTCAGCGAATGCCTCCAAGTGTTCGTCGATATATCTTGCCACAATCTCTGTCACCTCTTCTTCCATCTCTACGAATTCGTCATCGAGGTCGTCAAACTGCGGATATTGCTCAAATAGAGCCATGAACTCCTCGTCCGAGCATTCCTTCGTCAATTCCTCGCCCAACTCCTCAAAGAGACGACGCCCCTTGTAGATGAGTTTCTGGAAATCCTTTGCACCCCACAGACGCATGGCCTTGGCAAAGGGATTGAGGAAGATGAAGGGACCATAGCCGTTATGGATAAGTTGGATGAAACCGCCGTCCATCACCTCGTCGCGCACTATCATATAGGCCAGCAGAGTGATCTGGTCGGGATTGAGCAGAGGCATGGTCTCCACATTCAGTTCGCCCCCCACAGCATCCAGTATCTTGTGTCGGAAGAGATCTACGAACGCATCCATACCTTCCTTTGCAGCCTGCACGATTTCGGACTCAGGCACACACACTTTTATATCGCTCATGTCTTTTACATTATATTATTGTATCACAAAAGTAGCAAAATTTAGGCACTTGACGAAAAAAAGTGAGAAATAATTGGCAGAATACCTATTTTTGAGTATTTTTGCAGAGTAAAAAGTTAAATACTTACTTTATTTAATTAAATAAGACAATGGTTTATTCACACGAAGTTCAGAACATGTGTTGCGTGGCTAAAGGCCCCAACCATGGTCCCGCACCCATTCCCGAAGAGGGCAAGTGGGTACAGGCAAAGGAGATTAAGGACATCAGCGGTCTTACCCACGGTATTGGTTGGTGTGCTCCCCAGCAGGGTGCTTGCAAGCTTACCCTGAATGTTAAGGATGGCGTTATCGAGGAGGCTCTCGTAGAGACTATCGGTTGCTCAGGTATGACCCACTCTGCTGCTATGGCATCGGAGATTCTTCCTGGCAAGACTATCCCCGAGGCTCTCAACACCGACCTCGTTTGCGATGCTAACAACACCGCTATGCGCGAGCTCTTCCTCCAGATCGTTTACGGTCGTACTCAGTCTGCCTTCTCTGAGGGTGGTTTGATGATCGGTGCTGGTCTTGAGGATCTCGGTAAGGGTCTTATCTCTCAGACCGGTACTCTCTATGGTACCAAGGTTAAGGGTACCCGTTACCTGCAGTTGACCGAGGGTTACATCACCAAGATGTATCTCGACAAGGACGATCAGGTATGTGGTTATGAGTTCGTTCACATGGGCAAGTTCATGGACGCTATCAAGAAGGGTGTTCCCGCTGACGAGGCTCTCAAGAGTGTTACCGGTACTTACGGCCGTACCAAGGAAGAGGACGGTGCTGTTAAGTTCATCGATCCCCGTAAGGACTAATTAAAAAACAAGGAGGAAACAAGATATGATTAGAGAAGTAAAATTCGAGTCACAAGACCGTCGTATCAAGCAGATTCTTGCTTGTTTGAACGCACACGGTATCGCTTCTATCGAGGAGGCTAATGAGATTTGTGAGGCTGCTGGTCTGGATCCCTACAAGACCTGTGAGGAGACCCAGATGATCTGCTTCGAGAACGCTAAGTGGGCTTATGTAGTAGGTACCGCTATCGCTCTGAAGGAGAAGGCTAAGGACGCTGTTGAGGCAGCCAACTATATAGGTGAGGGTCTGCAGAGCTTCTGTATCCCCGGTTCTGTAGCCGACGACCGTAAGGTAGGTATCGGCCACGGTGAGCTGGGTGCTCGTCTGCTCTCTCCCGACACCAAGTGTTTCGCATTCCTCGCTGGTCACGAGTCATTCGCTGCTGCTGAGGGTGCTATCAAGATTGCTCAGATGGCCAACAAGTCAAGACCAGCTGACAAGCCCCTCCGTTGTATCCTCAACGGTCTCGGCAAGGACGCTGCTATGATCATCAGCCGTATCAATGGTTTCACCTATGTACAGACCCAGTTCGACTACTTCACCGGTGAGTTGAAGGAGGTTCAGCGTATCGCTTACTCTAACGGTCCCCGTGCTGCAGTTAACTGCTACGGTGCTGACGATGTACGCGAGGGTGTAGCTATCATGTGGAAGGAGGATGTAGATGTATCTATCACCGGTAACTCTACCAACCCCACCCGTTTCCAGCACCCCACCGCAGGTACCTACAAGAAGGAGCGTACCCGCGCTGGTAAGCCCTACTTCTCAGTAGCATCTGGTGGTGGTACCGGCCGTACCTTGCATCCCGATAACATGGCTGCAGGTCCCGCTTCTTACGGTATGACCGATACTCTGGGTCGTATGCACTCAGACGCTCAGTTCGCAGGTTCTTCTTCAGTTCCCGCACATGTTGAGATGATGGGCTTCCTCGGTATTGGTAACAATCCCATGGTAGGTTGCACCGTAGCTTGCGCTGTACAGGCTGACCTCTTCTTGAACAAGAAGTAAGCGAGAGCAGAGCCAAGTTTACTTGAGCTATGCCGAGCGCAAACTCTTGTCGATAAAATCAACAAGAAGTAAAGTGCAAGCCGAACGCAATCAAATTCATTTGAATTGCTGAGGCGCAGCCTTTACTCAAACGACAGTTCAAATAATCTATTCAATTAGATACGCATAACACTATCTCTCGCAACTATTGTGGTTGCGGGAGATTTTTTTGTATATATGCCCAGTTTTATGTCCAAACAGGAATAAAAATCACTTATGCGGTGAAAAAAAACACTTTGCACCGCAAAAATGCGGTGTAAAATACTTATCTTTGCCGCACGAACATAAAACCCATCGCTATATGTACATCTGGCAGAATCCTGAATGGCCCCATTTTTGGTGGGATGAACAACAAATAAACAACCTTCTGGGGAGAGTAAGATTCCTGCAAGGTCAACTTGCAGGGCGCATTACTGCTTTAGGTCTGGATACCGAACTTATCACATCCCTCGACACAATGACTCAAGACATCATTAAGTCATCAGAAATAGAGGGAGTGGTACTGAATCCTGAGTCTGTACGATCATCCATTGCCTGGCAATTGGGTATCAAGGGAGAGGCACTCCCTCCCTCTGATCATTATATTGAGGGACTTGTACAAGTAATGATCGATGCTGTTAGACATTTCGACGAACCCATAACCGACGAGAGATTGTTTCTATGGCATAGTGCACTCTTCCCTACGAATAAGAGAATCGTTGTTGGCTCGTGGCGAACAGGTGATGAGCCAATAAGAGTCGTTTCGGGCATTTTAGGTCGTGAGAAGGTGCATTACGAGGCTCCCGAGTCAAAGAATGTCCCTACCGAGATGGAAAGATTCCTGGATTGGGTAAACACAGACAAGAGTATGGATCCCGTCATAAAGTCAGCCATTGCTGCGCTATGGTTTGTCAGCATCCACCCCTTCGCAGACGGAAACGGAAGAATATCGCGCACACTTACCGACCTACTGCTTACACGCTCAGATGGTATGAGCCATCGCTTTTATAGCATGTCTGCAGCTATACACAATGACAGGAAGAACTACTATGCCATACTGGAGAAGACGCAAAAGGGAAATCTTGACATAACTGAATGGATCATCTGGTTCCTCTCTACTATGGAGCAGGCTCTTCTATCCACAGATTCAAAGATAAATCATGTCATGCACAAGACTGCCTACTGGGATGCGCATTCTGAAATCGAACTCAACGACAGGCAAAGGAAAGTGATTACTCGTATGCTTGATGGACTGGAAGGAAAACTAACGACCTCAAAATATGCCAAGTTTGCCAAATGCTCTACAGATACAGCCTTACGCGACCTACAAGACCTATGCGACAAAGATATACTGGTCAGGGTAGGAGAAGGGCGTGGAACAAATTACCGCCTCAGCTGATTAATGTCCATAAAAACATGATACTAATATATTCAGGAGAGTTAAAATAAAGTAGCCCATTATTCAATGCAGAAATTCATAATAACAGAAGACGGTACGATGGTGTTTGGTGATGTACGCCTCCATCGAGACCTTATCCCTGATGGCGATGACACCTGCCATGGAGGTGGGTTCTGGAGGATAGACAACCAGCGTGGGTGTATCATCCTCTCAGGGCGTAGCTTTGACTTTGGTGCTCCAGAGTTCCTATATCTGAAGCGAATAGACACAACCACGATTCCTGGTTCACTTGGCTATCCGATGTTCTATGAACGCCAGTTTGCCGGTGAGGAGATATTGGAACCAATAGTATGCCAGAAATAGTAGTAATCTGTAAAAAACAATTACTGCATAATTCCATCTCCCGTAATCATCTATAGGTTGCGGGAGAATTTCTTTCCTCATTTATGAGGATGCAAATGATTTTTTAAACTTTAGGGGATAAATATTTGGATAAGAATGAATAAATTTGTACATTCGACTTAATAAATACTATCATTCCCATGGCCACTCAAGCTACACCTGCCCCTCTCCAAGTGGAGTCACAACTCTGTTTTCGCCTCTATGCCACCTCTCGTCTGGCACAGGGTTTCTACACCCAATACTTCAAGGAGCACAACATCACCTACACACAGTATCTCGTGCTGTGCGTATTGTGGGAGAAGGACCATTGTATCGTGAGTGACATCACCAATGCGCTCATGCTGGAGACCAACACCATCACTCCCCTGCTCCAGCGCATGGAGAAACAGCATCTCGTGAGGCGCAAGCAAGGCAAGGAGGACACACGCCAGCGCATCATATCGCTTACCAAGAAGGGACGCGAACTGAAGGAGGTGATGAGAGACCTCCCCGAGAAGATGCTCGAATACCTCACCAACGACTGCCTCTCGGCCGACGAGCTGACAGCCTTCACACAGACGCTTGAGAAGATTATCGCACATAAATCCTGACAACTCCCCCACCCATCATGCCACATCTGAAGTTTGCCATCATAGACTCCAACATCCTCACTTGCCTCGGACTGAAACAGCTCATCAGCGACCTTCTGCCCATGGCCCAGATCGACCTCTACAGTTCGCTCTCAGAGATGAAGGGCGTCAAGGACACTATGTATCAGCACTTCTTCGTGTCGTCGCGCATATACTTTGAGAACACGGCCTATTTTCGCAATCAGCCCCGCAAGACCATCGTGCTCGTCAATGGCGAGATGAGCATCAATGGCATCAACACCCTCAATGTGTGCCAGCATGAGAGTTCCATCGTAAAGGATTTCATGTCGCTCCACCACAAGGGCCACGGCCATGTCATCACCATGGCCCACCAGCACATGCAGGAGGAGCATCCCTCCACCCCATCAGCCCATCCCCAGCCATCCACCGATCCCCTGCCTTCGCCCATCAGAGAGAAGGACGAACTCTTCTCCCCACGCGAAACGGAGGTAGCCATACTCCTCTGCAAGGGCTACATAAACAAGGAGATAGCCGACATGCTCAATGTGAGCATCACCACCATCATCACGCATCGCAAGAACATCATGGAGAAACTGCATGCCCGTTCCCTTGCCGACATCATCATCTACTGCGTGGTAAACGGTATCGTAAATGTAGAAGAACTCTAATTTCTACATCGTCCACATATCTGCAAGCTCCTGTGGCGTATTATATTGCATATCATTGTCTAATGATACATCGGCAATATCATAAGCAAGATGTGACGCTTGCTCGTTTGTAAGACTCAATTCGCCCGTGCTTGTGCTTCGCATATTCTTTAAGCACACATATAGCTCTTTTCTATATCGTGCTATCTCTTCTCTCGTGTGTATCATACCTTCTTTATTTTAGGTTCACCTTCACTATTTTTCGTTTTACCACGCAAAGTTACGCCACATCCTGGGCAAATCCGTTTCCCATGTGAAAACTTTTTTCAAAAAAAGATAAATTAGGGCAAAATCACAACTTAATCAAAAATACCTCAAACATGGGAAGCAGAATTGCCCACCCCCATCCATACCTTTGCCATTATTAACTTTCTAAACGATTAAGTTATGATAACGAATAAAGACATCTTAGAATTAAGAAATCGTATTGCCAAGGAGAAAAGAGGTGCAACATGGCTCTTGTATTTAGATCATGGAGATCAAATCAATTTCGACGAGTTGGCAAAGGCTATAGGCAGAACATTCCCAGACCTTCAGAAAACCTTCTATATGTTATCCGAAGATCATAACCCCGACCAACTGACCGAGCAAGAGTTCGATCAAATAGAGGAATACATCCGCCAACTCGGCCATGCCCTCTTGGAGAAAGCCGAGATGATACGAAAAGCCAAGATGGAATCCCCCATATTTTAGGTATTTTACAATGTGGATTAAGGTTGAGAGAAGAATGAAATCCGAAAATATATAATCAAATAGTTTTGGTAGGGAAAACTATTTCCTTACCAAAACACAACTTAAAACATTTCAATGAGTTGCCTCGATATACTCAAGTGTTTTTCCCCTTAAATACATCTAATTCATTCCTCTGCGTAGCGATGATACATGCAAGACGAAGGATTTCAGCCTTCAATTCAAGTTTCTTAGGCTTCCGGGATCTAAACCATTCTGAGTCAATATCGATTTCGCTGAAAGCATTTCTTTTCATTCTCTCTATCTTATCCTCCAATTCCATGATATAAGCCTTCAACTTGCCGTTCTCGACATTTGCAAATCTCAGCAACACCTCATCTGGTATTTTCATCGGCATCTCCTCTTCGGGAAAGTCTTTTCGTGTTATTGACATTGTTAGAAAGATTTTACATTATACTTTGCAAAGGTACTGCCACGGGTAGGAAAGTCTGCTTCCCATGTTTGGGGAAATTCTGAGAAAGATGAAAGATATGGGAAAGAAGACATACCACTCATGATTGCGAGCCAATGGTGCCTATCTGTATGAACTATGCGATTTTGCCAATCACCAGTCTTCGTCAGTTTCGGACATATCCTCCTTATAATACCCTAACAGATAGTTGATAGGATAAACGAATGCAAATTCTATCTTCTGGATATTATTCTCTTTCTTTGGTTTCCTTGATCCATCTTTAGCAAACCAGTCGCCGACTAATCCCACAAAAGTTTTGGGAATAGGTGTTCCCGACGCATCCACTACAAGTTTAGAATCGGCAATTGGTGCATCCACTTTTATTCGGCCGTCTTTGAAGTGGAAACAGAGATTGTAGTACGAGGAATAATTCTGAAATCCTCCTATCCCATAGTTAGAATGAAGAGTATGCGTGATGGCACGAATGGTAATAGAACTGGGCTCATTCTCACTCATTACATTTTTTGGGTTCTTGTAGAGTTTCAGTATGTTCCCCTTAACCATCGTGTAGAGTTCCTGGGCAGTCTTTCCTTCGAACTCGACAATCACATAGTTCTTTCCTTCTTCTGCCTCAAAGGTTCCATTTGAAGTTAAATGGAAATCCGTCTTTTGTGCATTACAAAAAGTTGCAAAAGCAACACAAAAACATAAAATAATTCTTTTCATAAAGTGTAAATATTAAAGGTTCTTTTCTATCCCAATATTCTATTCATCAACATCCAACGAATGTAACACATAAATAAAGCCACAAGCAAATCTTACTTTGGTAACATCCATTTCAAGCATTCACTTGTGGACTTTATTTACGTTTTGCAATACCAATGTAATCCTATGTACATCATAAAAATTGACTGGACAGATGAATATCCAACTGCCACCTAAAGCACGGGAGCCAATGGGGTCTGTGATATTACGCCTACCAATGCGTGCTTTTCGGCTGAGACTTACGCCATTCTCTAATTCTATCGCGCTTCCATCATAAGTTAAAAAAGAGAAGAAGGGCTGGCAAGGGAGTTGAACCCTGCAATATCACGCCTTTCAGCTTGCTCGCTACCGATGCGACCATCAGCCCTTCTTTCTTTTCCGGGATCGTCCCCTAAGTTTTGAGAATGCGTGTCCTGCCACGATTCAAGGTCTGCGATCGATGCCCCATCAAACCATCTCAAAACCTATTTAATGTTATCTTTTCGTTTTACATCGCAAAGTTACGGCCACGGGTGGGAAAATCTGCTTCCCATGTTTGGGAAAAATGATTTTTTGTCAATAAAATAATTAAAAATCATCTGATGCATGATAGAGCAACGGATAAAATGGGGTCTTGTAAAATGGGGTCTGACCTAGGCTGTCAAGTTTGTTGAAATTTCATGTCCTATTTTTGCCAGCTGTTTTCGTTCAGAATGTGTTCATTTAATGCGCTGATATTTAACTGTTTGACGACGTGTTTTTAACGTTGAAAATTTGCATAATC
>JAZQQX010000026.1:0-29026 GCA_045629325.1 Bacteroidaceae bacterium | reverse complement strand
ACTCCAATGTTGAGGCCTTCGCCTCGACTGCATTTTGCACGACTGCAAAACGCTCTCGCTTGGCATAGCATACAAGCAAGCTTGATGCTCTGCTCTCGCTTACCCGCAATGTTGAGTTTACACATCGAGATTGCTTTCGCTCGTCATAGCATCCAAGCAAGCTTGATGCTCTGCTCTCGCTTACCCGCAATCTTCGACATTCGACATTGGACATTCGACAACACACCATCCCCTGCGGGCTTTCTTTTTCGGGGCGTTCTTTTCGAGGGGTGAAGATTGTGGTTAAAAAAAGAGGGCATCGGTTGATGCCCTCCTATAGTTGTCAGTATTTGTGCCTATTTGTATATCATTGCCAAAATTTCAGCCCTTGGAAAACTCCAAGGGCTTAATTTTTATTGTAAGGTATTGCTATAAAAGGAACACCTGAAGAGGCGGATCAGAGATTAGAGATCTGAGATTAGAGATCAGAGATCAGAAATCAGGAATCAGAGATTGACATTGGGGAGCTTAGCCAGAGCGGCAGCGATCTCCTCGTCAGTAGGTATCTGGTCGGTCATAGTACCATCATTGTACTGGCCATATGCCACGAGGTCGAAGTAACCGGTACCAGAGAGGTTGAAGGCAATGGTCTTGCTCTCACCGGTCTCCTTGCACTTGAGTGCCTCGTCGATGGCGCAACGGATGGCGTGGCTCGACTCGGGAGCGGGAAGGATACCCTCAGCACGGGCGAAGATCTCTGCTGCCTCGAATACCTGGGTCTGCTCATAGGCACGAGCCTCGAAGAGTCCCTCGTGGTAGAGCTGAGAGAGGATGGGAGACATACCGTGGAAACGGAGACCACCAGCGTGGTTGGCAGAAGGGATGAACTGGCTACCTACGGTGTACATCTTGGCCAAGGGGCAGATCATACCAGTGTCGCAGAAGTCATAGGCATACTTACCACGGGTGAATGAGGGGCAAGAGGCGGGCTCTGCACCGATGATCTTGTACTGTGCCTCACCACGAAGCATCTCACCCATGAAGGGAGTGGCAAAACCGCCCAGGTTGCTACCACCACCGGTACAGCCGATGAGGATATCGGGCTTGATGTCGTACTTCTCCATAGCCTTCTGTGCTTCAAGACCGATGATGGTCTGGTGGAGCAGCACCTGATTGAGCACCGAACCGAGCACATAGCGATAGCCGGGATTGGTGACAGCCTTCTCCACAGCCTCAGAGATGGCACAACCGAGCGAACCGGTGGTGCCGGGGTGCTCAGCAAGGATCTTGCGACCTACCTCGGTGGTGTCGCTGGGCGAAGGAGTGATCTTGGCACCATAGGTGCGGATGACCTCGCGACGGAAAGGCTTCTGCTCGTAAGAGCACTTCACCATGAAGACATTGCAGTCGATACCAAAGTACTGGCAAGCCATAGAGAGGGCAGTACCCCACTGGCCGGCACCGGTCTCGGTGGTGACACCCTTCAAGCCCTGCTTCTTGGCATAATAGGCCTGAGCAATGGCAGAGTTGAGCTTATGGCTACCAGAGGTGTTGTTACCCTCAAACTTATAATAGATCTTGGCAGGAGTGCCGAGCGCCTTCTCCAGGAAGTAGGCACGCACCAAGGGTGAAGGGCGATACATCTTGTAGAAGTTGAGCACCTCCTCGGGAATGTCAAACCAGCGAGTCTCATTGTCAAGCTCCTGCTTGTTGAGCTCTTCGCAGAAGATAGGATTGAGATCGTCCTGGGTAAGGGGCTGAAGTGTACCAGGATTGATCAGTGGAGCAGGCTTGTTCTTCATGTCTGCTCTGACATTATACCATTGGGTTGGGATCTCGTCTTCCGAGAGATAAATCTTGTAAGGAACTTCTTGTTTCATAATAATTTAATATTGGTTTGTTAGTTAACCCATACAAAATTAATATAATTATCTCAAATGGCAAGGGAATTATAACAATATTTCATCATTTATGTCCATAAAAGTTCAATCCGTAAGCAAAAACGACTCTTTACTTACGAAATAAACGGCAGACAAGCAAAATAGATGAGACAGAGATCAGAACAAGGTGAGCTGTTCGGGAACCGACTTCTCCTTCTTCTTGCCACGCTTTGCAGTCTGATTCTCAGGCTGTACGCTGGTCTCTACCACAGGCTGTGGAGCAACATTCTCGGGAGCCTGAACGGGAGAGGTGGGAGCAGAAGCGAGTTCGGCAACCACATTCTTACGACTGTTGCGATTGGTCTTGGCCTGACCCAGATAGCCCACACGGATGGTGTAGCCGTTGCGTTTATTATAATAAGGTATGCCTACCTTCAGGTGGATATTGCTGTGAAACGAATTGTAACTCATACCCATCTTCTCACGGCCCATGATGTCGAACATGGCCTTGGGCGAACCGAAATAGAAATGCTCGCCATTCATCTCCAAATGGATGATCTTAATCTGTGCTGGCATAGTAGTTGTGTGTATTATTTTTTAGGTTTGACTTGCAATAAAATTGCAAGGAACGGTTATTGATTTATGAACGCTCAACGAGCTCCCAGAAAGCAACGGCAGAGGCGGCAGCAACATTGAGGGAGTCGACCCCGTGCTTCATGGGGATGCGCACCACATAGTCGGCCTGCTGAATGGTGTGCTCGGGAAGACCATCGCCCTCGGTGCCCATGATGAGTGCCAGACGAGGCTCCTGCTTGAGACAAGGATCGTCGAGCGATACACTATCGTCGCTCAAGGCCATAGCAGCTGTGCGGAAACCGAGGTCGTGGAGTTGGGAGAGGTCGCCCTCAATCCAGGTCCAGGGCACAAGGAACACGCTACCCATGGAGACACGCACGGCACGACGGTTGAGCGCATCGCAACTGTCGGTGGTGAGCAGTACGGCATCGATGCCCAAGGCAGCAGCCGAACGGAAGATGGCACCAATGTTGGTGCTGTCCACTACCCCGTCGATGACTACGATACGCTTGGCATCACTTACCACATCGGCAACAGGACGAGGCATGGGACGATGCATGGCACAGAGGACTCCCCGAGTGAGGGTGTAACCGGTGAGCTGGGCCAGGATGTCACGATCGCCCGTGTAGACGGGAATGTCGCCACAACGGGCAATGATATCTGACGCATCGCCTTTGATATGCTTCTCCTCGCAGAGCAAGGCAAGAGGTTCGTAGCCCGCATCCAGAGCCACACGAATCACCTTGGGACTCTCTGCTATGAAGATGCCCTTCTCAGGTTCGAGACGGTTGCGCAGCTGTGCTTCGGTAAGTGTACCGAAAACCTCCACTCCGGGTGTCTGTAGGGATGTTATTTGGATGATATTCAAGTTCTGATATGTATTTTATGGTTTCACACTATTTGGTTCGTGACGAAGAGAAGGCATCCTCGTTGATACCCGCCTTGTAGGAATAAGCACCATCCGTGATCTGCTCTATCGTGTAGTTCTTGTAAACGATGGTGTAGCCACCTCCATTCGTGCCGTGAGTATCCTCCTCGTAGAGGAAGGCCACGGTATTGTCCTTCTGCCAGCACATGGTGCTATAGGCACTACCCTTCGTGCTACTCTGGTGGCGTCCTGTCCAATTCTTCGCAACAGCCTCGGGCGAACGGAAATCGGAGACATTGGCCAACTCCTTATAATATATACCCACATTGGTACGGCCACCTCCGAAGGGCACACTCTGCAACAAGAGGAACATCTCCCGTCCGTCTCTGTTGCGGATGACCGGCACAAGCATAATCTCACCGTTGCAGGCATTAGCCTGTGCCACCACACCACCGTTGGACTGACCGCTGAAGGCCACCTTGCCCCAACTGCCCTCTGCACGATCGCTATTGGTGAAGGTGAAGATGTTGAAGTTGCGACCACCCGAAGTACGGCTCGATAGAAGGATGTTGCCATCTGGCAGTTCCTCAGCCTTGGGTTCGTCACCACCAGGTACAGGACTTACATCGCATCCGCCCAGGAACTCCCATGTACGGCCGAAGTCGTCACTATACAAGGCCCAGTTGGCCGTCTCGTTGCTACCCTGGCGACAACTGCTACCCACACAGTACAGACGATAATACTGCCCAACCTTCGTACGACGGCTCTGGCAGATCTTACCACTGCCCACAAACCATCCGCGGATGGGACCATACTGACTCTTGTCGAACTTACTATAGATGAACGCCTCATCCTGATAAATGGGTTGGCTCCATGTAGCACCATTGTCATCGCTCCACCAGTGTGCCCAACCCTGATGATGGGTACGGTTGCCACCAAAGAAACCCGGAGTGCCCGAGCACGATGTGAGAAGCATACGCGCACTCTCCCTGTCGCCCACCAGACAAGGATCGCCAAAGCCAGCCTCCTGATGCCCCACAGCCGTATTGCCATCACCGGTCATCACAGCAGGTCTGAGTATCTCGTCCCATGTCTTACCATTGTCGTGACTGCGACGAATGTGAAGGTCCAGACGACCACCACCGATATCAGCACGCGTGAAACGATAGTCGGCAACAGCAACAAGCGTACCATCGTGGGCCGTTGCAATAGCAGGAATGCGGTAAGGGATATCCTCGTTGGTGCGTGTGGGGAAAACTTCAAACTGGGGTTCGGAAGCAATCTCCTCAGTCAGGATCATCTTCTTGTCGCGCGAGGTGAGTTCGTCAAACTCGGCTATCAACCTCTTTGCCTCCTCGTCGGAGATGACCGAACAGTCACCGATGAACTTTGCCAACTCACGGGCCACCTTGATGTATCCCAGTCCATAGAGATAGTTGCCTTTGAAATAGTCGGTACTGGCCGTACCTTCAGGAGTGGCAAGGAGGGTGTATATATCAATGTAGGAGACATTTTTCTGTTGTTCGGCCAGTTCCTTCAACCAAAGGTTGAATTCCACGATGCGGGAGTTGGCACGCTGGGTGGGCATCAGGCTCACCAAGGCCAGAGGAGAGCCACCAGCCTGCTTCCTCAACTTATCGACCAGCGCCTTGTACTGACTCTTCACGGTAGCGAGGTCGGTGTTGCCATTCAGGTCCTCCGTGCCCGTATAGAGCAGTATCTTGGCAGGACGCTGACGCATCACGCCCTTCTTCTTGTTGGCAAAAGTAGCATCCACATACTGGCTCACCGTGGCGATATTGCCACCATATCCCCACCACGAACCGCGATTCTTCACATTGGGATTGGAGAGCAACTCGTTCCACTCACCGTTCTTCACCATCTCATCACCAAAGAAGAGCACATCGCGGGAGGTGACGGGGAGCATACTGAAATAGGTGGCACGCATACCGTGACTTCCCCCCAGACCCGCTGTCTGCTGTACAGTCTCTGTATTGGCCGGATAGACGGGAGTGAGTCCCACATAAGGTTGGATGGTCTCGAGCCACACCTTATACCCATAGGCTGTAAGATGGAGTTTGTCGAGCGAGAAAGGCAACCCATTGCGCACACCGCCCATCTTGCTGTAGAGGTCGATGTAGGTGGTGTGGTCTGTCTCATCGGCTATCTGCTTGATAAGCACATTGGTAGCCATAATGGTCTGGAGCGTCTTGTACTTCTGGTCGAAGGCAGGAATGATGCTCTGCAGATAGATCTCCGTGGCAGGACTCTCACGGCGAATCAGGCTCACCGTACGCCTGATGTCGCGGGCAATGCTCTGCTCGTTCATATCGGTGCCCAGGTCGTTGGTACCAATCTTTATGAAGACCTTGGCAGGCTTGAAGCGAAGCCAACTCTCCACATTGTCGAGCAGTTCGGCACTATAGCCACCCGAATTGCCACGGTTCACCACACGGGGATCGTTGCCAAAGGCTTCCGACCAGAGATGCATATCGGTGATGCTGTTACCGGCAAAGACGATGGCACCCTGGGGCATAGAGAGCACTTTCCACGAATCGTAACGGTGATCGCGAAAAGGCTGATCGGCACAGATCTGCAAAGCAGAGCACAACAGACCAACGAAAAAGGCCAAGGACAGTATATGATGTTTCATGGTGTGATCAAAAAAGGTAAATATATGGCATATAAGCCGTATTTCAAATGGAATGGGAATGCAAATATAGCGCAATAAATCAAAAATAGCAAATTTGAAATGCATTTTTGTTTTACAAAGTAAAAAAAAGAAAAGAAGAATGAAGCAATTTGTTTGTACTTCTGCGATTTTTATGTAATTTTGTGCTTGGTTTGGACATTTGGGTGAGTGTCTTGTCAAGACATTCATGTGTACGATGCAAACGCACGCAACCATCCGAACCGCACGACAAGAACAATATTAAGGTAAAAATAATACTACAGCACTATGTTACAGGGATTTGATAATGACAAATATCTAAAGATTCAGAGTGAGCACATCAAGGAGCGCATCTCACAGTTTGGCGACAAACTCTACCTCGAATTTGGAGGTAAGCTTATCGACGATTACCATGCAAGCCGTGTGCTTCCAGGCTTCCAGCCCGACTCGAAGCTTCGCATGCTCATGCAACTCAAGGACGAGGCAGAGGTGGTGATGGTGATCAGCGCAGAGGACATAGACCGCAACAAGGTTCGTGGCGACCTGGGTATCACCTACGACAAGGATGTGCTTCGCCTGAGAGATGAGTTCATGTCGCGTGGACTTTATTTTAGCAGCGTTGTCATCACTCACTACAACGGCCAGCGAAGTGCACAGGAGTTTCGCACCCGTCTGGAGAGTCTGGGAGTAGCCGTATATTATCACTATCTCATCGAGGGCTACCCCACCAATGTTGACCTCATCGACTCTGACGAGGGTTTTGGCAAGAACGACTATGTGGTGACTACACGCCCCTTGGTGGTGGTCACAGCTCCCGGTCCTGGTAGCGGTAAGATGGCCGTTTGTCTCTCACAGCTCTACAACGAGAACAAGCGTGGGGTGAAGGCAGGATACGCCAAGTTTGAGACCTTCCCCATCTGGAGCATCGCCCTGAAGCATCCCGTCAATGTGGCCTATGAGGCTGCAACTGCCGACCTCAACGATGTGAACATGATCGACCCCTTCCACCTGGAGGCATATGGCAAGACAACGGTCAACTACAATCGCGACATTGAGATCTTCCCTGTGCTCAACGCTATCTTCGAGGGTATCTATGGCGAGAGTCCTTACAAGTCGCCCACAGACATGGGTGTGAATATGGCAGGTTTCTGCATCAGTGACGATGCCGTGTGCTGTGAGGCCTCAAAGCAGGAGATCATCCGCCGATACTATGCCGCACAGATTGCCTTGGCAGACGGCAAGAACAATCAGGCAGAGATAAGCAAACTGAAACTGCTGATGCGCCAGATGCGTCTCACTACCGACTATCGCTACACCACCGTGGCTGCACGCGAGCGTGGTGGAGCTGACGAGACACCTGCTGCTGCTATCGAACTGGAGGACGGCACCATCATCACAGCTGGCACCTCGGCTCTCCTGGGCCCCTCTGCCGCTCTCATACTCAATGCCACCAAGCACTTGGCTGGCATACCCCACGATGCCAAACTCATCCCACAGAGCATGATCGAACCCATCCAGCGTATGAAGACCTCTATGCTCCACGGACAGAATCCCCGACTGCATACTGATGAGGTGCTCGTGGCCCTTGCCGTACTCTCGGAGCACGATGAGAACTGCCGCAAGGCACTCGATGCCCTGCCCCAGCTCGATGGATGTCAGGTGCATGCCACTGTGATGCTGAGCGATGTGGACCAGAAGATATTCAAGAAGCTGGGTTGCGGTCTGACCTTCGACCCCATCCGTAAGCAAGACTAAGGAGGGGGGGATGTCATGACATTCCAATGTGATTACTTTGCAAATATAATTATCTCATAATCAGTTGCTCCACTCATTTTGGGTGGAGCAATACTTTAAGAGCAGATTCCTATTTAACCTGATGTCGGAAAAACTTTATTTCCCTATCTAACCGAATTACAGAAAAAACTTTACTACCTTATTTTACCCCATGAGAAAAAAACTTTCATTACTCTCCTGCCTCTTACTCGCTTGCGCCTGTGTGTCGGCAAAGAGCCTGCTGTTTACCCTGAAAGACGGCACCCAAGTGTACTACCTCCTTGGTGGTGAGAAAAATCCCATCATGACCTTCCACAACGGACAGACCACCATCAACGATGACAGCTATACCATAAGCGACATCGTGAAGTTTGTCATCTCCGACACCGATGACCCCAACAACATCACGGAGACACACATCCCCTCTGCTTCGCTCAAGGGCAACTGTTTCATGGTGAACCAAGCCAGCGGAGAGGTGAAGGTGTACAATCTCAGTGGCATGGAGGTGAAGGCGCGCGTGGAGAAGGTAAACGACTGCCTGAGCATCGACCTCTCATCGCTTCCCAAGAATACATATATTATTAAGGTGGGCGAACAGTCCTTCAAAGTGCAGAAACGATGAGAAAGTATATCTTATTCTTCTTGCTGACTTGCCTGATGGGCCAAGCTTTAGCACAAGAGACACAGAAGGACGACACCCTCTGGTTTGTTCCCAACGACCGCTTCTGCACACCCGATGTGTACCCCATGACGGGATACGACTCGCTGGAGTTCACCAAGACTATGCTCAAGCGCTGGAAGACCAACCCCAACACAGGAAATGCCACAAGTACGGCAAAGGGTTATCTCAAGGATGGAGCGTATGTGCTTGCCACCCCCGGACGACACCTGGTGAAGCCCAACGGATATGCTTCTTGCGACTATACCAAGGAGACATCGCAATGGTGCCTCCAGCGCTCTATGGAGTCGGACCACTTCATCTGCTTCTGGGAGAAGGGCCTTACGAAGTCGGGCAATACGGTGTCGGGCGTGAATATCAAGACTTTGCTCAACAATGCCGAGAAGATTTGGGACACCTATGTCAATCGTCTGGGCTTCCTCGTTCCGGGCAAGTCAATCACCGACAATGTGAAGATCGAGATGTACATCGTCAATCAGGCTGATTGGAGAGCTGACGGTTCGGGACAGGATGGTGTGGAGTGGTACTACAACGGTACAACGAAGACTCAGCGCAATGTGAAGGTGGGTCTCTTCCATTGCAACCCTCAGGCTGCGACAGCCCGTGGAGGTCACACACCCGCACACGAGATAGGTCATGTGTTCCAGTATCTCGTATCGGCCGACCTGGGCATGAGTCACGGTCTGAACTATGGTTTTGGCACCAACGCCTCTGGTGGCAACTGCTGGTGGGAGGACTGTGCCAACTGGCAAGCATATAAGGTATATCCCGAACGACAGTTCACCGATGGCGAATACTTTGAGCAGTACATGACTCTGCATCACCTGAACATTCTTCACGAATCGGCTCGCTATGCCAACTGTTTCTACCACGACTACTGGTGTATGAAGCATGGTGACGACATCGTGGGCCGTGTGTGGCGTGAGAGCAACAAGCCCGAGGACCCCATGGAGGCATATATGCGTATCAACAAACTGAATGTGAGTCAGTTTGCTGATGAGATGTACGACTGCTTCTCGCGTATGGCCACATGGGATATCGATGGTGTGCGCGACAGAGCCAAGGCGCGTATCGGATCGCATCTGCAACGCCTCATCGAACCATCCGATCAGGTGGTCTCACAAAAGCTCGATGGCAAGAAAGACGGATGGTGGGTGGTTGACCCCGATTTCTGTCCGCAGAACTATGGTTACAACATCAACCCACTGAAGATTCCTGCTCCCGGTACAGAGGTGAAAGCTACCTTCAGAGGCATAGTGGGTGCTACGGGTTATCGCAACCTCAATGCTACCAAGGCGGGCTGGAGATATGGTTTGGTGGCCTACACCTCAAAGGGCGAACGCGTATATTCGGATATGATGAGCGAAGCCAACGACGGTGTGGCAAGTATCACAGTGCCAGAGGGTTGTACCAACCTGTGGATGGTGGTGATGGGTGCACCTAAGAGTTACTGGCGACATGCCTGGGATGACAACACGAGCAATGACGAACAGTGGCCCTATGCCGTTCGCTTTGAGGGTACCGCTCCCCTGGGTGTGACACGCCACTATGACGAGTTTCCCGAGGATTATGCCCGTCACGACACCACTGTGGTCATCAACGCTTCCTTGGTCTATAGTTCGGGCAGTTACTCCAGTGTCCGTGTGCAATACGATACAGATGCCATCTCAGAGGCACTTGGTCTGAGCACAGCTCAACTGCAAACCATCAAGCGCAACGACAACACCTCCAACAAGGGCGACATTCGCTTTGCAGGCGTCAACTCCAATGGCAAGACCATGAACTTCTCCACCACCACCTCCACCTCAAATGACGGATGCTATGGTCATTGGTTCACCACCAGTGGCAATGTGTGTGGCTATGACAATACGGCGGCCATCTTTGCAGAGATGTATCCCGAGAAATATGGATGCTATGTCGGTCAGTATCCTGGGCGTCTCACCAAGGGCAAAACCTATGTCATCAGGCAGGCTGTGGTATATACCCACACCGACGGACAGCAATACAAAGCCATCATGGAAGTGCATCTAAGCATCAAATAGCTTGAAATGCATCTAATTATCAAACAGTTCCAAGAAATCGCACAATTTTCGAAAAAATGTGCAAATTTTAGGAGCGATATGGGCGCAATATAAAATAAAAATCGTAACTTTGCATCACTTAACAAATTAATTTTTAGGAAAATGAAGAAATTTCTCTTTATGATGCTCAGCTTTCTTATGCTGGCAGTTACAGTGAATGCTCAGGATGCGTCAGACAAGATTGTAGGCAACTACAAAGCTTTGCGCAATGGTGTGAATAGCAAGATCAAGGTGTTCAAGCATCAGGACGGTTATCGTGCACAGGTGACATGGGTGGACAATCTCAAGAAGAAGGACGGTTCGACCCTCACCGATGAGAAGAATCCCGATAAGTCGAAGCGCAATGTGCCCGCCAACGAGATCGTGCTCGTTGAGAAAGTGAAATACAACGCCAAGGACAAGGTGTGGGAAGGTGGACGCATCTACGACCCCACCAGCGGTAAGGACTACAAGGTTAAGATGTGGTTTGATGGCGACAAGAAACTGAAACTTCGTGGCTACATCGGTCCCTTCTTTGAGACCATGGAGTGGACGAAGGAATAATACCTCTGACACTAAAATGAAGACATTAGCACAACTGACACTCAACACTTTACTTCTTATTTCAAACATGGCTCTCGCACAGACGGAGCCTCTCCATTCATCTGCAGAGCGTCAGGCTTCTGTCTCTAAGCAGGACCAGAAATATGACTTCGTTGTGCCTCGTGACGGCAATTTCCGTGAGGCCATCGAAGCAGCAAATGCGCGGGAGGATACCCTCTCGCGCTTTCGCATATTTGTAAGAAAGGGCGACCACTACATTCCCACCAAGGGTATGACCATAGGTGGGGACGGGAAGAGCTATCCAGACCCTCGTGTACGCCTCACATCGCCTCGAGTGAGCATCATCGGTGAGGAGAGAAACGAGACCAGGGTCACCAACATCACTCCTCCTGCCACATGGGACAATGGTTTTGGTGCGGCTTCGCCTCTCGAGGGCATTGGCAATGGCGATGTGCTCATACTGGAGCGTACGGCACACGACTGTATCTTGCAGGACATCACACTTCGCAATGGTATGTTCGACCGTACAGGTCGCAACATTGTTTTGCACGACCGCTCCACCCACACCCTCTGCCTCAATGTGTGCCTCTGGGGCTATCAGGACACCTATGTGAGTGACAATCAGCAAGGTGTTTACTACTTCAAGGGTGGCATCATACGCGGGCGTACCGATTATATTTGTGGTAAGGGCGATGTCTATTTCGACCAAGTCACCTTCCAGCAATGTGGCACGGGAGGTTATATCTGTGCCCCCTCCACTCCTCGCCGGTATGGCTATGTGATGGATCATTGTCTCATTAGCATAGAGAGCCCTGATGTGACCTACTACATGGGGCGCCCCTGGGGACCTGCCACACCTACTGCCTCCTGGCTCTACACCACCGTGGAGAAACCTTGTATCACCAAGGACAAGAAGGGGTACAACGGTTGGGCGGACATGGGCAACAAGGGTTGGCCCGCACGACTGGCCGAATATGGCACACATCTTCCCGATGGCACGCTCGTCGAACTCGAAGGTAGAAGGTCGCTCTACACGGATGCCAACGGAGAGACTCACCCCAACAACCCCATCCTCACAGCAGAGGAGGCATCCGTTCTCACACGCGACGCTGTTCTCGACCACTGGAATCCCCTGCCCTAACCTTTTCCACTTCCTCCACTCCCTCACAAACATTCCCACGCCCACCATTGTCACATCTGCCGCATTTGTCGCGTATCTGCCTGACATTCTTTTTGAAAGATAAAAACAATAAACATATGTCTGCACTTTACACTATCCTTCTGCTCATCCTGAGCAACATCTTCATGACACTCGCTTGGTATGGCCATCTCAAACTGAGCGAGACGGGCGTCAGCACCCATTGGCCTCTCATTGGCGTCATTGCCTTCAGTTGGCTCATTGCCTTCTTCGAGTACTGCTGTCAGGTTCCTGCCAACCGCATCGGATTTGTGGACAACGGTGGTCCCTTCACCCTCATGCAACTCAAGGTGATACAGGAAGTCGTGTCCCTCATCATCTTCTGCATCATTGCCAATGTGCTCTTCCAGGGTCAGTCTCTCCACTGGAACCATCTGGCGGCTCTCGTCTGCCTTGTACTGGCAGTCTATTTCGTTTTCATGAAAGTAGATTGAGAAGGCATACCTTGCCAAGATAAGGAAGGTTAAATAAAAGGAAGGTTGGGCATAAATAAAACCTGCCTACATAAAAAAGCCACCCCCGGCTCGTTCATCAAAGAACAGAGTCGGGGGTTTTGTTAAAAGTTAAATAGGGCCTATAAAAGGGGGATGTGCATCTGGAAAAATAATTTGGAAAAGAAACGATATTTGATGCTACATCCAGTT
This sequence comes from Bacteroidaceae bacterium, assembly GCA_045629325.1. Taxonomy (GTDB): domain Bacteria; phylum Bacteroidota; class Bacteroidia; order Bacteroidales; family Bacteroidaceae; genus Physcousia. The sequence goes on along the minus strand of JAZQQX010000026.1, from coordinate 16,134 downwards.
GCAAATTTACAACAAGTGCAAAAATGCTACAAGCAATTACGGTAGAAAAATCGGTAAAATGCTATTTTTTTTGCAGAAAAGGCGAACAATTCGGTAAATGAACAAAAAAATGCCATTTTTGCTCATAACTTCATGATGGGAAAGGGATGCTTGCCTTTATTCCTCATCCCATATATCCTCAAATCTTTCGCTCTTCACATAGTCGGGCGTATCACCTTTTTCGTTGAACGCACTTCCGGGGAGCAGAAGTGAGGAATGCATCTGGGCACAATGTATGTCCGTGGAGGGAATGATATATGTTTTCTTTTTCATCTTGCTTTAACTTATTATCTCGTCAGATTACCTGACGCGCTATCTTATCATCTCACCTGAGGGTGTTATCTCGCCAACTCACTTGACGAACTTTCTACCATTCTTGATATAGACGCCCTTCATGTCTTCCGATCGGTTGATCTGGCGACCAGAGAGGTCGAAGAGCATGGTAGAGGAGGAGGACTGTATCTCGCTGATTGCATCAGCATCGGATGCCTGACCGTGAACCAAACCGTCAACAGCAAAACTCTTGATGCGAACGGCCTTATCGCGCTCAATGGCCAGATAGGCACGATCGGCACGACTCATGAGGAAGGGAGCTCCCTCGTCTGCACCCCAGTACCATCCGAAGTTGGCACCATTCTTGGTGGTCAGTTTGTAGTAATACACATCTTCGTCAAAGTCGCTCGTACCCCAAAGTGTGGTGAGGTACTTGCCCTCATGTACCATATAGTCGGCACAGAGATCGTTCTCTGTGGCCGAGGCACCGGGAGCGGATGTAGAAGAGGCATATACGGGATATACTCCCTCTTCGCCTTCGATGAGAAGGGCCTCACCTGCAGGTACCACATCACCTCCTTCATACACGAAGTTCACCTGTAGCGACACACCTCCCTCGAATGCTTCCTGTGCCTTCACATAGGCTCCACGGAGGTTGGCAGGAAGGGTGTAACTGCATGGGAGACTGAAGGTTGAGTAGCCATACTGACTGATACTTATCTCACCCACGCATATAGCGGGATTGGTATTCCAGAGGTATTTGTCCGCTCCATAGTTCACCTCAATCTTCTTGATCACGGTTGCTCCATCGGTGGTGTAGATGTATCCTGTTGTGGCATTCTTGCCTGAGAGATTGATGGTGGCTGTTGTTGATGCAAGTGAGGAGGCTATCACAGTGGGATAGTTGGTGCCCTTATAGTCAGTATCAGAGAATGAGAGCACCTTTGCCTTGTCATCCGTAATCACTATGGTGCTGATGGGCCCGGGGCACTCGGGCACCTTGATGCTGGCGTTCTTACCCTTGTTGATTTGCATACCTGTATTCCTGAAGGCCTTCACCACCCATACGCTTCCGTCCGTGGCCGTGTAGTTGTAGGCCGTTCCATACTGTCCCCACGACCCCGATTTGGACAGATTGGGCTCGTTGGCATAGTCGAGTACATACTGACCCGTGGTGCTTCCGTCATCCTTGCGATATACGGCATAGAGCGTGATGTCGGCCGTGGGTTTATATACTTCTCCTGCTTTGTACATCTTGGGTTGGGTACCTGTCTCTGCAATGCTCTGCTCTGCCCATCCCGCAAAGGTCCAGCTGTCATCGCCTATCGTTGCCGTGGGAAGGGTGGTGGCTTCTATCGAAGATGAGGTCTGTGTCCACGATACAGTAGCACAACTGCCCGTTCCGGCATTGTAACTGATCGTGTATCTATCGCCTGTGTCTCCTCCTTCATCAAAGGTGAAAGATATCTGCCCGTTGGCATCTTCCTTTATATCCGAAAGATAGTGTGACGAGTAGTATGTGCCATTGGTATCCCTAGTAAACCATTTTCCTCCGCACGAACTGTAATTTGAAGGATTGAAACTTGTCACCATGCCTTCTCCTCCGAAGAAGTCGCCCGTGATGTCCGACAGATATGTCTCGCTATAGTTCTTATCTGCAGGCACATAGGTCATACGCTGGTGACTATATGTGATATTCACCTGATTGGTTTCCCAGGCTGTTGCATTGTAGTCAACATGGGTAACCAGCAGTCCGTGTCCGGCTGTCACATCCATATAGTAGGAGTTCCAGCGGGTACTCTGCCTATTCTCTATGAGGAAGTATTCGTTCTTGTTATTATTATTATATATAATGTACGCGCATGAAGCATCACCTATATCCGACATATTGCTGATGAAGCACGAACTTGTCAGTTCTGTAGGTGTAAGCCATCCTGCCATCCATCGCTCGTAGGCGGTATAGCCGGAGGGCACCTCTCCATTGTAGTTCGGACCGTTGTAGCTACCCGAGCACATCGTGTCGTAGAACGACATGCCTTGTCCTTCTTGAGCGCCATCACTATCATAGTTCACATCATAGGTGTCGGGAAAACCGAGGCAATGGCTAAACTCATGGCAGGCCGTACCTATACCGCTAAGTATGTCATCATAGTAGTTGAGCTCACAACTGCAGGCATAGGTGTTGATGGTCGTCTCTCCTATCTTGAGGGCTTTCGATGAACTCTCACCCATGGAATAGGCTTCATCGAGTGTCCATTCGTGTGGCCATATCGTATTCTCATCCACCCCGTCATAGTTCTCTCCATATCCGGCATAGATCACAAACACCTGATCCACCTCTCCATCTCCGTCCCAGTCGTACTTGGAGAAATCCAGCTGTCCCTCAAGGGCTTTACAAGCCTCTGCCACCATTCCTCCGGGATTCTTGTCGTCTCCAGTCTTGTTGTTTCCTCCGTAATAGGCCATGTTTTGTGCGAGCTGAACGGGTCCCACCACATCAAAAGTGATGTCGAGTGCTCCATACGACTGATCGAGGAAATAGTCGCGCACACTGCCTATATGGCCCATCTCATTATAGCCTTCCTTGTTGAACATGTCGTCAAACACGGCCTGGGTGTGTCCAGCCTTGAACTTCACATCCTTGTAGTTGACCAAGATGATCAGTCCGTTCTTCTTGCCCCTCATGTTTCCGTTGACCTCTCCCACTCTTTGGGCTCCTCTCATGCGCACCTTGCGTCTGGCATTGGCATTATGGCGTCTCACGCGGGCCTTCTCTTGCATACTCGCATACGACTCCTCGGAGAGCTGGTAGTAGTCTCCATCTTCTCCTTTGTACATCTTGCTTTGGTCTGCCACATTCATGTAGTAGTGCATGTGCTCGTCTCCCATCAGGCGTAGGGTGAGCACACTTCCGTCATGCTGTGTATGCTTGAATGTACCTCTGTGTGCGGGTATGGCCCAGGCCACACTGATCTGTAGCAACAGCACGAGTAAAAGCAATATTTTTCTCATATATCAGATACTGAATGATTTACATTTTACAAGTAATTTCTTCCTTTCAAAGTTACATCTTTTTTTCGAGATAAAGGTATTAGTTCGCAAAAAACTTTGCATATTTATATAAATTGTTTAATTTTGCAAAAACAACATTTCAACAACCACACACATGAACACTTCCTTCAGATTGGAACAGGCTATACTCACCCTCGATGCGATCGTATCGGCCATGGAGGGGCAGGTCGAACTGGGTTACCATGGTTTCAAGCGGGCATACAACAATGATGACTACCAACTCTTCCTGGTGCTCGATGACGACCGCATCATCACTCCCGAGGAGGCCAACATCGACCAGCTCGAGTCGGCCATCTACCAGTGGCGTGATGAGCACATGCAGTTCTTCCAGAAGATATTGGGTGCCATGATGTAGTTGATGGTCTCCTCATATACACACATAAATTATAAAACAACAAAACATGAAAAAACTAATCTTTGCAGGCCTCATGGCGCTGATGCCTTTGTGCGCAATTCATGCTCAGTCTGTTCTGGGTGGAGTTACAAATCTTGTGGGTAGCACGCTCGAGAAAGTGATCCAAGGAAAGCAGAATTCCGTTTGGCGCCCTCAGTACACCAATTTTGCATACACCAAAGGTAGCCTACAACTTGACGGCAAGGACTACAAGGGCAAGTATGGTGCCAACTTCGTTTCGGGTCGCACCTTCTTTCTCCACAAACCTGTTGGCAATGTCTTCCGCATTGGTGTAGACCTCACTTGGACGGACATCAACTATGTAGCCTACGACTATGAGGTCATAAACATCAACAGTGGCAACTATGCGCTCCATGAGTTGGAGTATAGCATGGGCCTCGGTCCTTCGCTCTCATTCCTCATCAAGGAGAAGTTCAAGATCCATGGCTACTACCGCTTTGCTCCTACTGCCGCAGGCCACATCAATATGCACGACAAGGATGTCAATCTCAACTATGCCACCATGTGGCTTGCCGGTATGAACCTCTCCTACAAGGTCTTCGGTCTGGGTGCAGAATGCAAGTGGGGCAAGACCACCTACAAGTGCATCGGTTCGGAGGGTCCCTCCATCGATGGCCAGATCAACCAGTTGAGGGCTTACATCAATTTCCGCTTCTGATTTTTTCGTTTTCAGGCCTACAAATTTCGTCTTTACCGAAATTCGCAATAATTTTCCAGCATTTCTAACTAATTTTGTGCTATTAAACATAGCATAAAAGATAAATTATGGTGAAAGGAATGGTTGGCGAGATGATGGGTACATTCATCCTCACGCTATTTGGATGTTGCAGTGTGGCTGTGGCTGTGCTGTTTGGCGAATATGGGAGTATCTTCCAGATAGGTATCGTGTGGGGCATAGGGGTGACACTGGCTATCTATCTCACACGCAACATCTGTTGTGCTCATCTCAATCCTGCTATCTCGGTAGCCATGGTGGTAGCAGGGAGGATGGATGTGAAGAAACTGCCAGGATACCTTGTGGCTCAATGCATTGGAGCGATACTGGCAGGAGTGGTGCTGTATGTGCTGTTTGAGCCATCCATAGCTCACTATGAGGCCTTGCACGATATAGTGAGAGGTACCACAGCCTCAGTGGACACAGCCCGTATGTTTGGCGAGTTCTACCCCAACCCTGGCGACACGATGGCCACTGTGGGACTGCCCCTGGCTATGTTTGCCGAAGGATTTGGCACCTTCTTGCTGGCACTCTTCATCTTCGCCTTGACAGAGGACTGCAATGTGGGCAGACCCTCATCGGACCTTCAGCCTCTCTTCATCGGACTCACCGTGTCGAGCATCATCTTCTTCGTGGCACCTCTCACACAGGCTGGACTCAATCCGGCACGCGACTTCGGTCCCCGTGTGGTAGCCTATGTGATGGGATGGGGCGATGCGGCTCTACCGGATGCTGTGGGTGGATGGTGCTGGGTGTACATACTGGCGCCCATCGTGGGTGCATCGATAGCAGCTGTTTGCTTCAAATATATAGTAGAACCGCTTCATGGCAAGAAGAAAAACTGCTGTTGCAAAGAATCACATGACTAACACACATCATACATAAAGGACTCATGAAACAAACAAAACTTATCATCGTGGGCGGATTCCTCGGAGCTGGCAAGACCACACTACTATGGCAGGTGGCCAAAGACTTGATGGAACAAGGACTGCGAGTGGGACTAGTGACCAACGACCAAGCTCCCGAACTGGTGGACAGTAGGCTACTGGAGCAGTCGGGACTCAATGTAGCCGAGGTGGCAGGAAGTTGCTTCTGCTGTAACTTCGATGGATTTGTCAATGCCATACACCAATTGCAGACGAACATCGATGCGGATGTGATACTGGCCGAACCCGTGGGTAGCTGTGCCGACCTCACAGCCACCATCATCCGACCAATGAAACGCTACCACAAGACGGAGGTGTCCATCTCACCTCTGACCGTACTCTCCGACCCTATGCGTCTGAAGTCAATACTCTATGGAGGTGACGGAGGACTGCATACAGATGCTGCTTACATATACCGTAAGCAACTGGAAGAGAGCAATATGATAGTGATAAGTAAAATTGACACTTTAACAGAAGAGCAGAAGAAAAAACTTGTAAAAGATACGCATACCTGTTTCCCCAAGACACACATCATGACACTCAGCGCGAAGACGGGAGAAGGTGTGAGGGAGTGGTACGACAATGTGTCGAAGCGCCATGGAGATGGAAAGAAACTGCTCGAAATAGACTATGACCGCTATGCTCATGGAGAGGCCGTACTGGGATGGCTCAACGGCACTGTGATGGTGAAAGGCAAGGATATCAATGGCGACCAGATGCTGAAGGACATCATGTATGGTATGGCAGAGGTTGTGGCAAATGAGAAACTGCCGGTAGGCCATATCAAGGTGATAGCAGAAAACGGAAAGGAATATGCCGTGGGAAATATCACCGGGGAAGCCACTACCCTACAACTGAGAGGAAGGGCCGGCATCACCAACGAACTGCGACTCATACTCAACGCGCGCGTGCAGACCACACCCGAACATCTGGACGAGAAGGTAAGAGAGATACTCATTAAGGCCATTGGAGGAAGGTATGACCATGAGGTGCTGGCATGGCGCTACCTACAACCGGGACGCCCCAATCCTACACATCGCATCCTAGAGAACTAAGTAAGAGTAAAAGAAAAGAACCTATCTCCCTTTGGTCAGTGGGGCTTACGACAAAATGTACTAAAGTTTAAGGGGGAAAGGATGAACATAGAAGCATAAAAAAAGGCAAGCTTGAGGGCTTGCCTTTTTTATTGGGGATGAAGGGGGATTACTTGATCTGGTAGGCAGCAAAGTACTCGCCATGGCGGAGGTAGAGGATGCCATTGTTGATGTGCATGTGAGCCCAGTAAGGACCGCTACCCTTAGCCACACGGAACTTGCTGACGATGTCGAACTTCTCGGGTGTGGGGTTGACGAGGGCAACATTGCCTCTGCGCTCATCGTATGCGAAGAGCTTGCCATCGGCTGCAATGATGCTACCCTTACCGGCACCACCCTGCCACTTCTCCTCGTAGTTGGTCTCACCGGTCTCCCAGTCGATGCAACACCAGTTGCCATCGTTGTTGTTGATCCAGTTGGAACCGAAGATCTTACCGTTGACGAGCACATAACCACCGTGGTGGGTGTCGAGGGTAGAGGTGCGCCATGTGAGGCTTACACTCTTGAGGTCGTCAGCCAACTTGAGCTGGAAACCGTTGATGTTGTAGCCATGGCAGAAGAAGATCTTGCCATCCTTGTAGAGGGCACTGTTGGGAGCGATGTTGTCGCGACCACGGCCACCACCCTGCTGACCCTCGGTCCAATCATCGAAGGTCCACATGATCTCACCATTGTCGGGATTGACACCAAAGGCGGTACATGCGGTAGAACCAACGATCTGACGCTTGCCCTTGTACTCGATCATGATGGGAGAGACATAGCCAGAGGTGTTGTTGAGAGAGCGGGTCTTCCAGATCTCCTCACCCGTGTTCTTATTGAGCGCAACCATGGTGGTCTGCGAACCACAGGGAGTGTAGATGACCTTGTCGTCATAGACGAGAGGACACTCAGAGGTGCCCCACATACCGGTCTTGCGGCCATACTTGGTACCAGCATCCACCTTCCAGATGATCTTGCCATCCTTGGTGTCGATACATACTACCTCACCCATACCACTGATGACATAAGCCTTGCCATCGGCCACAGCGGGAGTGGTGCGGGTCTCAGGATAAGACTGCTTCCAGGGCTTGCCATAGGCAACGGTGTACTGCTTCTCACCCTTGAGATTGTAGCAGTTGAGCACCTCATTGCTCTGATCCTCATCCATACCGGTGAGGAAGATCTTGTCGCCTACAACGAGGGGAGAAGAATAACCCTTGCCAGCATCCTCGGTCTCGAAGACCATCTTAGGACCTTCAGCAGGCCACTCTTTGAGAAGACCCTTGTCGGGATAGGTACCACTATGCTCGGGACCACGCCATCCGTAGGGAGTAACCTGTGCCGAAGCACTGAGTGCCATCATACTGCCCAAAAGCAGTGTAAAGAATTTCTTGTTCATATGCGTACTTTATTAAAAAAATAATGCTTTCCGATGTTTTGACTGGAAAATGGATTGAAAGTTTAAAAGGCTAAAAGTTAAAAAGTTAAAATGTGGGAGGAAGGAGGGAGGAGAGCCTCGCGTGAACACGCGAGAAACCGTAACCCGGGGAGGCAAAGGCCAAGAGGCTGAAGCGAAGCCGAGAGCCAGAGGCAGGAGCGAAGCCGAAAGCCGAAAGGCAGAGGCAAGCCGGAGGCCAGAGGGCGGAGGCTGGGGATTACTTGGCCTTGATGTTGTAGGCAACGAGGGCGGGACCTCTGCGGATGTACATGACGCCATCAAAGATGGTGGGATGAGAGAAGCATGCACCAGAGCCATCGGTGAAGCGGAACTCGCTCACGATGTCGAGCTTGTCGGGATTGATGCGAGCCAAACCGAGGGTGCCTCTTCGTTCATCGAACATGTAGAACATGTTGTCGGCCATGATGAGAGCACCACGGCCCTTGCCACCAGCCCATGCCTCATGGTAGTGCACATTGCCCGTCTTGAGTTCGATGGCAGCCCACTTGTGCTTGTCGCCCGTGCTGGCATAAACGATACCATCGAGCTCAATCATACCACCCATGTACATGTCGATCTCCTTGTTCTTCCAAGCCAGGGTGACACCCGAGAGGTCATCGGCCATCTTATAAGCTGTACAGCCATGGGCATCTCCCAGACTGACAAGCAGATAGCCATCCTTGAAGACAGGAGTATTGATCATGGCATTGAGCCACTTCTTCGTTTCAAGAGCCGGAGTCCACTGAGAATCGTTCCACACCATACGGCCCGTTTCAGGATCCACACCGAAGATGTGCATCTCCGTGCCTGCAATGATCTGACGATGGCCGTTCCACTCAATCATGCGCGAAGCCAGATAGGTGGCAGGATCGCCAAAGCCGGGAGTCTCCCAGAGGAGGTCGCCCGTGAGTTTGTTGTAAGCAGCCATACACACCTCCTTGCCACAAGTGGTGACAATGATACGGTTGCCATCGATGAGCGGATGCTCACAGATACCCTGGTCGTTGGGTTTGATCTGATACTTCTGCCAGTAGTCCACCTTCCAGAGAATCTTGCCATCCTTACGGTTGAGACAAACCAGTTCGCCCATACCACTCACCATGTAGAGACGATCGTCATCGATGATAGGAGTAGAGCGAGTCTCCTGGAACGACTTGGTCCAAGCACGACCATAAGTGACCTGATAGACCTTGGTGCCATCGAGACGATAGCAGGTGATCTGCTCATTCTGCTCATCCTCGGTGAGACCAGCAGTATAGATGAGTCCATCGCTCACCAGAGCGCTGGAATTGCCCTTGCCCGCATCATTGACCACCCAGAGTTTCTCCGGACCCCCTTCGGGCCACTGCTTCAGGAGATTCTTCTCATTGGGGTAGATGCCACAATGGTTGACGCCTCGGAATGTGACCTGCTGAGCAACAGCAGAGGTACAAAGGAGCGAAGCAAGAAGTAAGATAGATAAATGTTTCATATAGATTGATTTGTTAGATTGATTTCGTGAAGAACAAAACGCGTGATGATATAGCGTACGCCAAGGGTGACGCAAAGAAGCAAGAAGAGGAGGCAGGCAGAAGCCACGAAGAGCGTGAGCGGACCCGCACCGGCAAAATTGGCACTGATGCTGATGACCGAACCCATGGCACCAATGAAGATGGCATAGATGGGGATGATCACATGCTCGCGCACCAGCATGCGACAAAGCGTGGGCTGACTGAAACCCATAACCGCATACTGACGAAGAGAGGGCAACTGAGCCGTGAGATTCTTGCGGATGATGATGATGAGACTGAAAATGCCCAGGAGCATACCCAGGACACCCAGGGTGAGGAAGATGATGAGATAGGTGCGAGTGACCTCGAAGAACATCTCAATGCGCTCCTCGGTGGACTGTATGTACAGACCATACTCGCTCAACGCCACAGAGAGAATCTCGGTGGCCTCGGCAGGATGAGGAGACTTGACCAAGAGCACATCCACCCCACTCTCCTCAGGCCATAGCGAACGGAAGTGGGCAGGCGACATGATGGCATTGCCATGGAAGATACCCGTGGGATAGGTGCCACGGATGACCACCGGCACACTAGCACCCGCATGATCGGTATAATACAAGGTGTCGCCCACACTCTTCATCATACTCCAGATGAGTGCCTCCGAATCCACATAGACCTCAGGACATGAAGCATCGCCTAAGGCAGAGGCAGAAGTGTCATGCGAAAGAGAAGAGGCAGAAGTGTGCGAACGGGAAAAGGCATCAGAAGAAGCAGGTACGATGCCAAAGGGGCGCATAGCCTCGAGAGGAACGGCCAAGACGGTGGGTGTGGCTACCTTGTTGAGATTGAAGCAACTTGCCTCATCCTCCACATGACGGAGGAAATGCAGGAACTCGGTACTGTCGGGCAAGTCGAGGAGAGAAAGTTTGTGACGCACATCGGGATGATTGAGGTCGTACTGCAATGGCACCCGGAAGTCGATATAAGTGTGATACCCACCCGTGGCCTTGCCAAACATAGACTTGTCGGAGAAGTCGGGCCGGTTGAGTCCCACAGCAAAGACCGTGAAGACACCCAGGGAGAGTGTCCAATAAGCGATAGTGTGCTGACGCTGGGAAGCGAAGATGGAATGGACACCCACCGAGGAGCGCGACCAAGGCAGACGACCAGAGCGCAAGACACTCCGGAGAAGGCCATAGCGAAGGAGCATGCCAAAGGCAATGATCCAGAGGAAGCCCCCAATGATGAAGACAATCATGCTATGCCACAAGAAGAAGTTGGCCACCACCAGCAAGAGCGTGAAGCCCCCTATCCCAAAGAAATACCAACGAGCACGCACATAGTCACGCTCAGTAGGAACATGCGTACGGTCGGTCGTAAGGAAAGCCTTGCGAAGGATATACCACAGGCAGAATGCTACAAGAAGGAGACCCACAAGCCAACCGATGAGGAGTGTGAGCCACTGTACATGGAGCGAGAAACCTTCGGTATGGGTGGCCCCACTCCACACACTGCCCAGGAGCCAGAGGGTGAGTTCGGAATAAGCCAGTCCTGCCAACACACCCAAGGGAGAGGCCATAAGCATCACGCCAAATGCCTCACGGAAGAGCATGAGGCGAACCTTACGCTCGGGGAAACCCAACTGCAACCACACCTGTATCTCCGACTGACGAACGGCATACATCTCCACCAGGGGATTGCACATGAGCAACAAGGCAGAGACGATGATGAAGAAACCCAAGGCAAGGAAGAGACTGGCAAAATCTGTGCCATGGCCTGCCGAATAGAGACCTTCGGCCTTGGGACTCTTGACCACAATGGATGCATCGGACATAGAGAAGGGAACAGCCAACGCACCACCCTCATGAGCAGACTGTACCTGAGAGGCAGACGAAGCCGGAGAGGGAGAGAGACGAAGAGCCGTGGCCGAACCGAAAGAGCTGACCCAATCTGCACGAACAGCATCGAGGGCGACAATAGCCTTGGGTGTCTGATGATAGCGGTACCAGTAGTCCTCATCGGCCTTGTGGATATGATCCATCTTGATGGGCAGGTCGCTATCCCAATCGGTACAACGCTCTACATTGCTCAAACCGGGAAACTCCGTGATGAGCAGACTATCCTGCTGAAAATCAGCAAGAGGAACGATATCCTTCACACGGAAGAGCTGTTCGTTCGTCTCCAGATTCTTGAGGTCCTTGGAAAGGAAATAACTCATGCGAACCGTATCGCCCACAGAGGCGTGAAGGCAAGCCGAAGCATAGTCGGAAAGGATGATATCGTGGTCCATGAGCACTTGGTCGTGCCAACGATCGACAGCAGTGACGAACGAATAAGGTACGGTATCGGTGTGGAGGATGATATCGTTGACGAGATAGGAGAGATAGGTGGCATAGGGATGCATCTGGCGAACGATATCGTCCTGAATGAAGATGCGGTCGGAGGTGAGAGAGGAGTCGGTGAGATGGATGCCGGAAAGTTGGGGTGTCCAAGCCTCAGCCACCTCATCCTCAGAGAGTAAGGCATCGGAGAGGATGATATTGAGCTTGCCCTCCAACTCCATGATCTCGCCCAACTGCTGACGGTTGACAAAGACATTGAGCGGAAGCGTCTGCTCATTCTTAAGGAGAAGATTGCCCCCATGCTCCACATCCTTCACCCCCGACAGATGCAGACGCATCTGGGTGGCATAACTCTTGGTGACAAAAAGTGTGCCCGAGGGGATGAGACTGTGAGAAGGGAGATGGAGCACGAAATCCTCCTCACCCTCCAACTGAGAGGCGAGAGGCACATTGACGAGCACCTCACCCGGAGCAATGGAGTCGATGTCGGTACCCCACACATAGACAGGGATGAGCTTGTCGTGAACCGACACAAAACCATCCACAAGGAGATAGCCACGGGCCTCGGCAAAGAGAGGTTGGTGGAGCATCTCCTCCTCAAAGAAACCCGTGCCACTGGCCACCACCGTCTCGGCCGTACCCAAGCGCTCGTGCACCCTATCGGTGAGTGTGCCACGAACAGAATCGCCCAGCACCAGACTGCCGGTGAGAACGGCAAAGAGGAGCACCACAGCCACTACTACCAGCACATAGAAGCGATGGTAGAAACGGAGGGAGGGTATGGGCGACAGACGGAACATATCTAACTATGAACTAATACATTAAACCAACTTACCTTGCGAGAGATGATAGCAGGTGTGGGCTACCTGAGCCATGGAAGGCGAGTGGGTGACCATGATGATGGTGGTGTGTAGCTCCTCATTGATACGCTTGAAGAGTTGGGCCACCACCGAGGAGTTGTCCTGATCGAGCTGACCGGTGGGTTCATCGGCCAAGAGGACAGCAGGTCGGTTGATGAGTGCCCTACAGATGGCCACACGCGTCTTCTCGCCACCCGAGAGCACATGAACCGGTTTGTCGCACAACTCCTCTATACCCATGAAGCGCATGAGTGAGAGTGCATACTCCTCAGCCTCAGGCGGACAAGTGTCGTGAAAGGCAAGGAGAGGCAAGAGGATATTCTGAAGTGCATTGAACTGCGGGAGGAGGCGATGGTCCTGAAAGACGATGCCAATCAACTCATTGCGCACCTTGGGGAGAGAGAGCGAAGATACCTGCTGACCATCGATGGAGTATTGACCCTCATCGGGAGAAAGCAAGGTACCGAGGATAGAGAGCAAGGTGGTCTTGCCACTACCCGACTCGCCCGTGATGGCCACAAACTCGCCCGTCTGCACAGAGAGGGAGAGGTCGGAGAGCACATGCTGTACCCTCGAGCCATCCTGAAAACTCTTGTATATGTGACTTAATTGAAGCATAATAGTGTACCGCGAGTAGTTAATATGAAGAAACGGTCGCCAATGATGGCAGGAGAGGCCACGATAGGTTCGCCCGTCTCATAGTGCCACAGTTCCTCACCATCGGAGGCATCGAAGATAGACACATGACCATCCTTGGTGCAGACGAGCACCTTGTCCTTGGCCACCAGAGGTGAGCACTCACCCGTGTCGCCCCGGAGCATCTTACGCCAACGCACGCCACCCGACTGACGATCGATGCAACTCACATGACGGTCGCCCGAGAGGATATAGACGGCATCAGTGGTGAGGGTAGGCATAGACACTGCCCCACCCTCCTGATTGTCGTTGTCGGCCGAGGAGGAAAGAAGTTTGCGATGAGAAGATATCTTGCCATCGGTGAGCACCATCTCATAGACATTGCCGTTGTAGTCGCACGCACAGGCCACCCCATCGAGGATGGCGGGAGAAGCCGGCACATAGGAGTCGAACTCAAGGGAGTCGGTCATGATGCCGGTGGAGATGTCCACCACACGCACCCATGAGTCGCACCCACCAAAGACCATATACCGATGCCATACGGAAGCCGTACCGTTGATGTAGTAACCCGTCTCAAACTGGCCCGTCTTCTTACCCGTACGCGCATTGAAGGTGTACATACTGTTGTCGTAACTTCCCACCAAGAGATTGTCGCCTACAAGGTTGGGCGAACCGGATATCTGTCCGAAGGTCTCGTACTCCCAAAGTGGTCTGACCGATGAGGGAGAGCGATGCAACTGATTGAGACTCAATGCTGTGACATAGCCATCGATACGACCTACATAGAGCACAGAGTCGGTCACCACAAAGGAGGCTTCGATGGGCGTCTTGAAATCGTAGAACGCACACGAGTCGCCACTGAGCGTGAAGGCACGCAACTCACCCTTGCGCGAGAGCGTATAGACCATCGAGTTGTAGACGATGGGCGAAGCCACCGTACGCGTGTGGGAGGAATGGCTCCAAAGCAACTTGGGTTGGGCGGGCAGAGAAGCCAGCGTGTAGCCCGAAAGCGAGGGCGACCCACGGAAAATGGGCCAGTCGTGCGACTCTACCTCCTGTTGCATCTCACTCACAGAGGCACACGAAACCATGATCGTGACCCAAACCAAGATCAAGAGAGAGCAGAGGGACAGGATATGTTTGTTGTGGGAAAGCAATTGCGAATGGAAAATTGAAAATGGAAAAATGAAAATTGAAAATGGAAATTGCGGTAAAGCGAGGGCAAAGCCTCAAAATGGATCAGGACTTGAGGAAGAGGGCACCCGTGGGACAGAGTTGTGCCAACTGCTCATCGACATGCGACTTGCTCTCCTCGGGAATGACCACCTGCATGTCGAAACCACGATGCTTGAAGGTGAAGCCGTCCTCCGAATTGTAAACACAGAGGCCACAACGCACGCACTTGGCAGGCTCATAGTAGAGACGGCCAATGACATGGATCTGCTCCTTGACCAACTGATGAGAGGACACACCATAGCGTGACGACTTGATGGAAGCAGAGGTGGCATAGGAACGAAGCTTGCACTTGTCGCGACCCTCGCATGCACAATGGAGGCAACGAGAGGGCTGTGAATAGACCTCTTTGAGCCATTCCTTCTCAGCATCCGTGTAGCGTCCTAGCTTCGAAGAAAATACCTCCTTCGACACAGACGCCATGGAAACGGGAGAGGCAGAGGCTGTGGGCTGATGCTGGGCCACCTCAGCGATGATGTCGCGAACGGACACACACTTGTCGAGCGTACCCCTACGGCAAGCCTTCTCACACGATGCCTTACATGAGGCACAGGGGAGTTGGGCCACATCGACCTTTTCTGCCAAGAGCGCATGAGCCTCATTGAGCTGACCACGGTCGTAGTAGAGGATGACCTGAGCCACATCGATATGCGATGGGCAAACCACTGTACAGGGAGCCTCACAGTCGGCCCGATGGTCGGAAAGGAGTAGTTCTAGCGACATCTGGCGAAGTGACTTCACATCCTCGCTCTCCGTGTCGATCTGCATCCCCTCAAACGGGAAGGTAGAGCAACTGGGCATCATCTGACCATTGGCCACATTCTTCACCATACACACCATACACGATGCCTGATGCTTGGCCTCCTTGTTGTAGCAGAGGGCAGGAATGTCATAGCCCAAGGCACGCAACTCCTCAATGAGGACGCGCTCGCCCGACACCTCGATGGTCTTATCGTTAACTGTTATCTTCATTTATGCTTCGTTTAAGGGAACTCGTTTAATACAGTTGAAATCGCACTCATCGATACAGAGGCCACACTGGGTGCACTTGTCCGTGTCGATGACATGTTTCTCATAGGGCGTGTAGGCAATGGCATCGCATGAGCAAGAGCGCGCACACTTGGTACAGCCCACACAATCGTCTGTGATAACCAGTCGTACCATGTTCTTGCACGAACCCGTGCGACAGATACCCTGGACATGCTCCTCATACTCGTGACGGAAGTAACGGAGGGTGGAGAGCACAGGATTGGGGGCCGTCTTGCCCAAGCCACAGAGGGCAGAACGCTTGATGCTCAGGGCCAGTTCTTCGAGGCGATCGATGTCCTCCATCTTAGCCTTGCCGGTGGAGAGCTTGTCGAGGATGTCGAGCATTCGGCGAATACCCACACGACAGAAGGTGCACTTGCCACACGACTCCTCACAGGTGAAGTTGAGGAAGTAGCGAGCCACATCGAACATACAGCTCGCCTCGCTCACAACTACCAATCCACCCGCACCCATGATGGCACCCATCTGATTGAGCGCATCGAAGTCGACCTCCGCATCACAGAGTTCGGCAGGAATACACCCACCCGAAGGACCACCCGTCTGAACAGCCTTAAGGGCTTCTCCACCCTCTA
>JAZQQX010000025.1:0-26268 GCA_045629325.1 Bacteroidaceae bacterium | reverse complement strand
CTGGACTCCCGGCACCGAGTTCAAGACCATCATGAAGGACTGCACCTTCTCGAAGGTCGCTACCCGCATCGCACAGCGTGCCATCCTCTCTGCCGAGACCAAGGGCAACCAGAGCGTTGACCTCCAAGCGATAAAAGACGCAGAAAAAGAGAAGCGTGCATAGCACGCGTCCCCGCCTTGGCGGGGTCTCTTTTTCGGTGAAGGCTCGCAACAGCGAGAGCAATGTGTAGAAGCCTCAAGCTTCGTTAGTAGAAACGAGCAGGGCGGTACCAAGCTTGATGCTCTGCTCTCGCTATTTTGGACATTGGACATTGGACAATGGACAACACACCCTCCCCCTAGGGAAAGTTAAGAATTAAGAATTAAAATTTAGTTTGAGGCGTTGCTTTAATTGAAAATTGAAATTTGGGAAATTGAAAAAAAACAAGATGTGGCGGGATTTTGCCGAAGTGTGGTTAAAATGGGGATTATATACAAGAAATTCATGCAAAATGTTGTGTGACATGATTTAAGTCTGTATCTTTGTGACAAACAAACGATGAGGCAGGATGGCGCTATCATACGCGATGAACTGCACAACTTCAGATAGTACACAGTAATATCTGCGTCCACGCCAGGGGTTTTGTGAATAATTACCTGAAATAAGTAATGATTAAAAAATAACTTCCTAAAGACTTAACCAAAACAAGAATATGAGAAACATAAAGACATGGGCCTTTGTAGGCCTGTTCATGCTGAGTGGCATGCTTTCAGCAGTCCCCGTATGGGCTGCTGGCACACCTGCCCGGCAACTGATACTCCGCATGGAGAAACTGGTGAAGATGGGTGTGATGTATGGTCATCAGGACGATCCCTTCTACGGTCTCGGATGGGCTTATGAGGAGGGGCGAAGCGATACGCGCGAACTGGTGGGCGACTATCCTGCCGTCATGGGATTTGAACTGGGTGGCATCGAGCGGGGCGATGAGAAGAACCTCGACAGCGTGCCCTTCCAGCTCATGCGAAAGGAGATAGTGGAGCACCATAAGCGTGGAGGCATCGTCACCATATCCTGGCATCCCCGCAATCCCCTGCTGGGCACCACGGCATGGATAGAAGGCGATGTGAAGGCTTACAGTCAGGCCGTCCAGGCTCTCCACGAGGTGGGGCGCGACGATCTCGCCCTCCAACTCACCGACCCCCGGTGCACGGTGGGCAGTGTGCTACCCGGTGGCAGGGCCTTCGCCCTGTTTCAGACATGGCTACAGCGACTCACGGCCTTCCTGGCCTCCCTTCAGGATGAGAAGGGACAGCCCATACCCTTCATCTTCCGACCCTGGCATGAGAACAATGGCAACTGGTTCTGGTGGGGACAGAATCTGTGTAGCGATGCGGAGTACCACGCACTGTGGGACATGACGCAGGACTTCGTGAGCCAGACCCTGCCCAACAATATCGTGTGGTCGTTCTCGCCCGGCATGACGGGTTCATGGACGCGCGATGCATGGCTCAAGCGCTATCCCGGAGACGACCGCGTGGACCTCATAGGCGTGGATGCCTACCAATACGGTACACGCGAGGCATACACCCAGACACTCTCCACCGACCTCGACCTGCTACAGGCCATCTGCAGGGAGCGTGGCAAACTGCTGGCCATCACAGAGTGTGGCTACACCAACCAGCCCGACCCCACATGGTGGAGCGAGGTGCTCCGTCCGATCGTGGAGAAGTACCCCATCTGCTACTTCCTGCCCTGGCGCAATGCCGAGCACGAGCATTTCGGTCCCTCGCCCAAGGCCAAGACTGCCGAGGACTTCAAGGCATGGGCCAAGGACAAGCGACTGCTGTTTGCGAAAGAAATAAAGCGAATTGAAGGTTGCGAATAAGCGAGGGCAGAGTCAAGCTTGCTTGGACTATGCCGAGCGTGAGCAAGCTCGAGGCGTAGCCTCAAAATTGAAAATTGAAAAACCAAAAACCGACATGATAGATTTTGAAGAACGAGTAAAGGAAGTGCGTGACTGCCACGAGGCCCTGCTTTCACGCAGTAATATGGCCGAAAAGGGTGGCAATGGTATCTATACACGCTATCAGTATCCCGTGCTTACGGCAGAGCATACACCTCTGGAGTGGCGCTATGACTTCGATCCCGACACCAACCCCTACTTTATGCAACGCATCATGATGAATGCCACCTTCAACGCAGGAGCCATCAGGTGGGAGGACAAGTATGTAGTGGTGGCTCGCGTGGAGGGAGCCGATCGCAAGTCGTTCTTTGCCGTGGCAGAGTCGCCCAACGGTATCGACAACTTCCGCTTCTGGGACGAACCTATCACCATGCCCGAGGACGAGGTGCCTGGCACGAATGTCTACGACATGCGTCTCACACGCCATGAGGATGGCTGGATATACGGTCTCTTCTGCGTGGAGCGTCACGATGACAGTCAGCCCGACGATCTGAGTGCTGCTACTGCCACCTGTGGCATTGCCCGCACCAAGGACCTGAAGAACTGGGAGCGCCTGCCCGACCTGAAGGCCGGTTGCCAGCAACGCAATGTGGTGTTGCATCCAGAGTTTGTGGATGGCAAGTATGCCCTCTACACCCGTCCGCAGGATGGCTTCATCGATGCCGGTTCGGGTGGTGGCATCGGTTGGGCGCTCATCGACGACATCTGCCATGCCGAGGTTCGTGAGGAGACCATCATCAATGCCCGCCGTTACCACACCATCATGGAGGTGAAGAACGGCGAAGGCCCACACCCCATCAAGACCCCTCAGGGGTGGTTGCACCTGGCACACGGTGTGCGTGGATGTGCCAGCGGTCTGCGCTATGTGCTGTATATGTACATGACGGCCCTCGACGATCCCACCCGTGTCATTGCCCAACCGGGAGGCTACTTCCTCGTGCCACAGGGTGGGGAGTACATAGGCGATGTGATGAATGTGGTGTTCAGCAACGGATGGATAGCAGAGGGAGGCGAAGGCACACACGGCGGTGCCATGCATCAGGCCCAGGACCAGGTGTACATCTACTACGCCTCTTCCGACACCCGTCTCCATGTGGCCACCTCCACCATAGCACAGTTGGTGGACTACTGCCTCCATACGCCCGAGGACGGCTACACCACTGCCACATCGGTGGCCAATGTCAAGGCGTTGAGAATGAAAAATGAAGCATTGAAAGCATGATGAAACACCTGCACCGCGTGGCCATGCTGGCCGTATGCGTACTGTCTGCCCTTGCTGGGCAGGCCCAGCGTGAGCACATCTCACTGGACAAGGAGTGGCTCTTCACCTATGGTGATGCCTCTTCTGCTGAGAAGGATTTCGGTTGTGGCACCGAGTATTTCAACTATCTCACCAAGGCCAGCAGCATACACAACGAGGGTCCTTATGCCCTCAAGTTTGACGCCCAGGAATGGGACCAGAAGCACCGCCAGAAGCACGAGTGGCAATGCGTTGACCTGCCACACGACTGGGTTGTGGACCTCCCCTTTGCCGGCAATGCCAGTCACAGTCATGGCTACAAGACCGTGGGGTATAAGTTCCCAGCGACGAGTGTGGGGTGGTATCGCAAGGAGTTTGTGGTGCCAGCCGAGGATGAGGGTAAGCACATCGAACTGCAGTTTGACGGCATCTTCCGCGACTCGCGCATCTGGGTCAACGGATTCTATCTGGGAGGAGAGCAGAGTGGCTACACCTCCGCATGCTACGACATCTCCGAGTATCTCAACTATGGCGAGAAGAATGTGGTGTGCGTGCGTGCCGATGCCACGCTCGAGGAGGGCTGGTTCTATGAGGGAGCCGGCATCTATCGCCATGTGTGGATGAACAAGACGGCGCCCGTCCACATCAAGACCTGGGGCACCGCCGTGTGGGCAGAACTCAATGCGGACTTCTCCCATGCCCGCCTGCATGTGAAGGCCGAGGTGATGGACCGCCTCTTACCTGCACAGGACTACACTCTGCGCCACACCCTGCTGGATGCCGAGGGCAACAGCGTGGCCACTACAGTGACGGAGGTGATGGAGGTGGAGCATCCGCATCTCTGGAGCACCGACGACCCCTATCTCTATCGTGTCAGGACGGAGGTGCTGGTAGGGGGCAGGGTGGCCGATACCTACCTCACCACC
This sequence comes from Bacteroidaceae bacterium, assembly GCA_045629325.1. Classification (GTDB taxonomy): domain Bacteria; phylum Bacteroidota; class Bacteroidia; order Bacteroidales; family Bacteroidaceae; genus Physcousia. Next base: position 22,159 of record JAZQQX010000025.1, on the reverse strand, counting down.
ACGGGCATACGCCACATCGCCTTCGACAAGGACCGCGGTTTTCTGCTCAATGGCAAGGTGGTGAAACTGAAGGGTGTGAACCTCCATCAGGACCATGCCGGTGTGGGTTCGGCCATGCCCGACGGACTGCAGGAGTGGCGCCTGAAGGAACTGAAGAAGTATGGAGTCAATGCCTACCGTGCCAGTCACAATCCTGCCACGGCCGAGACACTCGATGCCTGCGACCGTCTGGGTATCCTCGTCATCGATGAGAACCGCCTCTCGGGCATCAACGAATACCAGAAGCATGTGCTGGGTAGCATGATAGAGCGCGACCGCAACCATCCCTGTGTCATACTCTGGAGCGTGGCAAATGAGGAGTGGGGCATGGAGTGGAATGTGTTTGGTGAGCGCCTGGCCAAGAGCATGCAGGACTACTGCCATTGGCTCGACCCCACGCGCCCCGTCACGGGTGCTACAAGCAGTGGTCCCACCATCATTGCTCCGCTCGATGTGGCAGGCTACAACTACATCATGCAGAATCCCGTGGACGAGAATCGCAGTAAGTTTCCCAACCGTTGTGCTGTAGGCACAGAGGAGACGAGCGGATGCGGTACGCGTGGCGTGTACTTCGACGATAGGCAGAACGGACACATGAAAGCCATCAATCGCAGTCCGGAGGGTAAGGACAGCACGCTCAACTGCATAGAGCGTGGCTGGCGTTTCTACCACGAGCGTCCCTGGTTGGCAGGCCTGTTCTACTGGACGGGTTTCGACTATCGCGGTGAGCCCAACCCATTGGGCTTCCCAGCCACGGGGTCGGAGTTTGGCTTGCTCGATTATTGCGGTTTCCCCAAGGATGAGGCCTTCTATCTCAAGGCCTGGTGGACGGAGGAGCCCGTGCTTCATGTACTGCCACACTGGAACCTGCACGGTCATGAGGGCGCCACGGTCGATGTGTGGGTGTATGGCAACTGTGAGGAGGTGGAACTCATCGTCAATGGCAAGAAACTGGCTCGCCAGAAGATGCCCCTTGATGGTCATCTGTCATGGGAGACCACATACGCCCCGGGCTATGTGAAGGCTGTGGGCTACAGGGGTGGAAAGAAAGTGATGGAAGAACGCGTGGAGACTACGGGCGAGGCCACTCAACTGAAGGCTTCCGTGAGTCAGTATCCCGATGTCGCTATAGTCAATCTTACGCTCCACGACAAGAAAGGGCGCTTCGTGCCCGATGCCTGTAACGCCTTCACCGTCAAGGCAACGGACGGACTGCAGATACTGGGAGCGGGCAATGGCGATCCTGCCTTCCAGGGCAAGGAGCGTCCCCGCGCAGGCGAGCACCAACTCGGCATCTCCTCCTTCAATGGTTGCCTCCAGATATTGGTGAAGGGCAAGGGCAATCTGCTGATAGAGGGTGTAGCCCCATCGGGCATGATAACCAAGACAATAAACATAGAAGACTGATTATGAACGATATACAACAACTCTGCAACGAACTCTCCGTTACGCTCCACGACAATATCCTGTCCTTCTGGCTCAACCACATGCAGGACCGTGAGCATGGCGGTTTCTACGGTAGGATGACGGGTGAGGGACAGTTGGTGAAGGATGCGCCCAAGGGCGGGATACTCAATGCCCGTATCCTCTGGACCTTCTCCTCTGCCTATCGTGCGTCAGGCCGACCCGAATACCTGGATGTGGCCCGCCGTGTCAAGGACTATATCTTGCAGTATTTCGTGGATCCGGAATATGGAGGAACCTACTGGGAGGTGGATAGCCAAGGCAATCCCACCGACACGCATAAGCAGTTCTACTCCCAGGCCTTCATGATCTACGGTTTGGCCGAATATGTAAGGGCGCTCCGGGAGGCCCGCCTACAGCATGAGGCTGACGGTGCATTGGCCGTGGAGGCAGATGGTGCATTGGCCGTGGAGGCTGATGAGGTGCTGTCGGTAGCCATCGGACTTTATCGCCTCATAGAGCAGTATAGCCACGACAGGCAGAGGGGAGGGTACATAGAGGCGTGCTCACGGTCGTGGGGTGAGATGGAGGACATGCGTCTGTCCGAACTCGATGAGAACTATCCCAAGTCGCAAAACACGCATCTGCATATCCTCGAGGCCTATACCAATCTGCTACGCGTGTGGCCCGACGAAGAACTCCGGCACAATCTGCACGGGCTGGTCCGCATCTTCCTGGACCGCATACTCAACCGCGACACCATGCGCCTTGGTCTTTTCTTCGATATGGACTGGCATCGCCGTGGTGCCTATTGTGAGAGTTATGGTCACGACATCGAGTTCTCCTGGCTCATATGGGAGGCTGTGAGCGTGCTGGGCGATGATGCCCTGCTCGAGGAGTTGCGCCATATAGTGCCTACTATAGCCCGTGCATCGGAGAAGGGACTCTGCGCTGATGGGGCCATGATACATGAGGCCAATCTCGATGAAGGCACGCAGGACACCGATCGCCACTGGTGGGTGCAGGCAGAGGCCGTGGTGGGCTACTTCAACATCTATCATCTGTTTGGCGATGAGCAATCCCTGCACCATGCCTATCGTTGCTGGCAGTATATCCGTGACCACCTCATCGACCGCCAACTGGGTGAATGGTACTGGAGCTGTGATGCCCAGGGGCAGGTCAATCGGCGTGACGACCATGCCGGCTTCTGGAAATGTCCCTATCACAATTCGCGCATGTGTATGGAGGTGATCCGTATGCTGAAGGGTGATCTACGATAACACTCGGGAATAACAAGGTAGCTTGATTATTCCCGAGTGTGAAAGCTTTTACAGTCGTGCAAAATGCAGTCGAGGCAAAGCCTCAATTATGAATTGTGCATTGTGAATTGTGAATTATGCACTACATCTGCCAATGGATTATTGGCAGATGTAGTGCAAATTGTATGTTCCGCTCTCTGTGTGCACGCTCACGATGATGGTGCCCTTGACATTGGGGCAGGGGAGGGTGAGGCTACTCTGCTGACCCGGAACGCTCTGAAGGAGCTGGCCTGCCGTGGTGTAGAGGCGCACCTCGCGTATGTCCTCGGGTGCCTCGATGAAGAGTTGCTGACCAACCTTGCGTATGTGGCATCCCTGCTCCATGTGGTTCTTGATCTGTGCCAGATGGTCGATGATGCTTCCACCCTGGGGCATGGGCTGTCCGCTCATAGGGATGACCATGAGGGAGAGTACCTCGGGCAGACCGAGCTTGGTGGACGAGGGCGTGAGTGAGATACGGATGTCCTTGGTGTGAGCCGATGCGGGTTCGTCGGCACTGGCAGACTCAAAGTCATCGGCAGTATAGACGCGTGTGGCATAGCCGAACTTACCCTCTGCGGTGCCGGTGAATCTCTGCGTGGCGATGCGTGTGTCGTCCACATTGAGTTTGGCAGAGAGGGTCTCGCCAGCCTTGTATTTGAGCACTATCATATAGTCGCCCGGAGCCTGCAGGGTGCAGTTCCATGCCAGTTCCTTCGTAGCATCCTCCACCTCGCAGGGGTCGAGCACGGTCAGCGGACCCACCACCATGTAGCAGGTGTCGGTGATGGCAGTCAGGGCATCGGTAGAGGTGGCCTTGGCATAGAGCGCATGCACACCCTTCTCCTCGGTCTTCCAACTGAAGATGTCGGTGGGCTGGGTGGTGGAGGCCACTACATCCTTGCCGTCGATGAGGTCGATGGAAGCCACACGGTTGCGTATATGGTCGGCCTCAACGGGTATGCTGATATGCTGGAGGTCATTGCAAATGCTGTCGGCAGGCATCTGCCAGCGGAGCGTCATGGTGTAGGGCACCTCGGCATGGCGTATGCCATTGAAGGCATCGAGCGCAATGGAAGCCTGATCGGTGATGGGATTCCATGCACCCAACTCATAGTCCTTCACCACCTCGGGCTCCCAGTAGAAGAGCCCCGTGGCACCTGCAACCACCAGACTGTCGATGAAGTCGCAGAGGAAGTTGTTGGACTCCAGCGGACGGTTGTTGTAGTGACCCGTCTCCACGATCATCACCTCCTTGCCATAGCGCTCCTTGAGAGCCTTGACAGAGGCAGTGGTCTTGGAGATGAGTTCGCCGGTGGACAGTCCTGCCCACTTGGGGAAAGCCGACAGACCGATGGCATCCCACTCCACAGACTGCCCCTTCAGGCGGTCGAAGAAGGAAGTGAGCGCCTCCTGATCCTGCCCGCTGGCCACATGAATCACAGCCTTCGTGTCGGGGCTGACCGCCTTGACTGCGCTGTAGGCACTGCTGAGGAAACGGGCGAAATTCTCCTTGCCGATGCGACCGTCGCCCCACAGCATGCCATTCTCCACATCGTTGCCTATCTGGGCCCACTTCACGGTGATGCCCGCCTTCTTCAAGGTGTTGAGCACATCGAAGGTATGATTGTACACATCGTCCACCAAGGCATCCACGGTGTGGCCCTCCCACTTGGCAGGCTTGAACTGATTGCCACCATTGGCCCAGAAGTCGCTATAGTGGAAGTCGATCATGATGTCCATGCCCAGTTTCTTGGCCCTGGTACACACCTTCTGCACATCGGCCTTGGTACTCCACGACTCCCTGGGGTTGACCCACACGCGCAGGCGTACCGCATTCATGCCCTCCTCCTTGAGCACATTCAGCAGGTCGGCCTTCTTGCCCTTGCGATTGTTGTAGATACGGCCTCCAGCCTCCAACTGCGTGGTGTGGCTCACATCAGCACCCAGGGCAAACGAACCGGCAATGTCGTCTCTCACGAAGACCGTGTCGCCGATGGTGGTGCCGGCATCGTAGGCCGACTCATAGTCGGTCTGCTTGAAATTCTTATTCTTGAAAAGCCATCCCTTGAAGTCCTCATAGTCGGGCTTGAGGAAGATAGGCGCATTCTGCGTCTTGCCCTTCAGGTGCCAGTCCATCCACTTCAGCGCGATGCGAGCGAAGTCACCGCCACGCTGATGCCAGTAGGTGCCACCGTGGCCCGCCGTGGAGAGGTCGGCCCATACCACAGGCACCTTCGTGATGCTGTTGAAGTCGCCCTGCGCATTGGCATAAGCCACATCGTCGGGACCGCCAGTGAGGTAGATGATGGGGCAGTGCAGACTCTTGAGCGTCTGTGGCGACGCTCCACCCATCGACATGCCACCCATGCCCGCATTCATGATAAGCAAGGTCTTGACACGCGTGTTGGCACAGTTGGCTATGGCCTCTGCTCCGCCACACGAGTGACCCGAAAGGGCAATGTTGTTGACATTCACGGCGCGGTAGTAGTCGCTCTTGGTGTTGGACACCTGCTTCACCATCCAGTTGATGGCCTCTGCCACATGCTGCTGGCCGTTGGCGCCACCCGTGGGGTCGTTGTCGTTGAGGCGCATCTTACCCAAGGCTATCACCACATAGCCATGCGATGCAAGATGGTTGAGCATATTCTGATAACCGCTATTGTCGTCGCCACACGCACCGTTGGCCCAGATGAGCAGAGGCAGTCTTCCTTCGTGCTGAGATGCCCATTTGACATCGCGGGGACGATAGATGGTGAAGTCGGAAAGCGACTTGTCGGTGACCACGATGGAGCGGTAGATGCCATCTCCGCCATTCTCTATCTCCTTCTGCTTGGTAACGGAAGAACTGATGAGCGTGTCGGTATCGATACCCGATGCCTGTGCCACGGTGCATGCCACGAGGCACATGAGCGTGAGGAAGAGTTTTTTCATGGGGTTGTGAAATTATGAAGGCCTTGCGGAAAACGCAAGGAACGGTTACTGGCCGGAAGCCTATTCTTTCGCAAAGATACATTATTTCTATATAAATGAAGAAGGATTTCCGATTATTTTTGCTAACTTTGTATGTATTTTTTTATAAGATAGCCCGATGTCGGCCAGACAGACGGCACACAGACAATCAACAGAGTATGCAATTCACACCCATACCATGCCACGAGTCGTTGCGCCCCTTCATACGCAACTACTGGATGCTGAATGCCCAGTGCACAGCAACCGGCACACAACAGATATTCTCCAACGGAGCATCGAGCCTGCACTTCTACCTGACCCAAGCCATACGGCTGGATGAGGGCGAGAGGTGCTACCGTACGGTGCTGTTCCACCAAAACATGCAGAAGGTGGGCGTGGTGTCGGACAAGGGCGATTTCGGCATCTTCGGTGTGGAGTTTGTGCCCTACTGCTCGCGCGTGTTCTTCCCCGTTGAGATGAGTGGCATCTACGCCTCTCCCGAGGAGTTGGGCGATAAGGGACTCGTGCAGTTGAGCCAGCGTGTACACGAGGCCACAAGCACGGAAGAGCGAGTGAGCCTGCTCGATGACTTCTTCCTGAACCGACTGTCGCAGTTCCCCGCGGACGACATCAACATGGAGCGCCTTGGCGATGTGTTCGACGACATAGTGCCCACAGACGGCACAGAGGTGCGTCCACCCCACTTTCAGGAGGAGTTCTCGCCCGCCGACCTCGCCTCCACAGCCTGTCTGGGACAGAAGCAGTTCACACGCGTGTTTAGTAAATATGTGGGTCTCAATCCCAAGTCGTACCTCCGTCTGCTCCGTTTCCACAAGGCCCTGATGATGATACGCGAGCAGGCACATGCCGGTGCACCGGCCGATGTGGCCTCGAAGGGAGGCACGCTGACCGATGTGGCGTGGAACTGTGGCTATTACGACCTTGCCCACATGACGAGCGACTTTCGCAGTATATGCGGGTATTCGCCTTCCGAACTCATCGTTGCGGGCACAGAACTCACAGAAGCCTTCGGACAGCAGTTCAGTGGACTGATGAAGAAGAAAATCAAGATAGAGAATCTGATATAAGCCCTGGGAAAGTCCTTTTTTTACAAATACATACATGGGAGAAGATGTACCTTTGCACTTGAAAATCATTAGAAAAGGAAAAACATTCATTCAAGTTCAAAGAAACACATCTCCAACTATGATCAGACAAACGACAACAAAGGTGATGTCCGTAGGCGTGGTGCTTATGGGCATGATACATGTGCTTGCTACTTTCAGTCCCATGATAGCCGACAAACTGGCCCTTCTGCCGGGAGCCACGCAAGAAGCATTCAGGTACTTCAGTTTCATGTGTGGTACGCTACTCATACTGGGCGGAAGTATAATCAACCTGCTGGCAGAGAAGGTGGCAGAGCACGACTTCGTGCGCAAGCCCTACTGTCTCACGCTCGGCATACTGGTGGTGGCAGGAGTGCTGGCAGTATGCTACATGCCACACAATCCATTTGCATGGATGATCTTTGCTTTGACCATGTTGCTCCTGCTTGTCAATGTGGGAAGAAGAGGGGAGTGATGCACTTTTCTCCGTTGCACATGGCCGAGTGGGAGCAAGCTCGAGGCAAAGCCTCAAAATTGAGAATTGGCTCGAGGAGAAGCCTCAAAAGAATAAAGTGAACTTTGGCGAGCGTGCTAAAGTTCACTTTTAACTTAAATCATAACTACTTATTCTTGAACTCCAACTGTGAGGAGCCTTCCTTGGCCTCCACCACGATGGGGCGGTTGCGGTCGAGCGTTCCGCTCAAGAGCACCTTGGAGAGGTCGTTGAGCAAGAGACGCTGGATGGCGCGTTTCACCGGTCGTGCACCGAAGTCGGGATCGTAGCCCTCACTCGCCAGGAGGTCGATGGCACTCTCCTCGAGGAGGAGGTTGACCCCATTGTCGCGAAGCATCTTCTCGATGCCCGATATCTGCAAGCGTACCACCTGCTTGATCTCGCCCTGCGTGAGGGGATGGAAGACGATGGTCTCATCGATACGGTTGAGAAACTCGGGACGGATGGTGGCGCGCAAGAGGTCGAGCACCTGTCTCTTCGTTTGCTCAAACTCACTCGAGGGAGCATTGGCAAAGAGTTGACTGCCAAGGTTGGAGGTGAGGATGATGATGGTGTTCTTGAAGTTGACCGTACGCCCCTTGGAGTCGGTCAGACGACCGTCGTCGAGCACCTGAAGCAGGGTGTTGAACACATCGGGATGAGCCTTCTCAATCTCATCGAAGAGCACCACCTGATAGGGCTTACGGCGCACAGCCTCAGTGAGCTGGCCACCCTCATCATAGCCCACATATCCCGGAGGTGCACCGATGAGGCGCGTCACGCTGAACTTCTCCTGATATTCGCTCATGTCGATGCGCGTCATCATCGTCTCGTCATCGAAGAGATACTCGGCCAGAGCCTTGGCCAACTCCGTCTTGCCCACACCCGTGGTGCCCAGGAAGATGAAACTGCCTATGGGGCGCTTGGGATCCTGCAGACCCGCACGACTACGGCGCACAGCATCGCTCACAGCCTGGATGGCATCCTCCTGACCGATGACCCTGCGATGCAGTTCGTCCTCCAGGTGGAGCAACTTCTCACGCTCGCTCTGCATCATACGGCTAACGGGAATGCCCGTCCAGCGACTTACCACATCGGCAATATCGTCGGCAGTGACCTCCTCCTTCACCATGGCCTCGGTGCCCTGAGCCGACTTCAGCTGCTGTTGCACGCTGTCGATGTCCTTCTCCAAGTCCTGCAGTTTGCCATAGCGAATCTCTGCCACGCGGGCATAGTTACCCTCGCGCTCGGCCCTCTCGGCCTCATATTTCAGTTGCTCGATAGCCAACTTATTCTGCTGTATGCGGTCGAGCAAAGCCTTCTCGCCCTGCCACTTCTCGCGCTGTGCCTTCTCCTTCTGCTGAAGGGTCTCGATGTCAGCGTTCAGCGTGTTCAGTTTGTCGCTGTCGCCCTCACGCTTGATGGCCTCGCGCTCAATCTCCAACTGCTTCAGTCGGCGACTGATCTCATCCAGTTCCTCGGGCACCGAGTCGCGCTCCATACGCAGCTTGGCCGCTGCCTCGTCCATGAGGTCGATGGCCTTGTCGGGCAGGAAGCGCTCCGTGATGTAACGGTTGGAGAGCTCCACCGCAGCGATGATGGCATCGTCCTGGATACGCACCTTGTGATGGTTCTCATAGCGCTCCTTCAGTCCGCGAAGGATGGAGATGGAAGCCAGGGTGTCCGGTTCGTCCACCATGACCGTCTGGAAGCGACGCTCTAGGGCCTTGTCCTGCTCGAAATACTTCTGATACTCATCGAGCGTGGTGGCACCGATGCTACGCAGTTCGCCACGCGCCAGGGCTGGCTTCAGGATGTTGGCCGCATCCATGGCACCGCTCGTCTTGCCCGCACCCACGAGGGTGTGGATCTCATCGATGAAGAGGATGATCTGACCGTCGCTCTTCACCACCTCGTTGACCACGCCCTTGAGTCGCTCCTCAAATTCGCCCTGATACTTGGCACCGGCAATCAGTGCGCCCATGTCGAGCGAGTAGAGTTGCTTGCCGTGCAGGTTTTCCGGTACATCGCCACGGAGGATACGGTGTGCCAGTCCCTCCACGATGGCCGTCTTACCCGTACCAGGTTCGCCGATTAATATAGGGTTGTTTTTGGTGCGTCGAGACAAGATCTGCAACACGCGTCGTATCTCATCGTCGCGCCCGATCACAGGGTCCAATTTTCCCGCTTTGGCATCTTCCACCAGATTGCGGGCATACTTCTGCAGGTTGGCATTCTGCTCTCCCTGCGCCATTGTGTTTTTGCTTGAATTCATCATTTTCGTCGGTTTTTAAAGTTATGGTGAGACTCGCGTTGTAGCGCGAGGAACATGTCTGTTTTGAGCCTCTCTGCTCTGCTTGTAGGCATGCAAGAAAGGTGCAGAACGCTGATAACGAGCCAAAATGTCATAAATTCTAACAAAATGGCAGAAAAGCAGTCAGACAAACCATTGTGACGATAAGTCAATAAGTATTCTCGCTAAACCAATTCAGCATTTCACAAATACATCAGGGTATTCTCACTAAAACAACAGGAGCACCCGAAATGCCGGATGCTCCTGAAGTGTATGTGAATAGCGATGTCGCTGAATCGCGTCGTTTATTACTTAAAAAGTTTGGGGGCAAACTCGTTGAGGTAGAGACGCCAGTTGGACCATACATGACCGCCGTCTGACTGATAGAAGATGTGGTCGAGACCACCCTCGGTGAGAGCTGCGTCGAGTTTCTTCGAACCGTCGTAGAGGAAGTCGGTGGTGCCACAAGCCAGGAAGTAGAGCTTGATGCCAGCAGCCTTGAGTGCCTTGACCTGATCGACGGTGGTGTTGCCCGCTGCAGAGAGAGGACAGACATAGTCGAAGAGGGCAGGGTAGAGATGAGAGGCTGTGATGGTGTGGCCACCACCCATGGAGAGACCCGCAATGGCACGAGACTCGGGCTTGGCAATGGCGCGGAACTCACGCTCGATGAAAGGCACGATCTCCTCGCAGAGACTCTTCACATAGGCATCCTGCATGCCAGGCTCGCGCATGTTCTTGGTGCTGTTGGGCAAACCGAGTGTCTGCGCAGCCTGCTGGTTGGGATTACCGTTGGGCATAACCACGATCATTGGTTTGGCCAGACCCTTCTCGATGAGGTTGTCGAGGATCTGTGCGGCACGACCCATGGACGACCATGCCTCCTCGTCGCCGCCTGCACCATGGAGCAGATAGAGCACGGGATACTTCTGGGTCTTGTTCTTCTCATATCCATAAGGTGTGTAGACGGTGAGACGGCGGTTGATACCCAGTATCTTACTGTCATACCAAGGGTGAGAAACCGTACCGCGCTGGTTGGCCTCGAAATAGTTCTGCGTACGCTCGCCGGGAACCATCAGCATGTTGAGGTAGCGGGTACCGTCGCGCTGAACCATAAAGTTTTGTGGATCGTTGACTGATACACCATCCACCACAAAGTTGTAGGTGTAGATCTCGGGAGCAGGAGTGTCGATGGTTACCTCCCACACACCGTTGTCGCCCTTGGTCATGGGCATACCACCACGCTGGCCTTCCATCCAGTTGCCCTGCAGGCTGACCTGATTGGCCTGGCGTGCATTGAGGCGGAAGGTGACCTTGCCGTCCTTGATCTCGGGTGACTTAACTTGATTGCCACGACCTCCAAAGTTGAAATTTGAAAGTTCCTGTGCATAGGTTGATGCAAAGCAGAATGCTACTATTGCCAGCAATGAAAGAATCTTCTTCATGATAAATATTTTATATTAATTAGGTTGTATCAATAAACAATCTTATATGCCATACCTCTATCAGATCTCCACTTGAGCCTTGAGGCGGATGTCGTTGGAAGCACTACCCAGAAGCAGTTCGATGTTGCCATCCTCAAGTGCCCAACGGTTGGTCTGCTCGTCCCAGTAACGCAGTTCGGAAACGGGAACCTTGAGCGTCACCTTGCGAGTCTCGCCCGCTTTGAGGGTCACGCGCTCGAAAGCCTTCAGTTCCTTGTCGGCCCACGATACGGAGGCGTTGAGGCGTCGCACATAGAGTTGAGCCACCTCGTCGGCCTCCATGTTGCCACGGTTGGTCAGTTCGAAGGACACCGTGATGACATCCTTCTCTGCATAGCGTTTCTTGTTGGTGGCGATGTTGGCATAGCCAAAGTCCACATACGAAAGACCATGACCGAAGGCATAGAGCACAGGCTTCTGCTTGGTGTCGAACCAACGATAGCCTACCAGAGGACCCTCCGTGTAGTGCGCATCGGGCGTACGGCGAGTAGCACGGCGCTGTCCCTGGATGTCCTGACGATACTGATTGCCGAAGAGGTCGCCCTCTACCTCCGCCTTCTGTGGGAAGTTGCCCAAGGCGTAGGCAGGAGAATCCTCGAGTTGGATGGGGAAGGTGAAAGGCAACTTGCCAGAAGGCGCAATCTTGCCATAGATGACATCGGCAAGCGCATTGCCACCCTCGAGTCCGTTCCACCAACCCTGAACCACAGCCTTGGAGTACTTGTTCACCTCCTGCAGATCGCAAGGACCGCCAGAGATGACCACACTCACGATATTGGGATTGGCCTGTGCCAAAGCCTTGACAATCTCGTCCTGACCTACGGGCAACTTGATGTCCGAACGGTCGCTACCCTCCGTCTCTATATTCTTGTTCGTGCCACATACGAAGATCACCACATCAGCCTTTCTGGCGATCTCCACAGCCTCGGCAAGCAAGGTGGGATCGGCGCTCTCATGCACATCGCGGGCAATGGTGTTGTCGTTGCCTCCTCTGCGACCAAACATACCGGCAAAGTTCTTGTAGCCCTGTGCGTAGGTCACCTCTACACCCTGGGGAGCACGGCCCTGCAAGCCCTGCAGAGGAGTGACCTCATAGGGAGCCTTCACACCAGCACCCATACCGCCCGACTGTGTGAGCGCCTTGGCGTTCAGACCCACCACAGCAATGCGCTTGGCCGACTTCAGGGGAAGGATGCCTGACTGATTCTTGAGCAGTACAATCGACTTGGTGGCTACCTCGTAGGCAATGCGCTGACTCTCAGGCTGTGATGCCGTGGCCAGGTTGCACTTCTCGGCAGGGATGGCCTCTACGGCATAGCGCACACGAAGCAGTTCGCGTACCTTGGCATCCACTACGCTCTCGGGCACCTTGCCAGCACGGACAGAGTCGATGAGGGCAGGGCCCAGGTAGTTGCTACCCGTCATCTGCACATTGAGGCCGTGGAGCGCCGCACCCATCGTAGAGTGTGTGCCACCCCAGTCGGAAACCGTAAAGCCACGGAAGCCCCATTCGCCACGCAACACCTCGTTGAGCAGATGCTCGTTCTCTGAACAGTAGTAGCCAGTGACCTTGTTGTAGGCAGGCATCACCACCATGGCACCACCCTCCTTGACAGCAGCCTCAAAGGGCTTGAGGTAGATCTCACGGATGGTACGCTCATCGCAGATCACATTCACGCTACCACGGTTGGTCTCCTGGTTGTTGAGTGCGAAATGCTTGATACAGGCAGCCGTACCCATGTCCTGCGTACCCTTGACATACTGGGTGGCCAACTGAGCAGCGAGGAAGGGATCCTCCGACAGATACTCGTACGAGCGACCACCTACGGGCAGACGCTGGATGTTGATGGCCGGACCGAGGATGACATCCTTGCCGCGCAGGCGGGCTTCCTTACCCATGCCTGTTCCATACTTGTAGGCCATTTCGGTCGACCATGTGGCAGCCAGAGCCGAACCTGTGGGGAAGTAGGTGGCAGAGTCGGTGGTCCAGCCAGCAGACTGGAATCCGTTGGGCACGCCCTCCTCTCTGATACCGAAGGGACCGTCGGCATACTTGATGTCCTGTATGCCCAGGCGGGGTACGCCCTCCGACGACATGTTGGTCTTACTGTGGAGCATCTCCACCTTCTCCTCCAAACTCATCTGTGCGATGATCTTGTTGATTTGCTTGTCATGCGATGTGAGTTGCTGTTGCAAAGTGGTCTTTGGCGAACAGGCAGTCAGTACGATGGCAGATAGAAAAATGAGTCTTTTCATGGCCTATGTGTTTTTTGTGATAATCCAGATGTTTGAGCGGTATAAACCGTTGATAGTCGCAAAGTTAATCTTTTTTCTTGAAACCAAGCAAGATTTCCACCAATAGATAGCGTCTTTGACACAAAATAATGCTTTGTATCACATTTTCAAATTAAAACCTTGTCTTTTATATATAAAATATGTAACTTTGCTAAAATTTGATACCATTCATACCACATGACCCGAATACTCACCATCATCCTGCTGTGTCTGCTGTCGCTTCCGAGCATGGCCGACGGACTGGAATTTGATTCCTATTCGTGGGATTTTGGCAAGATTCTGGAGAAGGATGGCATCGTCAGTCACACCTTTGTGGTCACCAACACCTCGAAGAAGGATGTGCAGATCACCAATGCCGTTCCCAGTTGCTCGTGTACTTGGGTGACCTTCCCGAAGGAGGTGATACACCCCGGTGAGAAGGGCGAGGTGGAGGTGAAGTACACACCCTCGGGAGCCGTGGGAAAGGTGTTTCGCGACATTCAGATATACGACTACGATAACAAGTGCATTGCCATGCTCGAGTTTACGGCCGATGTAGAACCCGCAGACCGCTCCATACCCGAGCGATATCCCTACACCTTGAGCCCGTTTCTCTACACCAACCTCCACATCGTGCCTTTCGGATATGTGTACCACGGCACGGAGAAGACCAAGATCATCTACCTGGCCAACTCGTCGGAGGAGCCCCTGACCATTCGTATCAAGCACGACGATGACAAGTTGTCGCTCAAGTACCCGGAGACACTGCAACCCGGTGACGAGGTGGAACTGGAGATGACTTTCCGCACGCCTATGCAACCTGACTACTACGAGAATGTGACGGACACGCTCCAGCTGACGGTCAACGGTACACCCTCGCTCCTCCCCGTGGTGGTGTCGATGATAGCGCTCGACAAGATTGAGGCCTTGGAATCGTCTCCCACATTGCGCACCTATCCCTCATCGCCCCGACTCAAGAAGAAGGGAAAGGTATATCGGGCACGCATCGAACTCTACAACGACGGTCCCGAGGACTTGACAATACATGCGCTTCAGTTGCCCGAAGGGGTGACGGCCAACCTACAGCGGGGCGAAGGCATACAGCAGGGCAAGAAGCGCATACTGGAACTGACCGGACCGGCAGAGGAGGACTTCAAGATAAGTCTCTTCACCAACGATCCCGTAAGGCCGATGAAGGAGATTCGCATCACGAAGGATATCAAGTGACCGGCGCTTCTCTATGAGGAAATGTCTGGCATGGCCGTAATGGCCTGAAGAAAATGTTTGAAACCTAATAAACAATCATAATTAATTAACACATCTCATCATGAAAAAAACATTCAGAAGAACATGGTTGGCCCTTGCACTTTGTGCAGTGAGTGCCAGTGCGTCTGCCCAGGCGTATGAGTACCCCTTCCAGAATCCCAAGTTGTCTGTGGAGGCGCGTACGGAGAACCTTATTTCCTTGCTGACTCCAAAGGAGAAGGTGGGACTGATGATGAACAAGGCTGTGTCGATCGACCGCTTGAAGATTCCTTCAATCAACTGGTGGAATGAGGCTTGCCACGGTGTCCGTCAGGGTGGATATACCGTTTATCCCCAGCCTATCGGTATGGCTTCTGCATTCAATCCCCAGCAGGTTTACGAGGTGTTCTCTCAGGTGTCTGATGAGGCCCGTGCCAATTGGAACCGCTCTGCAGATGTATGGAATGTACCTATGGGTGTGACCTACTATCCCGGCAATCCCGAGTTGACCTATTGGTGTCCCAATGTCAACATCTTCCGTGATCCCCGTTGGGGCCGTGGTCAGGAGACCTGTGGTGAGGATCCCTACCTGAACGCTGTGCTGGGTGTGCAGACCGTTCTGGGTATGCAGGGCAACGACGACAAGTATTTCAAGACTCACGCATGTGCCAAGCACTATGCCGTACACAGCGGCCCAGAGCCCAAGCGTCATCAGTTTGATGCCAGCGTTTCTATGCGCGATCTTTGGGAAACTTACCTCCCCGCTTTCAAGGCACTGGTGAAGAAGGGTAATGTACGCGAGGTGATGTGTGCATACAACCGTTATGAAGGCGTTCCCTGCTGTGCCAACGACCGTCTGCTCATCAACATCCTCCGCGAGAAGTGGGGCTTCGACGGTATCGTGCTGACCGACTGCGACGCTATTAACAATTTCTTCAACAAGAACCAGCATGGCACCCACGAGACTCCTCTGGCTGCTGCTGTAGATGCTGTACTCCACGGTACCGACCTCGAGTGTGGTAAGGTGTGCATGGTATTGGAAGAGGCTTTGGAGAAGGGTCTTATCAGTGAGGCCGACCTCGACAAGCACCTCCGCATCACTCTGGCAGAGCGCTTCAAGTTGGGTATGTTCGATCCCGACGAGATGGTACCCTGGTCAAAGATCGGTGCTGAGACCATCAGTTGCGAGAAGCACAACCAGACTGCCATCCAGGCTGCACGCGAGTCAATGGTATTGCTGAAGAACAACGGTATTCTGCCTCTCTCTAAGGGCTTGAAGACCATCGCTGTAGTAGGTCCCAATGCCGATGATTCGGGTCTGATGAACGGTGAGTATGGTGGTTCGCCCACTCAGGAGCACACTCACTCTCTGCTCGACGGTATCAAGGCTGCCTATCCCGGTGCCAATGTGATCTACAAGAAGGCTTGTGAGCTCAATCAGGACTTCACCCAGAAGAACTATCTCGGCAAGATGAATGGTGGCAAGGGTGTGAAGGTTGAGTTCTTCAACAACAATAATCTCCAGGGTGAACCTGCCAAGGTTGACTACATGGACGCTATCCGCTTCAGCACCTTCGGTGCTTGGGGTTTCGCAGAGGGCGTTTCTTCCGACTCTATCTCTGTTCGCCTCACTGGTCAGTTTACTGCTGACTTCACCGGCGACATGAACTACTCTATCAGTTCTGATAATGGCTATGTACTGAAGGTCAACGGTCAGGTAGTAGAGGAAAACAAACAGCAGGGCGGTGCCCGTGGTGGCTTCGGTGGCGGTTTCGGTCGTCGTGGCGGTGCCAACTACAAGAACTTCAAGGTGGAGCAGGGCAAGACCTACGATGTAGTCGTAGAGTACAAGCGTAGCTTCGGTCAGTTCGCTCAGTTGAATGCTGAGATCTGCAAGAATGAGCTCGTTAGCTTCGACGATGTTGTAGCAGAGGTTAAGGGTGCCGATGCAATCATCGTAATTGGTGGTATCTCTCCCCGTATGGAGGGTGAGGGTGGCGACAAGCAGACCATCGAACTTCCTTCTGTTCAACAGCGTCTCATCCGTGCTATGCACGCTACAGGTCGCCCTGTTGTTGTAGTCAACTGCTCTGGCTCTTGCATGGCATTTGCAAGTGTTGAGGATCAGATGGATGCACTCGTTCAGGCATGGTATCCCGGACAGGGTGGTGCTCAGGCTTTGGCCGACATCCTCACTGGTGACTACAATCCTTCTGGTAAGCTCCCCGTTACTTTCTATGCTTCCAACAACGACCTGCCCGACTTCGAGGACTATAGCATGACCAACCGTACCTATCGTTACTTCACCGGCAAGCCTCTCTATGCTTTCGGTTATGGTCTTTCTTACACCACCTTCGCTTGTGGCAAGGCTAAGATCTCTAAGACTTCTATGAAGAAGGATGGTAAGGTGAAGATCACCGTACCCGTTACCAATACCGGTAAGGTGGCAGGTGCTGAGGTTGTTCAGGTTTATGTAAAGTCTCTTGACAACGCTGATGCTCCTATCAAGGACCTCCGCGGTTTTGCAAAGGTTAACCTTGAACCTGGCAAGACTGGCAACGCTGTCATCGAACTGGATGGAGAGTCGTTCCAGTACTACGATGCAAGCATCGACGAACTCTCTACTCGTTCAGGTCGCTACCAGATTCTTTATGGTACCTCTTCTCTCGACAAGGATCTCCAGACCCTCGATTTCAAGGTACTGTAAATTCTTTTGATATTCAGGTGATGGTATACCGTTAGGCTTGGTCCTAATGGTATACCATCTCTTTTTTTATTCCATTTGCCTTTTTCGTAGGGATTTTTTGGTTATTTATGCAAGAATGTCTACCTTTGTATCATAAAGAAAAATGAAAGGCAATGAAATATTCATTGATAATTCCCGTTTACAATCGTCCCGACGAGGTGAACGAACTGCTGGAGAGCCTCACGACACAGACCTATCGCGACTTTGAAGTGGTGGTGGTGGAGGACGGTTCGCAGGTGCCTTGCCAGGATGTGGTGGAGCAATATCGCGACAAGCTCGATGTGCAGTATTTTGTGAAGCCCAATTCCGGTCCTGGACAAACGCGCAACTACGGTGCTGAACGGAGTAGGGGAGAGTGGCTCATAGTGCTGGACAGCGACTGTGTGCTTCCTCCCACTTACCTGCAGGCTGTGGACGATGATGCCAGTAGCAGGCATTGTGATGCCTTTGGTGGACCGGACCGTGCGCACGATAGTTTTACGCCCGTTCAGAAGGCCATCAACTATAGCATGACCTCCTTCTTTACTACGGGAGGCATTCGTGGTGGTAAGAAGCAGTTGGACAAGAAGTTCTATCCCCGCTCGTTCAACATGGGTATTCGTGCCGAACTATACAAGAAACTGGGTGGCTTCAGCAAGATGCGCTTTGGCGAGGATATCGACTTTAGTATCCGTATCTACAATAGCGGAGCGTCATGCCGTCTGTTCCCGGAAGCGTGGGTGTGGCATAAGCGTCGCACGGATATGGTGAAATTCTTCCGCCAGGTTCATAACAGTGGTATTGCCCGTATCAACTTGATGAAGCGCCACCCCGGCAGTCTGAAACTGGTTCACTTGCTACCTGCAGTCTTTACCTTGGGCGTGTTCTTCTTGCTTCTGCTCTTCCTCTTGGGACTGTCTATGTACATTCTTCCTCCTTACATGCATGATATGGGTATGGGCGGAGATGTTCATATGACTCAATCAGTTGGTGTGCTTCTTTGTGCCTTGGCCGTGTTACCCCTCTTGCTTTACTGCCTGCTGATATCCGTTGATTCCACACTCCGCAACCGTAGCGCGTGGGTCGGCGTACTCTCTATACCCGCCTCCTTCGTGCAACTCATTGGCTACGGTACGGGTTTCCTCCGTGCCTGGTGGATGCGTTGCGTCTTGGGTCGCAATGAAGAGTTGCAAGCCTTCCAAAAGACATTCTATAAGTAAGTTTGTAAGCGGAGATGTTGGAGAAAGGTAGCATAAAGGAATGGGCTGAGGAAGACCGCCCCAGAGAGAAACTGGAGAAACTCGGTCCGGAGGCACTCACCAAGGCTGAACTGCTTGCCATACTGATAGGTAGTGGCAATCCGGAGGAAAGTGCAGTGGACCTGATGCAAAGGCTTCTCAAGGACTGTAACGGTAGTCTGAACACACTGGGCCGAATGTCGATCAAGGAGTTGACTGACAGTAGGTACAAAGGTGTGGGACCTGCCAAGGCCATCACCATTCTGGCCGCTTGCGAACTGGGTAAGCGCAGGATGAAGGAAGATGCGGAGCAACGCATGCAGGTGAGGGACTCGTCCGATCTGTATGAAGCTTTTCGTCCCTCATTCATGGACCTCGCTCACGAGGAGTGTCGCCTCATACTGCTCAATGTGAAGAAGGAGGTGATAGGCAACGAACTGGTGAGTATGGGTGGCATAACGGGTGCCAGCGTTGACATCCGTCTGGTGTTGAGACACGCTCTTGTCTATCAAGCCACAAGTGTTGCCTTGGCTCACAACCATCCTAGTGGCAGTGTGTTGCCAAGCAAGGCTGATGATGAACTTACTGCCCGGCTTGCCGAAGGTTGTAGGGCAATAGGTGTTAAACTGATTGACCATCTGGTCATTGCCGATGGTAAGGATAATTATTATTCTTATTTCTCGGAAGGAAAACTGTAAGGGAACGCGTTCATGCAACTTGATAATAAGTTCAGAATGAATACCCGCAACTTGATAATAAGTTTAGAATGAATATAGAACTCAATGAAAAGGTGATAGCCATGCTACGCACCGTTTTTGACCCTGAAATACCCGTGAACATCTACGACCTGGGTCTGATCTACCGCATCGAGATCAACGATGAGGAGGATTGGTTGCAGGTGGACATGACGCTCACTGCGCCCAATTGCCCCGCCGCTGATTTCATCGTGGAGGATGTTCGCCAGAAACTGGAAACGATAGAAAATTTCAAGCGTGTGGATGTGAATCTTGTTTTTGAACCGGAATGGGACAAGGATATGATGAGCGAGGAGGCCAAACTGGAACTTGGCTTCATGTAATCCCCCAAAAAAGATTTCCAAAATGTCCTATCCTCTCCGGCTTGCCCGGACTCCCTCCTTTTGTGATGGGTGGGGATGGACTTAACCTCATAGCCCTATGAAGAATGTATATTTCTTGAGTGACGCACATCTGGGAAGCCTTGCCATCCCTCATGCCAGACAGCAGGAACGCAGGTTGGTGAGATTTCTGGATGAGATAAAGGATAAAGCCTCGGCTGTGTATCTGCTGGGTGACATGTTTGACTTCTGGTATGAGTACAAGCATGTCGTACCCAAGGGATATACGCGTTTGCTGGGTAAGATAAGCGAACTGACGGATTGTGGTGTCGAGGTGCATTTCTTTACGGGAAATCATGACATCTGGTGCAAGGATTACTTCGAACAGGAATGTGGCATGAGGATACATCGCGACCCGATAACGGTTGAGATTGGCGACAAATTGTTTTATGTAGGGCATGGCGATGGCTTGGGCGATCCCGATCCGAAGTTCCGCTTCTTGAGGGGTATATTCCGCAACAAGTTGTGCCAGACGCTTTTCTCTTCACTTCATCCTCGCTGGGCCATGGCTTTTGGGCAGAATTGGGCCAAGCATTCTCGCCTGAAGCATAGTCAGGAGGGTGGCGATCCTCCTTATATGGGTGAGGGTAAGGAATATCTTGTCTTGTTTGCCAAGGAGTACCTAAAACAGCACCCACAGGTCAATTTCTTCATGTTTGGTCATCGGCATATCGAACTGGATTTGATGTTGACTCGTCAGAGCCGTATCATGATTTTGGGTGACTGGATCTCGCAGTTTACCTATGCGGTCTATGATGGCCAGAATATGTTTATGGAAAATTATATTGAGGGAGAAACGCAGGTTTAGACTTCTTGCTTTCCTTGTTTTAACGATACTAAATATTTACTATACTTTATATTTGTGACATTTTTTTGTCCAATCAATAACCTTTCTAATTACCCATTGTTGTGAAAAGAACATTTTCTTTCTATATTGCCTTTTTCCTCTTGGCAGTCTTTTCTGCCTCTGCGCAGAATAATAGTTTTGTACACAAGCAGTCTGCCAAAAACGGTTATGTTTGGCCTACGGATGAGGCTGTGCTCAACAAGTTGGACTCGTGGCATGACTTGAAATTCGGTGTCTTATTTCATTGGGGACTCTACTCTGTGCCTGGCATCGTGGAGTCGTGGAATATTTGTTCGGAGGATTGGATTGTTCGTCCGGGCAATCCGCCTTATGAGGAGTACAAGAAGTGGTATTGGGGATTGAAAGATAGTCTCAATCCAGTGAACTTTGACCCTAATCAGTGGGCTGATGTGATGCTGGATGCTG
Source organism: Bacteroidaceae bacterium (assembly GCA_045629325.1). GTDB lineage: Bacteria > Bacteroidota > Bacteroidia > Bacteroidales > Bacteroidaceae > Physcousia. Next base: position 1,200 of record JAZQQX010000025.1, on the reverse strand, counting down.
GTATGAAGTATATGATTTTCACTACCAAGCATCATGACGGCTTCTGTATGTTTGATTCTAAATATACGGACTTCTCTATTGCCAAAGGTCCATTTGCCAACGATTCCCGTAAGGATGTTGCCAATTGTGTTTTTGATGCGTTCCGTAAGAAGAATTTCATGATTGGTTGTTATTTCTCCAAACCTGACTGGCATTGCGAATGGTACTGGAATCCTGGTTATGCAACGGCCAATCGCAATGTGAATTATACGGTTTCACAGCATCCTGAGTGGTGGAAAAACTATATCAATTATACGCAGAATCAACTTTCGGAATTGACTACCAATTATGGCAGTCTTGACATTCTCTGGCTTGACGGTGGTTGGGTAACTGGAGATCAGGTTGGTTTGGATGGTGTGTTGCAAGATGCTCGCAAGAGGCATCCTGGTTTGATTTGCGTGGATCGTGCTATTCGTGGAAAAAATGAGAATTATCAGACACCGGAGCGTGGAATACCTGATGAGCAACTCAATTATCCTTGGGAGAGTTGTATTCCTCTTAGTAATGACTGGGGTTGGGTGCCTAATGCTCCTTTTAAGTCGCCACGCCTTGTCATCAATATGTTGGCTGAGATTGTGGCTAAGGGCGGATGCTTTGCTTTGGGTATTGGTCCCACGGCTCAGGGCATGATCCAACCGGAGGTTGTGGAGCGTATGCAGATGATAGGTGCTTGGATGCGTGCTAACGGACAGGCTATTTATGGCACATGCACAACTCCCGTTTATCACGATGGCAACACTTGGTTTACTGCCAGTAAGGATGGTCGTACCTTGTACGCTATCTATGCTCTTCCTGAGGGTGAGAATCTTCCTTCATCGATTTCTTGGAAGGGAAATGTGCCCAAGGGGACTATGAAATTGCTGAAAACGGGAAAGAAGGTTCCATATACGGTCAAGGATGGTGTCGTGACAGTCACTTTGCCTAAAAATATGGAGAACGATTCGTTTGCCTTGTCTTTCATGACTGCACATTAATCTCTTCGCGCCCACGCGTATATATAATAATGTATCCTTCCTTCGCGTTCCCTCCGAACTCCCCCTTTTCATGCCGGTGAGCATGAAATCTTCACTTTTTTGCTAAAAAAGTCATGATATTGTTTGGCCGGTTGGGAAAAAGGTTGTACCTTTGCACCCGCAAACGAGAAAGGAACTCCTCCACTGA
>JAZQQX010000024.1:0-7445 GCA_045629325.1 Bacteroidaceae bacterium | reverse complement strand
TGACGAAAACGGGTCAATATGCATGTGATTTTCAATGCAAGTCTCGTGCCAGTGAGAGGAGAAGGAGCTCGCTTCTTATCCCGAGCGCAGCCGAGACTCGCGGTATCATTTATGATACTGCAAAGTTACAACATTTGGGAGGGGCGTTGACAGCCTCGGGCAAGTTGCGCCACTTATGGCAGAATGTGGCAGATTATGGCAGTTTCGTGAAGATAAAATTTGCATATATTGTAAATTTTTCGTACCTTTGCGTTGTAAATACAACGCGACTTTTCTACGGCTCAACCAAAGATACAAGCATCATGGTATTCGCCTCAATCGAAAAGTTGCAGCATATAAACAAACCACCAGAATTCAATAGGAAACACACATGAGAGCAAAGATGAAATTTGAGATTGCACAGGCTGCGGGGATGAGCCTGCGTACTTTTGCCCGATGGACCAACGAGCATCGGGAGCAACTTCGTGCCCTGGGGGTGAAGCCCAACCAGAGACTGCTACCCCCAAAAGCAGTAGTGTTCGTGTGCGAGGAGTTGGGTATCCACGAGGAGGATTTTTTCGTAGCGTGATTAGAGAAGATGCCCCCATTGCAATGTTGAGATTACATCTCGAGATTACTCTCGCTCGGCAAGCATCCAAGCTTGATGCTCTGCTCTCGCTTACCCGCAATCTTCGACATTCGACATTCGACATTCCACAATAGAGCCTCCTCCCCAGAAGGGCACTATATAATAAATAATAATAAATTTATAAATTTATAAATCTATAAATTGCTATATTAGCATTTTCTACCACCTCATGGTGTGATGTCAAATGTCGAATGTCGAATGTCGAACATTGTTTTTTCGTCTTTCTTTTGTTTGTTTCCGCGAAATGTATTATCTTCGAAAATAATTATGTACAAGTGTGTTCGTGCGTGCGCTATACACGCACATAAAAACCGAAAAACTTGTTTACATACTCAATGCCAGCATGGGAACTAACAGCCGAAGAAACACAAGGTACAGAACCGAGAAGTAATGACTTTTTAGTTGATCCTAAAATTCCTCGTAATAACCAGGTCACTACTTATGATTATCGCGGGAGTGGTTACGACAGAGGACATATGTGCCCAGCAGGTGACATGAAATGGAGTAGAGAAGCCATGACACAATGTTTTTACATGAGCAATATGTGTCCACAAAATAAAACACTAAATGGAGGCCCTTGGGAAAAACTAGAATCTTCGTGCAGACGATGGGCTAAGCAAGAAGGAAAGATATACATTGTATGTGGTCCTATCTTTACGAAAGGGAAAAATACAATGACTATTGGCAACGAACATAGAATATGTATTCCTGACGCATACTTCAAAGTGGTGCTTTCGGTATGGAATTGATTATTAATACCTTTTCGGTATCATACATCTCAATCAATGTATAAAGCTACAATTTTAGTGTTTTCAACATTGAATACCTATATATTATTTACATATAATAAAAAATATATGTGTAAATAGTTGGATGATTCAATATTTTAATCTATCTTTGTGCAGTCTTCAATATTAATGTATATTACACAAGGATGATTATGAGAAACAACAGTATGACCGGGCCGGAGGTAAAGTTGTATCGGGCCAAGGATGAATATGTGAGGTATTTCTCCGAGAGTTGCTCATGTGGCAAGCCGGAGCAGACGGGTAACAGCGGTGGGGAATTGATCAAGGCTTCGGAGGTGCTCAAGTCGGGGTCGGAGGATATCTTCATCGCCGAGATTTTGGGCGACTCGATGATAGAGGCCGACATCAAGAGAGGAGACCTTGTGGTGATCAACACGCAGGTGCCTGCCAAGGATGGGGATGTGGTGCTCGCCATGCTCGATGACGAATATCTGCTGAAGTTCCTGAAGGTGGACGGGCAGGGCAACAAGTGGCTCGTGCCGGCCAATCCCAAATATCCCTCCATAAAGGTGGATGAGAGGTATGCCTCTACGGCCATCATCGGGGTGATGGCGTCGCTCGTGAGGTCGTGCCCCAGACCCAGTGCGCTGGATGTCAAGAGATTCACTGCCATGACGGAGAAAATGATAAAGAAAGTCATGGCAGAGGAACAAGAGAACAAGGAGTTCTACAGACTCATTCCCAACGAGCTCATGAAGAGCGAGATACTGCGCAGACTTCACAATCTGCTCGACGGGCAGAGTGGTATAACCGTAGTGAAGATGTTGAGAACGGCACTCATGGTGAGGTATCTGATAGAGATGCCGAGTCACGGCATGCTGAAGAGGGAGTTTGATGTAGACATACAGAGTGGATTCTACTACAGGGAGCGCGACAAGATGTTTCTGGAATCGGAGCTCGAAAACTACAAAGACAGCCTCTTGCAGTAGTATTTTTGCCCCATTATTGGTCAAAATCAGGTAGACATTTATACCATAGGTATTTTTGTCTACCTTTCTTTTTTTTACCCTTACACGGATAGTTCATACCTTTGCGATGTGAAAATGATCACACCGTAAGTCTTGCTTGTGGACTTCAAGATGAAGGCAGGATGCCTCGTTGTCACTTTGCTCAAAGCCGGTGTTGTCAAAATCTTCGTTCTTTGACATTCTGCACAACATTCCTGTAGCTTGAAGGACTACAACATTCCTTCATTTTTTTTTCGCAACCATATTATATACATATATCCATATTATTATGCACAGGTAGATTGAACATTTGAGGCATGGGAACTGCCCAGCAGACCCTCCTCGCAGTAGAATTTATTTAGAGTTTTATAACCCTTTATCCCTGGGGGTGGCGCAACGCCTCCTCCTTTTTTCAAAAATTCATTTCGATTATGAATATCAACATCAGAATGAGAGTGTGGAAATGGGTGCTCAACCTTTGGTTGTGCGCCTCTGTAGAAAATCAAAAATAAAAAGTAACTATGTGGAAAATGACCCCTGAAGAAATTGAGGAACAAGAGCAGATAGAAACCATGTGGAAAGCGCAAGATGCAATGCGCAAGTACATGCCCTACGGCCTGTTCGTCAATGCGGAGAACAACAAAGTGTTGCTCTTCAACCGTGAGTATGAAGTAATGGAGTTTGCAGGCCAGCGAGAGTTTGACCTCGATCTTGGCGAACTTTTTGGTGATTTTACGAACATCATGGGTCATCGTTTCTTGATGACGGACGATGGCCATGAGTATGTAGGCACTATGCTTTGGCTCTATGAGGTGGATCCTCCATATTATTTTGAGAAGGATCCGATGATAGCTTATTTCCTTGTGGTAGAAAAGGTGATATCACAGATCATCAAGTGCCCCGGAAACAGCTTCAACGAGCAGACTGCTTCCAAGAAGCAAAAAGCGCGTACGAGAAAACTACTTAAGAAGTATTATCCAACCATTTATTCAAAGAAGTAAAGCCATGAGATTTGAAGCAACAGTTAAGAAGCTCAACCAGGTGAAGTCTGGTCAGAGCGAGCACACAGGTGACATATGGAAGTACCAGGGCATAATCCTTGAGGCACCCGATGGTGAGAAGGTGGCAAGATGGCTTGCTACGCTGGGCACCAAGATGGTGGACGAGGTGGCTCGTCAGGGTATCAAGGAGGGTGACAAGGTGATCGCTGACCTCCGTTTCACCACTCAGAGCAACTACAACAAGTTCGTCGAGAACAAGATCTATGTGGAGAGCATACAGAAAAAGAATCTCTCCCCGCTCTCCCTCTAGGGAGAGGGGCTCGCTACGCTCGATTTACCAGTCCACATTATAACACATTATTAGCTAACAGAAAGATTGATAAACACTCCCACCCTGAAAACCGGCTTGCCGGGCTCCCTCCATAGAGGGAGAGCTGGGAGAGAGTCTTCCATTCAAAAATTGATTTTTATGACAACTATCAAGAAAGAAAATGTTCAGCTGACCTACCATCAGCAGAGCAACGAGATCATGGATTGTGGTACACAGGTGATGCGTGGCTCATTTAGCATGAATCACGACAACAACATTGCAACATTCGTAGAAGATAGCAAGACAAAGGGCTCAACAAAGAACCCAGTCTTCTGGAAGGGTAAACACTTGTCTCTTCGTATTGACAAGGAAGGTAAGCTTCGTGGTACTTTCCGCGTCGATATACCTTCTGATCTTGCAAGATGTGACTTGCTTGAGGAGCGCCTTGATAAGGACTTTGCAAAAGCCCTTGATGCACTGCATGCATTAAGCTGTGCAAAGAGTCCACAGAGAAACAAGAATACAGGTAAGGTGGCATAGCCTTCACGCAGAATTAAACACATTAAGAAAAAACACAGCATGAGTTGTATTTTAATTTACTATCAGGATGGGGCGAAGTTCACTCGCCCCGTCTATTCTCCCCAAGAATACTTGGCGTTGAGAAACAGCGAGAAGCAGGCAGACCTTGTGGCCAAAGCCAGAGAGGGCGATGTCGAGGCAAAGCGCAAGCTGCTTCAGTTCAATTACAGTTGCATACCACAGACCCAACAGACCCCCCAACCCCCTGTAGGGGGAGACATTCCTAAGGGGGCTCCCTTGAAGGGTTGTAAGACATCTTCAACGAGTGTCGGCATGGACATTGATTTCCCTTTGGGAAACCAAGTGAAATGTTAAAAGTGAAAAGTCCTGACAACAGCGAGGAGGAATTGACGCTGGATGAGTGGCTTGCGAAGGTGCCCGAGATGGTGCTGGCGAAGAAGGACGAGCTGGGCCTTTTGATGTTGGAGCGTAGTGCCCGCAAGGGTTATCACCTCGTGTTCAAGCGCAGAGAGAACTTGACCCAGGAAGAGAACCTTCAGTGGGCAAGCGACCTGCTTGGCGTGCAGTACGATGAGGGTGCAAAGGACATTACGAGGGTGTTCTATACCACTACAGGCAGTAAGGATGACCTGTTGTTCCTTTCAGAAGAGCTTTTCGACAACAAGCCTGCAACCATTCAGGAGCAGGACATCGAGAGGACCAAGGTAGAGAACGATGAGCCTATCGTGGTGGACGAGTCGGCTTCGCTTGAAGAGGACGGTACGGGTATCGACTATGACACCTTGATTCCCGAGATCTTCAAGAAGAAGTGTGGCACTTATCCCATCGTACCACAAGGTACACGCAACAGCACCATCTCAAGTGTGTGCTACTGGTTGCGCCATGTGTGCGAGTTCAGCCCAGAGAAGATGAAGGCTGTGCTCTATCCCAAGTTCACCTACGGTCTGCCTGAGAAAGAGGTGGACAGCATCATCCGTAGTTCGATAGGCGCTGATCACTTCAAGATGCCTATCCAGTTGCAAAAACTTGTGGACGAGAACATCACAGCCCAACTCGAGGACGGTGACGGCTCCTCCCCCAGCGAAGCGTTCGGGGGAGGCGGGGGTGGGGCTTGGGCCGACCCTTATGCTATCTATCCTTCTTTGGCCTCTTGTGTGGTGCAGGATATGGCCTTGCCCTCATTGCCTCGCTGGGTCAACACCTTGCTGAAGGTGACCTTGCCCGGCTATCGCTTTATCACCCTCGTTGGTGCGAGTACGGCTATGATGACCCTGCTCACTGATGTGCAGAAGAAGAACGGCTCAAAGGCTCCTGCACGCCTCAACGGTTGGAGTCACTGGGATGGCTTGTCCGGTTCGGGTAAGCGCCAGTTGAAGTTCGTCATCGACCAGCTCATCAAGCCTATCCGTCTTGAGGACGAGCGTAAGCGTGAGCGTGTAAATAGCGTGATTGAGGCAAACAAGGCTGCCAAAGATGGTGAGAAGCGCATCGTGCCCCCTTTGGCACAGCGCATCTTGGAGTGTGACACCACTCGCAAGGGTCACATCCAGCAGATGGAGGCCTTGAAAGGTAAGAAGACCTACACCTATGCAGAAGAGCTTTCGAGCCTCAATCTCAACCGTTCGGGTTACTACTTCCGTGGTGACTTCTGCCGACTGAACTTCGACAATGGCATGGTTGGTTGCCTCAATGCAACAGGTGATTCGCCCAGTATCGTTACGGCTTGTAACTGGGATGTGACCACCACTTCCACCCATGATCAGACCCTCGCTCAATGGGCAAAGGATGTGCAGAATGGTGCCGCACAGCGTGTATTCTTCTGCCTCGTACCCGACAACACTTGGCAACCCAAGCCCAAGGAGGTGCAGTGGACGGACGAAGAGGTGGCCTACCTCGACCGTGCTACTTCGCTGATGATGAAGATGCAGGGCTTGGTGCTCACACCTCGTCTGGACAAGGCTCTCGATGAGTGGTTGGAGAATGTGCGCATCACCTTGATGAGCGCACCCAAGGCTAACCGTCAGGTGGAGCGTGCCCGTTTCCGCTTCCGTACAGCCGAGATCGCCCATACCTTTGCTGTAGTGATGCATTGTTGCTACATCGTTCAGGACATCCTTGACCGCGAGGATGAGCTTACTGCCTCGCTCAACGCTAAACTCTCAATGCTCGACTCGCTCAAGAAGGATCTGAGCGCTACCACCGAGCAGATTGCAGAGGCAGAGCGTGAGGCGATCAAAGCTCGTGAGGTATTTGATCAGTGGAAGGTTACAGCGCTCGACCTTGACCAGTACGGCGAGCATAAGCAGTGCATCGAACTCGCCATCTTCTCTGCTGACTACTGCCTCGATATGCAGGACACCCTCTGGAGCAAGCGTATGCGTGCACAGTTGCTGTCTAACAGCGAGGGCGTTTCTACTACTCGAGTGAACAGTAAGAGCGATGATGACTACGAGAAGATGCCAGAGCGCTTCACCATGGATGAGCTGATTCGCACCATGACTTGGAAGTCAGGCTCTGCTGTTCGTAAGATGGTAGAGCGCTTCGTCAAGTGCAATCTTGTGAAGAAGGTTGGCAAGGAAGGTAGAATTGCAATCTATGAGAAAACTGTAGCGTAATGTTTTTGTTATTAGGCAGGGCAGAAATGCTCTGCCTTTTTTTGTATTCCAATGTTTGACATTTGACATTTGACATTTGACATTTGACAACACACCCTCCCCTCGGGACTTATCGACTCATACTGCGTGGCTGATAGATTTTTGGGCAAAGGTGCATCTGAGGCGTTTTGTTAAAAATAAGCATGTTGCACCATACCGGGTAGAGTGGGGGAGTTTTTGCATGATTTTTATCTCTGTGGTCAGCGTGTTGATGCTGCTCAGAAGGTTCTGTATTTGGTGAAGTTAAGAGATGCAGAACTCTCTGGGAAGAGGAGTAGTAAACACACACACATCTAATTAGTTTTAATTGTAGGAAATGGTCTGGCTCGGCAACGGGTTGGGTCATTTCTTTATTTATATCATATAATGTGTTCATTTATTTAGCTTCAATCTTGCGTGTTATATAAATAATATGTCATTAGTGTCCCGTTAAAATCGGCACGAAGTTAAATTTAATCAAATAGTCCCTCAAAGAGGGGATAATCGAGTTCTTTGACATCGTTGAAATTAGTCTTTTCGAAGAGCTCTCTCAGCGGAGTCTTATCCGTAAGTGAGA
>JAZQQX010000023.1:0-83932 GCA_045629325.1 Bacteroidaceae bacterium | reverse complement strand
AATAAATAATAATAAATTTATAAATTTATAAATCTATAAATTGCTATATTAGCATTTTCCCACCACCTCATGGTGTGTTGTCGTTTGTCGTTTGTCGTTTGTCGCATAAAGGATAGGGCGAAACGCCCTCCCCCTTGAGACCCGACTTCATCGCGTAGCGTGACGAGGCCGAGTCATGTATAATGGCAACGCTTAGTCATAAGCATGACGAGGCTTAGTCACCTATAATGGCGAAGGCGTACCACCCGCAAGGTACTGCCCCGACACTTACGCGCATAAGTGCACGCAAACATATTTATCGCTCACACGCAAAATAATGACCCGAAAATTTGTTTTTGGTGCAAAAATATACTATCTTTGCACAACGAACCAAAGCATGGAACTCACCCAAACGGGCTAATATAACGCAACCTACTTATTTGCAAGAATTTACAACTCCAAATACTAATTATTAATCTATCAAAAAAACATGAAGAAACTTCTACTTCTTGTGGCAGTTGCCGTGATGTCTACCTTGGGCGCACACGCTCAGTGGGCAGAGCCCGAACTGCCTACTACCGGTTCAGAACTCGTTTCTGGCGGTAAGTACATGGTCAAGAATGTGGCTGCTGCTGAGGCCAACGAGGATGCTTGCTTCCTCGCAGGTGGTGTGGCTTGGTACACCTGGGCAACTTCTACCATGCTCACCTCTCAGGATGCCGCTCTGACCTTCACCATCACCGAGACCGAGAACGGCTGGACTCTCCAGCGCGCCTCGGACAACAAGTACACCTTTATCTCTGGCCACTCACCCAAGGGTCTTACCAACACCGGTGAGATGCATGTGGACATGGGCACCCAGGCTGCCGACCTGAAGTATTTCGGCTTCAAGAAGGTGGGTGACTACTACCGCATCTATGCAGCCAAGTCAAACAACGCACAGGGTATTCCCGTCTACGCTGACTCTGCAAGCGTTGAGCCTCTGCTCTTCTGGGGTTGGAAGACCAACAACGACGAGCTTGACGAGGAGAACGCCTTTGGCCCCTATCAGACTGCCGTTTACGGTACTGTAGATCCCGCCCAGGGCTTCGGCTGCGACTGGGAGCTCATCTACCTCTCTGCCTACGAGGCACGCAAAGCGCTCTATGCGCTCTATGACGAGGCTGTAGACAATGATGTGGACCTGACCCAATACACAGCTCTCTACAACAACAGCAACGCAACTCCTGAGGAGCTCGAAGCTGCTACTGCTCAACTGAAGTTGGATATCATCGATGCCAAGTTCGCCAACGCTTCCGAGGACGATCCTATGGACGCCACCGAACTGTTGAAGAACCCTGACTTCGCTGCAGGCAACATCAACGGTTGGGTATGTACCTTCGAGAAGGGCGTTACCGCACAGAACATTGGTTATCAGTCCAACAAGGAGTATCCCGGTAAGGCTTGGGAAGATGAGGAGACTGGCGAGAGTGGCACTGCTATCCTGAGCAAGTTCATTGAGGCTTGGAGCCCCAACACCGACACTTATAAGTTCAACGGCAACAGCTTCGGTACCATCGGCGATGGTAAGCTCTATCAGATCATGGAGAACCTCCCCGCTGGTAAGTACAAGCTCTCTGCCGATGTCAATGCCGTACAGCAGAACAACTCTGCTGCCAACCCCGTCACCGGCGTACAGCTCTATGTGACGACTGCTGCTGGATTTGACGCTCACATGGACATGGCTACTGGCAACGGTCAGCCCGAGCACTTCATCCTCACCTTCATCCACACTGGTGGTGATGCTGAGATGGGTCTCCGCACTTCTAACACTACTGCCAACTGGATCGGCGCCGACAACTTCACTCTGCGCTACTACGGTCCCGTAACCAAGAACCCCTACCTCATCGTACTCGAGGACTACATCGCCGTTTGCGAGAAGAAGTTCGGCGACGATGATATCCATGCTGAGGCCACCCTCATCGAGGCATACAACGCTGCTATGGCTGAGGCTCAGGCTGCTTCTGGCGACGAGGACCAGGTTTACATCGACGCTAAGGACAATCTCGAGGCTGCAGCCAACGCTCTCAGCAAGTCTATAGCTGACTATGCAACACTCAAGAAGAACATTGACAGCGCTGCTGCCCGTGTTGACGAGTTGGATGGCACCGAGTGGACCGACCTTGCTGCCGAACTGGCAGACTATGTAGAGGAACTGCGCGAGCACTACGAGAGTGGCGATGTCAACCACGAGCAGACTGCTACCGTATCTGCCGACATCGAGAAGATGATCTCTGACTATGTGAGCGAGAACCTTCAGCCCGGCAACGATGTAACCATCTTGCTGAAGAACCCCGGTTTCACCAGCGACTTCTCTGGTTGGACAAGTACTGGTGCTGGCGTGGTATGGCAGTCTAACCATGGCAATGGCGAGAACCTGCTCGATGTAAATGTTGAGCGTCCCGCTGACGAAGATGGTCTGGCTGAGCGTTGGCACGATACCTTCACCCTCTCTCAGGTGATCAAGAACCTCCCCGCTGGTCTCTATGAGTTGACCTGTCAGGGCTTCAACCGTCACGATGATGGTGTAACCGACAAGTTCGCCGAACTCTACGCCGTACTCCCCGACGGAACTGAGCAGACTGCTCACTTCGCAGCTATCGAGGACTATGCTACCGACGAGATGCTCTACGAGAAGGAGGAAGGTGACGACCACTGGCGTAGCGACTCTGAGACCGAGGATGGCAAGTTCATCCCCAACAGTATGACTGGTGCTGCATGGCACTTCATGAATAAGAGCAACGGTGAGGACTACGACTACATCAGCCGTTTCAGCATCGTACTGACCGAGCAGGGCGACCTGACCGTTGGTGCTCGCTGCTCTGACACTCACCAGTGGGTTATCTTTGACAACTTCCGCATCGTTTACAAGGGTACCGGTGCTAACCTCTACGAGCAGCCCATCCGCGACCTGGAGAAGAGAGCTACCGATCTCACTGAGAAGGTGACCTCTCCTATGGCTATCGAGATCGACAACGCAGTAGAGGTAGGTGAGAAGGCTATCGACTCTGCCGACGAGGAGACTTGCATCGCTGCTATGGAGACCTTGCGTCAGACCATCGCTAAGGCAGAGGAGAACATCTCTCTCCAGGCTGGCCTCCAGACTTACTACGACAAGCTCAACGGCACCGCTTACGACAAGCTCACCGAGATCGACGACGATGCTCTGATCGACCAGTTCAACAAGTACATTGATGTCATCGAGAACGAGGAGTACACCGAGATGACCAACGACGAACTGAAGAAGTACGGTGAGGATGTTGACGCATTCGCAGCTGCTGTTGAGGATGCTTATGTAGCATGGCAACAGGAGAACTTCTACGCTGAGGTGGTTGAGGCTGTTGCTGGCGCTACCGACGATGCTCCCGCTGACCTGACTGAGTTCCTCGCTAACCCCGACATCGAGGCTGAGGGTAGCGAGCGTGGTAAGGATCCCGCAGGTTGGACTCTCGACCTTACCCAGTACACCAACCGTGGCTATCAGGACAACAAGGTTTACACCGGCGAGGCTATCGAGCTCAACGGCGAGGAGTACACTCCCGAGTGTAACCACTTCATCGAGGTTTGGAAGAGTGGTGGCGAACCTATCTTCGGTGACATCTTCCAGAAGATCATGCTCCCTGCTGGTACCTACAAGCTGTCTGCCGATGTGATCACCACCGACGGTGACCAAATCCAGGGTTGCTACCTCTATGCTGGCGAGTCGCACATCAATGTTAGATCTGATGTAGCCAACACTCCCAAGCACTACGAGATTATCTTCAAGGTTGCAGAGGACCGCACCGTCGTACAGCTCGGTATCAACTGTTCTTCTACCTCTAACGCAAGCTGGCTCGGTGCTGACAACTTCGTTCTCACCGCTTACGGCAAGGATAGCAAGATGGAGGAGAATGGTGAAGAGAACGCTATCTCTGCTATCAGCAGCGACAAGGATCAGACCGTTTACACCCTCACCGGTGTACGCGCTGACAAGGCTACCAAGCCCGGCCTCTACATCATCAATGGCAAAAAGGTATTGGTGAAGTAAGGCCTGAGCTCGGCAAAGCTAAGTAAAGTGCCCACGAGCCTTCCCCGCCATTGACGGCGGGGTCCCCAAAAAGCAGCCCCACGCTGTTATCGGCAAGGCTCTACCACAGATATTGTGCCTCGCAAGGAAACCCCTTGCGGGGCACTTCTTTTTACCATTAGTATGCCCCATACAATTTTTTTAACACAGCATAGCACAAAAAAAATGCAGAATTTCTATGTTAATAAAATAAAAAAATGTATCTTTGCGTCGGAATACTATACAGAAACACGCATATACCCCTCATCCAATAGCGAAGAGATTTTATTATATAACTTTTTAAATAACTAATTATTAACCTTAAAAGCACATCAAAATGAGAAAACTTTTCACTCTTTTGACAGTGGTACTGGCATCTGTATCTGCCTGGGCACAGTTTGATGAGCCCGAGCTGCAAAAGGTTTCAGAGGTAAAGATTGACGGTACGACAGAGTACTTCCTCGGTATTACCAATAGCGAGGGTGATGAGTACTTCTATGGTAAGGGTAACAACTGGGGTACTCGTACTTCGGTTAAAGCAAGCGTCTCACAGGCTCTGTCTGTAAGATTTGCAGCAAATCCCCAGACCATTGACTCGGTGGAGTACAACACTATCAAGTTCAACAACTATGTCAGCGACAAAGGTGGCTGGGGTGCTTATGTTGACTGCGACGGTGGTCTTCAGGCATGGGTTGACGGCCAAAACCGTACTGGTGACGGCAAGTGGTTGCTCACCGACCTGGGCAACGGTCAGATCGAACTGGCCAACTTGAATGCAGTTGGCGGAAAATTCGGTCTTGTAATGCAGCGTATGGAGTGGAGCGAGGAAGATGGTGACTACACCATTGAGACAGGTCCAGAGAACGCAGATAACGAGCAGGTAAGCTTCAACAACCGTCTGTGGTTCATCGGCGCTCGCGTTGACTCTCTTGACATCCTTGACGAGGAAGAGAATGTCATTGGCAAGCGCGCCAAGTTCATCAACAACGACACTTACACCACTTGGCAGCTTTACGATGCAAGCACCTACAATGCTAAGATGAAGCTTTCTAAGTGGTACTGGGATCTCGACGAGAATACCGGCATGAGTGGTTACGACTACTACGATGGCGGCTATCCCACTGTTAAGGCAGCTATCGACGCAGCTATCAAGGCTTACGACGATCCCAACTCAACCGCTGCTGACATCGAGGCTGCTTATGATGCTATCATCAAGGCTATCGACTGGTTGGCAGTAGAAGAGAACGCTGAACTTCTTGAGGGTGCTACCCCCGAGGATCCCATCGAGCTCTTCGAGTATGGAATCATGCAGAATCCTAAGTACGATGAGGGTACCACCGGTTGGGAATACAGCCTGAGCGGTGTCAACAATCAGGTACAGAGTGCTTCTTACTCTAATGGTGGCGTAAGCATTCAGAACTTCCTTGAGACCTGGACTTGGGATCCCCAGTTGAATGGCTCAGGTTATGCTCGCCAGAAGGTTGGTCTCCCCGAGGGTCTTTATATCCTGGGTGTAGATGTTATCGCTACCCGTCAGACCGGTTCTAAGGCTGACTCTAAGGGTGTACAGCTCTTCGCTTCTAACGGCGATGAGGAGTATGTTCTCGACCTCGCTACCGGCAACAATGCTCCCGAGCACTTCGAGATTCCTTTCTCTACTAAGGGTGGCACATTCACTATTGGTATCCGTTATTCTGGCACCACCTGTAACTGGTTGGCTATCGACAACTGGAGCATGACCTACTATGGCAACTCTGGCATGTCATTCGAGCAGATCAACCTCGGTAAGAACATCCAGGACAAGGCTACTCGCTACAACAACCACGCTGAGGCCGGTGACCACATGGGTCGCACCGTACTCGTTGACGCATACGACGCTATCTTTGAGGCTGCTTCTGCAGCTTACGAGAATGGTGGCTTGCAGCCCGAGGAGTACACCGCACTGAGCGACAGCCTGACCAAGGCTTACAATGCAGTAAGTGCTTCTATCCAGGACTACAAGCAGTTCAAGAAGAACATGGATACCGTAGAGGAGACTATCGCAGACCAGCAGGATAAGAATGCCGCATGTGCTGCTGAGCTCGAGGACTACATGGACGAATTGCTGGAAGAGTACGAGAAAGCAGAATGGACTCGCGCTGAGATCGACCTTATCCTCAGCACCGTATCTGAGATCATGGGTAAGTACACCAATGTACAGCCCGGTGATGATGTAACCTTCTACTTGTTCAATCCTAAGTTTACAAAGGATTTCTCTGGTTGGCAAACTACAGGTACTTCACCTGTTTGGGGTGCAAACTATGGCAACGGTGTAAACAACAATGCTGATCTTTGTCAGGCAGAGCCCGAGGAGGAAGATGGTTTGGCAGAACGCTTCAAGGCATCGTTCTCTATGTACCAGACTATTATCAATGTACCTGCAGGTCTTTACACCCTTTCTGTTCAGGGCTTCAACCGTGTTCAGGAGGCTGGTTATAATCCTGCTGAGCTCTATGCTGTTTTGCCCGATGGTTCAGAAAAAGTACAGGTATTTGCCAATGTTACCGATTATGGTACCGAGGATAGATTGTACGAGAAAGTAAATGACAACGGTGACGCTCAGTGGGAGAGCGATAATCACCCCGATGGTGCTGGTGACCTTTGGTGTCCCAACTCTATGTCAGGTGCAGCATGGCACTTCATGAACAAGAGCAATGGCGTGGATTACGACTACACCAATAAGTTCCAGATTCTCATGAAGGAGCCCGGTAACTTGACCATCGGTGTACGCTGCGACAACGGTCATCAGTGGGTTATCTTTGATAACTTCACCTTGGTTTACGAAGGCGAGGGTGCTGCAGTTTGGATTCCCGCTCTCCAGGAGGAAGCTGACAATGTTGAGAAGCGTGTTCAGGATGCTGGTGTTACCACCGGTGAGGAGGATGTTATCTTCGATGTAACCGACAAGGCTTACAAGATGATTAAGAACATCGGCGACTACACTGAGGACGACTGCTCTGCTATGCTTCAGGAGTTGAGAGCTCAGTACGCTGAGATCACCAAGAATGTAAATCTCCAGAAGCAGATTGAGTCATTCTACGAACAGGTTTACAACCTCTCTGAGAAGGCTGAGGAGCTCGACGACGCTGAACTCCAGGCTCGCTACGAAGCTATCACTAACCTTGTTGATGGCGACTACGACGATCTGAACAACACTGAGATGGAGGCTAAGATCGAGGAGATCAAGGCTGTCATCGCTCTCGTTAAGATGCCTAAGGGCTGGCAGGATGCAAGCGATGAGAATCCTGTTGACTTCTCTGCAATGATTGCTAACCGCTACTTCAACCACGATGGTAGCGAGGATCCCGAGGACGAGCCCGCACCTGTCCAGAACCACAACTTCACTGAGTGGCAGGGCAAGCAGCCCGGTACTGGTGGCGGTCAGCCCGGTAACTGTGGTGAGGTTTGGAACTCAGGCGCATTCGACATGTACCAGGAGCTGACCGGTCTGCCCGAGGGTACTTATGTTCTCTCTTGCCAGGGCTTCCTCCGTCACAGCGGTGGTACTGCAGACTCTTACAAGGTACTCAATGGCGAAATGGACCAGAGTGTATATGCTTACCTCTATGGTAACTCTTCAGAGGGTCAGTACTCTACCGAGCTCTGCAACATCACTGAGGTTCAGCTCGATCAGACTGCTCTCGACTCACTGGAGATTGATATCACTCCCGGTAACTCTACCTTCGGTGACATCTACAAGGGTGCTGATCAGCTCGCTACTGCTGACAACTTCTTCAAGGCTGGCTTCTACAACAACTCTATCACCGTTAAGGTTGGTGCTGACGGCGTTCTCCGCGTAGGTATCCAGAAGATCGGTGCTGTTGGTCAGGACTGGGTAGTTGTTGACAACTTCTCACTGATGTATCTCGGTGGCGCAAGCCAGGCTGAGACCAGCGACGATCCTAAGACCGCTATCAGCGAGGTTGAGACTGTAGCTCAGAAGGCTATCTACACCATCACCGGTGTACGCACAGCTAAGGCTACCAAGCCCGGTCTCTACATCATCAACGGTAAGAAGATCGTTGTTAAGTAAAGTGTGCAGATGATAGTACCCTGCCGTTGACGGCAGGGTGCTTATACAAATACGGTGCTCCGCAAGGTCAACCTTGCGGGGCACTTTTTTATACATTCCTTTTGTTGCTATCTCAAAATTTTGTACTTTTGCAGAAACAAATGTATTACTATATGAAAAAGGTATTTTCCATCTTGGCTATTGCAGCCATGACTCTCCTGGCAACTACCAGTTGTGTAAGTACCAAGAAGATTGTGTATTTCCAGGGCTCATATCAGACCTTTGCCACACCTCAGCAGATAGCACAGCAATATGAGATGCGACTGAAGCCTGCCGACCAGGTGCTGATCAAGATCACTTGTAGCGAGCCTAAGTTGCTCCAGATCTTTGCGCAGGACCTCACCATGGGTACTGCCGGAACTACCAACAGCTCGTACATGAACAACTCAGGCACCATGAGCAATGCTTACGGCTACACCGTGACCAATGCTGGTGAGCTCGTGTTGCCTGCTATTGGCAATGTGAAGGTTGACGGTGCCACCACAGAGGAGTGTGCCACCATCATCGAGAATAAGATTAAGGAGAAGGGCCTTGTACCCGATCCCGAAGTTACCGTGCGTCTGCTCAACGCCCGTGTCACCGTTGTAGGTGCCGTTCATGCTCCCAAGGTGGTGAACCTCACCAGTGAGCGCAACACCATCGTGGATGTCCTGGCACAGTGTGCAGACATTGACGACACCGGTCTGCGTTACAAGGTAAAACTCTATCGCGAGGAGTATGGTCAACTGAAGATGTACGACCTTGACATGACCAAGAGCGACATCTTCAGCAGTCCTGCCTACTATGTACAGCAGAACGACATGATCTATGTGGAGCCCAACAAGTCAAAGCGTATCAAGTCGAGCCCCTTCTACACCAGCCTCTCTGCATGGAGCAGCATCCTGGCTGTTGTCACCACTTGCGTATCTCTCTTCTTCCTCATCAAGAAGAACTAAGCGGTGAGGGTTGAGGGTTGAGAGTTGAGAGTTGAGAGTTGAGGGTTGATGGTTGTGTGTTGTCGCATATATGCGACATACGACAAACGACAAACGACAAAACACCCCCTCCCCCCGAAGACACATACCCCTAAAATAAAGAAACCACTCAGACAGCATTTGTCTGAGTGGTTTTCTGTATTTAGGCTATTATATGCGCGAACTACTGATTACAGGCTACGGTTCACTCCTCGCCGAAGCTCTCTATGAAAGCATGGAAAGCATCTATCAGACTACGCTTGTGCGTGATATGGTCGATCCACATCAGCAGATAGACCAAAGCAACAAATATACCCCATCCTATAAGTATCTTCACTAACATAGGCTTTCCGTATTTCTCACTTTCAGTTTGTTTTACCTATAACCTTTAACTCTTAATTTTTAATTTAAAAAAAGGGAGCAGGCCTATAAGCCGGGTTCTGTGCCCACAGGATGTGGGTGTCTGTCATTTATCCAGGACGCATGTCGCCACACGCCTCAATCGTTCTACCCTCCGGCTCGAGCGGGTCGCCCTCTCTTTTGTTCGCCGGTTTACATGAACTTTCAGCCCCCGGTGTGCACAGCATGGATGTCGCCACCCACCTGGTGAGCTCTTACCTCACCTTCTCACCCTTACCCCGTTCGAATTGAAAATTGACAATTGACAATTGAGAATTGAAAATCACAACTCAAAAGGGGGCGGTTATTTTCTTCTACACATACCAAGCCTCACGGCCTCCTTCCCATTAAGAAGCGGGGTACCCTGCGCTGCCCGGACTTTCCTCTCGCCCACCCTCGCAGACCCCACAAAGAGGTACGAAGAGAGCCAACGACAGACCGTCCTGCTGCCTTTTCTGCGTGCAAAGGTAACATAAATAATTCATAATTCATAATTCACAATTCACATTTTTCTCCTACATACAAAAAAGAGCCCCGGACATGCCGGGGCTCCATACCTATTATAAGTTATCTATTATAACATTACTTCACTACGGTAACCTTACCGCCCATGATGTACAGACCCTTCTGAACCTTGCTTACCTTGCGACCCTGAAGATCGTAGATAGCATTGCTGGTGCTTACAGCATCTGCATCAATGCTCTGAACGGCTGTAGGAACAGCTGTACCAAGATAGAAGAGCTGGAAGTTGTCGTAAGGACACCAGTCTGAACCGATATGAGTATCCTTGCTGATACCCAACTTCAGTACACCGTCCTCGCCAACCAGGGCATCAACCTGATTCCAGTAGCAACCCATGTCGAAGTAGTACTGCAGGGAGTTACGGTTGTTGGGAACTACAAACTCTGCATTGCCGTTGTAGTTGACCGTAACCTCACCATCTACGCCAAGACCTTCACCTGCTACATAGCTGCTCTCCTCCATATCCTCGAGGTCGAGTACATTCTTCAGAGCCTTATAGTTGTCGTTAGCATAGAGGATGGCGTTCTTGCCATACTGAGGATTAGCAACGATAGAGTCGGCATTGGCCTGATTGCCACCAGCACGGTAGAATGACTGTACCATCACACGATAGTAACCAGGAACAAGGTTCTGGATGGTCTGGTTGATATCGAAGCTGTTGTTGTTGTAGTGCTCGTAGATACCATACTCATAACCTTCATTACCACCGTCACGCTTGCTTGACCAGTACTCTGCACCAGCCTTGTCGCCCAAGACACCCTCGAAACCGGGGTTCATGATAACACCTGTCACATCAACGGGAGCGTTCTCTGTAGCAGCACTCATACCGTCCTGACCACATACAAACTTCACCCAATCAACAGGCATCTCATCGATCCACTCCTGGATCTTCTCATTGCTGGGAGCACCATCCTCGGGATCCTGAATCTCCTTGTCGAGCAAGTTCTCAAGTGTCTTGTCGCTACTTGAAATCTCAGCATCAGCAAGCAGACTGCTATACAGATTGAATGCATCCATCAGCTTCATGAGCAAAGGCTCACTTTCAGATGCGTAGGCGATAGCGCTCTTAAGGGTCTCGATAGCCTCATTCTTAACATCGATGCTTGAGTTAACCTTGGCATCCTCACCGTTTGAGATAGCCTCGGTAAGACCGTCAACAGCCTTCTCAACGATAGAAGCAGCACCTTCAGCGCGAGCATCCTTAGCCTCTGCGATCAGACTCTCAATCTGCTCATTCAGGGCAGCCTTGATCATCTCCTCACCTGCACCCTTATAGCGAACAGTGAATGCGCCCCATACGACCCATGCGTCGCCCTCGAGGTTCTCACCCTTGACACCAATGGTCAGGTCGCCAGTCTCAACAAGAGCTGTGGTAACGGTATTGACTGCCTCACCTTCGGTATAGAAGATGTAGTTGGCATTGTTGTTGCTATTGGGAACGAAGAGAGTTGCGGTCTCTGCATCGCCATCAATGGGAGCGGTGTGGTTGTCGTCCTTGCCTGCAGCATACTCTGCTACATTGTGCATCAAGGTCTTGTTGCCACCTGCATAGATATAAGCACTACCTACAACCTCCTCGGCCTGCCACTCATCGTAGTTGGCTACATTGGCTGCACTGCGATAGAAACCGTTGGCGCTGATCTCATAAGCACCAGCAGGCATCTCTGCGAGTGTCTGATATACATTGAAGTTGCTCTGATTCCAAACCTCTGCTGTCTGTACACGGCTGAGGAATGCACTGGTACCAGTCTCGTTCTGCCAACCCTCAACGGTACTCTTAGCATAGTCGATATTGGTAAAGAGAACAGAGATATCAAGGTCGTGAGTCTGGCCATCAGCAGCAGCATTCTCCAAAGCTTCCTTTACAGCTGCGAGCTCCTTGCCCTTCAGGCTCGAAATGGCCTCATCAATCTGCTCTGAGGTGTATTCACCACCTTCGTATGCATCGTAATACTCATCCAAGAGTTCAGAGAGTTCGCTGGCAAATTCTGCGAGTTCGCCCTCCTCATACTTCTCGATGGTAGCAGGTACATCATTCTCAATGAAAGCGTAGAACTTCTCATATGCAGCAGCACTGATCATTGCCTCTGCGATCACATTGTTGATCTTGGTTGCAGCTGCGGTGTTGGCAGCATCGTCGGTGCTACCAGAGTTGATCAGAGCCTGACCCTCAGAAGCTGCCTCTGAAAGACGGTTGATGATGGTTGCCTCGCAAGGCACATTGCCGTCTGTATAGTTCTCAGAGGTACGAACAGCACCCTGAAGTGCGAGCAAGCTGGGAGTAATGTCGAGCAAACCGTTGTACTTCAGAACGAACTCATCTACGAACAAGTGGGGCATAGAAGCAGAACCTGCACCAGCAGCAACATAACCAATGGTGATGCGACCGGGAGTCTCCTCATCGAGAGAGAACTTGATAGTCTCGTTGTTCCATGAACCTACAGGGAAAGTCTTGGTCTCTGCCAGATACTCTTCGCCTGAGTCTGCAATGAAACCACACATGTTCTTGCTGATAGCACCTGTACCACGCTCATTGTAGGTGGGGATGGTGATGGTGTAGTTACCAGCGGGCAAGGTTACATGCTGTGAATAGTATGCTGTACCGCTCCATACAGAGATGAAACCGAACACATTACCCTCAGTAGAACCATTAGCCTTGGTTGCAGGAGCCTTGTCGCCCTTGCTACCCAACCAAACCTCGTCGCCAGAACCTACTGCAAAGAGACCAGAGGCACGACTATTCAAGGGGTTGGAAGGTGAACTGCCACTGTTCTCCATCTTCTGCTCATTGTCGGAAGGAGAACTTGCAATCCACTTATCGATGGGCTGCATACCGAAGTATGTAGTGCCATTGCCAGGCATGTCATAGTCGTAGGTACAAACACCATTGTCAAGCGCTGTACCCTCAGAGAAGTGTGCATTGTTGATGAAGAAGTCGGTGAGATCGGTCATGCCCTTCTCGTTGATCTCCTTCTGGTTGGCAATTGCTGCCTCTACCTGCTCGAGGGTTGCATTGTCGTCATTATAGACATTCCAGCCATCCTTGGTGTTGACACCCAGGTCCTCACCAGCCTCCAACAAAGGCAACAGTTCTTCCTTCTTGGCATCTACTTGCTCCTTGATGATGGGAGCAGCGTCAGCCTCCTCAATCTTCACATAGTCGATGAAGAGGTGAGGCATAGAACCTGAGCCACCAGGGCCAGTGAAACCTACAGAAATGACACCAGTAGTCTCCTCGCTGAGGAGGAAGGTGACACTGTAGTCAGTCCATGTGCCAACCTCCCATGTCTTGTTTTCGCAAGTGTAAGCCTTGCCATTTTCGGCGATAAAACCGAAAAGGTTGGCTGAGACCTCACCTGTACCACCAGCATTGTAAGTGGGAACGGTGATGGTGTAGGCACCTGCGGGCAGGGTGACATCCTGAGTATACTGCAACTTAGAGCCCCATACGGCTATCAAACCCAGCACTTGTCCAGCATCGCTGCCAGTAGAACAAACCTCGGGAGCATAGTAGCCACCACCTCCGAGGAAGGGGTTGAATTCTGCCAATGGATCACTCAGACTGAACAAACCTGCGGCACGCGCGTTAAGTTGGTCGGTACGCCCATCGACCAATGTGTTATCACTGAGGGTAGGAGCAGTCCAACCCTCCACAGCCTGCTGGCCGAAGTAAACGGTGCTGTTCTTCTCCATGTCGTAGTCGTAGGTACAGATACCGTTGTCAATAACGGTACCAGCACTGAAGTCGGCATTCTTCAGGTACTTGCTCGTGAGATCATCACCTACAGCAGCCTGAGAAAGCATGGCAGCAAACAGCATTACACATGAAAGTAGAATTTTCTTCATGATAAACTTGTTTGATTGGTTAGTAAAGTTATTAAAATCTCTATCTATTTGAAATAGTATGCAAAGATACACCTTATTTATTATATAACAAAAAGAAAGCCTCAAAAACGAGGCTTTCTTCTATTTTTTAACACAATTGTAGTGTTTCTTTATTGATTTTCAGTTTTATGCAAGCAATGTCACTTTCCTTAGAAAGGCCACCATTTTCTCTTGGGCTTCTCCTCATACTCGTTCATGCTTTCAAGCATCACCTGCTCATAGCTCTTGTGCTCATGAATCATCGTATAGATGGTGCCCCAATCTGGCAAACCTCCCACATTACGGTCGTCAATGAACAAGTCTGCCTTCAACTTACGGCTATAGTGGCGATTGTTGCCTGCTTCCTCTTCGGGATAGTCACGATTGACAGCATAGAACTCCACACCACGCTTACGACACCACTCTACAGCCTCATCGAGCAACTCGCCCTCACGAACACTCCAGAGTATCAGTTTGTGACGCTCCTCTATGAGCATCTTCAGCGTTTCTGTGGCAAATGGAATCTCATTACCTATCTCAGGATAACGGTGCTGAACGATGGTTCCGTCAAAATCTACAGCAATAGTCATGTTCTCTTAATTGAAAATTGAGAATTGAGAATTAAAAATTGAAGGGTGCGACTGAGCGTTAACACGACTTACTTCGCGTAGCTTACTGCACGAGTCTCACGGATGACGGTGATCTTCACCTGACCGGGATAAGTCATCTCATTCTGGATACGGGTTGCAATGTCGCTACTCAATACCTCGATCTGGCGATCGTCAATCTTGTCAGCACCAACAATGACACGCAACTCACGACCTGCCTGAATAGCATAGGTCTTAGTAACGCCAGGATAACTCATGGCAATGTTCTCCAAATCCTTCAGGCGCTTGATGTAGGCCTCTACAATCTCACGGCGAGCACCAGGACGAGCACCACTGATGGCGTCGCAAATCTGTACGATAGGAGCAATCAGCGAGTTCATCTCCATCTCCTCGTGGTGAGCACCAATAGCGTTGCAGATATCGGGCTTCTCCTTGCACTGCTCAGCCAGCTTGGCACCATAGAGTGCGTGTGGCATCTCGGGATCTTCATCGGGCACCTTACCAATATCGTGTAAAAGACCGGCACGCTTAGCCTTCTTGGGATTCAGACCGAGCTCTGCTGCCATAACAGCACAAAGGTTGGCAGTCTCACGGCTATGCTGCAGAAGGTTCTGACCATAGCTTGAACGATATTTCATCTTACCGATGATACGAATCAAATCAGGATGCAAACCATGAACACCGAGGTCAATAGCTGTGCGCTTACCGGTCTCCATAATTTCCTCCTCAACTTGCTTCTTGACCTTGGCAACAACCTCCTCAATACGAGCGGGATGAATACGGCCGTCAGCAACCAACTGATGCAAAGCCAAACGACAGATCTCACGACGAACGGGATCGAAGGCACTGATAACAATAGCCTCTGGTGTATCGTCAACAACGATTTCAACACCAGTTGCAGCCTCAAGGGCTCTGATGTTACGACCCTCACGACCGATCACACGACCCTTCACATCGTCATTGTCGATATGGAATACGGTAACGCTGTTCTCTACGGCTGTCTCCGTTGCCACGCGCTGAATGGTCTGAATGATAATCTTCTTAGCCTCCTTGTTGGCATTCAACTTAGCCTCATCCATAATGTCATTGATGTAGGCTGCAGCTGCGGTCTTAGCCTCATCCTTAAGGCTTTCTACCAACTGGCTCTTTGCCTCCTCTGCACTCAGTCCGCTGATCTCCTCAAGCTTGGTACGCTCCTGTTCAATCAAACTGTTCTGGCGCTGATTGAGTTCTTCTTCGCGCTTCTCCAGAATCTGCTGTTGCTGCTCTGTACGCTGGCGCTGGTTCTCAAGTTCTTGACGCTTACGGTTCAGTTCATCCTGACGCTGATTCAGACTCATCTCGCGCTGCTTCACACGATTTTCACCTTGCTGAATCTGCTGATTGCGCTGCTGAACTTCCTTTTCCAACTCTGCTTTCTTGTTTAGGAATTTCTCCTTCACCTCAAGCAACTTCTTCTGTTTGATGACCTCTGCCTCTTGTTCAGCCATCTCATGTGCCTCTTGCTGAATACGCTTTAGGCGCGAAGGCAACACTACACGAAAGAGTACGATAGCCCATACTCCTACGATAACTGCTGCTACGATTATGGCAATTATGATTTCCATAAAAACGGTTCTTTAGGTTAGTTATTAATAATATTATTGTATCACACTGTTGTCAAAATAGACATTCGCCCACTCTAATCATAGAGGGGTGAAGACACTAACACAATGAAACAATAAAGAGAAAAGGTTGCCTACTTCTTCGAACCTTCCGAAATGGCCGATTCCAATTCACCAAGCATGCCTTGCAGAGCATCCAGCATTGGCTGGGGATCCCTATCACGCTCAATACCCTTCAACTGAACAGCTACATCAAGGGCCATCATCGTAAGGTACATCTCATTACCCAACCTGGGGTATTTGGTTGTATAATAAGCAAATCGCTGATTGATCAATTTCTCTGCGTCACGATAGATAATCTCGTCTTTGCGAGCTATCGTCATAGGCATGGTTTGACTACCTAATTTCAGCGTTATGGATAGCGTATCGTCAATTTCTGGCATTATCTCTCGGCTTTAAGTAGGGCGATACATTTATCAATTTCTCTCATCATTCTGGATATGCGAAGCTTCGCATTACGACT
The DNA here is from genome assembly GCA_045629325.1 of Bacteroidaceae bacterium. Taxonomy (GTDB): domain Bacteria; phylum Bacteroidota; class Bacteroidia; order Bacteroidales; family Bacteroidaceae; genus Physcousia. The sequence continues at coordinate 67,285 of JAZQQX010000023.1, read as the reverse complement.
GTCGTCATCGCTGAGCTGCATCATCCGTGCGGTCTTCAGATCGGCATACTGTGCTGCAAGAGCCTTGTTCTCTTCACGCAACGAAGCGATGAGGGCATCATCTTCTGACACCTGCTGCCACAACTGCGCATTTTGCTCGCGCAGCTCTTTATCCTGCAGGATAAGCTGCCTAATTCGCGTCTCAAGCAGTCTTACAAGTTGTGCTTCCTCGTTCGTCATATGTTATGCAATATGCCTAATTCGGAACAAAATTACTAATTTTGACCGATTTTACAAAATTATTTGTCAGAAAAACGCTTTTTATTTGCTTTCTTCCTCAATATTGCGCTTGGGCTCTTTCTTTGCAAGCATGATGATTTTATATACATATTCAGTCATCCAAGCCTCGCTATAGCCCAGTTGCTGCTGATACTGACGAATTGCGATACAGGTACGGCGTACGCCCTCATCCTTCCACATGGGACGAGTCATAATCTCGTGTATCTGCTTTGCAGTCATCTCGCGCAAAGCGTTTTTGAAGAAACCAGGCAGGCGGAACTTCCACTTCATCAGGTTACCCATCAGCATCATAAGATCCTGGCCAAAGCCCTGGAACATCACAAAATAGGGTTGTACATCCTGAGGCTTCTTGCAGCGCTTTTTGATACTACTGTCAATCTCCGAGAAAAAAGACGCAGGGAGATCATACATATCCATCAATAGTTTCTGACAGTGCTTCTTCTCACCCAGGCCAATCTTATTGTTGATGGTAGGCACATGGAATGTCTGCTTGAAAACACGCAAATCAGGTAAAGCAGCAAGATTGTTGATTCCTACCTGAGATGCCATGACGGACTGATAATAAACCCGTATAAGTGTCATGAAGTCTTCCATGCCACCAGTTTGTATCTCCGTATCAGCCGTCTTGCGACCAAATAATTTACTAAATATTGACATTTATCTATAAAAATTAGTATTTATATTTAATTTCGATTCCACTCAAATTCTTTATCCCACTAAAACAGGCTTTGCGTCATAATGCGCAGATCCAACCATAGCGACCAATGCTCAACATACCAAATATCATCACGCAAACTGTGTTCGGGGTCATTCCCTTTCACCTGCGCCCATCCCATCATGCCGCTCTTCATAAAACGGCGTTCCAAGCGATGCTGGTTATCAACATTATCCACATCTTCATTCAAGGCAGAAGGTGCAGGGCCAACCAAACTCATCGAACCCGTCAATACATTGAACAACATAGGCATCCGGTCTATACCGGCCCTTTCATCAGAATCACAAAACCGCACTCGGTTGAAAGCCCTACCATTGGGACCGAAACAGCGTTCCACGCCCAACAATGCACCCGACTTCCGGATTCTAGCTTTTATGTATTTTACCAGATAAACTACAGGGAAAACCGTCAGCAAGAGAACCAACGAAAACAAGATATCAACAAGACGCTTGGACAACTGATTATAGAACTTTGACAAAGGTTCGGACTGAGGGGTAAGCAAAAGGTGCATCCCTATACTCATCGGGACAAATTGTCCATCCAAATCATTTACAACAGGAAGAGCTAAACAGAACTTTACACCACGCATTTTGCAACTATCCTGTATAGTCCTTGCCAACGAGACATCTATCTCCGAAGAACTGCAATAAAGCCGACGAATCTGATTATTTTCTTTCAAAAAGTCTGGAACATCAAGCACTGTTCCTAAACAAGGTACTCCACAAAGAGAAGAATCTGACGAATTACAGAACACACCAAGCACCCTATCCGGCCGTTTCAGACGGTCGAAAACAGGCACCAATTCTGCACCATCTCCAACAAAAACAGTATCTTTAATTTCTTCTCTGCTCATTTCTGACATGCATCAGCTCATACAAACTGCCACACGATGCCCAACACCGCACAGTTCTCCAATTTGTGCAAAGGTACTGAAAATAGTTGTTGATTCAAACTTTTTCCCGTATTTTTACACGCAAAGCAAAACTTTTTATTTAAAAATAAATAATACGAAGCACAAAGCTTTCATATCTCAAAAAAAAGATTTAATTTTGCACGGTTTAACTCTATTTGAAAAAAGAAACAAAAAACATACTACAAACATGGCGAACTACACAAACAACGAACAGCCCCTTCTCGAGCAGGAAGAAGCAGGCATTTTCAACTTGGCGTACATTTGGCGCATCGTAGTCTTGCATTGGTACTGGATTCTAATATCCGTTATCATCTGCCTAGGAGGCGCTTATGCTTATCTGCGTTACAAAACTCCCGTTTATTCTGCATCTGCCAAAATCCTTGTTAAAGACGAGGAGAAAAAAAGGCCCAATGCCAATATGACATTGTCAGACATGGGTATCATCAGTAACAGCAACGGTTTTGACAACGAGTTGGAAATCCTAACCAGTAGCGCGATATCTGGCGACGCCATTAAGGAGTTGAAACTTTACACCCGATACTTTGTCAAAGGACGCATCACTACTCGAGAAGCATATAAGTGTTCCCCCATCGTTGTTGACATGGAGGAAAAGGATTATGCCGAATTGGAGAACGGCATAAGAATGGTAATAAAGAAAAAAGGACAAGGTATTCATGTTGAGGCAGACATTGAGGTTCCTGGTGCAAAAGAGCCCAAACACCTATCACACAACATCAACACTTTGCCCAACACTTGGCAAACTGAATACGGAACATTGTTATTTAGCAAAAACGAAAGCAAGAATGCCCTAAAACTTGATGGTGAGCTTACTGTTACCATTACCCCATTGAAAAGGTTGGCTACTATTTATGCAAGAGCACTTCACGCTCAAGCAACCAGCAAAACAACCACCGTTGCACTGCTTAGCATCAACGACACACAGAAGGAAAGAGCCATCGACTATCTAAATCAATTGGTAATCAGCTATAATAAGGATGCTAACGAGGACAAAAACGAAGTTGCAGATAAGACCCGTCTTTTTATTGATGAGCGTATTGATGCCATCAGCGACGACTTGAACTCAACGGAAAGCCGACTGGAGGTTTACAAGAGAGGTAACGGCTTGATCAACCTTTCCAATGATGCGACCAACTCTCTTTCTGGTACCACTGACTTCCAGAGAGAGCAGGTAGAAAGCCAAACCGAGATCACTTTGGTTAAGTCATTGATAGAATATGTAAGCAAACCCGAAAACAACTTCCAGGTAATCCCTGCGAATTTGGGATTGAAAGACCAGACCCTGAATACAAGAATCAGCACTTACAATGATGCCGTTTTGCAGTACAACAGACTTGCGCGCACCGGAGCCGAATCGAACCCTGCCTTGAAGAGACTTCAAGATGAGATTATGGACATGCACGATGCCATTGAGCAGTCACTCAGTAGTGTGTATGCCAACCTGCTGATTCAGAAGAGAAGTATTGACAAGCAGTACGAGCTCTACTCGGGACGAATCCACAACACTCCCACTCATGAGCGTGCACTGAACGACATCGGTCGCCAGCAGGAGATCAAGTCTGGACTTTACCTTATGTTGCTCCAAAAGCGTGAGGAAAACTTCATCTCACTGGCAAGTACGGCAACAAAGGCAAAGATCATTGACGCTCCCCAATATGCAGGTTTGGTATCTCCCAAAGCCAATGTAATTTGGCTTATTGCTCTTGTTTTGGGATTGTGCCTGCCTATTGCAATCTACTATCTCCTCGAGTTGCTTCGTACCCGTATTGAAGGCCGTGTAGATATAGAAAGACTGACTAAAATACCCATCATCAGCGATGTACCCTTTGCACATAAGAAAAAGGGAGAAGCAGAAAAGACCATTGTTGTGTCAGAGAACAGCAACGACTCCATGGAAGAGACTTTCCGAGGCTTGCGTACCAACCTGCGTTTCATTATGACTGAGAGCGAGAAGGTCATTCTGTGTACATCAACCATCCCCGGAGAAGGTAAGACATTTATCGCATCAAATCTTGCCATGTCATTTGCAGTCTTGGGCAAGAAGGTGCTACTTGTCGGACTTGACATCCGCAAGCCCCGACTGGTTAAACTTTTCGACCTGCCCAAAGACAAGCGTGGCATTACAGAGTTCCTTCGTACAGAAAGTGCCGGCTTTGATTTGCTGGAACAGCAGATACACAAAGGAATAATCAATGACCATCTGGACATTTTGCCCGCAGGCGTTATTCCTCCCAATCCCGGCGAACTGATTTCTCGTCAGCGACTGGACGATGCGATTGGTCATCTTCGCACCCAATACGATGTAATCATTATTGATACTCCTCCCGTAGGTTTGGTTAGCGACACATTGGAAATCGGACGCACTGCAGATGTAAGCATCTATGTTTGTAGAGCAGATTATAGTCCCAAGTCAAACTTCGACCTCATTAACAGTATCAAGGAAGACGAGAAATTGCCCAAACTGAGCCTCGTTTTGAATGGTATCGACCTCAAGAAGAAGAAGTACGGTTACTATTACGGATATGGTAAATATGGCCATTACGGAAAGTATGGCAAATACGGGAACTATGGTCACTATGGCGTTTATGGAAGCTACTCTGACAATGGGAAATCCAAAAGCCATATAGAAAAGTAAAAACAGACAAACAATTTGATTCTACATATCCGCAGTAGCATTTCATATGTTGCTGCGGATATAATTAAACATACATTGAGGGTTCGATGGTAGAACATACTCATATACAATATGCCTATGCATAAATACCTGCTTCTTACTATAGGATGTTTCCTGGCAAGTGTATCACAAGCCCAGATCTCACGCTTAGGAAACGACATTGAATACAAGGTCAGCACAAGTGGACAGTTTGGGACTGGTGACCATACACCTTTCTGGCAAAGTGCCAACCAGCAAGGTTTATCCTCAGTGACCAACAACAGTGCATACATTCGTGCAAGTATCCAACGAGATACAGAGACTGATAGTCTTCGCTATTGGCGCATTGGCTATGGAGCAGACCTTGTTGCACCTTTTGGATACCAGAATCATTTTATTGTTCAGCAAACCTATTTTGAGGCAGCATATCGATTGGTGCGTTTGTCAGTAGGGCAAAAAGAGAGATGGTCAGAAATGAAGAACCGGAGTCTGAGTACCGGTGGAATGATACTGGGCAACAATGCACGCCCCTTACCACAAGTACGCCTTGAGACCTCTGACTTTTTCGTAATTCCACGCACCAAGAATTGGCTTTTCCTCAAAGGTCATCTTGCCTATGGATGGTTCACGGATAACAAATGGCAGCGCGACTTCAATGCAGGTAATAAGAATGCGACCTATACAGCCAACTCATTGTATCACAGCAAAGCAGGATATGTCAGGATTGGCAATCTTGAGAAATTCCCTCTCATATTGACCGGAGGTGTAGAAATGGCATGCCAGTTTGGTGGAACGATATGGAATAGAGGCATCAAAGGTGAGGACGAAAATGGTGCCTACCATTTTAAAAATGGCATAAAAGAGTATCTACAAGCTTTTGTACCCAGTGGAAGCGATGTTACAGACGGAGAGAATCCTAATGTCATGGGCAACAATGTTGGCTCCTATTTAGCACGCGTAGATTATATTGGCAAAGGATGGAGCATCAGCGCCTATGGAGAACATATGTTTGAAGATCACAGCATGATGGGATTTGACTTTGCATGGAAGGACTTTCTATGGGGAGGGGAGGTTAAGCTCCCTCGCAATCGTTTCGTTTCAACGATACTCTACGAATATATGAGTACAAAAGATCAGTCGGGCCCCATTTTGCTATTTCTCGGCAATAAGGTGCACAACATAGGTGGACAGGACAATTACTACAACCATAACATTTACGGTGCATACCAACATGCCGGACAGGTGATGGGCAATCCCTGTTTGTTGTCTCCTATCTACAATAACGACGGAAAGATCTGTACTTACGATAACCGTGTCCGGATGAACCATATCGGCTTAAGCGGTACGCCACACAATGATGTACAATATCGCATCTTACTTACTCACGAAAAGAGTTTAGGCACCTATTTTTATCCTCACGAGAATCCTAAGCATGGTACATTCCTCCTTCTTGAGGCAACTTATAGCCCTCACAAGATTAAGGGATTAAACCTTACTGCCAGCTACGGTCAGAACAAGGGTGCCCTACTCGGAGACAGCAAAGGAGGTATGATTACATTATCATACAAGGGACAAATCAAGGGAAAACACTAAAACAACCTGTTAGAAACATATAATGAAATATATATATATTCTTTTATTTGCACTCGTCAGCATAGGTTTGGCGTCTTGCGAAAACTTCCGCGACAACAATGGCGAATTGGGAGGAATGTGGCAACTGACACAGTGGCGCACTCGTAGCCAGTCTGGTGAAATTGACAGCCTTGTCGCTAACAACCTAAGAAATGACAGCACGGTCCCAAATGTAAGAAAAATCTATTATGGAATACACCGCGATGTATTCCAACTTCGTGATGCAAAGGATGTAAATCGTCCACGCGACTTCTTCTTCTGCACCTTTGAAACTGGCAACGATTATATCCAGTTAGGCACCGTTGTGACGGAATCCGGTAGGGATTTTTATGATTTTAGCAATAATGCTCTCGGTAAATTACAAGAGCTTGAACAACTGAATAGCTTTGGGGTTCCTGCGAATGGACGGTTTCAAATTGACATTTTAACATCTAACACCTTACAGCTAAGCACCGATAACGATATATTAATTTTTCGTAAGTATTAAAAATAAACGGCTACTCACGCAATAAAGGAGCAAGTTAAAAGTTATTATTTATACAAAGTCACATACTGATGTTGACGAGTATAATAAAGACGGAACATGAACGAATTAATATTTCCTATCATTGCGCTGGTGTTGTCGATAGCAAGCTCTTTAGTCATCTTGCCGCACTTACTGACCTTATGCTATAAGCGTGGACTATATGATTTGCCTAATGAGCGAAAAGTTCACAAGAACAGTATCCCACGCTTAGGAGGCCTGATTTTTGCTCCTGCTACGCTCATCGGCACATTTGGTGCTATTGGTATCATGCAATTAACGGGGTTTAACATCCCTGATACATTCCGATTTAGTTCTATACTGTTTGGCAGTGGTGCTTTGCTTATCTATTTCGTTGGTGCCATTGACGATCTGGTTGGATGCAGTGCCCATATAAAATTTGCGATACAATTTATTACCGCAATACTTTTCCCCTTGTGTGGTCTGCAAATTGATTCTCTTTATGGGCTATTGGGAATCTACGAAATCCCCGAAGTGATTTCCTTTGCACTCACAGTATTCCTGGTCTTATTAATCGTTAACGCCATCAATCTGATTGACGGTATCGACGGACTGGCGGCAGGTCTGTCATTGATTGCATTGATTTCCTATTGTGTATTGTTTCACAATATATACATCCCCTGTTTTGTCCTCATCACAGCTGCATTGGTAGGGTCACTTTTAGTATTTTTACCGTTCAACCTTTGGGGAACTGTAGAGAATAAGCGGAAAACCTTCATGGGTGATAGTGGTTCACTCCTACTGGGTATCGTACTGGCTTATTTCAGTATAAAATATGTCATGAAAGATTCGCCTACTCTCCCTTCACACAACGACGGCCTTATCATGTCATATACACTGATCCTTGTTCCATGTTTCGATCTCTGCCGTGTAGCATTATGCCGTTTGATGAGAAGACAAAGTATCTTCCATCCCGATAAGACACACATCCACCACAAGTTTATGGCAGCTGGAGCCAGTATGCACAAAGCATTGGTCTATATTCTGGCACTACAAATCGTATACATCATCGTTAATACAGCGCTTTTTTATTGCAATGTAGATATGATTTGGATTGTAGCCCTGGATGTTGTCACATTCACTGGGTTGCACATCTATCTGCCTATACAAAAAACAGAGGAAAACAAATGAAGAGAATTGTATTCCTCCTGTTATGGGCACTCATAGTTTGCCCCATACACGCTATGAGTTTCTACGATAGTCCAGACACAAACCTCTTGGATTTTTTCTCTAAAGATGGTGCTACATACATCATCAGACATCAACATATTGAAGCACGCCAGGTCCTCATCCCGGCCAACTGTACCATCATCTTTGAAGGTGGACAACTACAAGCTCCCATAACATTTAACAAAACTCTTCTGAAAGGAGATGTGAAACTGCAAGGCTCACATATTTCAGGAAGTCTAAAAAATAAGATTTTCAATGCCCAATGGTTGTGCTACGCGGACGGCAAACAAGATGATGCCGAAGCTATCAACATGATATTCTCAATGTCCAACCATGTTGTATTCCCTAAAGGCACATATCTTCTTTCTTCATTCCATACCCCAGAATATACCATCAACAAACCCTATCATTTAGGAATAAACCATAGCAATCTTACTATCAACGGTGAGGAAGGGGCCATACTACTTACTCGGACGAAGGCAGGAACTTTATGCATATACAGCAAACCCTATGATATTAAAAAGAGCATATCAAAAATTGTCATTGACGGACTCACTTTTAAGGTGGAGAACGAGGATACGACTTTTGACTCCTACCAAGAGCATTGCCATACACTCAGTTTTATGGGAGTGAACGATGCTAAAGTAAGAAACTGCACTTTCAACAACTACTGGGGAGATGCAATCTGTCTAAACCATTATAACGACAACGAAAACACGGGAGAACGCTCCCGAAACATGAGAGTCGTGATAGAGAACAACCATATTGATGGATATAAGCACAGCAATAGAAACGGCATCTCTGTTATCAGTGGTGAAAATGTCACTATAAAAGGGAATACATTGATAAACTGCGCCTACGGCAAGATGCCCGGTGCGATTGATATAGAGCCCAACTCACATATCTTCACTATCAACAACATACGCATCATAGAGAACCGCATTGATTCATGTTATGGTAACAATGCTGCCATAAGCGTGGTGTCAAACAAACGACGAGGTCCCATCCACAACATCCTCATTCGTGGCAACCAAATAACAAATAGTTCTCGCGGTCTTGAATTTGCTGTAGAATGTGATGATGTGGCAGACAACATTAAGGTCGAGAACAATTATGTTGATGAGAACACCGACCCATACATCTTCTACGGTCATGGCGAGACCAAGAACTGGACCTTCAGGAAGAATGCCTTCAAACGAAAGACAAAAGTAAAATTTGGAGGTAGCATAAAGTTCAACAACCTCAAAGAGAGTGACAACGAGATAAACAAAATGGCTTGGACTTTCATGGAGTCTAAGCCATTTCTCATTCTTATGTTAATTGTAGGATTATTATTAGCAAGATTTCTCTGGAAGCGTGATCATTGAACCAAGACGATAATCCCATTCTACAGGTTCAAATGGAACCATACCGCTACATGTAAAGAAAGTCATCTCTCCGAAATATATCTTCCCCTTTATATTATACAAATCAATTCTAACATGAGGAAGTCCTTTTGACAGGATTCTTGCTATCTCTACCATCTGATCATAATTTAAAGGCTTTTCGGGTAATTCTTTAAACGGTTCATAATCAGACCTGCGGAATGGAGCCATTTGCCAGTCAATATCTAAGAAACTTATCCTGGCTGTTCTATGATCTTCTAACCCTTGGGACAAATACAAATATTTAGGTTCTCCATCAAAACAGAAGAACTTATAGTCTTTGACTCCTCCTTCCTCTTCCAAGTATGCTTCTGCGATATAGCGATGAGGTACATCCTTGTACGGATATTCCTTGTTATAACGCCAATACTGGCGTGATCCACATAGCTTTAACTTCGCTTTTGCGTTTTCTATATCAAGTTTTGATTTGTCGCGACATATAACGATACCTCCACTATCACCAGCAGCCTTTATTACAAACTGGTTGGGCAAAGTCTCCCAATCGATCTCATCAACACTATTCCAAACTCCCAGTGTGGGAACCAGATAGTCCTGACCGACAAGATTTGCCACATAATCCTTTGCGCCAACCTTATCAACCATTTGAGTAAGCTCAGGCTTTCGAAAATAGAGCTTCAACCATTGCAACTTTTCGTTGTAGCTACGCGGATTTTTCAAATCGAGAGGACGATGCATGCAGAATTGAAATTGCCATTTCAAATACCAGGCATCAGGGGCAAAATAGGCCGCATACTCCAACAGGCGCCTTTTTATACGGTAAGCAATACTCAGTTTCTGTTTCTGCATAAGTCCAAACTATTATGATTTCTTACGATTTAATTTACCTACAAAACCCTGAATAAGTTGTATCAGGGTTGCACGCTCTCTCGGGAAACAGCATAGTACCACAAAATAAACGATTGCACATAGAAGCATCTGCAAGATCCCCCAAACCATGGTGTCCGCCTCTGGTAGCAGATAGGCCACCAAGCCCATGACAAGCGTTGCCACAAATATGTTACGGCAATTGTATAACATTTGCCACAAAGACATGCGTACAATCATCCACAACAGCACAGCATTGACCAAGATCATCTGAAGGCGGATCAAAGAACGGCATACCACCAAGGTCTCAAATCCATACCCTATTGATATATATACCGTTGGGATCAAACAAACAAGATGAAGCACCTGGGCTAAAACGGAAACCTTGGGTTTACCCAAAGAACGATATATTTCACTGGCATAATGGCTAAAGATAATCACCAATGCACTTGACAATCCCCACCATCCTATAAAATCACTCGCTTCACTCCATTGTGACCCTAACAAGATGTCTGTGATTGTCCCCGAAAACAAAAAAATACCCACACCCATAGGAACAATAAGAATGGCCACCATGCGTTGGAAGTTCATGAACATCTTGGTAAATTCCTCTCTATCATTCTGCAGACGAGATAAAGCAGAGAACAATATCGGTGTGGTAGAGGCAGTTACGACAAACATAATCTGGCTTACAATATTCATTGAGGTCCGATAAACACCCATGTAATAAGTGCTCAGGATAGTACCGACAATGAATATATCCAAATATGATGTCAACCAAATACTGATAGATTCTAGCATCGACCAAAAGGTGAACGAGAACATGCTCTTAAACAGCGATACCTGATATGTGAGTCTGGGCTTAAAGGGTGAAAACAAAGTCAATACAATTGCATTCACACACTCCCTTGCAATCATTCCAATAATCAAAGACCAGTAACTACGAGTAAAATATGCAATTGGGATAGTCACTACTATTGGCACCATGATACCCACGATACGCACTGCGAACAAGGTCTTAAAATCAAAAGACCTTTTCAACAAGGCCATCTGAATACTGCTAAAGGCAGCAAATGGAATACATACGCAAGAAACGGTGACAACCAGTCCGTAGCCATCACTGCCTACTAAATGGGCAATATCTGAAGAAAAGAAGGCAATAATCAACCAAATCAGGCAAGACAAGCAGAGATTGGACCAGAATGCGACATTGGTACTACGATACAATTCGTCTTCAGACTCGAATTCTTTTTGTATAATATATTTTTGGAAACCTGCATCTGTGAAAATCTCGGCAAAGTAGATTACCATCGTAGCCGTAACCAACACGCCGAAGGCATCGGGTGTGAGCAGTCTGGCCAGAATCATAGTTGAAAGTGGGGCAATAAGCTTTGCTGCGACCTCAGTAATCACAGACCATTTGGTTGCCTTCCTTACTTTATCGTTCAGTGTATGATTCATTCTGGCTAACTATATTTGCTTGCTCACCTATTTCACTTAAATCAGCAAACTCCGATAAATCTCCATATGCTTATCTAAGACAAAATCCAGATCAAATTCCATCTCAGCTTTCACACGCCCCTTTGCGCCCATAAGTCGACGCAACGAAGAACTGTCAAATAGCTTCTTCAGTTTTTCTGCAAGTGCAAAGGCATCTCTTGGTCTGATAAGATAACCATTGACACCATCGTCCACAGCATCCTTACAGCCAATGCTGTCACATGTCACAATAGGGCGCCCCACAGCACAAGCTTCAATCAGCGAACGAGGTACACCTTCGCGATAATAACTCGGGAAAGCCATTATATGACTCGACTCCAAAAGTTGCTTGATATCCGAACGATATCCTAACCATTGGATATAATGGCCATCACACAGGCGTTCCAATTCCTCTTTCTTTACTCCATTGGGATTATTTGACAATCCACCACACAGAAGAAATTCAACCTTATTTGCATAGTCCTTACGCAAAAGATTGGCTGCCTCTATCAGGGTCAATACGCCCTTTTCCTTCAGCATGCGTGCCGTAAAAATCACGCGTATCTTGTCACTGTCTGGTTCTGGAACAAATCCATATTCACGCATACTCACGCCAGACCCCTTGATGAATTCGCATTGATCCACCTGAACCACATCCTTCATAATGAAGAGACTCTGATCTTCAGGATTCTGGAAGATTGCCTTTACACGAGGACGATTAGAGGAATAGGCCATGACACGCAATATGGCTGAGGCCAACAATGACGGCTTATATCCAGAAAACAGTACGCCCAAACCACTGACGGCATTTACCACTCCATGAACTTTCTGATGCTTGGCAGCTAAACCTCCCCACAGGATATTCTTTAGGCCTACATGATGAACTAAGTCTGGCTTGTATTCTTTATATAATTTGCGCAAGAAATGATAGGTCTTCAAGTCTTCCAGCAGACTCATTCCGGTAGGATTGACAGGCAAGTCAATGACAGGCAATCCCATGGCCTTAATCTCGCTATGTCGACCCGTATCCTTACACACCACGGTGACATCAATACCTTCTTGCTGAGCACGCACCGCAATATCCTTACGATGGCTCAAAAAGAAGCGATCTTCATTTACTATGATCAGTAACTTTGCCATAATTTGTTAATTCTAATACAAAGTTAATCAATTTCTATAAATCTTTAGGTATGAGTTTCACAAAAAAACATTAAATTGCAGGCATCATTTCGAAATAAGCTACTATGTGCTATAAATCATCCATAAAATACACAAGATTTACAGTTTGGATACTCCTCTGTGTACTAATACTGAACACATCAGCATGCTCGTCCGACTTAGACGACATGCGTAAATACCAAACGCCATTTTACGAGCACTTCCTCCCTATCTATAATTACTGTGGTAATACACAAAATGTACATCCCAAGGTACTGTACTTCCCCGATAGTCTTTATGGGCACCACTATTGGATGTCCTACACGCCCTATCCCAAAGGCAATCCCAAATACGAGAATCCTTGCGTTGCTTTTTCTGATGACGGAATCACTTGGCAGAACATCAGCCAAAACCCACTCGATGTCCCCATAAATACCAATCAGAGATATAATTCTGACCCGCACTTGCTTTATAACGAACAGGCAAAGCAACTTGAACTCTGGTATAGATATGCCGATGAGCAAGAACAAGAAGAAATCCTATATCGAAAAACATCTACAGATGGTCTGAACTGGGGAGAGAAAGAGATGATTCTGAAGAATAGCGGTGCAAGGAACTGTGCTCTCTATCTCAGTCCTACTGCATATTTCGACAATGGGAAATATCACATATGGAGCGTTTCCGCCAAAACCTACACTATTAATTACTACGAAAGCACAACAGGGAAAGACTGGCAATTTATTCGCAGTATTGACCTCAACTACCAATATAGTGGAAAGACTTTTCGTCCCTGGCACATTGATGCCATATACGCAGATGGGCTTTACCGACTCACCATTATGGTTAAAGAGAATTCACCCGGTACTACATGGTGCCTATTCTACAGTGAATCAGAAGACAACGAGCATTGGACTGTTCCCAAAATCATGCTACTTCCCAGAAACAATCGCTGGGACGAACAACTCTACCGTAGTAGCTTGGTAAAGACAGATTGTGGCTATAGCCTCTATTATTCTGCTCGAAAAGATAGCAAATATGGCATTGGACTCCGCCAAGCTCCTTCTCCTTTATTGTTTATGGAATAAAAATCAAGATGGTCTTTACAGATTATGATAAAGTTCTTGGTAACGAGTTGCCATCTTGCTGATATCGTATTGAGAAGCCCTTTCCTGACATCGTTTGGCGACCTCTTGATAAAAGGTATCTTGGTTTATAAGATGTGAGATTTGTGTAGCCAACGCTTTCTCATCTCCAACTTCAAAAAGTAAGCCGGCTCCGTCCACAACCTGGCGCAATCCCTCAACATTTGTTGCCACAACAGGTTTTCCACTTGCCATAATCTCAACTGCAGTCAAACCAAATCCCTCCCAAAAAGATGACTGTATGCCTATCCTTGAGGCTGACATCAAGGTGGTCACATCTGTTCTCTCTCCCAAGAATCTGATGCGCTTTTCCACGCCCAACTCTTGAGCCAATGCTTCACAAGCAGGACGCGTTGGTCCATCTCCCACAAAATCAAGAGTAACATCGTCAGGTAGCAATTGCATGGCTCGTATCACCGTCTGATGATCCTTGGCTGACACGAAACGGGCCACCATAATCAATGTCCCACCCTCAATAGCAGAGCAAGCAGTTGCAAACTTATGGGTATCAATTCCATTGTTCACCACCACAAAACGCTCATCACAATGTCCTAACCATTGCACCAAAGCCTCTTGCGTTTGCTGGCTGATAGAAATAATCTTATCATATCCGGAATAGATATATTTCTCTATTGGACGAAAGAAAGCCTTACCTCGACGAGCATTGGAAGTACTGTGCTCCGTAAAGACCATCTTTATATTCAGTCCACGAGCTGCCAAGGAGGCCCAATAACTTGACGGGAACAAATGTACATGTACTAAGTCGTAATTTCTGAACAACTTTCTCAATTTGAATACCAACATGGGATTGCGGTAGTTCTTCTCTCCTAACACAATAATGCGTATTCCTTCATCTATGAGTTGCTGTGTAAAGTCATTCTCCAGATTCTCATATACAGCGACATCAACAACCTCCTCCTTTTGCGCCAAACGAGGTAAAAGGTCTACAAGAAGGCGTTGTGCGCCCCCTATCTCAATTGCATTTATCAGATGAAGAATCTTCATGGTTCAATTATTCTCAGAAGCATAAATCTGTTCCAACTGTCTCAATGTATCAGCTACAGAATAACCTGCTTTTGCAAGTAATTCCGTATTGTCCGGCCTACCGGTTTCCATCTGCAATGCATCATTCAGCTTCCCTGCCCATATCTCCTTGCTATCATCCAACGAAGCAAAATGCACAGACGGTGTCAGTACAATATCTTTGTTGATGACATCAGAGATGACACAGGGCAATCCTGCAGCCTGGGCTTCTATAAGTACATAGGGTAGCCCTTCAAATAACGAAGGCATAAAGAAAACATCCATCGCTTGCAATAGTTCTGGCACATCAGAGCGTTCACCTAAGAAGCGTACACTATCTGCCAAACCCAGTTCGTCAGCCTTATGCTGAATCTGCGACATAAGCGGGCCTGTACCTACCAACAGCATGATGGCAGGTGAAGCCATGCGTATGTATTGAGCAAATACCTCAAGCATAAACTCGTGATTCTTTTCTGTCACAAACCGACCCACATGCCCTATCACTCGATCCTCCGCCGTAATACCCAGTTCCTGACGCTTCTGCTTGCGGACTTGTTCATTGTAGCGATATTGATCAACAGGGATGCCATTAGCAACAATCAATGCTTTTGCATCTCCAAAAAACCACTTGGACGCCAAAGTTGAGCATGCCATATAATGCGTACATATTCGTTTTGCCAAACCTCGTTTCAATATATG
The DNA here is from genome assembly GCA_045629325.1 of Bacteroidaceae bacterium. Lineage (GTDB taxonomy): Bacteria > Bacteroidota > Bacteroidia > Bacteroidales > Bacteroidaceae > Physcousia. The sequence continues at coordinate 51,611 of JAZQQX010000023.1, read as the reverse complement.
AAGCAACTTATTGTGCAAACCTCTGCACGATGAATTGTGGGCATGGCAGATGCGTATAGGTACATGATACTTGTAAGCATACCATAGAGGGGCTATTGTTGTAAGACTATTTCCACAAAAATGTACGGCTTGATACTCACCAGAATGCTTTTTGAAAAATTGATTGAGTGCCCGTTGCCAACCCCAGAACGACTCTCGGCGGGAAGGCACACGATATACCTTGCCACCAGCAGACTCCACCTCGCGTGTATAGTCTGTGTCTTGATTTGAATAAAGAAGGAAATCTACATGAAAACGCGTATGATCAATTCCACGGAAAACGCTCATCATGAAAGCCTCTGTACCAGCTCGATTCAAATACTGCGAGATAAACAGAATCTTTTTCATACACCCGATGTCTTTTCTTTTATCACTCTGGCAGGATTCCCAACAGCAACCGAATTACTTGGAATATCCTTTACCACTACACTACCCGCACCTATCGTCACATTGTCGCCAATATGCACCGGACCTATCAGTACCACATTGGCTCCTAAATCTACATTGTTGCCGATATACGGACGACCTTTGATAGTCGAACCCACCGTTGTACACTGCAAGCAACTGCAATTATCGCCTATCACCTCTGCATTCAGCACCGTTGAGTAAGGATGTGCAAAAGCGAAATTCTTTCCAATCTTTGTGGAATAGGGGATGACAAAACTTTTATTACCAGGACGATACCAACCTATGAGCATTGCACCAACAGGTCCAACACGATAATAGAACCAACTCCTGAAACAGGCATCGTTATGCAAAAGATACAGCAACGCCACCATGTCGCACATTGATATGTTGACTCTTCCCTTGATACGCTCCATATCATAACGAAGATTCGTTCTGCAAGAATGTACATTACATATATACAGCAAGATATGGGGCAGATACAGCCATACAAACAGGCATGCGACACCAAGATTTATGCAGTCTCTTATTTTCCTGGGATTCATTGCTCGTAATTATAAAAGGGACCTATTATAGTTCGTTTCTTACTCTCTCACTTCTCCTCGATTCATCTCACGCCATGCAACTTCATATATGCAATAAAGGCATAAGTTCTTACCCTACAGGCGAAGTAGTCATACCAATAACGCAAAAACGGCTTTTGCACAGCGAGGTGTTCACGGAAAATCAGCCAATCAGAAGTCTGGGCACACTCACCTTCTGGCAGAAGATAGTCAAATCCCAACCCACACTCTCTTAAACAATAAGGGGCCGTAAATTGGTCGCGACGGGGATACTTCTGGTATAGCTCCCACCACATTTGACCAAATCTCTGGACCTTTTCGGAATCATTGCGTCGCAGGATGATATTGTTCTCATACATACCATAATGCGTGGGGAATTTCACCTTCAACAGAAATTTAAGAGCACGGAAGATATTGCTTGTTTTGTCACGCTTGACATGTACACAGCCTTCTATGTCCATGTAGACACAATCCTTGTTGGGATGTTTCACCCCACTGTAAGCAACGCCTTGCTCTATCTTTTGATTGATAGCATCATAGAAAGACGAAGAACGAATGGCGATATTCCCATCCATCCACACACTATAATCATATGCTGGCAATACCTTGTGAGGGAGCATTTTAGGGAAGCGGGACAAAACAATATTGTCTTCTCCATCTATCTCCAGTTCACGAACCTGCCACACACCCATCTTGTCGCAGGTCTTCATACCACGCTTCACAAATAGGATGTAGTCAAACGAGTCATCAACTACCTCTGGTTGCATCAGCTCGTCATAAGCTCCGATAATGCAAGTATATATCGCCTTCTTTACCATAGTTTCTATGTCCTGATTCTTTTTCAGTATGCTCTAATACGGAACTGCTGACGCTCAAACTCTTCTGAGAATACAGTCTCGTAAGGCACCACATCTCGGAAATTTGACTTGATATAAACATATTCAAATATAGCGAACAATACCATGAAAAGATACAGGTAGCGTACAAACATCTTATTGTACAGTTCAGTCTCACAGTCTGTCAGGATTTTAGGCACCAACACAACCTGTATACTCGTAACATACCATGCCATTCGGGTGAAATTCAGATTACCACCTGCTATGATGTAGATGAAAGCACCCAGTCCCATCAGCATGGCCAGTCCAGCATGCTCTGTTTTGGAAAAAAAGATAATTGCGATGTACATTGCCACCGTCACGATATAAGTACTCGTGTGGTAAGTACCCTCACCATTCTGCATATAGCCTGTCTTGCTGTATATCTGACCATAGAAGGGTATAAGCGAAACCAAGCGCTCATGCAATGAGTTGAAGATACCCACCTCTACCAGGCAGAACATAAAAAACAAGACAGAGCAAATTACCACCGAGGTCAGTCTATGCTGAGGTGTATATCTGTAGATCAAGTACATAGGTAGCAACAAGAAGGCTGAATAATGAGACATGATGGCAAAGAAAATACATATCAAGTATTTCCACGGCTTGTGTGTCTCAATATAGCGCAAAGAGAATAGGAAGAACGACAAAGCCATTCCCTGTCGAGCCCAGTCCCAAGACTGAAACAAGATAAAGGATACGATATACATCAGTATGCCCAGCGTATGTATTTTGTAATAGTCAAGCGCTTTGTACATCAAAACGACAGATATCAAGGAAATGACACCGAACACATACACATAGCAGAAATCAAGATCTTTGAACAAATAGATAAAAAGATAGATCAAGGGCTCTGGTTTCAAGTAGTCAACCAGTCTCAATACACCATGATTTAGGGTCTGAGCCCTATTCATAAACATCGTCGCATGATTCTCGTAATCTGCGCCAATGTCAAACCTTATTACCGACACCAATATCAGCAGTACATATGCCATATACACTCCCCACTTAGAGTTTGTGCGATCTGACAACACACAAAGCATGGGACAGACCACTGCCAAGAGAGTATACAAAAAAAATGTTTCTGGTATCGAGAACATGGCAATTGCCGGATTGGATAGGTTGTGAATCAGAACAAGTACTTCCTAAGTACATATACTGAAATGCCAAAACATGTCAGGAACATCATGGCAGCAACAAAGATCATGCGCTTGGGACCAGCAGGCTTAATAGGTACGGTAGCCCCCTGGATGATGGTAAAGGCAGGAGTGCGTTGCTGTATCTTTGCCAGGGCAGCCTGATACTGTGCTTCCAAAGCTGTATATGTACTCAGTTTGGCTTGCATATCGTTTTCCAACATGTCACGCTCTGAAAGGTAGGCTTGCAAGATGGCATTCTGGTGTGCATCGCAGTAGTCACTATATGCTCTTGCCGAAGCCTCATAACTTTCCTTTGCCTCAGCAGTAAGTTTCTTATAATAGTCAGCATCAATGCGAGCCTTACTTGTACGATAGTCTGTGATATACTTCTGCAATCTGGTTCTTACAGAGTCTGCCATTGTTGCACAGATCAACTTATCCTGATCTGTCACAGAGATGGTGATGACCTCAGTCTTGAGATCAAATATGCCAACGATGTTCTGACGCAACGCATTGACCACCATATCTTGTCTCTCGCTTAGACAGAAAGGATTGACCTTCTGTTCGCCTCCCTGACCATTGTCCAGCTTAAACGGTTCTTTCTTAGGCATAAGATTGCGCATCCATCGTTTGAACCGATTCATAGGAATAGCCCAGATAAATTCCTCCTGATGCTCAGTGAGATAGGTATAATAATCCGTATCAACCTCGCCTTTGGAATCCTTTACGCGAACATCAAACAGACTTACCAAGAAATCTGATGAGCTCATAATGTCAGGGTAAAGCATTGGATAGATGGCATCTCCGGTTGCACCTCCTCCCATATTAAAGCCGAAGGAAGAAGCCAGAGAACTGAGAGATCCGCTCACATCACCTCCATTCTCCGTCTCTGGAGCTAGACTCACTGTTGATATGTAATATCGAGGCTTTGGTAAAATCCAGACACAAGAAAGTACAAAGGCTATAAGTGCACCACGAATAAACAGTTTCTTCTTTGACCACAGTAGTGCAACGACCTCCTTAATATCGAGTTTCTTCTCCATTTCCTGCAATTATTTTTTCAAAATACTGATCAATGCCACTACTACACTAGCCAATGATGCACCACCGCTGGCAATAGCCATAATCTCACCGGTAGTCATCTTGTTACCCTGAGGCTTGGTCGGAACAACAATCTCACAACCCGGTTGAATATCACCCGACTTAAACTTATTGATCTTCTCAACCGCTCCATTCATATAAACAGCATACACTTGCTTTTTCTTGGCACGGTTACCATAACCTCCGGCATGCTTGATATAATAATTCAAGCTCTTGCCTTTTTCCCAATTCATTGAGATAGGATACATTACCTCGCCGCTGACTTTCACTGTGTTACTGTACTGAGGTACCACCAATTCGTCACCCTCACGCAAGACGATATCTGCGGTGCTACCAGGATTCTTCAATGCTTCCTCAAGGTCAATGGCTACAGGATAAGTAGAGCCTAACTCCAACTTCATATTCAAAAGAGAGTCGGCCAAGTTCATATTATAGTTCTTATCTGTATTCTGCATGGCCTCTTCATACATCTGGATCTGACTTGCACGCATTGCATTTTCTCGTTGCATTTTCTCCTCCTCTGTTAGCATACGCTCCAGACGGGCGCCCTTGGCATAAGCCAAAGAAGACAGACCACCGGCACTCTTCACCAAGTCACTCAGACGATAATTCTTATTGGTCATCGAATAATCACCTTCGAAATTAACACATCCTGTAACCTTAACATTCTCCTGTTCACTATATGCAGGACTCTTTCGTACAACGACTACATCGAAAGGCATCAACACACATACACTATCACCTGAGCGTAAACCATCGAACAACTGTACAGTGAAAACCTCTGCCATCTCTTCGGAGTTGACAGTTGCTCCTGTTTTACGAATACGGCGGAACACATCAACCTTGGCGGTAGAAGCCGCGGGGGTAAGACCACCTGCCTGTAGAATCAAATCCTCTACACAAGTATTATCCGCGTATTGATATGTACCAGGATAAGTAACCTCGCCCAAGATTTGGAAGGTTTGTTCTCCGCGCATCTCTACCGTACTGGGAACAAAGAGAACATCATTCTTCTTCAAGGGTATATCAGCAATTTTGCCTTCAAGAAGACCATCTATATCGATGGAAATCATCTCCAAGGTCAGATCGTCTTTCTCACGATGCATTACAGCTCGACTGCGGAAAGCATCTTCACGCAAGCCCTCGGCGGCCAACAGCAATTCCTTGACAGTCTGAATGTTGCCACCCAATTCAAACTGACCTGCATGTTTAACTGCACCACGGACTTCCACCATATTGCTAAAACGCGCCAATACGCTATCCACAAATATAGAGTCTTGGTCTTTCAACTGGAAGTTGCCCATCTGGAACTCATCTACTGTATGCATGGAGTACTCTGCTCCTTGCTTACGAGTCAAGCTCACATTCTTGGTATATGCATCGCCCGCAAATCCACCGGCGTATGTCAGCAGTTGCTTTACGCTTTCACTGCTCTTCATCTCATACCACATTGGTCGCTTCACCTTACCGCGAATATTAACCAGGCAATCATAAGGACCAACAAGGACAACATCATTGTCTTGCAGTCTTACATCTCCTGCCGCATTACCATTGAGAAGATAATCATAAACATCGATTGTTGATATCTGGCGACCAGAGCGGTACACCTTGATATTACGCAAAGTACCAATATCACTTATACCTCCAGCTGCATAGAGTGCATTGAACGCACTACTCAGACTACTAAGCGTATAAGTACCTGGGGTTTTCACCTCTCCAAGCACCTGTACCTGAATGCTTCGCGTTTCTCCTACAGACAGACTGATACTGCAATCACTATAATACTGATTCAATTTTGCCTTAACGGTCGAAGATGCTTGCTGAACAGACAAACCACCTAGTTTGATAGGGCCGATGCCTTCCACTACAACATAACCGTCAGGAGAGATTACACATTCGAAAGTCTCTTGACTTGCGCCCCACACATCAATAAACACTTGGTCACCAGCCCCCAGTCGATAATTGGCAGGAGTTGCCATGTTCTGATTGGGCTCAAAAGTAAGGTAGGGATTATTGAAAATGTCTCGTCCAAACACCGAACTCTCATCTTTGAACATATTCTGGTAATAAATCAAAGAGTCGATATCCATGAATGCGATTTCATCATTCAGTCCGTCCATGCGCTCTTGTCGAGTAGGGCGACGCAACTGTTCGGCTCTCGACTGCACCATATAGCCATTCTTCTGCTGGAGTTCCTCAAGCGCCTTTTCTTTATTTGTTCGTTGGCGGTTCTGGCCAGTAGTCTGTTGCTTACTTCCTGTAAGATCTACTGCGCCAAGCTGACTTCTTTCTGCCTCCAACTTCTTACGGATTCTACGAAGCTGTTCTGTTGTAACACCTCTTTTGAACAATTGCTGAACTATAGCTTGCTGGCTTTTGCCATTGGCTTGTTCCTGTTGTGCATAACGAATCACTTGGTCATCAGTCATCGACTGAGCCATTGCTCCAATAGCAGAAAATGCAAGGAGCATGAGCACAAATGAAAGTCTTTTTATCATATTCGAGTTATCTTTTTCAGATTGAGGAGGGAGTACCTTCGCATTCGCAAGTCCTAATGCTAAACGCATCAATGCATATATAAAAACGCAAAAACTCCTAAATTATTGCAAAGATAATGCTAATTTTCAATTCCACGACACAAAAAACCTTGCAACAATACACATAATATATAAATAAAGAAAAAACTTTCGTCTTCTTTTCTTCATTTTGATTCTTTTTTGTATCTTTGCATCGAAAAGCAACTTTACCATGGGGCTGACATGGATTTGACAGCGGGATGGAATGTTGTGTAAGCACGCAGAGAGTCGGCAGTCGCTCTCTTTAATCAATGGCTTTCAAAGATTTATCTGGCGAAAACAACTACGCTCTCGCTGCCTAATCGAAGCACAGTAGATTACTGGCTTTATCTCGGCACCAGGTGCTGAGACGAGATGTCACTCTGAGGCTCACCGCCCCGAAGCTCTCAGATTCAGTGGCACAGCAAATCGGGGATAGTCATCAAGACGCCTCTATCTGGTGATGAAGTTTTTTGAGGCTAAGGTTGCGATTGGTGGTCCAGGTCTTGTCGCTTCCCTACAATTCAAGGCTGGAATAAGCGTGTAGAAAGCACAGGGTTTCCCTGTTTGGACGAGGGTTCAATCCCCTCCAGCTCCACAGAATCAAGGCCCTCGTTCATCAAGGTGAATGAGGGTTTTGTGTTTAGAAATAAACAAAACAAAATACATAGAATGAAAGAATTAGAACTGAAGTACGGTTGCAACCCCAACCAAAAACCTTCGAGAATTTTTATGGCCGATGGTAGCGAACTGCCCATCGTAGTCTTGAATGGCCGTCCCGGCTACATCAACTTCCTGGACGCATTAAACGCATGGCAGTTAGTAAAAGAACTGAAAGAAGCTACCGGCCTGCCTGCAGCTGCAAGTTTCAAGCATGTCAGCCCTGCAGGTGCTGCTGTAGGTCTGCCTCTGACCGACACATTGAAGCACATCTATTTCGTACCTGAAAGCATTGGAGAATTGAGTGCTCAGGCATGTGCCTATGCCCGTGCTCGTGGTGCAGACCGTATGAGCAGCTATGGAGACTTCATCGCACTTAGCGATGTTTGCGACCTTGCTACAGCTTTGTTGATCAAGCCCGAAGTAAGCGATGGCGTTATCGCTCCCGAGTTTACAGAAGAGGCATTGCAAGTTTTACGCGAAAAGCGCAAAGGCACCTACAATGTCATCAAGATTGATCCCAATTATCGCCCCACCCCTGTTGAGCGTAAGCAATGCTTCGGTGTCACATTCGAGCAGGGACGCAATGAGATCAACCTGGCAGACGATGCTCTTTTCGAGAATATCCCCACAGCCAACAAGACCTTCCCCGCAGAGGCTAAGCGCGACCTTATCATCGCACTTATCACACTGAAGTACACCCAATCCAACTCTGTGTGCTATGTTAAGGATGGTCAGGCCATCGGTATCGGAGCTGGCCAGCAGAGCCGTATCCACTGTACACGCCTCGCCGGCAACAAGGCCGACATCTGGTGGTTGCGCCAGCACCCCAAAGTAATGAACCTTCCCTTTGTTCCCGGTATCCGTCGTGCAGATCGTGACAACACCATTGACATTTATATCGGTCCCGAACGCGAGGATGTGCTTCGTGACGGAGAATGGCAAAAGTTCTTTACAGAGTGTCCCGAACCTCTCACCGAGGAAGAGACCAAAGAATGGTTGGCTCAAAACACCAATGTATGTTTGGGAAGTGACGCATTCTTCCCCTTCGGCGACAATGTAGAGCGTGCCCACAAGAGTGGCGTTCAGTATATCGCCCAGGCTGGTGGAAGCGTACGCGACGACCATGTCATCATGACTTGCGACAAGTACAACATTGCGATGACCTTTACCGGCGTTCGCCTTTTCCATCATTAATCTATGTTTGGAGGAGACGACATTGATGCCGTCATCTTAGGCGGCATCACCTTTAAGGGCGGACCTAAAAAAGAAAAGGCCAAGGAAGACCCAAAGGTTAGAACAAAGGCTAAGAAAAAACAATACATTACTGGCGCGCATGGTTCGGGATCTGCCAAGATGAAGGCTGACATCCGCAAGCGTAGAGCCAATCGCCACAAAAATGGATAGACACAATCAAGGGGGCCCAACGAGCCCCCTTGATTTATTTGAATGAGTGGAAGAACTATTCGACTACACTTAACGTTCAACCCTCAACTCTCACCGTTCAACGCTCAACGCTATCTCTTTGATGTAAAGATTCGCGGAGACACATTGAGGGATATCCATCCCCAGTCTTGCCAACTCTTCGTACTGCCACCTCCTTGGAAGTACACCATTACGCTCGTTGGCAACATCGTACTATACCCTGCTTCTATAGCAACATCCTTGAGCACATCGTATCGCAGATGTACATCAATCTCCTGACCTAATGGGCGATGCAGTCTGGGACGCTTTACGCCTGTTGCAAAATAGTGATAGTCTGCACTTATAGTAAACTTCTTGACCGGTCTCACATAAACTTTGCCCACACCGTCAATTAGTCCACATGTAAGAGAACGCTCTCGGGTGAAATAATCCATAGTACCATAGAAATCATGGTCAGAGCCAAAAAGTAGTTTGAAAGTATTGTTCGTTCCACGACCTGATGTGCCGACAGTACCGCTTAGATAGTCGCCGCCAATGGTAACGCCCCACACTGCACCTTCATATCCAAATCTGGCAGCGGCCATATATGCATCCATTTTCCGTTGGTTTTCGTCATGACCCAACTGATAATAGCCTTCAGCCTTACCGAACAGCCCGTTTTTCTTGAATTGCAACCAAGCACCCACCGTCTGCATATATCCGGTTGAAGCCTTTTCTCCTATCTGATTAGAATATCCTATCTCGAGTCCCTGGTTCAAGCCCATTACAGAAAATTGGAACGGCATGTTCTCATTACCGAAATGATACCACAGGAATTGCAAATTCTTATAAGGTACCGCACCTGCATAATAAGTGTCACCGATAACTTTCTCCCCCTGTTGGCTAAAGCTGACAATACCATGCAACTGATGCTTTGTCCCATCATATCCCAAACGAACTGCATCATGGGTATACCCCGTATTCAGCCAGTCTTCTTCACCGAAGATACGCTCATCATCATACGAGAGAACCTGACGACCTGCCTGGAGGAACCAACCTTTTCGAGATTCCAACCTAGCCCATGCTTCGTGCATACTGAAATTCCCTTTGCGTCCTTCAAGGCTGCCATCTCCCCAAACACCGGTATGCTGACCGCTCACTTTGGCACTTAAGATTCCACGCTTATACCCCATAGACAACCTGGCACGATCGCCAACAAACCATGCAGGCTTGGCAGAAGGCTGGCGAAGCAAACTCTGCCCGTTGCGGTACTCACCACGACCACGGAACTGCAAATCAACATAGAAACTACCTTCCTGCTCTCTGGTGGAACGAGGCACGATTCCATCTCCTATCATAGAGTCTGCTCCAAGACCGGACCATGGATCCAGCAACACATCCAATTCCTCGGATTGCTCTTCCGGTACTGTTAAATCATTCGTTTTCAGCACATGCTGTGCCTCAAGCGTAAAAGGTAGAACCCATAAAAAGGTCAAAACAAATCGAAATCTTGTCATAATAACATTCTTTGTGCAGCTAACGAACTGCAATCAAGCCGGCAAGCGGCTTATTTACACAAGGCAAAATTACAACAAAACACTGACGCGACAAAACATTTGGACGAAAAACAGGGCGAATTAAGCACTTCTATAATCATAATTATATACTTCTGATGCAAAATACAGAAAACGAGCGCACTATTTTGTCAACATAAACAACGAGCACGAAACATACCGAAAAAGTCCAAAAACTTAAAAAATATGCATAAGGACGTATAAAAAAAGCCAAGAATATAAAAATATTAGAGCAGAAAGCATTACTTTTGCAAACAAATTGGGTGGAAAAGGTATGTTAGATGCCAAAGAAGAGGTATACAGAAAGCTGAAAGTCTGTATGGAAGACCAACAGTGTTACCTTGATGCTTCGCTTACATTAGCCAAGCTGAGCAGAATCGCGGGCACGAATACCACCTATCTGTCCAAGGTGATAAACCAGCGCTACGGCTGCAGTTTTCGCGACCTAGTTAATAACTATCGCGTAGAGCGAGCCAAAAAGATCATAGAGGAGACAGGCGAGTCTTCATATACGGTAGGGATAAGATGCGGTTTTCCATCCAGAAGCAGTTTCTACAGCATCTTCCTGAAAATCACGGGAACATCCCCTCGTAGGTATCTGGCAGCGCACAAAGAAAAAGAATTTAAGAAAATGTGAGAGATACAGCAAAGAATTATAAACATTATTAATATAATAAGGTATATACGAACCAGAGAGTAAATCTACACTATTCCGGAGTTGAAAACAACAAAAACAATTTTTAATTAATAAATTTAAGTTTAACAATTATGAGAAAAAGTATTTTGAGTGCTTACTTGATGGGTGCTATTGCATTGGCAACCACAAGTACATTTGTTTCTTGTAAGGATTATGATGATGACATCACCAACTTGCAGGAGCAGATCGATGCAAATTCTGACGCTCTCAAGGCAACTGAGGCTGCTTTGAAGTCAGAAATCTCTAATTTGAAGTCTCAGCTCGAAACTACCAAGGACGAGTTGACTGGCTTGATTAACAAGGCTCAGGCTGCTGCTGATGCTGCACAGGCTTCTGCTAACGCTGCTCAGTCTTCTGCTGACAAGGCACAGGCTGCTGCTGACAAGGCACAGAACACTGCAGATGCTGCTTTGAACGCTGCTAACGCTGCTCAGGCAACTGCTGATGCTAACACCAAGGCTATCGAGGCTGAGGTTCTCCGTGCTACCGCTAAGGAGGCTGCTCTCGAGGCTCGTATCGAGGCTGCAGAGAAGGCTCTCGATGATTTGAAGGCTCTCGTTGACACCAAGGTTGACCAGAAGGTATTCGACGATGAGGTTAAGAAGATCTACGCTGAGATCGCTGCTGTAGACGAGAAGGTTGCTGCTAACTTGAAGAGCATCCAGGGTCTTGAGAAGGGCTTGGCTGACGAGGTTACCGCTCGTAAGGCTTTGGCTGCTGACCTCGAGGAGCAGAAGAGCGCTCTCGCTAAGTTGACCGACCGTGTTACTGCTCTTGAGGGTTCAATGAAGACCGTTCAGGACGACATCAAGGTTATGAAGGAGAACATCGCTAAGGCTCAGGCTGACATCGTTGCTCTTCAGGCTAAGGTTGCTGACAACACTGCAGCTATCGAGTCTATCAAGGAGGATATCGAGGCTCTCGATGCTCGTTTGGTAAAGGCTCAGACCACTGCTGATGTTGCTCTTGAGGCTGCAAACAAGGCTCTCGAGGCAGCTGCTGCTAACAAGGCTGCTATTGAGGACGAGGCTAAGCGTGCTAAGGCTGCTGAGAAGGCTGCTGCTGACGCTGCTGCTGCTGCTCAGACTACCGCTGACAAGGCTGTTAAGGACGCTGCTGCTGCTAAGGCTGCTGCTGACAAGGCACAGGCTGCTGCTGACAAGGCTCAGGCTGCTGCTGACAAGAATGCTGCTGACTTGAAGAAGGAGGCTGAGACTGCAAGAGCTGCTGAGCAGAAGGCTCAGGCTGCTGCTGACAAGGCTCAGGCCGCTGCTGACAAGGCACAGAAGGCTGCTGACGATGAGGCTGCTCGCGCTAAGAAGGTTGAGGCTGAGCTTCAGGATAAGCTCGATGCTGCTAACGAGGCTATCGAGAAGGCCCAGAAGGCTGTAGAGAAGGCTCAGGCTGACGCAACTGCTGCAGGTGAAGCTGCTGCTAACGCTCAGACTGCTGCTGACAAGGCTCTCGCAGAAATTGAGGTATTGACCGTATATGTACACCACGCACTCCGTGGTTTGATGCTCGATCCCGAAGAGTACTATTGGGGTGTTGAGGCTGTAGGTATCAATGCTTATGTTTACCACGAGACCAAGATTGAGGCTGCTGACCTTAACAAGGACCAGTCTAACGAGGTTCCCGAGATCGGTCAGAATGAGATTACTAGCAAGAATGCATTCTTCGATGCTTGCTACTTCTTGAATCCTTCTGGTGCTAATGTAACCGAGAATCCTGCTGACTACAACTTTGTAAATGTTAAGGACGCTAACTACACTCGTGCTGCTGCTTGCGGTGAGCTTAAGGTAGTTAATGTTAAGAAGGAGACTGGTAAGGTACACGTTCAGGGTACTGTTGAGAAGCCCGAGTTGATTAAGGATATCTTCTGGAACAACCAGGTAACTGTATTTGCTTTGCAGTACAATGCTGTTGATTCTATCATTACTTCTGACTTCGCTGCTCTCCGTCGTTCTTGGATTAAGGACTACAAGATCAATAAGGTTTCTGTAGCAGGTAAGGTTGACCTTGAGACTGCTCACAACCACATCTATACTACTGCAGCTGATGCTGTTGAGAATGGTCCTATGTTCACCATTACCTATAATGGCAAGGACTGCTATAACGAAGAGGGTAAGTTAACAACTCCCGGTAGCATCAAACTTGATGATTGGTTCAACATTCACGCTAACATGACCAACACTTGGGGTGGTGATGAGCTTTGGGGTGGTCAGGAGACCGTTAACAAGGCAGGCTTCGCTATCAAGTACGAGTTGATCGGTTATGACAAGAAGAGCGACTTCAACGAGTCTAAGTATGCTGTTATTGAGGATGGTGTATTGAAGGCTAAGGATCCCGAGAAGGCTGAGCCTCAGGTTCGTATGATCGGTCACACTCCTCTGGTACGTGTTACTTTGGTTAACACCAACGACAACAACACTATTGTAGCTGTTGGTTATTTCATGATAGCAATTGTAGGTGAGAGCAACAATATCAACATCGACCTCGATGTAGATGTTGACTTGGCTTGTGGTGACGAGGTAGTTATCGACACCTGCGTATTGACCGATGAACTCATTCGTGAGAAGTTGATGTCAGTTGAGGCATTCCAGACCTTCCGTCTGGATGAGACTCAGGGTGTTGCTACTCAATACAATGACGAGGAATTCGGAGAGGTTACTCAATATGCTTGCGAGGGTAAGTACTTGAACCTCAAGGTTGAGAATGGTGAGGCTTATGCTGCATTCTCTAAGGATCCTGCTGTTAAGAGTGTTACCGTTAAGTATACCAACGGTAATAAAACTCAAGACATCTATGTTACTATCAACTTGACCAACAAGAAGAAGCTCGAAGCTCCTTCTATCGCTATCGTTGACGCTGACAAGGTAGCTACTACCTGGTTCAAGCACAACAGCAAGGAGAATGGTTACGATGAGATCCACGCTCATGTAAATGAGGGTACTCTTGAGGCTTCTGAGTGGACCTTCGGTATCGACGATGCAAACTGGAAGAAGGGTGCAGCTGTAGCTAAGCTTCAGGATGTACTTCAGGCTAAGGTTGATCTCAACATCACTGGTATCATCTACAAGTTCGTTCAGCCTTCTATCACAAAGGTTGGTTTGGCTTCATATCCCGGCAAGGAGGCTACTCTGAGCGTTGAGGATAACGGTTCAGTATTGTATGCTACCTTTGGCGAACTTAAGGATTCTATCGCTACTCTTGATACTATTTCAGGTAAGGTTACTTACATGAAGTATGATAAGCATCCTCTCGCAGGTGAAGTTCTGAACTATGCTGCTCACAACGAGCTTGATGACTACGAGACCTTGACCGCTCGCGTAGGTATCAGCACTAGCGTTTGCGAGCCCATCGGTGCTCTGAAGTCTACTGGCAACGAGTTCGATATCAAGTTCCTCCGTCCTATCAGCTTCGACAACGATGACGCTACTATCATCGACTCTAATCCTTCTACCTATACTCAGGAGGTTACTGTTAACTTCTGGGATTGGAGAGATTGGACTCCCGCTGATTTCGCTGAGAACACAGGTAAGGACTTCGCAGTATTCTACGGTTTGAAGTCTATCAAGCAGAACACTGAAGCTAAGGTTAAGACCAACTTCGGTGATGGCAAGACCTTCGTAGAACTCGGTGCTCCTCTGACCGACTACTTCAAGTTCACTATGGAGGATGTTGAGAAGATCGAGCTCAATGAGGATGGTACTCTGACTGTAAATGTAAGCTACGAGAAGCTCTCTTCTGTAACTGTTCACACATTCCAGGCTCAGATCCCCGTAGTTCTCGAGTACACTTGGGGTAAGCTCAACAGCTACATCACCGTAACTGTTAAGCCCACCGTTGAGAACGCAAAGGTTGCTCGCAAGTAATTTTGAAGAAGACTCAAATTACAAATAAATAATTGGAAGGTGTGCCAAAAGGAGCCATGCTCCTTGGCACACCTTCTTTATCAATAACATCTATAGATTGCAACAATGAAAAAAATAACATTATCTATTATTTGTCTTGTATCTGTCTTTATCATAGCATGTCATGATGCAAAGAAACCAGAAAATATAAATACAGGCAAAACGGAGTTTGAAGAGGTACTTACTCAGCAAGACTCTGACGAAGTAGCAAAACTTATAGATGCATACTTCAACCTTGTCATTGATGGTAAATATTATGATGCAGCAGCAATGCTATATCGTACAGACGATGACCATCCAAAAAATGAGCCTATCCCTCTCGAGACCGAAGAACTTGAGCAAACAGTAAAAATTCTTGAGATGATGCCTGCTCAGAACTATCGCATACAATACATGAAATTCAGTGAGGAGCACCTCAACGAAGTAATGTGCGATGTCATCATAGCAGAAGCACAGGGAAACATACCAGAGATCAAGACAAAGATGACCTTCATGCCTATTCGATATCTGGGTTATTGGGTACTCACTGTCCCCAATTTTGAGACAGGTAGACGAACCATAGTAAAAGGTGATGAACGTGACTCAATACGTCAGGCATACGAGAATCTGGAATACGAAAAGAAAGTGGCTAAAGGCGAGGCTGAGTAAAATAAAAGTGGGTTACCACTTCGTAGAATAATAAAGGAGGTATTTTTGCCTCCTTTATTCATTTATAGACATTTATATAATAATCTTATTGTATTGATTTTGAAACCGATAAGGTTTCAAAATAAAACTCAGAAACATATAATATAACGATTACCGCAACATAATACCATTGATATTTCTACCGGTCCTGATAGTTTCCTGACGAGCAGAATAGAAGCGATCTAACTGTGAATATGTACAAGCCCCAGCAATATGAATGCGGTGAACAGAATGCTGCTCTAAGAGCCATTTATTCGCTTCCCATAAATCAATATGCCATTTAGTTGCATTGGTAGAAGTCATAGTAGAAGAAGGTAAATGAATATCATTTCCCGTTCGTATTGGGAATTGCTTTGCAATTCGCTCCATTGGAAATCCAGCATGAAAAAAACTCATATAAACCTCATCCCCAACCTCAAAAGCCTCAAGAGAAATGCCAGGACCAATGATGGCATGAATATCTTCTCCCCTACTCCCCATCTCTTGAATCGTTTTCTCAACAATCCTTCCCACTGTACCTCTCCAACCAGCATGAACGGCGGCGACAATATGTTGGGCCTCATCATAAAGCAACACAGGGATGCAGTCAGCAGTTTTTACGGCTACACAAAGTCCTTTCACTGAAGTTATTACAGCATCAGTATCAGGTACCTCACCAGGCAGATCCACCCAAGCCACATTCGTACTATGTGTCTGTCGTGGAATCATAATTTGCGAGGAAGGAAGATGAAAACAATCAGTGTGAATACCCGTCTCGCGAGCATCCACACCGTATGCAGTACCTTCTACACCTTTACCTGCAGTAAAAGCAAGCACATTATCTGGTAAATCGTAGAAAATCATGAGTCCTCCTCCCAATCTTCCTCAATATCCTCTATTTCGTAATCTTCAAGTTCCTCAATATCCTCTTCATCAACGATTTCCAATCCTTCACCCATATCATCCATCTCCTCCTGAAGCCAAGAAAGATCCTTGTTACGGTGAACGATGCGCTCATCATCCAATATCGCCTGCAGTTTGTTGCTTTCACTGTTTAAAGCAGCCCAAAGCACATCCTTCAGTTCCTGCATTCCCATATTGGCAACAGCAGAAATAAAGACATGAGGCAAATCATCAGGCAGATCTTCCGAGAGCATCTCAACAAGTTCATCATCCAACAAATCGCGTTTGGTAATAGCCAACACACGCTGCTTGTCCATCAATTCTGGATTGAATGTAGCAACCTCGTTAAGCAATATCTCATATTCTTTCTTGATGTCATCTGTATCTCCGGGCACCATAAAGAGAAGCAGCGAGTTGCGCTCAATATGACGAAGGAAACGCAAGCCCAAACCTCGTCCCTCTGATGCACCCTCGATAATACCAGGGATGTCCGCCATCACGAACGACTGATTGTCGCGATATGACACGATGCCCAAGGAAGGCTCCATCGTAGTAAAAGGATAGTTGGCAATCTTTGGTTTAGCAGAACTCAATGCGCTGAGTAAGGTACTCTTACCGGCATTGGGGAAACCGACCAGACCCACATCTGCCAGCAACTTGAGTTCCATGATGACCGTCATCTGCTGCATTGGTTCGCCTGGCTGAGCATAGCGAGGCGCCTGATTGGTAGAAGTAGCGAAATGCTTGTTTCCCAGACCGCCACGACCGCCTTTGAGCAACATCACGACCTCACCGTCATGCTTCACATCACACACAAACTCACCCGTCTCTGCATTATAAACCACAGTTCCGCAAGGTACATCAATATAGCGGTCCTCGCCCTTTGCACCAGTACTGCCACTCTTTCCACCATTGCCACCATGACCAGCAAAGATATGACGGTCAAAACGCAGATGCAACAAGGTCCAATAATTGCGATTACCACGCAGGTAAACATGTCCGCCACGACCTCCATCGCCACCATCAGGACCACCATTGGGTACATACTTGGCACGATGCATATGCATACTACCTCTACCGCCCTTACCAGAGCGACATACAATCTTCACATAATCAACGAAATTACTCTCTGCCATCTATAAAACTTGAAAGTGAGAACGATGTGTCTATTAAAACACAGGGACAGCAATGCGGTTCGCGCACTGTTGCCCCTGCTTATATTAAGCTAATTACTTCAGTGTATCCAAGAAAGCGAAGATCTCGCCCAACATCTGCTCCTTGCTACCCTTCCAGGTAAAGGTGTTGCGCATACCTTCTTTCTCAAACCATGCAGCCAAAGGCTCTGTCTGAGCATGATATACAGCGAAACGCTTCTTGATAGTCTCCTCATTGTCGTCAGCACGACCCTGCTCAATAGCACGGTTCAAAAGACGAGCGAGAAGAGTCTCCTCATCAACAACGAGCTCAACCATGACACCCATCTCATGACCACGCTCTGCCAGCATCTGCTTCAAAGCCTCAGCCTGTGCAATGGTACGGGGGAAACCGTCGAAGATCACACCCTGACCAGCAGGCAGACTGTCGTAAGTAGAAGCCAAGATATCAATCATCAAACTGTCGGGAAGCAACTGACCGTTGTCGATATAGCCTTTTGCAGTCTTACCCAACTCTGTACCAGCCTTAATCTGTGCACGGAGCACATCGCCAGTACTGATATGACCCATGCCATACTTGTTTACGATCTCGTCGCTGTAGGTACCCTTGCCAGAGCCAGGAGCACCGAAAATGATAATGTTTTTCATTTTTTACCTTAAAATATAACTTTTTTATAGTGAGTGATAATACTTATTTCTCAATGGTGTATATGTCACGCGTGTTTCGACCATACTGGTCATAATCAAGTCCGTAACCTACGATAAAATCGTTGGGAATCTCCAGACAACGATACTTCACATCCAACTTAACCTGTAGTTTGTCGGGCTTGAGAAGCAAGGTGCAGATGGCGATGCTTGAAGGATTGTGCCCCTCAAGTGTCTCGAGCATATGCGCCATCGTCAGACCCGTGTCCACAATATCCTCTACGATGATCACCGGACGATTGGTGATGTCGATATTCAAGCCCATGAGTTCACGAATCTTGCCCGTAGTGCTCACACCCTCATAAGAAGCCATCTTTACAAAAGAAATCTGGCAAGGCAACTTGATTTCGCGCAAAAGATCGGCTGCGAAGATAAACGAACCGTTGAGCACAGCCAGGAATATGGGCTCCTGTCCCTCATAGTCACGGTTGATCTCCGATGCCACTCGGGCTACCTGCTTCAATATCTCTTTTTCGGGGATAGATACGGAAAAGGTCTTGTCCTTGACTTGTATGGTTTCCATTTTTTGCAGTTTTTCTCGCTACAAAGTTACGAATAAGCAATCGAAAACGCAAATTTTGCGTCTGATTTGTCAATTATGAATTAAATTCCGTAACTTTGCAACATGAATACGCATGATGACTGCCTCAAACAAGCCGTTGCGACACAAACGCTATACCTCGAAGATATAGCCCAGATGCTTCGGTTGCGTCCCGCAGATGCCCACAAGGGCACTATGGGGCACGCACTTCTTGTAGCAGGTAGCAAAGGGATGGCAGGAGCAGCCATATTGGCATGTAGGGCCTGTCTGCACAGCGGCATAGGTAAACTCACACTCCACACCCCTCAAGCCAACCATGTCATCCTGCAGTGTGCGGCTCCCGAAGCCATCTTGAGTCTGGACAAGAATGAGAACTGGATTACGACAGACATCCCAACAATCACTTTCCAGGCCATAGGTATAGGTCCGGGACTTGGCACCCAGGAGGAAACGGCACAGGCACTCATGCACTATCTTGACGCTTTGAGCACCCTTGCTGATAAGGACACCTCAAGTACGCCTCTCGTCCTCGATGCTGATGCACTAAACATCATAGCACAACACCGTGGTTGGGAAAATTGCATCCCCCGAAACAGCATCCTCACTCCTCATGTTGGCGAGTTTGAGCGTCTGACACACCGATGCAAGGATGCTGGAGAGAGACTGGGCGTAGCATTGAACTATGCCATGTGTCACGAAGTATATATCGTACTGAAGGGCCATCCTTCCATAGTTGTCACACCAGAAGGCAACACTTACGCCTGTCCATACGGCAACAGCGGGATGGCAACACCTGGAAGCGGGGATGTGCTCACAGGGGTTATCACGGGACTTCTCGCCCAGGGATACGCCCCCCTACAGGCCACTCTCCTCGGCACTTGGCTTCATGCCTTGGCCGGCGATGAAGCGGCAAAGGATTTGGGTGAGGAGTATATGCTTGCCAGCGACATCGTGACCCACCTCTCACAAGCTTACAGTTTGCTAAAAAATCAAAAATAGAAATATGAAGAAATTATTGACTCTGAGCCTTTTGGCATTGGCATCGCTTGCCACCTATGCCCAGACCGAAGTGAGCAACTTCATTCCTGGTAGCACCCTTGAGGGGGTGAACTACTACCTTCCCCGTACGGCCTTTCGCATCGTAGTAGAAGCGGAAAAGACTGTCACCACCCCTGGAGAACTGGGAAAATATGCTTTCCGCTATCTGAGAATGAACGATGTACCCTCAGAGAGCAAAACAGAGTGGAGCATCAAGAACATCACCATGGAACCTTATGGCGTACCTGATAAGAGCAAGGCCTACAATGTCAAAGTAAAGAGCAAGACCTTGGCTCCCTTGGTTGCACTTACTCACGATGGTATCCTACTGGGTATCAACAAGGAAGTGGAGGAGTCTGTGCTTCCTGCTGTCCCTTCTGGCGAGGAGGCTCCCGCATTGCAAGACCCTAGAAAGTTCATGAGTCAGGAGATGCTGGCAGCCAACAGCACGATGAAGTTGGCCGAACTCTGCGCGCAGGAGATTTATGACATCCGTGACAGCAAGAATGCCCTGGTACGAGGCGAAGCAGACAACACACCCAAGGACGGTGCTCAACTCAAACTCATGCTCGACCAGCTCGACCTCCAGGCAGAGACACTCGAACAACTCTTCAAGGGAACCAAGCAGACCTCCAAGCATGTCTTCACCCTCTATGTTGACCCACAGACCGAAGGTGAGCAGGTCATCTTCCGCTTCTCAAAGCATCTCGGTTTGGTTGACTTCGACGATCTCTCCGGACGACCTTTTTATCTCACTATAAGAAACATGGAGTCCATCCCCCAACCCGTAGAGGATCCTGCCATAGCCAAGAAGAAAGAGAAAATGGAGAAGGGCATTTATTATAATGTTCCCGCACGCGAGTCTGTGACGCTCTACGATGACCAGCAGACCTACATCAATGCCGAGTATGTCATGGGCCAGTTTGGCGTGGTGGAGATACTCAGCGATGCACTCTTCAACAAGAATGTCACCACCAAGGCCAGCTTCTTCCAGACCACCGGCGGCGTGGAGAAGGTGGAACAGTAATGCCAAATAAGAGCCACACTATTAAGCAAAAAAAGTTTTTGCTAAAAGTGCCTTCACGCCTTCACACTTCCATGCTTTCACTTTGTGTAGGAAGGAAGATTTTGGCTTGTGCTACCAAGTAAATTCAAGAGGTTCACATGAGTGTTTTCTGCATAGTTGCTCATGTAGATGACCCTTAACCACTTGGGTGGTATAATGTTTGCTACACAGGTATGTAATCGTTTGCTACCCGTGTAGCAACATCTTTTTTGAACAAGCAGAGCACTAAAAGACAAAGGAAGGTACAAGGAGCTGTTGACCTAAGCCCCCTTGTAGGATGAGAAATATAAGCCGATGTGAAGGCGTGAAGGCACTTTTGGGAAAAAGTTTTTTTGCAACAGGCTATGTAAACTCCTTTTCTGTCATCGTATTGAAGAGGATGAAGCTATTTTTCTTTCTTCTTTCATTCCTTTTTCGTACCTTTGCGATGAAAACAAACAAAAGAGGCAATGAAAAGCTGGTGTATATTTGTAGTGCTGATGCTATGCAGCTCCTGGAGTATGATGGCCCAGGAGGGAGAGGACCAATCGGACTTTGATGTACTTAAAAGTATCGAAGGATACGAAGAGGCAAAGGGCAATGAGCGCATAGCCAGGGCCAACAGGCTGATGGAGGAATATGCCGAACTGGCAGATACGCAGTATGTCTTTAGCCGCAAGAGCGAGGGAAGATACATGGACGGCATGGTGTACTACTGGTCGGCCTACTATGTGTGGGACCAGGGAGACAATGCTCAGGCACTCACGCTCAACGACAAGGCGCTCTCGTTGCTTGAACAGACCGACAGCACCGACACCTATGCCGACTGTCTGGCACTCACCACCATCATCTACACACGCCTCTCCGATTTCGTCTCAGCAGCACAGTATGCAGAGCGTACGCTTGCACTCGACCGCAAGGCGGGCCAACCAGAGAACATAAGCAGTTCGCTCAACACCATTGCCGCCATCTGGTCGGGTGCCAAACAGCCGGAGAAGGCAGAGAAATACATACGCGAAGCATTGAGCATAGAGCGTAAGTTGGACAGACCTGACATTCTGGCCATCCGCCTTGGACTCGGTTCGGAGATACTCCTGAAGACGGACAAGAAGGAGGAGGCTCTCCAATGGGCTCAGGAGGCTCTGGATATAGATCCCCGACCGGAGCGCAAGGCCGTACGCCAGTCACAGTTGGGTGCCGTCCTTGCTTCCCTCTCACGGGATGGAGAGGCCAAGGACATACTCCTACAGGCCAAGAGTGGACTGGAAGCCTCAGGCAACATCAACTCTCTCTGCATCACGCTACGCCTCCTGGCAGAGATAGCCCTACGACAAGGGCAGACAACTGAAGCTACCGGCTATCTGGACCAAGGACTGGACATCTGCCAGAAGACGCAGAATGCCATGTTGGAGTCACAGTTGTGTAAGATGTACAGCGAAGCGCTCTCTCACTCCAACCCTACCCTGGCTCTTCACTACCAGCAACGCTACAGTCAGATCAGCGACACCTTATATAATAATAAGTTGGCAGAGCAACTGCAACTCTTTAACGTGAAATACGACACGGCAGAGAAGCAACACCAGCTCGACATACAGAGCGAACAACTCTCGCGCCATCGCCTCTGGTTTGTGCTGCTTGCCATCGTGGCCTTGGTCATCGTCACGGTAGCCCTGTTGCTCCTTCGCCTTGCCCGTGCCCGTGGTCGTGCCAATGCCATGCTGATGAAAGCCAACCTGGCCAAAGACGAACTCATCAGGATTGCCAACGAGGAGAAGCTTCAGGCGGAGTCGGCACGCCAGCAGTTGCTCGATGTGGCCGACCGTATCACATCTATCGGCGAGATGCCCGAGGTGAAGCTCACCAAACGCGAGAAGCAACTCGTACAGCTCTTCGCCCGTGGCCTCCTATCCAAAGAGATAGCCGACCAGCTTGGCATCTCCGTTCGCACCGTGGAGACGCACAAGGCCCATATCTATAAGAAGATTGGTATCAACAATTCCGTGGAGCTTCTCCACTTCGCCAAGCACCAGGGGTGGGTGTAGGAGAGGTTTTAAGGTTATGAGGTTATAAGGTTTTAAGGTTGGGCCCATGACCTCACAACCTCACCCCACTTTTCGGTAGGCGACCATTTTTGCCTTCATTTTCATACGTAAATCTACTTACAAACGCCATTTTGTACGTAATTTCTCGTATTTTTTCCTTTTTGATATACTAACTTTGTGGTAAAGAAATCGAAATCCACAAGCGTATGTCCACAAAGAAAAGCATGCTGACTGAGCGCGAAAAACAGATCGCTTTGCTCAGTTACAAAGGAAAAATCAACAAGGAGATAGCCAGCGAAATGGGTATCTCTGTGCGTACCGTTGAGACTCACAAGACGCATATCTATCATAAGCTCGGCATCAACAACATCGTCGAGCTGGTGCGCTATGTGGCAGATCATGAGGAGATCTTTTAGTACGAGATTTGCCTTTTCTGCATTCCCCTCGAAACTTCGATCAATCGTACAAACATATTATAATATATTAAAAACATGAAAAAACTATTGTTGTTTTGGATGTGCCTTCTTTCAGTGGTCACAGCCAGTGCACTGGATGGCACGAAGCCCTCAGGATCGGGCACAGAGAGTTCACCCTTCATCATCACTACGGCCGATGAGTACCTGTACGTGACAGACTACATCAAGGTAGAGAGACAGTTTGATTGCTATGTCAAACTGGGCAATGACATCGACCTGAACAGTATCGCGTCAAATGGCAGTACCCCACATCTTGCGTCTGTGAAGTCCTTCGACGGACAGGGATACTCCATCTGGGGCTTTCAAGGCACCCACATGGGCTTCATCGGTCAGTTGTCCGAGGGCGGTACGGTAAGCAACCTCCGTCTTAAGAGTTGCGACCTCAAGTTTCCCGACAACGGCACGGTGGGATACGGCGCCCTGATATCCGATGCATCGAAGGGTGGTACGGTAAAAGGCTGCTCAGTAGAGGGTCAATATGTGAAAGTCACTAATGGTTATCTTGGAGGTATCGTTGGATTGGGTCCGCAAAACGATACATACTCCCTTGTCATCCACGACTGCGTTAACAAAACTAACCTTTATGGCGTGGACGCTGTGGGCGGTATCCTTGGTCGCGGCACGGCCAACATCTACCGTTGCGCCAACCTGATAGACATCCATGGTACCGGCAAAGGAGTAGGCGGTATCGTGGGCAGTGGTACCAACTGCACCATCTCCAATTGTGCCCAAAAAAGCGGCATTCAGGGTTCAAGTCGTGTGGGTGGCATCATCGGTGAGTCCTTTGGGACGCTGATCATTCGCAACTGTATGATGGCAGGGGGATATTTGTCGCAAAAGGACAATGGAGCTGAATCCACAGCTTGTGGTCTGCTTTTCGGTTGGAGTCGCCCGGTGGGGGCCGATTGCTTCGTCAGCATCACGGATTGTGCCATAAATGGCTCTCGGGTTCGTTTGGCCAACAACTTCACCGTACCTCGTGACAACGACTACTATGGCATGCTCATCAACGACAGTGGCTCTGAGGTGACCCTTGGCGAGGTGGCCAACTACACCGACGAGGATCTGCAGTCGGGCAAGGCAGCCTTTGAGCTTCAGGGCTCGCAGCATGGTACTCAGTGGGGTATGACGATCGGTACGGATGAATATCCTTTGCCTATGACCCAGAACCAAGTTTATCAGGACCGTGTGAAGAACTGTCTGGGCGAGATCAGCGTCCTGGGCTATACCAACGTTTCGTCCGCTCCCCGCGAGCTTGGACATGAGTACCACAATGGTATCTGTGAGCTCTGTACTGCCTCCAATCCTGTCTCTGCAGAGGGCGGTGTATATCTCATCTACAATGCTGGCCATCTGCTCTCTTTCGCCAGAGACTTCAGCGAGGGCAAACTGACCTCCCACGACCTTCGACTCATGGCCGATATCGACCTCTCCACCTGGTGCCACCCCGCGCAGCCTCTGGCAGGCCTCGAAGAGCGCTCATGGCAACCTATCGGGTATGTATCTAAAGATGTGAATGAAAAATGCTATAACAGTTATTTTGGAACCTTTGATGGAAATAATCACTCCATCTCTGGTCTTTACATCTCCAGTCCTACGGTGAATAATATAGGTGCCTATGGACTCGTGGCTTATGCCGATTGTTCCACGTTTAAGGATCTGACCATCTCGGGTGATATCAGTGGTGTGCAGGGCAATGTGGGTATGCTCGTAGGTATGGCCCAGAATACGAACTTTGAAAATATCTCTACACAGGGTGATATCGAAATCGCCTATGACAAAAATAACCGCGGTAACATTGGTGGAGTGGTGGGACAACTCGAAGATGGCGATTCTCCAGCTGGTTTCAAAAAGCACAATATCATCAAAAACTGTCACAACTACACTAACATTCAGATAGATGGCTATAATTATGTGGGTGGAATAGTAGGAGTGGCCTCTTATTCGTATGATCAATATTTTCACTTGACATATCCTGTTACGATAGAGCAATGTACCAATCACGGCAATCTTACAAGTAGATCTCATCTCGGCGGTATTGTCGGAAGAATTCGAAACTATCATGCAAGTCTTGTCAATCTGGCTAATTATGGTACTGTACGTACAAATGAACTCTCATGCGGTGGAATCATAGGTGAACTCCCAAGTGATGTGTCTGATTTTACATTTCGCAACTTGCTCAATTGCGGAGACATTTTGGATGCTTCTGCTTCCCCTCAGTCTTACCCCATCTGTCCATCATCCACGGCTTTGAAAGATCCCGTTGGTCTCTACTATGATAGCAGCAAGACTTACTGTACTCCCACTTTTATACCTTCTAAGACATATCTCGGTACACCCGTATCAGCTGCTCAGCTCGCTAGCGGTGAGGTGACTTATCTGCTCAATGACAAGAAGAGCGATGCCAGCGTGGTGTGGAGACAGAGAGTGGACACCGACCCCGTACAGGCTCTGCCACGTCTCAGCGGCAGCATCGTCTATGAGGTGATGTATAAGAACTGCCAGGGTCAGGCCATAGCCGACCATGTGTTCTACTCCAATGACAGACGAACCGATAAAGTCTTCCATGGCGATGGTCATGTCTACGCTGAGACAACCGGACACTGTAAGTATTGCGCCGATGACTGTGCACCCGAGCTTGATGCTGAGGGCTACTATCTCCTCTCATGCTTGGAGGACTTGCTGTGGTTCCGCGCTCAGGTGAAGAATGGCAACGTCTCATACAAGGCTCGCCTCACAGCCGACATCGACCTCGGCAGCGTATGCGGCCAAGCCTTGGGTAAGAGCTGGACTCCCATCGAGTCCATGAGCATGACAGCCTACAGCGGTACTTTCGACGGTCAGGGACATAAGATCTCCGGACTCTACATATATGGTCTCTCCAACGATCTCAACGGTCTCTTCGGAGACGTAAGCGGCAAGATATGCAATCTCTCCGTGGAGGGCAACATCACGGCCAATGACTATTGTGGACTCATTGCAGCGAAGATTACTGTTGCCGGAGCTAGAATAGAGAATTGTAAGGCATACGGTCAGATCAACGGCGGTTCCTACATCGGTGGAATCGTAGGTGGAGGCACTGGCCATATCATCAACTGCGACAACCTTGCGCATGTAATTGGCTATGAGAAGGTTGGTGGTATCGTTGGTGGTTTCGTTAGCAATACCAGCGGCGAGATTCAGCGATGTGTCAACAAAGGTCACATAGAGGGCACCCGTGGTGGCGGATATTCTGCCTATGTAGGTGGTGTGGCAGGTCATATCAGTGCTCAACGCCAAGCCTTCCTCGTAAACAGCGCCAGTGTGGGCAACGTGAATGCAAGCTTAGGTGTAGGTGGTCTCGTTGGCGGAGTAGAGGGCAAGACTCTCGTTATCAGTGGTAGCTGGTTCTGCGGTGAACTCAAAGAAGCCACTGAGGACGATGAGACCGTAGGTCTTTTGATAGGCGAGGTACCTGCTGGAGTAACGGTGAATTGCAGTAACAGTTACTACCAGTACAGTGACAACTATACTTCCAAGTATGGCGTCGCTAAGGTTAGACAGCAGTTCCGTTTCGATGGCGTGGTCGCAGCAGCTCTCGGAGCCCCTTGGGGACAAAATGTGGACTACGACATGTCGCAAAGAGATAGCTATCCTGTATTGGATGGTATGCCTGTCTTCTTTACTGATAAATATAAAAGTAATGCCACCAATGTCTCCGTGGGTCTCATCCCATACCTCGTGAAGAAGGCAAATGATGCCAAGGAGGCAAATGTGCAAAGCAAGTACACCAAGCAGGATATTGATAACTTTGTAGAGAGACTGAAGAATAAATAGCACAAGTTTCGCAAGCTCTATTTGTACCTGAAAGGCTAACAATAATAAGTGAAAAGTACGAGTGGAGCTTGCATATTGCAAAAAACGAGGCATATACTGTGCTTTTTTCAAGATAAGTTTGGTCATATTAAATATAATTCATATTTTTGCAAAAAATTATCTAATGTGCAGAAAAGCCGTTTAGATTGAGTATAATTAACACGAGTATTCACATTGATTAAAATTATACCATTTTGAAAAAGTTAATGTTAATGGCTGCCATGGTGCTCAGTTCACTTGGCATGCTCGCAGCAGATGAGGTTACTGCCAAGGTTTCTGGCACCAATCTCTCTATTGCATTAGAGAATGAGACATCGTATGTTGCTTTCCAGATGGACATCAAGTTGCCCGCTGGAGTTAGCGCATCAAGTATTGTAGCTGTTGCCAACCGTTTGAGCCAGGAAGGTAGTGACCAGACAATTGGTGGTACCAAGTTCATCGTTGCATCAAACATACTTGAGGGCAATGTTCTCCGTGTTATCGCATACAACTTGGCAAATGCAGCCATCGACAAGGCTACTGGCGATATCCTCGCTATCACCCTTGACAAGGCTCCCGCTGCCGCAAGCGATATCAAGGTCACCAACATCAAGTTCGTAAAGGCAACCGACCTCGCTGAGATGAATTTGGCAGATGTAACTGGTGAGAGTGGTGCTAAGGTTGGAGATATTGATGGTAATGGTGAGGTTGAATTGTTTGATATCACTGCACTGATTAATATGTATCTGGGCAAGACAGAGAAGAATGATAGATGTGATGTCGATGGCAATGGTACTTTTGAACTTTTCGATATTACAGCTTTGATTAATATTTTCCTTGGTAAATAAATATTATCTGATATGAAGAAGTTTATTTTAGCTCTTTTTATGGCGCTCGGTACTTCTGCGTTTGCAGAAAATGTGCTCCAAATCATGCCCGCTACTTATGAGGCAGGTAAAACTGTTTATTTCAATGTTGAGTTGGTCAATGATTGCCCAATTGATGGTGTAAGTTTCGACCTTTATTTGCCAGAAGGATTCTCTATGGGCTCAGTATGTGCGATATATCCTGGCTATAATGATGAGGCGAGTGATTATCAAGCTCCTACAAACGGATCTCGTAATGCATATTATGATGAAGAAGGTGAGGTATATCTTACTGCTCAGTCATTGTCAAAGAATGCTATGACTCTAGCTCCCACCGAGTACGAAGGTGCGGGTGCATGTACACGAATAATGACTGTATCTATGGATGGTTATCCTTTTAGTGGAAATAGTGGTCAGATTATCCGTTTCCAGGTAAAGATTCCTGCAGGTGCAGAAGGTTATTATCCTGTTACTCTTCGCAACATTCAGTTGTCTTCTTCAGAGGCTAATTTGAAGGATAAGGTACTTTGCTCTACTTCTTATATTAAAGTAGGTAATCCTACCAATGCAACTCTCGCTCTTGAAGGTAAAATTGCATCTTTCGTAAACGAGGCTCTCGCAACTGAGACAGGTATCTCTACTCTCGACCTGACCAATGTTACTGCTTCTAACGGTACCTTCACCTATGTTGATGGTCGTGAGGTAGTTGCACCCAAGGCTGAGGTTAAGTCTAAGGTAGCTTACAAGCGCAATGTAGCCAACAAGTATGCTTCGATCTGCCTTCCCTTCGAAGCTAACTTCAACGCTTATGTATTTGATAAGATTGATGGCGAATATGCTTCTTTCAAGGATGTTGCAACTCTCGAGGCTAACACTCCTGCTATCGTAGAGGGTAATATCAACATCACCGCTGACAATGTTGTTCTCGGTGGCGTTAAGGCACAAACCATCAATTCTGGTTACTACCTGAAGAGCGACAAATTCTACAAGGTTAACGGAAGCGCTAACGTCGCACCTATGCGTGGCTACTGGGAAATCGCTTCTAGCGTGAAGGGCTTCAAGTTCGGTGACGCAGACGCTATCATGAGCATTGACGCTAATGCTAACGAGGATATCTACAACCTCAACGGTATGAAGCTCAACAAGGCTCAGCGTGGTGTTAACATCATCGGTGGCAAGAAGGTTATGAAGTAATCTCTTGAGAGAGTTTAAATATTTGTTGAACGATTAAGATTTAGAATAAGATGAAAAAGACATATATGACTCCCGCTGTTGAGGTTAACGAGACCGTAGTATCTTCAATGATGGCTCTTAGCATTCCTACTGGTGGTGATGGTGAGCCCAATACAGACGTTGATGTAAAGGCACAGAACAATTGGGATATGTGGGGCGAGGATTAATCCTACCACAGTTTCCTAAAAACAATATACGGCTGCAGTCCTAAGGATTGCAGCCGTTCTTTTTATCTATATGTCATATGTCCACGATAATAATAGATCGAGAATATCACCTGTTGGCTTCTCATTTTGAGACGCCAACAGGTGTCAGTACACGACGCTATCGTACATATACTTTCTTACCTTGCTGGATGTACAAGCCTCGTGAAGGCTGGATTACGCGTCTGCCAGAGAGATCATAGAGGAAGTCATAAGCATTGGAATTGCTATCCATATGAGGCAAGACGATGCCTACAGGAATCTCGCTGCCAAGTTCTACATTCCAGATAGCCTGTGCATCAGCACTACCATCGGTCACCTCCTTGCTAAGGATGTAATTGCCATTGTTGGCCATGCTCGTGCCACCTCGCAGATAGGCCATACGGCCACTCTGAAGATTGACGAGGTTGTAGCGATGACCAGTAGCCTGAGGAACGAACAGCCAGAGCTGAGCAGCATCAGTCATATCAGGTGCAGTAAGGAGAAGCTGTGCATTGTCCTCTCCCGGATCTGTGATAGCAGTGGAGAAGGTAGTAGTAAGAATCTGCCATGCGTCACCAACCTTACGGATCACCCAACGCTGAGTGTCACGATCGCCACGCAGCATGCTTCTCACATTCTTGTCGCTATAGGCCATCATAAGCATATCCTTCTCGGTCACAGCATCAGATCGGAGGAGATAATAGTGAGTCTCATCTGCCTCAAATGCAGGTGTCTCCGACTCCTCGGGCCAAGGTTCCTCACCCGTTACGAGTTTGCCAAAAGCCTCCGTGAGGAAAGGAATACGCGTATTGATGAAATCCTTGAGATCCTTGACATAGGCTGCATAATTGTCGTGGAACAAACGCTGGCGAAGTACTTCAGTCTTGTAGCCATACTTGTCATAGTTGACCTTCTGCGTCTCATCCAGTACAACGGCCAGACTGTCAATCTTGTCCAGCAGTTTCTGCTGCAAGCCATCAGCTACGAGTTCGGCATATCGGCGAGTGATAAGGCGCTGGAACCAAGGATCCTCCCACATACGCTGTATCCACGAACCATTGTGATCCAGTTCGTAGCCCACATCCTTCATGAGCTGCTTGCTCGTATCACCCTTTCGGTTATCGTTGGCATAAGCAATGTCATAGTCCCACACAGGACCGAAATAGAGACGAGGATCGCCAGCCTTCTTGTAGAAATACTGGCTCCAGAATCCATCCACATTGGCACTCACCTCATCCAGGATATACCAGTCGGCCAAGGTGATGCTATCCACCACGGCACGGTAGCCACGCTTGGGATCCTTGAACTGTGCACCAAACAGACGATTCTCAAAGTCATCCATCCACGACTTCACGAAATTCTTCTGCGAAGTAGTAAGATTGTCCTTAGGCGAGTGGATACGCACAGCCACATTCTTCACAGCCGTACGCACTACCACATGATCGGCATAACCGTCACATTCCAGGAAGTAGCTCACATCATCGCCCGTACCCTCTGGCAGTTCGACACGGCCCTCCATAGCCTCCATGTGGTCACTTATCTGGTAGGTACCCTGATAGACACCATTGACGCTCACATCCATAAACTTAGCACCAGGAGCAAATGGCAGACCCACGATATCGCTCAACTCGCTTGTCAAGGCATTGCGCATCATCGTCTTGTCGTAGGCATTGGCCATAAGAGTCCAGTTGCGCGCCTTTGCCCTGTCAGCACCCAGGAACTGCACAGGTTCGCCAAACCGGATACGATAGGGCATCTTATAAGCCGAACCATTGCTGTAGGTAGAGTTGCCTCGGGCACGGATCTCCAAGTCCTCATAGTGCGTCATGCCATCCTGCTCATCGATATAGTACATCTCGGCACCCAGCCAAGCCTTCTTGCTCGTGATGGCAGCACCACTACGCGTGTATATATAAATATGTGGACGATCGCTCACACGAGCCTTGACAGAGTCGGTAGGTGTGTCATCTCCACCCACGATACTCTCATCCACAGCCTCAATCTTCCACTGACGGTTCTTGCTGGTCTTATTACCCCCATCAGGTTCCGACTTCCAACTGATCAACTTCGTACCATCGGCATCCTTGCCGTCGTTGACATTGAGCGTGTGCTGAGTAGCCACATTGATAAGGTTGCCAAAACCACCGGACTGAGGCACAAACTGCCAGAGCTGACTCTTGGCCGTGCTGTCAGCCACAACGATATTCATCTGCGTGGCAAGATTGGTAGTGGGAGTAGTGGCACCCTCTGTGGGGTCGTTGATAGCCCATCCGCCCAAGCGAGAGAGGAACATATAGTACTCTCCCACACGCTTCATCATCCAGTGCTGCGACACATTGCTCGCCTGCTTCGTCATCAGCATCAAGCCACGACCCTCGCTGGGGTTCTGCGTCTCCACATCCACCACACGGGCACCACTGTTGGCATTGACGATGCGATAATAAAGGGCTTCAGTGGACTCACCCGGATCATCGGGCGTAGAAGGCTCACCTTCCGCCGACTCAACAGCAGGCAATTTCCACAATCGGCCCGAACTGGTCTTGTTCTTGCCGTTGGGGTCGCTCTGCCAACTGATGATGGTCGTTGCACCACCCTTCAGATTGAAAGTATGGTTGGAAGCCTTATTGATAAGATTGTAGCAGTCGTTGGCCTGAGCCACTACATCCCAAAGCTGGTTGGCCGAACTGGCATCAGCAGCCACCACATTGATGCGTGTCTCGTACACGCTGGGGTCGGTAGTAGGGTCGTTGAGAGCAAGACCATTGGAACGGTTGACGAACTGATAGCAGTCATCCACCTTCACCATCTCCCACTGCTGACTCTCAGCCTGCGTGTCGAGTGCCTTGATCTCCAGCAGATTGCCCGATACGATATCCACAACCCGATCGTCTGCCGAATATCCGATGCGTACATATTTCTTTCCCGTGTCCCCCGTTTCCTGTGCCCGTACAGCAGCGCCACACCCTATGGCAAGTAAGCACAAGGTGGCAAGCAGACGGGTAGAAAACCATTGATGTAAAGTGTTTGTCATAAGTATATATAGATTTGAGGTGGGCATGATTAAAAAAAGGCACGCATCCCGAACCACGGGAAGCATGCCATAGTGTCTCAATTATCTTATGTAGTATATTACATTTTCAGACAATTAAAGCTTGTTGTCGCTACCCAACACATTGATGATCTTGTGCATGTACATCTTCTTCATGTTGTCGCGAGCGGGCTTCAGATACTGACGAGGATCGAAGTGGCTGGGGTTCTCAGCCAAGTGCTTGCGGATAGCAGCAGTCATAGCCAGACGAGAGTCAGAGTCGATGTTGATCTTGCAAACAGCGCTCTTAGAAGCCTGACGGAGCTGCTCCTCGGGGATACCGATAGCTGCAGCGAGCTGGCCACCGAACTCGTTGATGGTAGCAACCTCGTCCTGAGGAACTGAAGAAGAACCGTGAAGAACGATAGGGAAACCGGGAAGCTTCTTCTCGATCTCAGCCAAGATGTCGAATGCCAATGGGGGAGGAACGAGAACACCGTTTACGAGGGTGCACTGCTCGGGAGTGAACTTGTGAGCACCGTGAGAAGTACCGATAGAGATAGCGAGTGAATCGCAACCAGTCTTGCTGGTGAAGTCGATAACCTCCTCGGGCTTGGTGTAGTGAGACTCAGCAGCTACTACCTCATCCTCAACACCTGCCAATACGCCGAGCTCAGCCTCAACGGTTACATCGTGTGCGTGAGCATACTCAACAACCTTCTTGGTCAACTCGATGTTCTCCTCATACGGAAGGTGAGAACCGTCGCTCATAACGCTTGAGAGACCGTTGTCGATACAGTCCTTGCAAAGTTCGAAGCTATCTCCGTGGTCGAGGTGAAGAACGATCTGAGGATTCTCGCAACCGAGCTCCTTAGCATACTCTACAGCACCCTTAGCGAGGTTACGGAGGATGGTACCGTTAGCATAGTTGCGAGCACCCTTAGATACCTGCATGATAACGGGAGACTTGGTCTCTACTGCAGCCATAACGATAGCCTGCATCTGCTCCATAGTGTTGAAGTTGAAAGCGGGAATTGCATAACCGCCAGCAACAGCCTTAGCAAACATCTCTTTGGTGTTGACCAGGCCCAATTCTTTGTAACTAACCATAGTAAAAATTAATAATTAAAATTAAAAAGTTAAGAATTATCTTTTCTATTAAAATGTGTTTTCGTTTTCGTCTTTTGTCTTCGTAGCGAAGCGTTCGTCTTTCGTTTTTCGTTTCCGTCTTCGTTTCCGTCTTTCGTCTTCGTCCCTACAACTCCTTCACCACATAGGTCACAGTGGGAAGATGGTCGCTGTAGCCATCCATCCATACTCCACTGGCCGTAGTACGCAGAGGCGACCCTTTGTACTTGCCCGACTGCTGTATGAGGTAGTCGCGACGGAATATCTGATAGCTGTGAAGTGTGAGTTGCTTGTAGTCCTTCTTAGGACGACCATCGATCATATTCTTGCTGAACACAATCTGGTCGAAGAGGTTCCATCCACCCTGATAGCTCAGTGTGCCCTGTCCCTTGCCTCTGAGTATCTCCCACCAAGGATTGAAGAAGTCGCCTTGCTTCACATCCTTCTCCTTGCGCTTGGCACCGAGATATTCGGCCATCGAACTGTTGTCGGGATCATCGTTCATATCGCCCATCACCACAATGTGCATGTTGGGATTGGAAGCCATGATGCTGTCGGTGAGATGACGCACCTGCTTACCGCCCCAGTCACGGAACTTACCCTCAGCTCCACGGCTTGGGAGGTGACATACGATCACAGTGAGGTCGTCGCCAGCCAGCTTGCCCTGAACGGTGAGGAAACCACGGGTGGCATGGGTAGTGTCACCATTTTCGTAGACATAGGGATGGAGGACGGTCTTCTCCACCTTAAATGCCTGGGGATTGTAGATCAGGGCACAATCCACACCGCGCTTGTCGGGACCCTCGATATGCACAAACTCATAGCCGCGCTCCTTCATGCAAGGTTGCGAGCAGAGGTCTCTCATGGCATTGGCATTCTCCACCTCCGACACGCCGATGAGACTTGCCCCATAGGGCAACTTGTCCGTACCGAGGTCGCAGATCACCTTCGACATATTGGCCAACTTGTGCTCGTACTTCATCTTGTTCCAGTGATACGAACCGTCAGGCAGGAAGTCGTAGTCGTTCTTACCCTCATCGTGGACGGTATCGAAAAGGTTCTCCAGATTGTAGAACGCAATGGCATGACACATCAACTGACGCTCCTGGGCATGGCTCACCACCCCAAAAGTCAGTACGAAAAGCAAAAGCAAAAAAGTCTTTTTCTGCATTCTTCTGTGCAATGTTTATTTATTTCACCACAAAGATAAGGTGTTTTGATGACATTCGGAACTATTTTCATTATTTTTTTCCATTATCTCGCCTTTATCTGCTCTTTTTTTTATTACTTTGCATCAAAAGTAACAAAATAAAATCTATTCTTCTTATGAAAAGAAAGCTAATGCTTGTGGCGTTTCTGACGCTTACGGCGACATTTGGCTATGCCCAAAACACCGTTTCGACGGACTCTGAGAAGGACATGAAGCAGGACAATGCAGCCTTCACCTTCACGGAGTCACAGTTGGGCGAGGATGACGACATGACACAGAATGTCATCATGGTAAACTCCAACACCAATCTCTACACAAGCAATGTGGGATATCTCTGGAGTCCGGTTAGATTTAAGTTTCGCGCCTACGGTTCGCAGTACAACGACATCTACATGAATGGCGTGCAGGTGAACAATCTCGAAAACGGCCAGTTCAACTACTCCACCGTAGGTGGTATGAACGATGCTACACGCAACCAGGATGCAGCTACCCCCTTTGAGGCCAACTCATTTGGCATCTCGAGCCTTGGTGGTAGCAGCAACTACGATTTCCGCGCAAGCAATTTTGCAGCAGGCAACAAGGTGACGCTTTCTGCCGTGAACCGCAACTATTCGGCTCGTGCCATGTACACCTACGGTACCGGCCTCACCAAGAACGGTTGGGCCTTCTTCGGCACCCTGGGTTATCGTTGGGCCAACATGAACACGGCTGCCGTAGAGGGTACCTTCTACAACTCGCTGGCTTACTTCATGGCCGTGCAGAAGGTGATCAACGACAAGCATGCCGTCAACCTTGCCACATGGGGTAGCCCCACCGAGCGTGCACAGCAGGGTGCTTCTACCGACGAGGCATACTGGTTGGCCAACGACCGTCAGTACAATCCCTACTGGGGATACCAGAACGGCCAGAAGCGTGCGAGCCGTGTCGTTAACAACTATGAGCCCAGCGCCTTGCTGACATGGGACTTCAAGATCAACGACAAGATGAAGCTCACCACCAGCGCCTTTGCCAAGTATGCCATGTATAGCGCTACCCGACTGAACTACAACGGTCAGAATCCCGCTCCCGACTACTGGAAGAACTTCCCCTCGTACAACTACGATGTGTGGGGCGCAGTGGATGGCAACAAGACTCCCGAGGACTATGCTGCATGGGCAGAGAGCCGTGACTTCTGGCAGGCTGACATACGCAACCGTCAGATCAACTTCGACAAACTCTACTACACCAACCAGCAGCTCAACACCGTAGGTCGTGATGCCGTATATTGGATTGAGGCTAAGCACAACGATCACCTGGCCACCAACCTCGGTTCTACCTTCGACTGGAACATACAGAAGAACAGCAAGCTGCAGATTGGCCTTCAGCTGGCAAGCAACAAGGGTATGCACTACTCCACCATGGAGGACTTGCTGGGCGGAAACACTTTCCACAATGTAAATACTTATGCCATTGGCGAATATGCCAGTCAGGCCAGTGAGATTCAATATGACATGAACCATCCCAACGGCGAGGTGAAGGTGGGCGACAAGATGCGCTACAACTATGACATCGTGAGCCAGAATGCCAAGCTCTGGGCATCGTGGGTGGCCGACAAGGGTATCAGTCACAACTACCTCTCTGCCAAGATCGGTGGTAGCCAGATGTGGCGCAACGGTCATATGCTCAACGGTTTCTACGACCCCGCAAAGGGTTGGGACGAGAAGGCTTCCTACGGAAAGAGCCAGACGGGCCGCTTCCTCGACGGTGGTTTCAAGATGGGTAGCACACTCAATCTGGGCAAGGGCAATGCCATCACGATGGGCGTAGGCTATGAGGCACGAGCACCTCACGCAAGTGTTGCGTTTGTGAGCCCCGAGATGAACAACAACTTCGTGTCGAACCTGAAGAACGAGAAGGTGGCAAGTGCAGAGCTCGGATATGCGCTGAACGCCAGTTGGATACGCCTCAATCTGACCGGATATTTCACACACACATACGATGGCACAGAGTGGCAAAACTTCTACTTCGACGATGTGAACAGTTTCACCTATGTCTCTATGACGGGCGTAGAGAAGAACTACTACGGAGCAGAGTTGGGCATGAAGTTTAAGGTGACAAGCAGTTTCGACATCAACCTTACCGGTACGCTGGCTGATGCCCAATATGCAAGCAACACCAATGTCAACTATATGCTCTCTACGAAGGGCACCAACAACAAGGACATCTGTTATAATAAAGGTATGCGCGAGAGCGGCACGCCTCTGGCTGCAGCCTCTCTGGGTCTGAGCTATCGCATCAAGGGATGGTACCTCGACCTCACAGGCAACTACTACGACCGCATCTACCTCTCATATTCTCCCTGTATGCGCTACGGTGAGACACTTGCCACAGCGGGCAACATCGACAACGATGGCAGCTATGCAGTGCCTGCACAGGCCAAGGGCAAGGGTGGCTTCATGCTCGATGCAAGCATCGGTCATCAGTTCAAGATTGCTCACCGCCCCCTGAGTGTGAACCTGATGCTCACCAACATCACCAACAATCGCAGCATCTGCACAGGTGGATATGAGCAGAGCCGAAGTGACTACAGCACCAACAGTACCACGGGCACTACCAGCCAGCGTACCTACAGCTTCTCAAACAATCCCAAGAAGTTCTACGCTCAGGGCATCAATGGTATGCTGAACATCAACTATCGATTCTAGCGAATTGAAAATTGAGAATTGAAAATTGAAGGTTGCAAGAGTTAGTTGCGCCGTTTATATTTCAAGCGCATTATATGCGCGCTTCCCTTTATAAAAATACAAAAGACAATGAAAATCAAGAATATACTTCTCCTTACTGCCATGAGCCTTTGCACCCTTGCATGGACCTCGTGTATGGACAAGGACTGGGAGTCGCCCATCTACGAAGAGGCTCCCTATGGCAACAACAGCATCAAGGAGACCAACCCAATCACCATTGCTCAACTCAAGCAGATGTACCCCAAGTATGCCGAGAACTACAACTGCACCCTCATGAATCAAGAGGCACAGCTCAAGGTGTATGTCACGGGCAATGACATCGCAGGCAACCTCTACAACAGCATCTCCGTTCAGGATGAGAATGGCGATGCGCTCATCGTGGCCATCTCGGAGGGTAGTCTCTACGGCTATCTGCCCGTGGGCCAGGAACTGCTCATCGAGACCTCAGGTCTCTACATCGGCGGTTATGGCAGCCAGCCTCAGATCGGAATGCCCTACACCAACGCCAGCGGCAACACCTATGTGAGCCGTATGAGCAGCAGCGTGTGGCAGAGCCACTTTAAGATTCTTCCCACAAAGAAGGCTATTCTGTCTGAAGAAGAGTACAGCAAGAATCCCATCGAAGACGCCTATGTCATCCCCGCCTACACCGTCGATGAGTTCAAGAAGCTCAACATCGAGAGCGAGTGTGGCAAACTTATGACCTTGAAGGGTGTGAGCATCAAGGGAGCTGATGGCAAGAAGACCTGGGCAAACTCTGCCGATGCAGGCAGCCAGACCAGCGTGACACTCTACTTCAACGAGCTCACCACCAAGTATGAAGTGTACACCTCCACCTACTGCGACTTCGCCAACGACCCCATCCCCACTGGCAAGCTCAACCTCACAGGCGTCTGGAAGCGATACAACACCTACTGGGAGCTTATCATTCGCAACACCAACGACATTGAGTTGAGCAACGAGCGATGAGCGACGAGCGTGGAGCGTTGAGCGAAACCTCGACACCTCGACACCTCGACACCTCGAAAAATCTCTAGAATCTCTAGAATTTCTAGAAAACCTAGAAAACTTCTAGAAAACTTCTAGAACACCCGCCTCCCCCAACAAAAACCAGCAAAGAACAATAAAAACATATAAATTATGAAAAAGACATTCAAGCTTTTGATGCTTGCCCTCTTGAGCACATTTGCTCTGGCAAGCTGCGAAGATGTACCTATGCCCTACCCCAATCCCAATGTGACGGACAACGGTGAGGACAACCCCACAGAGGAGATTGCACCCGAGGGTGAAGGTACGCTCGAGAATCCCTACAATGTGGCAGCAGTCGTAGCACTCTGCAACGACCTTGGCTCTGATGCAGAGTCCGACAATGTGGTGTATGTCAAGGGTAAGGTGGCAAGCAACACCACCACCGAGGCCACCATCTCTCAGTATGGCAACATGACCTTCACCATGATCGATGAGGGCAACACCAAGACCACCTTCACCGCCTTCCAAGTATATGGTCCAGAGAAGAAGAAGTTCACCTCTGTCGACCAGATCAAGGAGGGCGACGAGGTTATCGTTTGTGGCAAGGTAGTCAACTACAAGGGCAACACCCCCGAGACCGTAGGCAAGGGTCAGGCCTATGTGGTGAGCATCAACGGAGCGGGCAGCACGGACACTCCCAGTCAGCCCACTGAGGCTATCGAGATCAGCTGTGCCAAGGCCGTAGAACTCTGTGCCGCTCTGGCCGACGGAGCCACCTCTGCCGAGACCTACAGCGTGACGGGCTACATCACCGATGTCTTTGCCACCGTAAGCAAGGGCCAGCAGAGCTTCTGGATGGCCGACACCCAGGATGGTGGCAAGGTGCTGCAGGCCTACTGGGCCAACCTGCCCGAGGGCGTGGCTGGTTTCCAGAAGGGTACCAAGGTGAAGATCACCGGTCAGCTCCTCAAGTATGTGAAGGACGGCAATGTCACCACCGAGATCAAGAATGCCGATGTAGTGATCCTCGAGGCAGGCAATGGCAATACCGACCAGCCTGGCACCGACCAGCCCGCTGCCGGTGAGGAGATCAGCTGCGCCAAGGCTGTAGAGCTCTGCAACGCACTTGCAGACAAGGCCGAGTCGGCAGACACCTACACCGTTGTAGGCTACATCACCGACACCGATGGCAAGATCAGTCGCGACCAGCAGGTATTCTGGATGGCCGACACCAAGGATGGCGGTAAGGTGTTTGAGGCATACTGGGCCAACATCCCCGACCCCACCAAGGCTCTTCCTGTAGGCACCAAGGTGAAGATGACCGGTAAGCTCATGCGCTATGGCAGCACAGCCGAGATGAAGAACGGCAATGTCGTAGTGCTCGAGATGGGCGAAGGCAACACCACCGAGACTCCCGGAGAGGGCGAGAATGGCAACACCACCGTTGTTGAGGGCGACCTGGCCACGAGCCTCAGTTACTCTCTTGGAGCCAATGCCTACGATGACGGCAAGGCTACTGTCAACGGCACCGAGGGCGTGAAGACCGTCAAGATCGGCACCTCCAAGGCTGCTGGCGACTTCACCCTGACCTCCAAGACCGGCAAGATCACCTTCTACGCCGTGACATGGAAGGGTGCAGGCAGCGCCGATGTACAGTTCAAGGATGGCGACAGCGTGGTGAAGACCGTAGCTGTGAAGGCCAACGATGGTGCAACTGGCAATGCGCCCTACACCATGACCCTGACCGACTCTGACAAGTACGAGGTGGAGATTCCCGCTGGCAAGACCATCACCGTCACCTCCGAAAAGCGCATCATCTTCATCGGTCTGCAGGACAAGTAATCCTCACACCAAAGCATAAAAGTCAAGCAAAAGGGGCCTGCGATTTGCAGACCCCTTTTCTTTCTCATATCCAGAAGCTCTCATTTTGCGTAACAGTTGCGTTACGCTGTTACGCTGACAGCAGACGGATGGTGCGCTGACCGAGGTCGGTCTTCACAAAGACACCCGTGTTGAGCTGCTCTACCCAACCGTTTTTCATCCATCGGCTCACCACGGTGCGATAACCCGAACCCTTGCGACCCTCCGTCTGGAAGGCTTCCATCACCTGGGCGTAGGTGAAGTTGGAAGGGAGGAGACTGAAGATCATCTCGTTGGGCTTGACCGATACGGCTCTGGAGTGCATGATCTCACGGTTGACGGCAATGCTCTCGTCGAGACTTCTGCCGAAGAACTTGAGCTGAAAGTACAGCACATACTCACTCACCCACTTGGCAAACTCGAGCGCTCTCTTGGTCACCTTCTTGCCATCGATGAGCCAGAGCACACAACCGGCACGATAGCCCCACACGGCGGCACGCTTGCGAAGTGTCTCAATGGCAGGATTGCCTTGCATCTCGGCCTTCTTCTTCATCGTGGCACACCAGTCGAGCTGCTGCTTGAGCAGGGGCTTCACCAGATAGGGCTGTTCGGGTGCCTTCTCTGCCATGAGGATCTGCTGGATTTCGGCCAACTTCTTGAGGTTGGCGTCTGTGCGTGCCTTCTCCTCTTCTTCACCGTCGTACCAAGTGGGGAAGCTGCAGAAGCCTACACGGGTCATCATACCGTCCTCGGTGTTGGAGTAGTGCTTGAGTACCCTGGAGGGAGTGCCGGAGGTCACCATGTTGAGCGCAATGGGCACATAGGCGCTGGTGGCGTTGGTGCTCTTGGTGTCCTGACCGCCCAGGTCGGTGTCGAACATCAGTCGCTCCATGGCACCACCGTCACGACACCAGTTGCCAGGGGCACCGAGCAGGTCGATCTCGGGAGCGGTGATGACGGCAAACTTGCCACGATTGTTCTTGATGTTCTCGATGAGCGCAGGAAGCGTGATCTTGGGATTGAGCACACGGAGGCCGAGGTGTGGGTCGCGAGGCTTCTCCTGGTCGCCACTGGCAGCATTCACGCTGTCCTTGTAGTCGTCCATCTTCTGGCGAGTCTCCTGGTCGGCATCCATCAGAGGCTTCAGCAAGTCCTTCTGCAAGCGACCCAAGGCACCTTTGCCTACGGTCTGACTAGCTACGATGCAGGTGTTGAAGGCCAGATGGTGAACCTCCTGACTACGATAGCGGAAGGCAGACAGACCGCCCAGGGTACCCAGATAGGGCAGAGAGGCCAGTGCAAAGACCTCGCGTGCACCGTTGGGATAGGGGGCTACGATGGCAGCAATGGCAGGATGGAGCGACTTGGGCAACATGGGAGCCTCCTCGATGGAGTCGGCATCGTCGAGGCCATCCTCGAGCTGACTGAGCACACGGGTGAGTGCGGCAGGCATCTTCTTGCCCTTCACATAGGTCAGGGCACTCTGGATGCAGCTCTTATGCTCACGGTGGTCCAGCGCCCAGGTGGGCAGCACACGCTCGATGTGCTCGGCATCCTTGCAGATGAAGGCCAGGTGTCGGCAGAGCTCAAGCACGGAGGCATGGCGCATACCCTTGCGACCGAGATTGCCCAGTTCCTTGTCGAGTGCGTCCACGATGTCGCAGTAGGACACATTGCCCAGCATCAGGCCATCGGGACTGATGCGGCTCTTCTGCTCAGCCTGCTCGTCGTGCTCAGCAGCAGAGGCGGCAGAGGCTTTGCTCTGGCTCTTCAGCTCAGCCATGGCAGCGGTCTGTACGGCACCAGCGCTTTTACTCTCTGCATCAATGCTTTTGCTCTCTGCACCAGCGCCTTTGCTCTCTGCAGTTGCGCCCTGTCCCTCGAGTGCCTTCACATAGCGCTCGTCCAACTCACCGCCGAAGAGTTCGTCGAGATTGAGATGGGTGAAGTAGCTACGGGGAACGAGACATGCTGCTCGTGCCAGGTCGGTGGTGGAGCGGTCGAAGCAGTCGGGATGAACTGAAGGGAAGAGACCCTTCATCAGGCGGTCTTGCTCGGCCAGGATACTCTCCATGCCCACACGCTTGCTGATGACATGGATGCCGTGTCTGCTTGCCGAGACATGGATGGCCAGCACCTCGGGAAAGTCACTGAGGCGCTCCTTGGCTGCCTCTGCCTCGCGCTGGGCATCGAGTCCGAGACGGCCGTCCTTGTCGTCGATGTCGAGCATCACGAGTCCGGAGGGCTTGGCATTTTGGTTGCAGCGGGCTTGCCCATCGAAGGTGGCATGTGCATAGATCACGGGCAGAAGGCCTTTCTGCTGTGACTGGCCCATCTCTGCCATTACGCAGCGGCTCACCAGTTCGGAGTCGTCAATCTGCGCTTCAAACCACTCTCTGGTACAGAGCATGGTTTCGTTGGTGCGGTAACTGGTACCGCAGTCAAACTGGATTTTTTGCGATTTGTTGAACATATGTATAAGTTTTTTTAAAAGGGATACTTTGGTGGGCTTCGGGCAATCTCTATTTGCCCTGTCCAGTGTCAGGACCGGCTCCCCAACCGTCCTTTCACGATACAAAGTTACAACATTAGAAAGCCTTTCCCAAGTCACTAAAATTATTGAAAAAAACTTTTATTTCAATAATTTAAATATCCAAAAATCATGTCCGGAAATGAGCGGTATCCGCTTCACGGACACCCCCCCCCTTGTGACCGGCCTTTGCCATGCATATGGTACAGCAGAGGCACATATAATGGCAAGGACGAGCCACGCGTATGACCAAGCAGAGGCGATTTTCGTGGCAAAAGGCGGTGTCACGCGTATATATTAATAAGGTATTGTGGATTTCGTGTGAAATAAAGGATTTGAAACACTATTTCCGCAGGTAGCCAATAAGGCAGAGGCAGGCAGGTGAAGAGGTGGGCAAGAGGCACATTTGCGTAACGTAACAATTTTGTTACGCAAAAAAGCTGGGTAGGAGATAAGGAGGAAACGATATATTGCTGATTATCATTTACTTACCTATTTTACACACTAAAAAAGAGTACATTTTAGGGTACAAAATATAGTAAAAACGATAAAGAAAATGAATAGTTTTGGAATAATACGAGGTATGATTGTTGGCTGAAATCAACTCCTTCTACCCGAAACTATATACTATTTATTTTATTCAAGTTACGCTTGTTGTTGCATGCTCGGCAATGCTGGAGGGGGTATGTAGTACTGACACCCCTCTCGCAAACAGCGGGGGGGAGCTATTTTGCGTAACAAAATTGTTACGTTACGCTATTTGAGCTCCACGGAGGGCCACTTCTGGCGCAACTCCCGCATCCACTCCATCTCGCGCTGCCACTTATTGCGACGAGCCATACGGTCCTCACGGTCCATATCCAGCAGGTGTGCCCTACCCTCGCCTCGCGGACTGATCTGGAACTCGTGGAGCTCGCCGATACACTTGTTGAGCGACGG
Organism: Bacteroidaceae bacterium; assembly: GCA_045629325.1. GTDB lineage: Bacteria > Bacteroidota > Bacteroidia > Bacteroidales > Bacteroidaceae > Physcousia. Next base: position 7,610 of record JAZQQX010000023.1, on the reverse strand, counting down.
ATAAGACATGGAGAATGACGAGGCATGCTGACTCTGCATGGCCGCTTCGTGTACAAGGTCATAGAAGGACTTGTTGGCAGGCGACTTTACGACATAGGGCTGCTTGGACTCCAGCATGAAGAGGCAGGCAAAGAAGTGGGTGGTCTTGATGTCGGCATCGGCCTTCACGGAGGTCACATCCATATGGGTGGCGTCCACAAAGTGGTGGTCGATGATATGGGTGAGATGGGCCACATAGGCTTCGCGCCGAACTTCAGGGCATAGGAATTCTCCCTTCAGGGCACCTCGTCCTCGCTTGGGAAGAAGGGCAGAAGTGGATGCAGATGCGGAAGTGGATGCGAATGCGGCCTGTCCGGTCTGCCCTAATGCTTGTCCGGTCTGTCCAAATGCCTGTCCAGTCTGCCCCAATGTGGGGTCGGTCAGGAGGAGGTCTTGCAACTGCATGACCATGTTGACAGCCTCGCTCATACGGGCACTCATCGCCGCAACCTTCTCCATAGACGGGCTGCCGCTGAGGCTGCGAAGGTCTCTACGCTCCTCTATTAGCATCTGGTTGAGGGTGGAGAGTATATCGTCGACCATCAGTCTTGCTCCTCCTTTCCATTAGTGAGGCCTTCTGCAGAGCTTGGCTCATCGCAAGCAAGGGAGAGGGGATCGTAGGGGGTGTCGTAGATGCGCGTATCTGCTTCCACCCAGTCCACATTGGCCTGGAGGTAGGCCAGCATGATGTCGGGCGAAAGAAGTGTGGAGAACTTATCCACCAAGGTAGCGCCATGGAGAGATTCCAGCTCGTCGAGGTCGTCTTCCAGAGGCATGCCATACTTCCACTCCTTGCCATTGCTTACTATTATGGCGTGGGCATAGGTTTGAAAGCACCCATCGGCCTGAAGTTGCACATTGGCCTCACTGAGAGCTGCCTCGCATGGCGACTGACCGGGCTCGTCGGGAGCAAGGACAACGCCCATCACGGGTATGCTGTTGACCATAAGCACGAAGTCCCATGCAAAACCGTCGTTGAGCAAGCCGCTCCAGTTGCACACAAAGGAGAAGGTGTTGCGCTCGGGATGCTCCCAGTCCACGAAGATTAGTTTCTCCCAACGCTCTCTGCCCGAAGGATCCTCGTAGCTGAAGGGGATGCCTCTTACCATGAGGATGGCCGTCTGACACCACGCCTCGGCAGCATTGAGAGTGGCCTTCACATGGGGATTGCCTTGCTGGGCACGCCATCCTATGTGCGAGATCTCTGCACCGAGCGTCTCGCAGCGGTAGTAGGCCTCAAAGGAGGTGTTGATGCGTTTGAGGTCTGCTTCCAGTTCGTATCCAAAACTGTCGACTGCGGGCGAGCACACCCAGGGGGTGAGGTGCTTAATGTTGGTGGCGGGATACTGACTCTGGCGCTCCACCCACCCCATCTCCAGCAGAGCCTGGCGGGCGTCCTTGCGTCTTTGCTGTAGTTTGCGGCAATTATAGTGCATGTGATTATCTGATGTTTTTCTTGTTGTCTTTCCTAAAGCTTGCCTGTGAGAAGCTTTGCACAAAGATAATACTTTTCCAGAGAAAAGAAAAACCTTGCGTGCACTTTTCTGACTAAGTTATGCCTAAAAAAAATAACTTTGGAGGATTTGATTAGCATTTTTGAGCCAAAAAGACAACCAAAGCTGTTGTTGCCAATCAACCATATACTTTGGGAAGTTTTTTTAAAACATCGGCTTGTAGGTATGGCGTTTTATTACTAACTTTGCACACTCATAGACAAGTTCCCAAAATGAAAAAAACATACTTCATATCCCTCCTCCTCACCCTTATCTTCTGCGCCTGTTCGCCCGAAAACGACGGGCCTGCACTCAGCGGACCGAAGAACGAGAACGCGAACCTGCGAGTGGCTTACGGGGTGACGGAATATACACCGACCGACCTTGCCAAGATGGCTCGCCGACTGGAGATGCCCCGGCTGAAGGGTGGCTCGGACAACATCTTCGTGTGCCACACGCTGCCCAACGGCACGGTGAACTACTGCATGGAGTACGACTGCTCGCGGCTGGCTTCGCGCTGGACGGCTTATGCCTGGTACCCGGGAATGAGCAGCAACGAATCGACTTGGAACCGCAACCAGTGGCGCTACGGAGCTACCTTCAACGGCTATGGGGGCGACGGCGACCCTTTCCAGCCCGACCCGCTCCTGCCTCGCGAGTATCGCACCGAACTGGAGGATCATCGCTCCAACGGCTACGACCGCGGACATATGCTGGGCTCGGCCGACCGCCTCAACAGCCGTGAGGCCAACGGACAGACTTTCTACCTCTCCAACATGCACCCGCAGCTCAACGCCTTCAACGCGCAGGGCATATGGTTCACCCTGGAGGAGAAGCTGCGCAAGCAGTACGACACTTCTTCCTTCCGCGACACGCTCTATGTGGTGAAGGGCGGCACCATCGACAACGGGCTCTACACTTCCCGAAGGGGTGCTGGCCGCTCACTCATCGTGCCCAAATATTTCTTCATGGCTCTGCTCTGCAAGAACAGTTCGGCAAGCCAGGGCGGCTACAAGGCCATCGCCTTCTGGATGGAGCACAAGGCCAACTCGGCCACCGACCCCATCTCCTATGCCATCAGCATCGACGAACTCGAGGAGAAGACGGGCATCGACTTCTTCTGCAACCTGCCCGACGACATCGAATCCGTCGTGGAGCACAACCTCGCTCCTGGCGCCTGGGGACTGAGGTAAAAGTGAAGGTTGCGATCAAGCGAGAGGGATATGAGGCTTGTGCATCTATATACCCGGGCGTGAGCAAGTTCAACAAAGCCTGAAGCCAAAAGTGACCCTCAAAAGCTTGAAAAGAAGCACAAAAGTGCAAATTAAAGGCGAAACATTTGGCTATTCGGGCAAAAAGAAGTAATTTTGCACGCTGAAAAATATTTTTCTATAACCAGTCCCTTATCCATTCCCATTGAGGAAACTCGGGGACACAAAGACAAACAAACAATGAAGAAAGGTATCCATCCCGAGAATTATCGCCCCGTTGTCTTCAAGGACATGTCTAACGGCGATATGTTCCTGAGCCGTTCAACCGCCAAGACCAATGACACCATTGAGTTCGAAGGCGAGACTTATCCCTTGATCAAGCTCGAAATCTCTAACACCTCTCACCCCTTCTACACTGGTAAGAGCAAGTTGGTCGACACCGCTGGTCGCGTGGACAAGTTCATGAGCCGTTACGCTCGCACCCGCAAGTAATTTTTCCCTTACTCGCACACTCGCACATCGCGTAACGAAGAAAGCGGTGCAGGTTGTCTCCTTTGGCAACTTGCACCGCTTCTCTTTTTATGAAATCCGTAACTTATTCGTGATTCTATCGCGACTTATTCGTGATTCATTCGTGAATCTTTCGTGAATATTTCGTAAATATTCGTGACTCATTCGTGAATATTAGTGATTCATCCATGAATCTTTCGTGACTCATTCGTGAATATTTCGTTCCTAAAATACGAGCGACACGAGCATGAATATCCAATGGGCAAACACGCCAGCCAGCAGACCGCAAACGAGGTGTATGAGCATAGCCGAACTGGTCCACTTGCGCCAACCCATTGCGTCGAAGATGGCTGAATAGGTGCTGAAGAATCCACTCCAACTGATACCCATTGCTGTGAATACGGCTATAGTGTTGGAACCGTCGAGCCCATCGAGCAGTCCTTCTTCCAGGAAGCGTGGTATCTGGCCCAATGCGGCTCCTACTGCTCCCAGGGAGGTGATGGGGAAGGCCATCAACTCGGGACTCTTGATGCCAAACAGCCAGTCGAACACGAAGTCTATCTTGCCTGCAAGGCGTGGCAGCAACTCTACTCCCTGATAGGCATCGCCCGTATAGACGCCTCCTTCTCCAGCGCCGAAGGTGAACATGAACACGGCCGTACTGATGATTATCACTCCTGGGGCAATGGCCAGACCGAGGTCCACACCGGTCTTGCCTCCATCGAGAATGGCATTGAGAAAACGGATGAACACGCTCTCGCGATGCTCCTTCAGTTCGGCCACCTTCTCCTCGTGTGTGCGTACTTCTTCGTTGGCCGAGGGGTCGGGCATCATCTGGTCGAGCGTGGGGTCTGCATGAAGCAGGTAGCGCTGCATAAAGACGGTGGTGACACAACTGGCTATCGTTGCTCCTATCACACCGATGAGGGGTTCGAGAGCAAATCCCTTACCGAGCATAAACATCACCACTACCATTCCCATTCCGAATGCTGTGCCGAAGTTGATGAACGATATCAACTGGTATTTCTTGAAATACTTGCTGAACTTACCATCCTGGGCCAGGGTGAGCACGGCTGGATTGTCGCTGAGGAAGGACATCAGGGCTCCGAGCACACTGATACCGGGCAACTTGACCAAGGGCTTCATCAAACCGCCAAAGATGAACTGCAGGATACGGACCACGCCAAACTCGTTGAGCAGATTGCTCAACGCTCCGCTCAGTATGACCACTCCCATCAGGTAAAACACCGTGTTGAGGAGCAAGCCGTGTGCCGTATTCATTATCGTGTTGAGCATATTGCTCAGTCCCATTCGTGTTCCCAGATAACTGAATATGGCAAAGAATGCTACTATAAAACAGATGCCTTCTACAGTCTTGCGCTGGAAGGTGATCTCTTTGAGACGCTTTCTATTTATCATTTAGTGTAAAGAGGTGGGGTAAGGTAAAAGGTTGTGAGTTTTTAGGGGTTATAAGGTTATGGGGGGATGTGGTTAATTATTTTATAATTTTATAATTCTTTCATTACTTTTCTCTAGGTCAATGTCTATGGTTTTCAGATGGTTGTTGGCCCACTCGCGCTCCTTCTTTGTCAGTTCGCCTGTCTGCAAGGCGAAGGTCAGCATATGGTTCTCTGCGTGCAATGTGGCTGTCACGAAGGGCATTTCCTGCAACATTGCTATCACGGCATCGCGCATGGCCTTGTCTTGCTCGCCTACCTCCTCGATGAACATCTCTACTTCGGGGCATTTCACATCGAGGCCCGTCACGAGTTGCCACCTTGAATTGTAGAAACGGATACTGCTGTCTGCAATGGGCCCCTTGTAGGTACACACAAGGCATATCATTTGCATGGTGTCGTTGAGCACAAATTGCTTCATCTCGGCATCGCTTACCTCTGACATCTTGAGTTTCAGGTAGTTGTCAGTCAAGGCGGTCAGTTCTATGGGTTCTTCTACCACATTCTTCACCAAGGCGGGCATATTGCTTTCCTTGAAGTCGATACAGTCCAACCTGTTGTTCTTCGTAATCAAGGGAAAGATGCTGTCTGGCATTTCGGCAAAGACATCACGCATACGCACGGTCTGACCACATACGGCCTCCACGCCCAGGCATACTACTGAAAGCAAAAACAGAATAACTCTTTTCATCGCGTTCCGAGATATAAAAACAACATACCCAGCAATACAAGCAGCAGGTCGAGTGCCTTGCTTCTCAGGTTTTTCTCCTTAAAGAGGAAGGCTCCAACAAGGAAACTTACTATCACACTGCTCCTGCGGGCAAGACTTACCACACTGACCATAGCGCCATCAAGGCTCAGCGCGTAGAAGTAGACGAAGTCGGCAACCGAGAGGAATACGCTGATCAGCAGGATACTCCACTTCCACCTGAACGGTTCGCCTTGCTCGCGACGAGGCCACCATATCAGCAGCAGCATGCATAGCATCATGCCGCATTGGTAGAAGTTGTAATAACTTTGCACCACCATTCTGTCGAGTCCCACACCTCCGTTCTCGGGAGAGGCCATCAGATACTTGTCGAACAGGCCACTTACTGCTCCCAGCACAGCACCAAGCACAACGCAAAACACCCAACGGTTGTGACGGAAATCTATGCCTTCCTTCTTGCCACTACGGCTCAACATAAAGAAACTGAGCACCGACAGTACCACACCTATCCACTGCATAGCATTCAGATGCTCGCCAAACACCAATATGGCTCCCACCAGCACCATCACAGGACGGGTGGCATTGATAGGCCCGACAAGGGTCAAAGGCAGATGTTTCATACCGAAGTAGGCACAGAGCCAACTACTGAGTACGATGCACGATTTCAAGATGATATATCTGTGTACTTCCCATCCTTGAGAAGACACATATAGCATATCTCCCTCGTTCAGCGTGCCAAACGATGACGCTAATACCAAAGGTAAAAAGATAAGACTACAGAAAAGGGTGTTGAGAAACAATACTGGTATCACAGCATTAGCCCTCAACGACTGCTTCTTGCTTACATCATACAGACCCAGCAGAGCAGCACTAACAAATCCTAACAATAGCCACATCTTATATCTATATTTTTATCTTATCTATTCTATACTATGCCTTTATCTTATGCCCTTTGTCTTATGCCTTTATCTTACAACTTATATAATATACCTTATTATATATGTACCTTATATATTATATTTCAAGCCCAATACTTGATACTTGATACCTACCTGACGGCTTACCTCTACTTTGAAACGGCTTTCAGTACAAGACATCCTTATAGGACGGATATTGTATGTCCACCAAGAACAGTGCATTGCCGGGCACACTCTCGCCTGCGGAACATCTGTTCTTGTCTTCAATCACCTTCCGGAATTGCTCCAGCGTCATCTTTCCGCGTCCCACTTCTACAAGTGTCCCAACCACAGCGCGTACCATATTTCGCAGGAAGCGATTGGCACTTATTGTAAAACGCCATTCTCCTGGCGAAGTCTCTTCCCAGACTGCCTGAGTCACCGTACAGTCATTGGTTTTGGTATCCGTATTAACCTTTGAGAAACTGGTGAAATCGGTATAATCCAAAAGAATTTTTGCTGCCTCATTCATTTTCACAAAGTCAAGTTGCCCATAGACATACCAACTGTAAGCCTTGAGAAATGGCGACTTGTGAAGGTTGATGAAATAATGATAGGTCCGACTGGTTGCTGAGAAACGAGCATGCATATCATCAGGAACTTCCTCAACATCCTGAACCGCAATGTCGGGTGGTAACAACTTATTCAACTTGTATACCAAATCCTTCAAAGAAAAATTCTTCGGAAAAACATCCAAATCAAAATGAGCCACCATCTTCCTTGCATGCACACCAGCATCTGTTCGACCAGCACCCACCACCTCTATCTGCTTGCGAAGCAAAGTAGACAAGGCTGATTGCAATGTCTCCTGTACACTTATTCCATTAGGTTGGATCTGCCAACCATGGAAACGAGTACCGTCATAGCATAATGTGATGAAATAGCGCATAAAAGATGTATACTCCGAAATATTATGCGAAGTTACGAATAAAAAAGCGAATCAGCAAACAATACAACAATTTACGCTAATATATAGACGAAGAAAACCCGAGACATCAATTGATGCTCGGGCTTCTTCGTTAAAGACGGCGGCTACCTACTACTTTCGCACGGCTGCGGAAGTCCCACTGCGCGGGAGGGCAGGAAGCGGCCTATAACGAGAAAAGCCCCGAAGATTTCTCTTCGAGGCTTTCTGCTGAAAAGACGGCGGCTACCTACTCTCCCACGGGTGTGCAGTACCATCGGCGCGGGCGGGCTTAACTTCTCTGTTCGGAATGGGAAGAGGTGGAACCCCG
>JAZQQX010000022.1:0-52004 GCA_045629325.1 Bacteroidaceae bacterium | reverse complement strand
ATGCAAGACAAGAAAAGAATTCAAGGAAAGATTTCCGCAGGCTATGGATGTGACCAGAGTCAAGAAAGACTGGGAAACGATTGCTCCTCACCTTGCAAAAGATAGATTGCTGTGGACAGAAGAAGAAATAGCAAAGCGTGCTTCTCACTGCCACAACATGAAAGAACTAAAGGAGTACGACTATGCTTGTTGGTATCATTGCACTAAGCACAAAGGGAAAACTGCAATTGCAAAAAAATATTTTAAAAAATAAAAAACATGAATAGAGAATTTAAATGTAATGACATTATTCGTGCGTATGGGTACAATCACGTATCGAATCGTGTGTTGGTAGTACAGAATGTTAACATGGATGGTTCACTCTACTGTATGGATATGCCAAAATCTTGGTTTGGACGTCGGAGTTTATACGGTAGGCCTATTTCTGAATTCCCCTCGGTTGTTATTGAACAAAATAATGCGGTAAAAATCGGTTATTTAGTGGAAAGAAAAGGTTATATGGATATGATAATGATTTAGTTCGGCAAAAATATGACACTGCAAGAATTACTAAAATCAGTTGATATTGAGAAAGTACTGCCAATTATACATCAGTGGTACTACGGAGGAGAAGAGTTTACATCAAAGGAAGGGTACTACAGGGCATACAAAGAACTATGTACATTGAAACCTGCAGTTATAGGGAGTGCACTACCCCCCCCTGAAATGGAAAAAGATGAGATTGATGCTTATCCTGACACAATTTTACTAAATGCACCGGAGGATGAGTTTGACCATCCTTGGTGCATGAAAATTGAATTCCGATACTGGGCTCTTTTGGTAGACAAGGAAGTGGAGTATGCGCCAGGCGTCATTCTCACAGATGAAGAGGCTGCTGCCGTATGTTTATGGCATATAACCTTCTGTGGATTTGATTCTGGCGCAGTAGAGAGAAAATTTCTGGAGTGGAATAGAACAACAATCTCATAATAACAAACTAAAAATAATAACAGAATGAAACTTTATCATTACACAACATTCGAATCGTTCGTTAAAATTTGGCTGAGTGGAAAATTGAAGTTTGGAACACTGGATAACCAAAACGACATTTTTGAATCTAGGAAATGGTTCAGTACATCTGGCATCTATCCTGATAAATTAAATAGAACGAGAGAAATTTTGAAAGAATATCGCCAAATTAGTCTAACCAAGGACTATGAACAGCGTGCAGGATATTTGTCACCTATGATGTGGGGCCATTATGCCAATAAGGGAAAAGGTATTTGTATTGAGATTGACTCTGCGGAATTGAAACTGGATGGTATTACTTGCTTACACGACAATGTAGAATATGTTCCTGACTTTCCTGTTCCACCAGCAGTTCCGCAAGACTGTGAAACAGATGATGAGATTAGACATTTCGTGGAAGAGAATAAGCAACATTTCTTTTTTACAAAACATGTTGATTGGGCTGGCGAAAACGAGTATCGTATTGTTTCACGTACTGAGTCCTTTTTGGACATCAGCAATACTGTTTATAAGGTCTACATATCTGAATGCGGAATGGATCAGCTTGATATGGTACGTGAGCTTACCAAAGACGTGGACCATGATCGCAGAGTGCGTATTTTTGGAATTGATCGAGTGGCGAACAATCTGGTACCCAAAGATGTTACTTATAAGCACTGATATCCAGTATCTAAATTGTTATATTCATGTTGCTGAAATGATTCATTATAAAAGAATTGGGTCATGAAGCAAGCGTTATGTTATGCAGAAAATACTACGGAGTCGCCTTGTGTCAATATGGGGCGGCTCACTTTTTTAGGGTAGCTATGGGGGCTCTTTTATTGATTCTAGTGCCGCTCTGTGCACTCATCACATGAATGATCCCGGTTATCTCTTCTCTATTACGAACAGGATTTCTTTTGCATTATCATGATCTTCTGGAAGAGATTCTTCGAAGTGACCGGCACGCACAAAACGAGACTCAAGGATGTTGAAGCCTCAGTTTGCTGAGCCTCGGGTGTTTCTTCGCCTACGGAATGTTTTTCCGTCCGGCACGGAACAGTCGGAGTATAAGTCGTTGCGGGTCGATAAGGTGGGACTTGCTTTACCTAAGCACACGATAAACTCTCTGTTTAGCAATTTGTTGCACAAGAACCCTCAACCCTCAACTGAAGGGGCGGAAATGCCAGTAAATACTGAGGGTTTAGGGGTGTTGAGGGTTTGTGCAACCCTCAACTGGCCCTAAACAAAATATGAATGTGTCACCTGTGTGAAGTGTAACCTTAGTTGAGGGTTCTTATGCAGACTTTGCTGCTAAGCGGCAAGCCGAGCGGCAGAAACCCTCAACTGGGGTGAGCCCCTTGTAAATACTGGGGTTTTGAGGCGGTGAGTTGAGGGTGGAGGGTTTTGTGGTGGGTTCTATTTATTGAACGCAGAGACGCAGAGACGCAAAGATTTTCTCTATTTTTGCCTCTTAATCTACTAAAAACTCTGCTGATGTCGACTTTTGAACGTCTTCAAAAGTGCGTCTTTGCGTTCAAAAACTAAGTTATAGACATCCCTTATGGTTTATGGGTCGGGATTAGGTGTTTGTGAGGATGATAGGCGCATCTTTTCCCGTGCCGTTTCCCGTAAAGGCCGGAATGTTTTCCCGTTTTTGAAGAAGGTGAGGGAAGGGATGCGGGAAAAGTTGGAAAAGGGGCGTGGGAGGTTGTAACTTTGCAGTGCTTTTAAAATTTGTAGCACAATGAAACATAATTCAACTGCAAATCTCGACGCCAAGACTCCCATGCAGGAGGAGGTGGAGATGCTGGGTGAGTACCTCGACCAGCATTACGAGTTCCGCAAGAATAGCTTGTCGGATAAGTTTGAGGTAAGAATGCGTATGGCAATGGGCGGTAAGTTCTGCCCTGTAACCCGCGAAGTGATCAACTCCATCTCGCTGTCTGTGAAGCGTGATGGCTTGGAAATCAAGGGCGTGAAGCAGCTCCTGGAGGAGATGATCTTCTCGGACGAAACGCCTGTGTATGATCCTATTAATGATTTCCTGCGCGACCTGCCTGAGTGGGACGGACAGAACCACATCGGGGCACTCTTTGGCCGCATCCCCGGTCTCACCACCGAGCAGCAGTATTTTGCCTCCATCTGGCTCCGCAGCACCGTGGCACACTGGATGGGCATGGACGATCTGCATGGCAACGAGTGCGTGATTACGCTCATCGGCGAGCAGGGTTGCGGCAAGAGTACCTGGTGTGCCAGAATGCTGCCTCCAGAGTTGAGAGTATATTTCCTGGATCATCTGAATCTTGGAAATAAATTTGACAAGGAGATGGCTCTGACAAGCAATCTGCTGGTGAACATTGACGAGCTCGATCAGATCCGTCCTGCCCAACAGTCACAGCTCAAGCAGCTGCTCTCGAAGATCAAGGTGAATGGCCGTCCCATCTTCGGCAAGGCACAGGAGGATCGTCGTCGCTATGCCTCGTTTGTGGCCACTACGAACAATCCCCGTCCGCTGACTGACCCTACCGGAAGCCGTCGCTTCATCTGCATCAAGGTGCCCGATGGTATGCTCATCGACAATGCCACTGACATTGACTATCCTCAGCTCTATGCCCAGATTGTCTATGAGTTGAAGGTGGAGGGTATGCGCTACTGGTTCAATAGTGAGGAGGTGAAGCGCATCCAGGCCTTGAATGCTGGTTTCCAGCAGGTGACAGACCTTGGTGGTATGGTTGACCTGTGCTTCCGTCACCCTGAGGAGGGAGAGGAGGTGAAGGCCATGACTTCGGGCGAGATCATCAGCCATATAAAGGACTTCTTCCCCATGTTGAAGCAGCAGGGTGACCTGACGGTGAAGCTGGGTTTGGTGCTGAAGGACAAGAGTTTCGAGCGCAAGAACTATGCCGGAGGCAGAAAGTATATGATTGTTCCAATTAAAGCAGCATGAAGATGAACAGAAAGGCATTGACGCGTGAGGAGATCCTGAAGCAGAAGATGCAGCAGGAGCCCCATGGCTACAAGTGTTGCGTGAAGGAAGAGTGTGGGTGCAAGCAGGAGTGCTTGCACTACCTCTTCTATAAGAAAAATAATGACTTTTTCCTAAGTGTCATCAACCCAAAGAAGTTTGTGACTTACGGCACGGAGAAGTGCAATTTCTTTGCTGATGCCACTCGCCCCGCTATATACGCCTTGGGGTTCGTTGGGTTTGTGAACTGGCTGAACAAGGACGAAAAGGATCGCTTCCAGAGGCGGTGTATGCGTTCGTTCTGCAAGAGTGTCTTCTATGAGATGCGTGCCGGCAACCGTGTCATCATGCCCTGGGAGCAGGACGCATTGCGAGAGGCGGCTGAGCACGAAGGCATAAAGGTGACGGGACAATTCTTCGATGAAACCTTCGAGGCACCGGCATGGTAGCCCCCAGACCCTAAGGGGGAGATGATACTCTTGAAGGAATGAAGGGTAGTTGAGGGTTGCGGGCAACCCTCAACTGTCTAAAACCTTAGGAAATACTGGGGGTGGGAGAATGTGTTGAGGGTAGATGATGTAAGTTTTATTTGCCGCTTCGCTCGCGTATTCCAAATATTATGTGTACCTTTGACGTTTAGAATAAAATGATACGCATGGAAAACCTCGATTATAGTGCTTTTGACCGCCAGCTTAGGAATTTTGTAATGATGGCTGAGGCCTTGGAAAGCGGATGGGATGACATCATGACTCTGGAGATGACCATCGACTTGAAATCGCTTTGCCTGAAAGCTTCCAGGCTCTGTGCCATGGCCGACACCGACTATGCCTTACAGCAACGGGATCTGGCCCACCTTCGCACCCAGCGCAACAAGGACTGGGATGCAACCTTCAATCGGTTGCTCTCTGTGACTACTGGTCCCCTGATGAAGCGTGTCGTGGAGCGGTTGCGCCAGACGGGCAGGGTGGAGGGGCACAGCTGTACGCTCTTTCCCTGCAGAATGAGCCAGGTGCTGCCCCAGCTGGGCAATATGCTTGTCGAGGATGGCATGCAGCCTGATAACTGGAACAGCATCATGGCCAGTTCGGCAGAGCTGGAACTGATGATCAGTGAGGTGGTTCGGCCCACCGTGTTCCCCAGTATGGATTACCGCGAGCGGTTCTGGATGCTCTATGAACTGTTTGCCATGCAATGCTACCTGTTGTTTCATTTCCGACGGGTTGTGGCTCTCTGCACCAAAGAGGTGACAGCGGAGAATGCCGGTATCCGTCTTCGTGGGGTAATCAGGTTCTATAGCGAGACACCCCAAGGCCGGGGAGAACTACAGCGCTATTGGTTGGCCTTGAAATATGACCATGACGATCATGTAGACATAGAACTTCTGCACAAGGAGAAGAAATGCCTGCGCCAGAATGTGCCTGCCTGCCTGCAGGTTTGCTTCATGAGTCATGCCTGTGACCTTGATGCGCTGGCTCTTGACCTCATCAGCATGAATGTGATGCCCGAGGAATATCTCGCCCTGATAGATGCCCTGGCCAAATGGCAGATGCTGGATGAGAAGATACAGATGATGCTACACCCAGAGGCCTGTAAGCCTGAGCTCTACAATGAGATTTTTGTGCTTGTGAGAGAAGGAAAGCCTGTGGATATGAATGAATTGCGTGGAAGGGTGGGGCGTATGATGAAGCTTGTTACGCGCAAAAACCATTGGTTCTGCCTGTGGTGCGTACTCTGTCATCGAGGGTATATGGCCAACAGGAACTACGGCGCCTTTGCCCGCCAGATGGTGCATCGTGACTGGTTCCCCAATATGCCTCAGGCTATACGCTTCACGGCTGACTCCCTGAGCGACTATAGCGGCTACTTTACGGAGCGTGATTTCCCCGTGTGGAACCAGAGTGATTACATCCGCTATCGCGATACGCACAACAAGCGAAAATGGGGCGAGTCGCTTTGTGGCAACTTCCGTACCCTCTGCTATCAGATGGATGAGGCTTTCATGAATTCATAATTCACAATTCACCATTCATAATTGATAGTGGGAGGGCGAAAATTGCAAAGTTCATGTTACAATATCATTACTATATTACGCATACGCGCGAAATAGACGGCAAAGGTTTTGGCTGTTTGCGGAAAAAAGGCTAATTTTGCATGAATTTTCGAAAAACCAACAAACTATATTTTTTAATTTTATTATGGCAGATAGTAAAGAGAGACTTTTCTCTGATTTTACCGCGCCCTCACGTCAGGAATGGCGTGACAAGATTGAGGTTGACCTCAAGGGTGCAGACTATCAGAAGAAGATGGTTTGGAGAACCAACGAAGGTTTCAGCATGGAGCCCTTCTACCGCAAGGAGGATGTGGAAAACCTGGCCATCGTCAACGCCCTTCCCGGCGAGTTCCCCTATGTTCGCGGTAACAAGACCGCTGACAATGCATGGTATGTCCGTCAGGACATCAAGTGTGAGTGCCCCAAAGAGGCAAACGCAAAGGCTTTGGACATCCTCAACAAGGGTGTAGACAGCCTTGGCTTCGTGATCCCCGCTGAGAAGGTGAGCGCTGAGTACATCGCAACCTTGCTGGACGGTATCTATGCTGAGTGCGTAGAGCTGAACTTCAAGACTTGCCAGTGCAAGAGCCTTGAGTTGGCAAAGATCCTGGTGGCTTACTTCGAGGAGAAGGGTTGCGACAAGGCAAAGGTTGCCGGTAGCATCAACTTCGACCCCATCGAGAAGATCTTGAGCAAGGGTAAGGACCGCTCAGAGCTCATCGCTACCGCTAAGGAGCTGGTAGAGGTACTGGCAGAGTATCCTCTGTTCAGCGCAGTTGCAGTTAACGCTACCGTTCTGACCGATGCTGGTGCATACAGCTATCAGGACCTCGGCTACGCCTTGGCTTGGGGTAATGAGTACCTGGCTGCTCTGGTAGAGGCTGGCGTTGACGCTTGTCTGGCAGCCAAGAACATCAAGTTCAACCTGGGTATCAACGGTGTATATTTCATGGAGATCGCCAAGATCCGTGCCGCTCGTATGCTGTGGGCACAGATTGTAAGCCAGTACACCGATTGTAAGGAAGCAGCTAAGATGCACATCTGCGCTGTTACCACCACTTACAACCAGACCGTATTCGACAGCTATGTAAATATGCTCCGTAGCCAGACCGAGGCTATGTCGGCTGCTATCGGCGGTGTAGACAGCATCGTGGTTGTTCCCTTCGATGCTCCCTACGAGACTCCCACCGATTTCGCTGAGCGTATCGCTCGCAACCAGCAACTGCTGCTGAAGGAGGAGTGCCACATCGATCGTATGGTCGACGTAGCAGGTGGTTCTTACTTCCTGGAGACCCTGACCAAGGCTCTCGCAGAGCAGGCTTGGAAGCTCTTCCTCGAGGTTGAGGAGAAGGGTGGCTTCCTGGCAGAGGCTCTGGCTGGCAACATCCAGAACACCATCAACGAGACCAACAACAGCCGTCACGCCAACGTAGGCAAGCGCAAGGAGTTCCTGCTGGGTACCAACCAGTTCCCCAACTTCACCGAGAAGAGCGAGGGCAAGCAGCCCGTTGCTCCTTGCTGTTGCTGCAGCGAGGCTGGCGAGATCGCCGCTCTCAAGCCCGCTCGTATGGCAAGCGACTTTGAGACCCTGCGTCTCACCACCGAGAAGGCCGAGAAGGTACCCGTTGCCTTCATGCTGACCATCGGTAACCTGGCTATGCGTCAGGCTCGTGCTCAGTTCTCTTGCAACTTCCTCGCCGCTGCCGGTTACAAGGTAATCGACAACCTCGGCTTCCCCACCGTTGAGGAGGGTGTTGACAAGGCTCTCGAGGCAGGTGCAGACATCGTTGTCATCTGCTCAAGCGACGATGAGTATGCAGAGTACGCTATCCCCGCTTACAAGTATCTGGATGGCCGCGCAATGTTCGTTGTTGCCGGTGCTCCCGCTTGCTCAGAGGACCTCAAGGCTGCAGGTATTGAGAACTTCATTAATGTCAAGTCTAACCAGCTCGTTACTCTCAAGGAGTACAATGCTAAACTCGGAATCTAAAATATGGCTCGTAAATCATTTAGCAATATAGATATCTTTGCAGGTATTTCCGCAAAGAATGGCCAAGAATGGCAAAAAGAGGCTGGTATTACTGCCAACTGGAGAACTCCCGAGCAGATTGACATTCAGCCCGTGTATACAAAGGAAGACCTCGAAGGTATGGAGCACCTCGACTTTGCTGCAGGTATCCCTCCCTTCTTGCGTGGCCCCTATAGTATGATGTACCCCTTCCGTCCATGGACCATCCGTCAGTACGCAGGTTTCTCTACCGCTGAGGAGTCTAATGCATTCTATCGTCGTAACCTGGCTTCAGGTCAGAAGGGTCTTTCTGTAGCATTCGACCTTCCCACTCACCGTGGTTACGACCCCGACAACCAGCGTGTAGTTGGTGATGTTGGTAAGGCAGGTGTATCTATCTGTTCTTTGGAGAACATGAAGGTGCTCTTCGCTGGTATCCCCTTGAACAAGATGTCTGTATCTATGACCATGAACGGTGGTGTGCTCCCCGTCCTCGCATTCTACATCAATGCTGGTCTGGAGCAGGGCGCTAAGCTTGAGGAGATGGCAGGTACCATCCAGAACGATATCTTGAAGGAATTCATGGTGCGTAACACCTATATCTACCCACCAGCATTCTCAATGAAGATCATCGCTGATATCTTTGAGTACACCTCACAGAAGATGCCTAAGTTCAACAGTATCTCTATCTCTGGTTACCATATGCAGGAGGCTGGTGCAACTGCCGACATCGAGTTGGCTTACACCCTGGCCGATGGTATGGACTACCTCCGTGCTGGTATCAACGCAGGTATCGATGTAGATGCTTTCGCACCTCGTCTGTCATTCTTCTGGGCTATCGGTATGAACCACTTCATGGAGATCGCCAAGATGCGTGCTGGTCGTCTGTTGTGGGCAAAGATCGTGAAGAGCTTCGGTGCAAAGAATCCCAAGTCAATGGCTCTGCGTACCCACTCTCAGACTTCAGGTTGGTCACTCACCGAGCAGGATCCCTTCAACAATGTAGGTCGTACCTGTATCGAGGCTATGGCTGCAGTATTGGGTCACACCCAGTCTCTGCACACCAACGCTCTTGATGAGGCTATTGCACTTCCTACCGACTTCTCTGCTCGTATTGCTCGTAACACCCAGATCTATATCCAGAACGAGACTCAGGTCTGCAAGCACATCGACCCATGGGCAGGTTCTTACTATGTTGAGAAGTTGACCCAGGAGCTCTATCAGAAAGCTTGGGAGCACATCCAGGAGATTGAGAAGCTCGGCGGTATGGCAAAGGCTATCGAGACCGGTCTGCCCAAGATGCGTATCGAGGAGGCTGCTGCTCGTACCCAGGCTCGTATCGACTCTGGTGTTCAGACCATCGTTGGTACCAACAAGTATCGTCTGGAGCACGAGGATCCCATCGATATTCTTGAGATCGACAACACTGCAGTTCGTCTGCAGCAGGAGGCTGCTCTGAAGGAGCTGAAGGCTAATCGTGACGAGGAGCAGGTAAAGAAGGACTTGGCTGCTATTACCGAGTGTGTTCGTGAGTTCCACGAGGGTAAGAAGAGCGCCAACAACCTGCTCGACCTGGCTGTTATCGCAGCTGGTCACCGTGCTACTTTGGGTGAGATCAGTGACGCTTGCGAGGAGATCGTAGGTCGTTACAAGGCAGTAATCAGAACTATTTCAGGCGTGTATAGTAGTGAATCAAAGAACGACAGTGACTTCGAGAAGGCATGTCAGTTGACTGAGGAGTTTGCAAAGGCAGAGGGCCGTCGTCCTCGTATCATGGTAGCCAAGATGGGTCAGGACGGTCACGACCGTGGTGCCAAGGTAGTAGCTACCGGTTATGCAGACTGTGGTTTCGATGTGGATATGGGTCCCTTATTCCAGACTCCCGCCGAGGCTGCTCGTCAGGCTGTTGAGAACGATGTCAATGTAGTTGGTGCTTCTTCACTGGCTGCAGGTCACAAGACCTTGATTCCTCAGCTCATCGAGGAGTTGAAGAAGTTGGGTCGTGAGGACATCATGGTTATCGCCGGTGGTGTAATCCCCGCTCAGGATTACGACTTCCTCTATCAGGCAGGTGTTGCTGCTATCTTCGGTCCTGGTACCTCAGTAGCAAAGGCTGCTTGTGAGATCATGAACATTCTGCTCGACAAGGAGTAATCCTTCTTAAAGAGTCAGATAAACATATCAAGAGAGAGGGCATGAGGCATATGCTTCATATCCTCTTTCTTTTTTTGTGCGTGTATTTTGTATTGTGAAGATTAATAATTACCTTTGCAACAGATAATATCAACAAATAATTAATAATACAAAAAGCAATGAAGAAGTTTTTTAAGAAAGCCTTTGTGGTGCTGGGCATCATGACTATGGGTTTGACAGCAACAAGCTGTGAGGAAGTGCTTGCAAATTTGGATTGGGCCACCCTTCTTACACAGATTTTGGGTAATGTCTTCAATGGTGGTACCACCAACAGCTATCAGGGAACATACACCCTGCAACATCTCGTAGCAGATGGCAAGGGCGCTTACACCTTGGAGAGTGAGAAGTTGGAGTTCAAGGGTACAACCTGTACTGCAACCAAGGGCCGTAACAATGCAGTCAACCTCTTGCTTCCCGGCACAGACGGTATTGGTGATGCAACCATGACCAATGTAAATGTTTACAACCTCGAGTTTGTAAAGGATGAGAAGAACGGTACTGTAACCAACAAGATTGACCTGGGTGACAACAGTAGCATCGATGGCAAGTTGGAGATTGGAGGCAAGACTTACGATGCAAGCAACCTGTATATCGACTGTACTATGACCGAGGATAAACTCATCATCAAGGAGGCTTCTATCTATTTCGGTGACAATGCAGAGCAGGCTATCAACATCACCTTCAATGGTACTATCGTACTTGACACTGCTCAGTAATCCTCGCGCGTACATCATTATATAGTATATACGCGTACATGTTTTTATAATATATAGTAGAAAGTTCATCCACTATATAAAGCAACAGTCCCAGGCTCCTTTGTTGGATGCCTGGGACTGCTGTTTATGGGAATGATGTTGTGGTTACATCCTTATAGGTAACACAAATACAGCTTGTCTTGTACTGCCTTTTAGGGGGTAAGGTGGCCCTATTCAGGCATAGATACGCGGTTCATCTTCAGGGTCATGACACCAGCCGAGTAAGGCTCCACTTCCAGAGTGGCAGTGTTGCTCTCTAGGGCAGGTTTCTTATGCTTCAGGGCTACGGCATTCTTCTCTGACATGCTGTTTTGCTTCATCAGGTCGCCAGGAGCATAGTAGTCGTATTCGCCTTCGATCAGACGGTTCCAGTTGCCCTTCACATTCAGTCGGTAAGGCTTGTCAGTGGGGTTCACCACCTTCACGATGACCTCACGCGCATTCTCCGACATGGTGGTCGTTACGCTCACATCCTCCGTGTTGCCCGTGTAGGCAAGGCGATACTTGGAGAAGTGATCCATCCAGAGATTGGTCACCTGATAGTTGGGAGCCACGAAGAGATCCTTATAGTCGAAGTTGATGAAAGCATTGTTCCAGTCGGGAGAGTCGGTGCGACGAATGAAGAGCGCGGCAGCACCCATGCCCACAACATCCTTCTGCTCACACATATTCAGGAAACCACCAGCAAAGAGGCCCGTACGCCAGTCGATGCTGTTGAGGTTCCACTCCGAGATGAAGAGGCGTATGTTGGGATTCGGTCCCTCGTTAAACCACTTCGCATACTTGTCATACTGCTCACCCAGACGCTTGGGACCAGAAGCATAGCCACCCTGCTGTTCGTAGTGGTGGAGTGAGAGGTAGTCGAAGTAGTTGCCCGAGCGTTTGATGAACTGCTCATCCTCCTGGAAACCACCGCAGGCAATAATCTTGATGTCAGGGAAGAGAGCACGCATAGCAGTAGAATACTCACGCACGCAACGCTCGTACTTCTCAATACCCATCTCCCACATCTCGTTGTCAATCTCCCAATACTTCACATTGTAAGGCTCGGGATGACCGTTGGCAGTACGCTTGGCACCCCATTCGCCAGTAGCAGGTTCATTGCAGTAGCGAAGCCAGTTCACAGCATTCTGCAAGAGAGAGTCATGCTCCTCCTCGGGACGCTCAAAGCCCACGCTCACCACGATGACAGGTTCGGTATTAATCTCACGGCAGAAGCGGATAAACTCATCCGTGCCGAAGCAGTTCTGGTCGTAGTCCATCCACATCCAGTGATCCCAACGCTTGCGATCCTCCTGCTTGCCAATACCCCAACGCCAGTCATACTGTGCCACATAGCCACCACCAGGCCAGCGCAGACAAGTGGGGTGGAGGTCCTTCACAGCATTGAAGATGTCGGGACGGAAGCCACCCAGGTCAATGCCACTCTGTGTGGTGAGGCTCACCTCATCCACCTCCACTGTACCATTCTCCACACAGATGGCAAACTCACCGTCGCCCTGATATGAAGGAGACACCAGTTCTATCTCATACTTCTTCCATTTGTTGCCAGGTATGCCCAGAGTCTGACGAGCCACAGGCTTACCACCACCTTGCAGTTCCACGCTCAACTGACCGCCACCACGAGCATAGATGTAACCCTTGTACTTCTCGTTCTTGATGATGTTTTGTGGGCCTTGCTTCACGCCACTCTTCTTCGTGGCAGTAATCTTCTGCGCATAGTTCATGTTGACCGCATCGCCCTTGGCGAGTTCAAACTTCGCATCGCCAAAACTCTCCCATTGAGGAGCCACCTGTGGAATTTTCACATCCTCGGGCGTGCCCTCAAAGTACACCTTCTTGCCATCAGCAGAAGTCACTTTGATGTTGCGGTAAGTCGTCTCCGTATAGTTCACCCAGAAGGTGATGTCGTTCTTTCCCTTCTGCGCCATCTTGCTTTGAGAGAGGATCAGTTTGCCGTCCCAGTACACCTTGGTCTGGTCGCCCCGACAACTGATGCGGAGTTTGTGCCAATCCTGTTTCTCGTTGATTTGCTGTGCGTTGGCAATCTTACTTACGAGTGCATCAAGCGTCTTGACCTTACGCGCACGACCGCCAAATCCAGCCGATTCCTTCTCCACCATCTGTGCAATGGAGAAGTTGGGCTCGGTGCTCTGTTGCTGTGCGGCACGGCGTGCCGCATTCATCTGCTCATTCTGTCGCATAGCCTCCGTCTGACCCACATTCAATGTGCGAACCTCGTAGTAAGGATTGTGGATGCGGAAGAAGTAAGGAGCATCGCCCTCGCCATCCTTGAAGGCAAAGCGAATGTCAAGCAAACCGCCACTCCATGCGCGTCGAGCCAGTCGGTAGGCACGCCAGTTCACATCCATCGTGATGTCGTAGTGGTCCGTGTCCACACTCGTAATCTTGAGAGGCTGTTCGTATCGGGTAGGAGAGTGGAGCACCTCATCATCGTCCATAAACCAGCCGTCAAAGTAGCCGTCACGAGGATGAATGCCAGGGTAGTGCTCTGGTTCGAAAGAGCGTTCCTGGATGAGTTCCTGCCACACACCGTTGTTGGCAGAGAAGTAGATGTGCTCAAAGAGTTGACCGTAAATCATAGGGTCGATGAGGCCCGAAGGTTTCTGTGCATCAATGTCGATGCTCACCTCCTTTGGCTGTGCCTGCATTGCGAGTGGGCTTGCTCCAAAGAGCGAAGCCAACAGAATAGTGCGAAGTGTTTTTTTCATAAGTATGTGATTTTCATTCTACTTTCTGCAAAGATACGAATAAGCGATTGAAATCGCAAGTATTCCTTGCTGTTTCGCGTACTTATTTGTAACTTTGTGGACAAAATGTAACGATAAGCTAATCAAAATGAAAAAGACAATTGTTTTAATGCTGATGGCGCTCATGTGCCAGATGTCTCACCTTTCGGCCCAGTACACATTCAGTGGCTATACCATAGCAGAGGAGGGAGCCTGGTGCTGGTTTGCCGACCCTCGTGCCACGCACTATGCCAATGAGGCAGGCACCATCGACATGTCGTATATAGGCTATATAGACATACACGGAAACATCAAGGCTTCGCAGTTCAACTGGAAGACCGGTGAGAAGAACGATGTGCTGGTACGCAGTTACTTCCAGCCCGACGACCACAACAATCCCACCTTCCTCGTACTGCCCGATGAGCGCGTGCTTATCATCTACAGCCGTCACACCGACGAGCCCGCCTTCTACTATCGCGTGTCCAAGAAGCCCGGCGACATCACAGACCTCGGCGAAGAGAAATGCCTTAAGACGAAGAACAATACCACCTATCCCTCACCCTTCATTATGAGCGAGGACACCGAACACTGGTATCTCTGCTGGCGAGGCATCAACTGGCATCCCACCATAGCACGCCTCACCCTCCCCGATGAGCAGGACGAGTGCCGTTTCGACTGGGGACCCTACCAGATGGTGCAGAGCACAGGTGCACGCCCCTATGCCAAGTACTACAGCAACGGTAAGGACAAACTCTATATGACCTACACCACGGGTCATCCCGACAATGAGCAACCCAACTGGTTGTACTTCAACGAAATCAACATCAACAAGGGAGGTGAGCCCACCCTGTCAGACATCAAGGGCAACAAACTTTCCACCATCAAGGACGGTCCCTTCAAGGTCAATAAGTCGGAAGAATACAAGCAGAAGTACCCCTTCAGCATCGTAGATGCCCCAAGCGACATACGCGACTGGGTGTGGCAGATAGCCCTCGACAAGCAAGGCCGTCCCTGCATCGCCATGGTGAAAATCAATGGTGGCAAGAACCAACACGAGTACTACTATGCCAAGTGGACAGGCAGTTCGTGGCGTCTGACCGATCTGGCCAACGGTGGAGGTAAGTTCCATATGAGCAACACCGAGCACTGCTACAGTGGCGGTATGGCCATCAATCCCCAGGATCCCTCACAGACCTACCTCTCCATCCCCACGAAGGGCCGTAACGGTGTGGTGTATGAGATATGGGAATACACCATCAGCGATGACGGTACGGTGACGGACAAGTTCCAGGTGACGCACAACAGTCTGAAAAACAATGTACGCCCCTTCGTCCTGCCCAACAGCCAGGACTCACCCCTTCGTCTGTGCTGGATGAATGGAGACTATCAGTATTGGTTGGTCAGACAAGGTTATCCCTTGGGTTACCCCACCCGTATCCAGGGTGATTTCGACTGGCAGTCAGCACAGTTCAGAACCAACAGACAGCGCCCCGAGAAGTGGAGTTTCACCCAGATCATCAAGATGGACGGCACCCACTACGAAGGCGAGTTGCTGAAGGTGAACGATGAAATCACCTATGCCCTCGATGCCGAGACCAAGCGTCCCTATGTGATGGTGCAGGGCAAGCGCTACGACAGTCAGAATGTGCTCTACACCAGCGATGCCTGGGCCAACAACAGCACCGGTACGCAGAGCGACTACTGGCCTACCCAACTTGAGAAATGGGCCCTGACGATGCAGTATGACGGACAGAGACTCGTGATATCGCGCAACGGGTACATCGACCAGGTGATAGAGCCCGAGAAGAAACTGAAGGGCAAAGTCTCTTTCAAGAGATAAGAAGTTTCCTTCATAAGGATTAGGTCTCTTTCAAGAGATAAAGAAGAATTAGCAAAGTCTCTTTTTAGAAAACAGAACGACAAAACAGCAGAGCATTGATAGTTTGTATTGCAGAGAAACCCTCCGTAGCCAAGGACATAGCCCGCGTACTGGGTGCCAATACCCAGCGCGACGGTTACATGGAGGGCAATGGATACCAAGTGACCTGGACCTTCGGCCACCTATGTGAGTTGAAGGAGCCACACGAATACTTCCCACAGTGGAAGACCTGGAGTCTGGCCCAGTTGCCCATGATTCCACCCCGTTTCGGTATCAAACTGAAGAACGACAAAGGTATCGAGAAGCAGTTTGCCACCATACAGCGCCTTATGCAACAAGCCGAGGGTATCATCAACTGCGGTGATGCCGGTCAGGAGGGAGAACTCATACAGCGCTGGGTGATGCAGAAGGCAGGAGCCAAGTGCCCCGTGAAGCGTCTGTGGATATCCTCGCTGACCGAGGAAGCCATACGCGAAGGTTTCCAGAAACTGAAGGACCAGTCCGAGTACCAGAGTCTCTACGAGGCAGGTCTGTCCCGAGCCATAGGCGACTGGACCCTGGGCATGAACGCCACACGCCTCTACACCCTGAAGTACCGCCAAGGCAATGGTCAGGTGCTCTCTATCGGTCGTGTGCAGACCCCCACGCTGGCCCTCATCGTGAAGCGTCAGCAAGAGATAGAAAACTTCGTGCCTCGCCAGTCGTGGGTGCTCAACACGCTCTACCGCGATGTGAAATTCACTGGCATACAGCGCGATGAAGACGCCGAAGCCGAGGAAGCCAAGGAGATAGAAGAGGCAAGCAAGCAAGGCAAGACCATCAAGTCGAAAGGGCCCATCTACAAGCAGATAGAGTATGCAGATGAGCAGGAAGGCAAGGATGTGGTCGAAGCCATTAAGAATCAGCCCTTCAAGGTGGTCTCCGTGACGAAGAAGAAAGGCACCGAAGCCCCTCCGCGACTCTACGACCTCACCAGTCTGCAAGTGGACTGCAACCGTAAGTTTGGCTACAGTGCCGAGACCACGCTCAACCTCATACAGGCCCTCTACGAGAAGAAGTTTGCCACCTATCCCCGTGTAGATACCACCTTCCTGCCCGACGATGTCTATCCCAAGTGTCCGCAGATCATGAACGGACTCTTCCTCACCAAGCAGGCAGGTGTGCCCCTCTATGCCGACCTCGTTCGCCCCTTGGGAGGCAAGGCGCTGAAGAAGTCGAAGAAAGTGTTCGACAACAGCAAGGTGACCGACCACCACGCCATCATCCCCACCGGTGTGCAACCACAGAACCTGAGCGAGATGGAGTGGAATGTGTTCGACCTCATAGCCCGTGCCTTCATCGCCGCCTTCTATCCCGACTGTCAGTTTGAGATAACCACCGTGATAGGCGAAGTCAACAAGGTTGCCATTCAGCAGGGCGGTGATACAGCCACTCTGCCAGTGGGCAATACTGGAGGTCAGCAAGGCAATCAGACAGAGACCGTGCTCTTCCGAACGAACGGTCGAGTGGTGCTCGATGAGGGTTGGAAAGTGGTGTTCAAGAAGAATACCGCACAGCAGACACAGCCCACCGAGGCAGAGAACGAGGCAGAGGGCGGTGCAGAGAATGCCGAGAACAAAGGCACCAACGAACTGCCCGTGTTCACCAAGGGAGAGAGCGGACCGCACATACCCTCGCTCACGGAGAAATGGACCACGCCACCCAAGCCCTACACCGAGGCCACGCTACTTCGTGCCATGGAGACGGCAGGCAGGTTTGTGGACGATGAAGAGTTGCGCGACGCCATGAAGGAGAACGGCATCGGTCGGCCATCCACGCGTGCGGCCATCATCGAGACCCTCTTCCGCCGTCACTACATCCGTCGTGAGCGCAAGTCCATCTCGGCCACGCCAACGGGAGTAGAACTCATCAGTCTTATCCGTGAGGAACTGCTCAAGAGTGCCGAACTCACCGGTATCTGGGAGAAGAAACTCCGCCAGATAGAAAGTCACCAGTACGATGCACGCACCTTCATCGACGAACTCAAGGTGATGGTGACCGATGTGGTAAAGCAGGTGCTGAGCGACAACAGTAGTCGCCGTGTGCCTCAGGAGCCCGACGAACCCAAGAAGAAAAAGAAGTAACCCCGGACAATAAAAGCGATGCTTTCCCGTTTATAATAAGGGGTATTAGGCAGTTCGCTCGCAGAGCCAGCCCATCCCCATAACAGAAGGATAGCAAACCTATAATATATTATATACACATATGCGCGCGCATAAAAGGCTCAAACTCATTGGAATTCTCTTCGCCATACTGCTTCTTGCAGGCTGTGGTGCCGACCAGAATGTGAAGAAGGGCGATGCTTTTTTTGCCATAGGTGAATACTTTGACGCCAGTGCCGAGTACAAGAAAGCCTACTCTCGCACGCCCACCAAGGAGAAGGCCAAGCGTGGTGAGAGAGCGTGGAAGATGGCAGAGTGTTTCCGCCACATCAACTACACCGCCAAGGCTCTCGGTGCCTATCAGAATGCAGTGCGCTACCACTATCCCGACAGTATGGCCATACTCTACCTTGCACAGATGCAACACAAGCAAGGCGAGTACAAGCAGGCCATCAAGACCTATCAGCAGTTTCTCGACTCCGTGCCCGGTCATCCCCTGGCCCTGAAGGGACTCGAGGGTGCCACCCTGGCACAGCAATGGAAGGCCCGCCCCACCAACTACAGCGTGAAGAAGCAGGCCCTCTTCAATGCGCGCCGTGCCGACTTCTCCCCTGTGCTCTACGGCGATGCCTTCGACGAGATCGTGTTCAGCACCACGCGTCAGCAGGTCACGGGCGAGGAGATCAGCGGTATCACCGGTACGAAGAGTGGTGACTTCTTCCACTCCAAACTCGATGAGAAGGGACAGTGGACCCAGCCCGAGAAGTTGGAAGGTGAGGTCAACAGCGAGTTTGACGAGGGAGCATGTTGCCTCTCGCCCGACGGTAAGACCATGTACTTCACCCGCTGTACCTTCGATCCCGACTATCCACGCTATGCCGAGATATACACCAGTCAGCGAAGCGATGCCAGTTGGAGCAAGCCTCAGAAGTTGGAGATCACACGCGACACCCTCTCGCTCTACGCCCATCCTGCCGTCTCTCCCGATGGCAAGTGGCTCTACTTTGTGAGCAACATGGAAGGCGGTATGGGAGGTCTCGACATCTGGCGTATAGCCATAGGCGACCACGGTCTGGGCGGTGTGGAGAACCTCGGTGCGCCTATCAACAGCGAGGGCGATGAGATGTTTCCCACCTTCCGTCCCAATGGCGACCTCTACTTCTCCAGCAACGGTCATCCCGGTATGGGAGGTCTCGACCTCTTCTGTGCCAAGGCCGATGAGAAGGGCGTATGGCAAGAGGTGTACAATCTGCAATCGCCTATGAACAGTGCAGGCGATGACTTCGGCATGACCTTCGAGGGCGTGCACAACAGAGGCTTCTTCTCCTCCAACCGCAACGACGGTCGTGGATGGGACCACATCTACTCCTTCGAGTGCCCCGAGATACTGCAGACCGTGAAGGGATGGGTGTATGAGAAGGACGGCTACGAACTGCCCGAGGGACTGGTCTATATGGTGGGTAGCGACGGTACCAACCTCAAGGTCAGCGTCAAGGGCGACGGTTCGTTCACCCAGGTGGTGCAACCCGGTGTGGAGTATGTCTTCCTCGGCACCTGTAAGGGTTTCCTCAACCACAAGGAGGAACTCTATGTGGACACCAGCAGTGTGAGCAACGAGTATGTGTTGCAGTTCCCCCTGTCGAGCCTCACGGCCCCTGTGCTGGTGCGCAATGTCTTCTATGCCTTCGACAGTGCAGAGGTGCTGGAGAGCAGTACCACGGCGCTCGACTCGCTTGTCGACCTCCTCAACGAGAATCCCAATATCACCATTGAGTTGTCCAGCCATTGCGACTATCGTGGTCGTGACGAGTACAACCAGCGTCTCAGCCAGCGTCGTGCAGAGAGTGTGGTGAAGTATCTCATCGACAAGGGCATAGCCAAGGACCGCCTCTCGCCTGTGGGCTACGGTGAGTCGCGCCCGAAGGTTGTGACACGCAAGATGGCAGAGCAACACGCCTACTTGCAGGAAGGCGACACGCTCACCGAGCAGTTCATCCTGAAGTTTGAGAATCCCGACTGGCAGGAGGTATGCAATGCCTACAACCGTCGCACCGAGTTCCGCGTGTTGCGCACCACCTACGGTCTCTTCGATGAGCAGGGCGCCGATGCGAGGAAGGACGATGAAGAGGAAAAAGAATAACGATAAACAGTACGATATACAATGAAACAATACCAAGACTTGCTTCGTCGCATCCTTGACGAAGGCACACTCAAGGGCGACCGTACGGGTACGGGTACCCTGAGCATCTTCGGTCACCAGATGCGCTTCAACCTGCAGGAGGGCTTCCCTCTGCTCACCACCAAGAAGGTACATCTCAAGAGCATCATCTACGAGTTGCTGTGGTTTCTCGATGGCAACACCAATGCCAAGTGGCTCCAAGAGCGCGGTGTGCGTATATGGAACGAGTGGGCCGACCCCGAGACGGGCGACCTGGGTCACATCTACGGTTATCAGTGGCGCTCATGGCCCGACTACAACGGTGGCTTCATCGACCAGATACAGCAGGCTGTGGATACCATCAAGAACGACCCCAACTGTCGCCGTATCATCGTGTCGGCATGGAATGTGGCCGACATCGACAACATGAACCTCCCTCCCTGCCACGCCTTCTTCCAGTTCTATGTGGCCAATGGCAAACTCTCGCTCCAACTCTATCAGCGCAGTGCCGACACCTTCCTCGGCGTGCCCTTCAACATCGCATCCTATGCCCTCCTCTGCATGATGATGGCACAGGTGTGCGGACTCGAGCCAGGTGAGTTCATCCACACCACGGGCGACACACACATCTACACCAACCACATGGAGCAGGTCAAGCTCCAGCTCACACGCGAGCCCCGACCTCTGCCCCGCATGATCATCAATCCCGAGGTGAAAAACATCTTCGACTTCAAGTACGAGGACTTCACGCTCGTAGACTACGACCCCTATCCCGCCATCAAAGGCGTGGTGTCGGTGTGATTTTATAATTTATAATTCACAATTCACAATTCATAATTCACAATTGAGGCTATGCCTCGACTCTTCTCACGCTTAATCGAAGAGGTCATAATTCACAATTGAGGTGGAACTTCCAAAGGATTTCTGTACATTGATGCGCCAGCAGTATGGCGACGAGGTGGCCGAGCGTCTCTTCGAGGGACTCTCGCAGGAACCCTCTGTGTCCATCAGGCTCAATCCTTGGAAAATTCACAATTCACAATTCACAATTCACAATTCCAAGAAGGCAGAAGAGCATTCGCAATTATCTCCTTCCACGCATCCCAATCGTGAATTGTGCATTATGAATTGTGAATTATCTCCCGTGCCCTGGTGCCCCGATGCCTACTATCTCTCCGAGCGACCCAACTTCACGGCCGACCCGCTGTTTCATGCTGGGGCCTACTATGTGCAGGAGGCTGGCAGTATGTATCTGGCAGAGATGTTGAGGAAGTATATGCAGCCCCCCCAACCCCCGAGGGGGAGTAAGATAGCTGGGGCTGCCGAACTGACTTCCCCATGCATACAACCTGCTTACTCCCCCTCGGGGCCTCTTGTGGCTCTTGACCTGTGTGCTGCCCCTGGTGGCAAGAGCACTCTGCTACGCTCACTCCTGCCCGAAGGGAGCCTCTTGGTGAGCAACGAACCCATGCCCAAGCGAGCACAGGTGCTGGCAGAGAATATCACGAAGTGGGGACATCCTGCCTGTGTGGTGACGCGCAACTATCCTGCGGATTTCAGTCCCTTCGTGGAGCAGTTCGACCTCATCTTGACCGATGTACCCTGCAGTGGAGAGGGCATGTTTCGCAAGGACGAGGGAGCCATACGCGACTGGAGTCTGGAGAATGTAGATACCTGCTGGCGTCGTCAGCGCGACATCGTGCGCGACATCTGGCCTTGCCTCAAGCCAGGCGGTCTGCTCATCTACTCCACCTGCACCTTCAACCGCTTCGAGGATGAGGACAATGTGGCGTGGATAGCAAGGGAACTGGGAGCAGAGGTGCTGGAAGATAGACACTTCCTGCCCGGACGCGACCGTGGAGAGGGATTCTACATCGCTGTGTTGAGGAAAGAGTCGGCAAGCCAGCAAGATACTGCTCAACCCTCATCGCTCAACGCTCAACCCTCATCGCTCAACTTTACCAGCAAGGAGACCAAGGACCGTGTGGTGCTCTATCCAGCCGAGCATGCTGTGCTGATGCAGAAGTTGGAGCGTGGCCTGCACTGCCTGCTGTGTGGCGTGGTGGTGAAGGAGAAGGGTGTGAAGGACTGGGTGCCCAGTCATCAGTATGCCATGAGTCTGGCCTATGAGCGTGGCACCTATCCCGAGTACGAACTCTCGCGCGAGGAGGCCATATCCTACCTCCGCCGTGAGGCTCTGCGCATCGATGCCCCGAGAGGCTATGTGCTCGTCACCTATCAGGGTCTGCCCCTCGGTTTTGTGAAGAGCGTGGGAGGCCGTGCCAACAATCTCTATCCCCAGGAGTGGCGCATACGCAGTAGTTATGTGTAGGGTGCTTGCACAGGTTCGCGTGGCCCGACTTATCAAAATGTCACATTGTCACATTGTCACACGAGTTGCGCGAAGCAGGAAAAACAATCTTTTTTTCATTTTTTTCTTCTCTCCCATGTCACCTTTCGCACATTGGGGTCGTTATGTATATGAGCAGGCTCAAAGATACCGAAAAAAAGTGAGGGTATGAAAATAGTAATTTGTTAGGTTGTTAGTTAGTTAGTAAAAAAATCCGTACATCCGTACACAACCTTGTACCTGACACCCTTGTGAAAGAGAAAAGAAAAAGGCGAAGCCGTATGTGGCTCCGCCTTTGATGTGTGTTATCCAGTAATATCTGCTTGGTGAAAAATGTCGGGCAAGCAAGATGAAGGGAAAATAATGCAAATGGGGATATAAATAATGATGGCATGATTCCCATTTGCAAAAACACTTTTGCCAAAAGTGCCTTCACGCCTTCACATTTGCAGGTTTTTGGATGAATAGAATAAGCCCCCTGCTCTCCTGGCATGTCTGGTGCTAGGACAGAGGGGGCAATCCCATTCTCAGGAATGGGAAGAATGTGTGGCTCTATGCATACTTCAGGCGATAGACATTGCCAGTGCGACGATGGATGCGGGGTGCTCCAGCGAGGGTGAGCACAGTGCCAATCTGCGAGGGTTTACTGCCACGCATGGCCTTGGGATAGCGCTGGCACATGTACTGGTAAATGTCTGAGGCACTGGCTTCAAGGATGTCGTCGGAAGGATCACCGTTCTGTGGGAGGGTGAAGCATTTGCGGAATACATCGAGCTCAGGAGCATGGCGGTAGAAGGCCATGTTGTGCTCGCCCAGTTCCTGCTCCTCGTCATGGGTGAGCCAGGTGCGTTCTCCACGCAATACTTCTGCCTTGAGCTGAGCAAAATACTGGGGGTAGTTGATGGGGGTACGATCAATCTCACCCTCCACATCGATGCAGATGAAACGACGGCTTCCGGTGGGGTCGGTCAGGAGGTCATGGGAGTTGCTGGTAGCAATGAAGGAGGCCATGCGAGGTGCCTGTACGAGGTGGTTGGTGTAGAGTCGACGGAAGGAGCAAGTCTGGGCCTGAAGGACATTCTTCAGGGTAGCCATCTGCTTGTCAGTCAGGCGATCGAACTCATCCATGTTGATCAAGGCAAGCATGGAGAGGCGTTCCTCGATATGACTGCCCTCAGCAAGGGAGAGTTTGTCGATGTAGTATCCACGCAGTTCGGGAGGGAGGAGGTTGCGACAGAAGGTACTCTTACCCAGTCCCTGTTCCGTGCTTACGAGGATGGGCATCAGCGCATTGGCTGCCTGCGTCTCATGGCCCATCCACTGTGCCACACAGCAGAGTTGCCAGATGTGGAAACAACGCACCCAGAGCAACTTGTGGGAGATACGGTTGGCCACTTCCGTCACGCGATCCTTGCCATCCCACTCGGGCAGGTTGTCCATGTAGGACTTCAGAGGGTGAAAGTCGGGCAGGCGGTTGGAGTGGAGCAGGCACTTCATGTCGCTCATCTTACATTCGATGCCGTTCTCTTGTGCATCCATAAGTAAGGTGTTGATGGTACGCTCGTCCATCACCTTGAAGGTCTCGTTGGGAGCATCCTTCTTGCGACATTCGGGCAAGGCCGTCATAAGGTTGAAGCGGAGATCGAATCGACGCTCCACATACTGAGAGAGAAGTTGATAAGGCGTTGACGATCCCAGTGCCTCAAACTGGGGAGCAGATGCAGACATCCCGTCCGAAATGCTCATGGCAGAAATAACTTTTGGAGATGATATAGCAGTTGACCCATTTTTATAATCGTTTTAGTCAAATAGTATAAGAAAAGGGAGTAATTACGCTCCCTTTTTAAATTCCCATTTATGTTCTAATTTTCGTAAACCTTCGCAGAGTAAATTATAAACGTCTTTGAAATTTAGTTTTTCTGTTTTCATTGTTCCTTCATCCCAATGATTGTCTTCAAGATATTCAACTTTATTTTTATGTAACAAAGTGGTGTTTCCCTCCATATCTATAGAATAGACTCTATCACCGATAAATCCTATTGCGTGAATTGTATTATAATCATCAGTAGAATGGTGAAAGTTGATTATATCATCAAAGATTGGTTTAACAAGAGGTTTTCTATCTGGTTTCAGTATTCCATACTTTTGGGAGTTGTCATACAATACACTGCTGAAACCAAAACAAGTATCACATATTGAATATGATGGCTTCGTATTAGATTTATGATTTAACCAATCGTAAAGATTTTGTTTATTATATGAGAATACATCTGCATATACAATAACATCATTGCCTATTACAAACTTTGTATATTTCACAGTACCCCATTTTGGTATTCTATAAATTTTGTTAAAGCCTGCTTTCAGTTTTATACTATCCATACTCCGAAGATAGTTATTAACTTGATAGTACCAAAACCAAAAAGCACTGATACCATATTCTTCTTTTGTTCTAAAATCTACATATTGCTCAACTAAAGTTTGTAGTTGTTTTTGAATATTCTCACTTATTATGACCATTAGATACCATAATCTTCTTTCATTTTGTGTTCAAACTCTTCCACAGTAATTCCACCAATGCTTCTAAAGTATTGTTCCGCTTCCTCTATGGAAGAAAAGGATAAAGGGGTTCGAAAATCCTCGTTAATATGTTTTTTACTTTTTTCATCAACCTCTTTACACGCTTCAAGAAATAAATCCCAAGTTAATTTGTCACCAGCCTTAAATTTCATTGTCTATCATTCCTTAATATAAATATTTATCTTCCTATAATTAAATTCTAAAATCAAGTTGGAATGTAAAGTATAAAGCGTTATCAACTCTCACTTCTTTTTAAATTATATCGCAAAATTACCAAAAAGGTTCAAAAAAGAAAATAAATACTCCAAATAAAATGAAATTGATTGTATATGAAAATTACAAAGAGAGAACTCAAGCAGATGATTAATGAGGCTGTTGTGAGTGCTATGGTTTTGGATGAAAGTAGAAAAGGGGTCTTTAAATATCTTGAGCCCAAGGATTATAAGGAACCGTATATAATGAAGCACCTTGATTGTCGCGATGTTTTTGATGACCCCGAAAAAATGGAATATGTTAAAGCACATCCTTTTTCATACAAATATGTTAATCCCGAGGTCAAAGCCAAAGCATTTGAAATGATGGAAAAGTATCGTGACAAAACGATATACGAATATATGGATGGTGTTTTTGGACAACCAACTCCAGATGGTTGGTCTATGTGGGACGTTACCTGTTTATACAATATGTTAAACGGATGGGATTTTCGTTTTAGAAAGCACTAAGCACACATCTTAATATCATTCCAAGTCTTAACGCATCCGATAGATTTAGCAAACATATCTGCAAATCTATCGGATTCGTTTTGTTTGCGAGTGTTCCAACGATAGCAAGCCTCGTCTACATACTTCTGCAAGTGCTTGTCACTGCAATCGTGATAGCAACCAGTAATCATTCTGCGGAAATGACTCCAGAACCCCTCAATGCCATTGGTGTACACATCATTGTTCTCCTCGCTGACAAACTCACTCGCACCGTGATTGACAATGCCGTGCTTGTAACCATTCTCATTCAACTTGCTATAAGCACTCAACTCATCAGTATACACCGAAATGTCCTTCTCAACAAACTGACCGATAATAGGCATCAAAGTCGCTCTGTCAGTCTTCTCAACAACAACTGCACGGACAATGCTCATATTCTCAACCTCACCCTTCGCATTCATATACTCACTGCGCTCCATCATACCAAAAACTGGTGTCTTGGTCTTGGTTGAACGACCCTGGGTCCCTGGAGTCTTCATAGACTCGTGCTTCCACTTCTCCTTGCCGCCAATGTATACCTCGTCACATTCAACAACACCAGACAAAGCAATACTGTCATCTTGAGCAAACAAAGTGCGAATCTTCTGCAACATATACCAGGCTGTCGACTGAGTCACTTCAATGTCTCTTGACAACTGATGCGAAGATACACCCTTCTTGTGCGAAGATACCAGATACATCGCAACAAACCACTTCTGCAACGATACCTTGGTGTTCTCAAAAATCGTACCAACCAAACAAGAGAAATTCTTGTGACAAGACTTGCAACGGAACTTACCATCCTTGCGAACCACACAATGAACACCACCGCAATAAGGACAGACTACCACTTGAAACTCATCTTTGCCCCAACGGCTCTCAATAATCGCTTGCTGACATACATCGTTGCTGTTGAAGTAGTTTATCAACGAAACCAAAGAGTTGAAACGAGTAAAGTCTATCATATCTGTTGCAGTAAGAAGCGGTTCTTAATTACACTACAAAGGTACGAAATTATGAGGACTTTACCTCCGCTGATATATGTATATGGAAATTAAAGTTTGAAAAATGGGTCAACTGCTATATCATCCCCTAACTTTTTCCATATTTTATTTTTCTTATGTTGCAAAGTTACAACATTTTAGAGCCAAAGTCAATAGGCATTTTTCTGCTACTTCACTTCGTTCTTGTCCACTCTGCCTTTCGTACCAGTTTGCTTTGGGATGTTGTTGTGCTACTATTGTAGCAAGATGTTTGCTATTAGTGTAGCAAACCTACTGCTACTTCTGTAGTTAAGCTTAATCTACAATTGCAGCATGACAAAAAGTCATCCCTGCACCCCTCTTCTTTATAGGGGGTGGCAGGAAAATTCACTTTCCCTTCGTAGGAAAGCACTTTGGCACGATTGTTGTCGGATACTGTTTAGGTTTCTTTGCCGACACACCTTATTAATATATATATAGCCATGAAAAGCCAGCATTCCAAATCCATCGATTGCGACTACGATCTCTTTGTTAATCCCCGAGCATACTCCGAAGGCCAACCTTCATTGCATCCCAGACCTATCGGTCGTCAGAAACTGACTACTAAGCACATTCTGAAGGAAATGTATAGTGGTGACTCTACGAGACAAGAGGAGGTGAATGCCATCATCGCGAATTTCCTCGACAAGGTGGCAGAGAAACTCTGCACAGGCGACAGCATCCACATTCCCGGCCTTGGCACACTGCGTGTCACGCTGAAAGGTCCCAAAGGTGTCACTTCGGCCAGCGCCATTCGTTCTGAGCACATCAAACTGGGCGGATTGTCGCTGAATCCAGACCGGAAACTGATGAGAGAGATGGATGGAGCCATGCATTTCGTGCGTTCACAAGCAGACAACCACTCTGCTAAGCTCGACTTGATGCCTCTCATCGACATCATGGCAGATTTCTTCAATACGACCCATCATAACTCTCTAACATCCAAAGATTTGATGGATGCTTATCGTGTGAAGCGTGGCAAGGCACAGCAGATCATCGAGATGGCAGTACGAGATGGTCTTCTACTCAATGTATCCCATCAACCCAACAATCCCATCTACTGCCCCACTGAGGAATTGCTGGATTACATGAAAGAATAAAAAAGTGATAGAATGAAAAAGTGATAGATTTTTGGAGTGTGAAGGCGTGAAGGCACTTTTCGCAAAAGTTTTTTTCGGAGCGCACAATGCCTGTTCCACTTTTTCAAGGGACTTTTTGCATGTTCGTTCCACTTTTTCAAGGGACTTTTGCGTGTTCGTTCCACTTTTTCAAGGGACTTTTTATAAGTTCATCTCACTTTCCCATTACGGGGCATCGTGCAATGCACACAAAAAGCAGAGGGCTACGATTTCTCGTAGCCCTCTGTTCTGTTATTCATATTTCGAGGCCTTGCCTCGGAAATGGCCTTGCTTACGCGTTGTACTCCTGCCAAGACTTGATCTTGATGTCCTCAAGCTTGAGGGCGCAGACAGCCTCGATGAAGGCACGGGCCAGACGGGCGTTGGTCATCAGGGGGATGTTGTGGTCGATGGCGTCACGACGGATGCGGTAACCGTTGGTGAGCTCGCGCTTGGTCTGGTTCTTGGGCACGTTGATGATGAGGTCGAACTTGTGCTCAGCGATCATGTCGATGACATTGTTGGCAGCACCTTCCTCGTCGGGCCAAGCCACCTGCTCGCACTGTACGCCGTTCTCCTGGAGGAACTTGGCCGTACCGGCAGTAGCGTAGACGGTGTAGCCGTTCTTCACGAGCAGCTGTGCGGGCTCGAGCAGCTGTACCTTACCCTTCGCACCACCGCTGGAGATGAGTATGTTCTGCTTGGGCAGACGGTAGCCGGTGGCGATGAGGGCGTTGAGCATAGCCTCGTTGAGGTCATCGCCCATACAGCCTACCTCACCGGTAGAGCTCATGTCTACACCCAGTACGGGGTCGGCATTGCTCAGACGATTGAATGAGAACTGGCTGGCCTTCACACCGATGCGGTCGATGTCGAACTCTGACTTCTCGGGACGAGAGTAGGGTGCGTCGAGCATGATCTTGGTGGCAGTCTCGATGAAGTTGCGCTTCAGGATCTTCGATACGAAGGGGAACGAACGAGAGGCGCGGAGGTTGCACTCGATGACCTTCACCTCGCGGTTCTTAGCCAGGAACTGGATGTTGAAAGGACCAGAGATGTTGAGCTCAGCAGCGATGCGACGAGCGATCTTCTTGATCTGGCGAACGGTAGAGAAGTAGATGTTCTGTGCGGGGAATACCATGGTGGCATCGCCTGAGTGTACACCGGCATACTCCACGTGCTCGGAGATGGCGTACTCTACTACCTCGCCCTTGTCGGCTACGGCGTCGAACTCGATCTCCTTGGTCTCCTGCATGAACTGACTTACTACTACGGGGAAGTCCTTGCTTACCTCGGTGGCCATAGAGAGGAAACGCTCGAGCTGCTCATCGTCGTAGCAGACATTCATGGCTGCGCCTGAAAGCACATATGAGGGGCGTACGAGTACGGGATAGCCCACCTGAGCCACGAAGTCCTTGATGTCCTCCATAGAGGTCAAGGCACGCCATGCGGGCTGGTCGATGCCCAGCTTGTCGAGCATAGCAGAGAACTTATCGCGATTCTCGGCACGGTCGATATCCACGGGAGAGGTACCCAGCACGGGCACACCCTGACGGTGTAGCTTCATGGCGAGGTTGTTGGGGATCTGACCACCTACTGATACGATGACGCCACGAGGCTGCTCGAGGTCGATGGTATCGAGTACGCGCTCCAGTGAGAGCTCGTCGAAGTAGAGACGGTCGCACATGTCGTAGTCGGTAGAGACGGTCTCGGGGTTGTAGTTGATCATGATGGACTTGTAGCCCAGTTTGCGAGCGGTGTTGATGGCATTGACAGAGCACCAGTCAAACTCTACGCTGGAACCGATGCGGTATGCACCCGAACCCAGTACGATGACCGACTTCTCATTCTTGTACCACTCGATGCTGTGCTCCTGAGGCTTCAGGCATATCTTCTTCCACTCCTCGGTGGTGAGGGTGTCGGCATTGGTAGGCTCTACCTGGCCCAGATAGGTGAAGTAGAGGTAGTTGGTCAGCTCAGGATGCTCACCGCCTACGGTCTCGATGCGGCGTACGGTGGGCAGGATGCCACGAGCCTTACGAGCCTTGCGTACCTCGAGGTTGGCCTTCTCCATGTTGCCCTCGGGCTTCAGTACGAAGCGAGCGATCTGGAAGTCAGAGAAACCAGCACCCTTCACCTCGCGCATCTTCTCGTCGGAGATCTCGTCGAGGCTGTTGTACTGCTGCAGTTCGTGCTTGAGGTCCACGATGTGCTTCATGCGTGAGAGGAACCATACATCAATCTTGGTGAGTTCCTCGATGCGCTCTATGGTGTAGCCCTCCTCGAGAGCCTGAGCGATGGCGAAGATACGGAGGTCGGTGGGGTTGGCAAGTTCCTCGTCGAGGTTGTCAAACTTCGTGTGGTCGTTGCCCACGAAGCCGTGCATGCCCTGACCGATCATACGCAGACCCTTCTGCAGCATCTCCTCGAAGCTGCGACCGATGGCCATGATCTCACCTACCGACTTCATGCTCGAACCGATGAGGCGGCTCACACCGGCAAACTTGGTGAGGTCCCAGCGAGGGATCTTACAGATCATATAGTCGATAGAGGGAGCCACATAGGCGCTGTTGGGAGTACCCATCTCACCGATCTGGTCGAGGGTGTAGCCCAGGGCGATCTTGGCAGCCACGAAGGCCAGAGGATAACCGGTAGCCTTTGAAGCGAGGGCAGAAGAGCGAGAGAGACGAGCGTTGATCTCGATGATACGGTAGTCGTTGGTCTCTGCGTTGAAGGCGAACTGGATGTTGCACTCACCCACGATGCCGAGGTGGCGTACGCACTTACGGCTGATCTCCTGCAAGTACTCCACCTGCTGCTTGGTGAGCGACATGGTGGGAGCTACCACGATGGACTCACCGGTGTGGATACCCAGAGGGTCGAAGTTCTCCATGGAGGCTACGGTGAAGCAGTGGTCGTTGGCATCACGGATGCACTCAAACTCGATCTCCTTCCAGCCCTTCAGGCTCTCCTCTACGAGTACCTGAGGTGCGAAGGTGAAGGCGCTCTCTGCGATCTCCTTGAATTTCTCCTCGGTGGGACATACGCCAGAGCCCAGACCACCCAGTGCATAAGCCGAGCGGATCATGATGGGGTAGCCTATCTTGCGTGCTGCAGCGATGGCATCCTCCATGTTCTCACAAGCCTGGCTCACGGGTACCTTGAGGTCCACCTTGTTGAGCTCCTTGACGAAGAGGTCGCGGTCCTCGGTGTTCATGATACACTCTACGCTGGTACCCAGTACCTCTACGCCGTACTCCTTCAGTACACCGCTCTGATAGAGAGCCGTACCTACATTCAGACCGGTCTGGCCACCCCATGCCAGCATGATGCCGTCGGGGCGCTCCTTCTTGATGATCTCGGTGATGAAGTGGGGAGTGATGGGCAGGAAGTATACCTTGTCGGCAATACCGTCGCTGGTCTGGATGGTGGCAATGTTGGGGTTCACCAACACACTGCTTATACCTTCCTCACGCAAGGCCTTCAAGGCCTGTGAGCCAGAGTAGTCGAACTCACCAGCCTGGCCAATCTTCAAGGCACCAGATCCCAATACCAATACCTTATTCAATTTCTGTTTCATTTGTATCACTGTTTTTATTGTTTGTTCCTGAATGATCTTTTTTTTCTGTCTTCGTCATTTCGCCGAAGTGAATCATGGGGTCAGACCCCCTGATTCATTTTTTGCTTCCATAAAAAAGGCGTGAACAATAACGCCACGCCTTAATATAATAGAATTAATAATTTTCAGCCTTGAGCTGGAAGTGTGCTTGTGGATGATTGCAAACGGGGCAGGTCTCGGGAGCCTGCTTGCCGAAGTGGAGATGACCACAGTTGCGACACTGCCATACGCAGTCGCCTTCGCGAGAGAATACCACGCCCTGCTCGATGTTCTGGAAGAACTTCTTGTAGCGCTCCTCGTGAGCCTTCTCTACAGCCGATACGCCCTCGAAGAGCTTTGCAATCTCCTCGAAGCCCTCCTCGCGAGCCTCCTTGGCCATGCGGGGATACATGTCGGTCCACTCGTCGTTCTCGCCAGCAGCAGCGTCCTTCAGATTCTCCAGGGTGCCACCGATACCGTGAACGAGCTTGAACCACATCTTGGCATGCTCCTTCTCCTGGTTGGCTGTCTCCTCAAACATGGCTGCAATCTGCTCGTAGCCGTCCTTCTTTGCCTTTGAGGCATAGTATGTGTACTTGTTGCGAGCCTGTGACTCACCTGCGAAGGCTGCCCAGAGGTTAGCCTCGGTCTTTGTTCCTTTCAAATCTGCCATAACCTTTTGTATATTTAATTATGTATAGTTTGCTGACGATTTTCGTCTCGTCCAAATTTCGTGCAAAGTTAGTACATTTATAAATAATGTGCAAGCGCTAACCGATTTTTTCGCTTATCATGTTAGTAATTTCCACAAACTGCTCCACGGAAAGTTGTTCGGGTCGCTGGTTGAAGATGCCGTTCTCGAGCATCGGGGCAAAGTCCACCACGCCCAGGCCGTGCTGTGTGCGGTCGTTGTTGATGTCGGCCAGGAGAGGGCGGATGTTGTTGCGTAGCGTTTTGCGACGCTGGTTGAAGGTGGTCTTCACCACACGCTTGAAGAGCACCTCGTTGCATCCCAGTGAGGTCACATCGTTGCGCGTCATGCGTATCACAGCCGACTTCACCTTGGGTGGCGGGTTGAACACATGCTCGTGGACGGTGAAGAGGTACTCCACATCGTACCAGGCCTGTATGAGCACGCTCAATATGCCGTAGGCCTTGCAACCGGGCGAAGCCGTGATGCGCTCTGCCACCTCCTTCTGTATCATACCCGTACAGCAAGGTATGAGGTTCTTGTTGTCGAGCATCTTGAAGAATATCTGGCTGGAGATGTTGTAGGGGTAGTTGC
The DNA here is from genome assembly GCA_045629325.1 of Bacteroidaceae bacterium. Taxonomy (GTDB): domain Bacteria; phylum Bacteroidota; class Bacteroidia; order Bacteroidales; family Bacteroidaceae; genus Physcousia. The sequence goes on along the minus strand of JAZQQX010000022.1, from coordinate 19,422 downwards.
CCGTGAGCACGAAAGGCTGGCCCTCGAAGGTGCGGTCGAGGTGCATCTTCAGGAAGTCGTCCTCGATGATACCCTCCTCCAGGGCGGGAAAATGCTCACGCAGGTAGGCCACCGATTCGAAGTCGATCTCCACCACCTTCAGTTGGCGGGGCTTCCTGACGAGATACTGCGTCATCACTCCCATGCCCGGACCCACCTCCAGAACGGGCAGGTCGGGACAGGCGTCCACCGTATCAGCAATAGCGCTTGCTATGGACAAATCTGTCAAAAAGTGTTGACCAAGGAACTTTTTTGGCTTAACAGTCTTCATCTTTCCGCTTTTTTTCGTATTTTTGCAGTGCAAAGGTAAGAATAAAAATTAAAAGTTAAAAGTATAAAGTTAAAATTCGGTAGGCGTCCCTTCCCACAAACGGAATGAAAATTGCAGAAAACATAGCGAAAGTCCTTCTGCCCATACTCATCGGCGGTGTCATCCTGTGGTGGATGTATCGCGGTATGGCGTGGACCGATGTGCAGAATGCCCTTACCTCGGGCATGGACTGGAAGTGGATGCTCCTCTCCCTGCCCTTCGGCATCTCGGCCCAGCTGTTTCGTGCCCTGCGCTGGCGTCAGGCCCTCGAACCTCTGGGTGAGAAGGCGCGCCGTAGTACCTGTACCAATGCCATTTTCGTGAGTTATGCCAGCAGTCTGCTGGTGCCTCGTGTGGGTGAGTTCCTGCGTTGCGGTGTGCTGAAGCGCTGGGATGGAGTGAGTTTCTCGCGAGGCATAGGCACGGTGGTGACAGAGCGTGTGGTCGATGTGCTGATGATACTCCTGTTGAGCGGTATCACGGTGCTCCTTCAGTTGCCTGTGTTCATCAGCATAGCCCGCAGTACGGGTATGTCGGTCAACGGTATCCTGGGCAGTTTCAGTCTCACGGGCTATCTCGTCACGGCCTTCTGCCTCCTGCTCATCGGTATGATGACCTGGTGGGCAGTCAAGCGTTTTGACTTCCTCAACAAACTCAAGGGTATGTTCACGGAGTTGAAGACCGGACTCTTCAGCATACGCTACATCCGTCAGCGCTGGCTCTTCATCACCTTCTCGCTGGGTATATGGGTGAGTTACTTCCTCCACTTCTACCTCACCTTCTATTGCTTCGCCTACACCCGCGAACTGGGCATTGTGGTGGCTCTCGTGGCCTTCGTGGTGGGTACTTTTGCCGTACTCGTTCCCACGCCCAATGGGGCAGGACCCTGGCACTTTGCCGTGAAGACCGTACTGATGCTCTTCGGTGTGAACCAGGTGGACGGTGCGCTCTTTGCCCTCATCGTACACACCATACAGACGGCTCTCGTGGCGCTTCTCGGCGTATGGGCCGTTATAGCATTGGCATTGACAAAGACAAAACGAATGAACTGACACACTCCTTATTCCCCCTCGGGGGTTAAGGGCTTGATACGAATTAACTAACACGCCTCTTTTATTGGGGCCTTTAAATGATTTAATACTATGACTATTCAAGAATTGGATCCCCAGATTATCTGGAAGAATTTCTATTTGTTGACACAGGTGCCCCGTCCAAGCGGTCATCTGGAGAAGGTTCAGCAGTTCCTGCTCGACTGGGCCAAGGAGCGTGGCATCGAGGCGTGGAAGGACGATGCAGAGAACATCGTGATGCGCAAGCCCGCCACTCCCGGCTATGAGAACCGTCAGACTGCCGTACTGCAGGCTCATATGGACATGGTGCCACAGAAGGTGGACGAGAGCAATCACAACTTTGAGACCGACCCCATTGAGACCTACATCGACGGTGAGTGGGTGAAGGCAAAGGGTACTACCCTGGGTAGCGACGACGGTATGGGCGTGGCCGCTATGATGGCTGTGTTTGAGAGCAACGACCTCGAGCACGGACCTCTGGAGGCTCTCATCACTGCCGATGAGGAGACTTGCATGTATGGTGTGGAGCACCTCTCTCCCGACACCCTGAAGGGCGACATCCTGCTCAATATCGACAACGAGACGATGGGTGAGTTTGTCATCGGTAGTGCCGGTGGTGTCAACATCACTGCTTCTCTCGGTTACAAGGAGGTGGCTCCCGAAGAGGGCGATGTGGCTGTGAAGATCACCTTGAAGGACCTCAAGGGCGGTCACTCGGGTCTGGAGATCTGCGAGGGTCGTGCCAATGCCAATAAGTTGATGGCTCGCGTGGTACGCCAAGCTATCCAGGACGATGATGCGCGTCTCTGCTCTTGGCATGGTGGCAATATGCGCAATGCCATTCCCCGTACGGCTGAAGTGGTGCTCACCATTCCCTTTGAGAACCTGGACGACCTGAAGGAACTGGTGGAATACTGCCGTACTACCTTCATTGCCGAGTATCGTGGCGTGGAGGAGGAACTGACTCTCACCGTAGAACCTACGGCTATGCCCAAGGGACAGATCCCCGAGGAGATACAGGACAACATCGTCAATGCCATTACGGCTTGTCACGACGGTGTGTTGCGCTACATCCCCAGCATTCCCGAGGTGGTAGAGACCAGTTCGAACCTCGGTATCATCAACATTGCCGACGGTGAGGCTACCGTGCTCATCCTGGCTCGCTCAAGCAACGAGACCATGATGGAGTACATCCAGGAGATGCAGGAGGCTTGCTTCTCAATGGCTGGCATGAAGGTGGAGTATGGTGGTCAGTATGGTGCTTGGCAACCCAACTTCGCCAGCCCTATCACCGCTACCATGGTGAAGGTTCACAAGGACATCTTCGGCGAGGATGCCAAGGTGCAGGTTTGCCATGCTGGTCTGGAGTGTAGCATCATCGGTGGTAAGTATCCCAAGATGGACCTCGTAAGTTTCGGTCCCACCTTGCGTTCGCCCCACACTCCCAATGAGCGTTGCAACATCCCCAGCGTTGCCAAGTTCTGGATATTCCTCAAGGAATTGCTGAAGAACATCCCCGTGAAGTAGGTCTTCCCCTATTTCATTTCCATAAAAAATATACCCGCTATGTGTCCTCTGAGACCGTAGCGGGTTGTTTTTTCGAAAAACACCGATGAATACGGCTTTTTTGAGCGTTTTGTGAACTTTTTGTGAACTGCATTTTGAAAATGTGAACTTTTTGTCAACTCCATTTTGATGCTTTTCCAGGCTTTTTTTACTTATTTTGCCACAGAAATCACAGGCAAGGATACATCCGGCCACAAATCACATCGCCCTCACAGCTCCAATGCATCCCTTCTCGCAAGTTAAATGATGCAAATATTATTAAAAAGGAGTAACAAGGGAATGACCATATGCTTTTTTTTATCTATTTTTGTACCACATAATCTGTAGTAAGATGAAACGCTTTTTTTTACTTGTAGTCGTTACGGTTTTTTCGATGCATCTGATGGCAACAAACGAAGGAAAGGAACTGTCCGCGCTTCTGGAGAAGTGCATTGCACAGGAGGAGATACACCCCGACAGCATCTTCGCCTCGTTGAGGATGCTTGAGCGTAGGAGTCGTGAGGTGAAGAGTCCCGAGCAGAGAGCGATGTACAACACCGCCCTCGGTCGCCTCTATGTGTTGAGGGCTGACCGCGCACAGAGTGCCTATCAGCGCACTCCCGCCCACCGTGACAGCATACAGGAGTGGAGCAGGGAGGACTATCTGCGTGCTTCGCGCAGGTGTTTTGCCGAGGCTCTGGCCAACAAGGACCAGCTCTTCGGTATGCCCACACGCAAGTGGTTGCCTCTGGTGGAGCAACATAAGGATGAGGCCGTCTTCGGAGGCAATATGCTCTATGTGGTGTGGCGCACCATGCAGGAGAGCGGTCTGCTCATGCACAACGATTTAGTGGAGTTCGAGGGTGTGGACAATCCCACGCCAGATGAGGCTTTTCCGTTGCCCGACTATGCCGACATGATCAGTTATTACAAGTCGAAGGGACTGCGCGAGGCGTCCTTCTTCCTCGACCTGGAGCGTGCCGATCTGGACTGGCAGACACGGGATGCCGAACTGGAGCGTATCTGTGAGGAGTATGCTGACTTGGATATAGTTGCTCATGCGCATTATACCCGTATCATGTCTGCCGTGAAGAACAGTGATGAGGAGATGCGTAGGTATCAGTATGAGGAACTGCAGAAACTGCTGAAGAGATATCCCAAGTATAAAGATGTCAATGGCATCAGCAACGCTATTCTGATGACACAGCATCCCGAATTGAGACTCGAGTTTTCGAAACTCTGCATGGCAAGAGATGTGCTCAAGTTTAACCCCCGTCGTAGGAATGTGAAAGAGTACACGCTCTCTCTCTATCGCCTCCCTGACAACTTCAACGAGGATGCACTGACGGGAGAGGAAACGCGGCGTGAGGTGAAGCAGAACGGTCGTTTGGTGAAGAGCACCAAAGTCCAGGCAAGGCCGGGCGAGACGCCTTTCAGGATTTACACCGACAGTCTGCATCTGGACATTGATGAGCTGGGTGTCTATGCCTTGGTAGTTGATGGCGTGAAGGTGTCCTTGCCGTTAAACAAGAAACTTCAATCTGACATCATGATTTTCAGAGCAACTCGCCTTATGCCCGTCAGGGTGGAACTGGCTGATGGTGTGAGAGTGATGGTGGTGGACAGCAAGACGGGCAAGCCTCAACCACAGGTGAGCGTGGATGTGGATTGGTTCCCTCAGGACCGTACGGCCAAGGATACCCTGCGCGAGCATTTCACAACGGATAACCAGGGCATTGTCACCATTCCTTATAGTGGTTATCGTGGGGAGTTTCGTGTGGCGAAGGGTGATGACCGCTTCTATCCTGCCTGTTCGTTCAATTCGCGTTCAAACCAGGATGCAGACAATACACGACAGATCAACCTCATCAATACCGATCGTGCCATCTATCGTCCCGGTCAATCCGTGCAAATCGCTGTGACGAGCATTGACTTGAAGGGATGGGATGCGCAAGCAAGAGAGGGCGGACACCTGACTGTTCAACTGCGTGATGCCGACAACAAACTGGTGATGAACAGCACCTTCACCTCCGACGAACTGGGCATGACGGCCTTCTCCTACGACATACCGCAGACGGCCAAGCCTGGCAACTATAGCATCAGGGTGAATTCAGCCTACCACAGTATTCGTGTGGAGGAATACAAGCGACCTACCTTTGAGGTGACTTTGGACGAACCCATCATGGGTGACAGCATCACCTTCAAGGGTCGTGCCCTGACCTACGCCGGTGTTCCTGTACGGAATGCCCAGGTGACGGGTGAGTATCAATGGGTTGAGGGCTGGTGGTTGTACTACCGTTCTGCATCTCGCTCCACCTATCATGTTCCCATGCATATCGATACCCTCAAGACGGATGAGGACGGACGCTTCTCGGTGAGCATTCCCTGTACGGATCTCTCAAGCCAGGAGAAGCAGAGAGGCATGAATCTGCGCTTCACGGTGGATGTGCTCAGCAGTACGGGTGAGACCCAGCACGGTCAGCGTACGGCTACGCTCTGCTCCAAGCCTCTGCGTCTGTATGCCGATGTGAACGAACTGCAGGACAAGGACCGCCTGCCGAAGTGGGAGTTTGTACTGATCGATGCTCTGGGCAACAAGGTGGACGGCACCGTCAAGGTGAACTTGTTCCAGCAGGGTGGCAAGTCTGCATCCCAGAAGACCGGAGATTCTCACGATCCGGCCAAGGGGGATGTGCCTTCCTTCGTATCTTCTTTCACTATTCCCAGCAACAAAGCCATCGTTCCCGAGGAATTGCTTCGTCTGACCTCGGGTGCCTACACAATGAAGGCCGAGGTTGTAGTCAACGGTGACACGGCAAAGGTAGAGGCTGAGCGTGTGGTGCTCTTCAGTATGCGCGACGAGGTGCTCCCAACGGATACAACGAGTTGGTTCTATGTGCCCGAGAAGGAGTTTTCTCCCGAGCGCCCCGTACAGGTTCAGGTGGGCAGTTCGCTGGAGGATGTCACGCTTTACTATATGGTTGCCACCAAGGGAAGAAAGTTGTACAAGGATGCCGTGCTGAACTTCTCCAATGCGATGCGAACCATCACGATTCCCTATAGCAAGGAGATGGGCGAGGCTATTGATGTGGAACTGTTCTTCGTCAAGGATGGCAAGAAGTATAGTCACAACTTCTCTGCTGTGCTTCAGAAGCCCGAGGCAAAACTGGAGGCCAAGTGGACAACCTTCCGCGACAAACTGCGTCCCGGACAGCAGGAGACCTGGAAACTGCGTCTGACACACCTGGATGGCACACCTGCCTCGGCCAACCTGATGGCCACGCTCTACGATGCTTCGCTCGATGCCATTAGCAAGCATTCTCTTGCCTTGCCGGTTTATAGGGACCGTAGCATTCCCTACATCGGATCGACGATTCGGTATTTGGGTAATGAATATGTCTTTGTCGATTTCGACCTCAAGATGAAGCGTGAGTATGCGTGGGAGTTCTCAAGATTGCAGGACAAGTACTTCCAGTCCCGTATGCGAGGGGTGAAGTATCTCAAGGTAACCAATAGCAATAAGATGATGAAAACGGCTGGTCTGGCCGCTCCAAGACACGAGATTGTATATTCCACCAAGGGTGTCACTGCCAAAGACTTCGAAGGTCTGGGCTTAACTTCCGTCGATGAGGCTCTGCAGGGTCGCATTGCAGGACTGGATATCGTGGCTACCTCCGACAACTCGGGCACTGGTGCTGCGATGAAACTGCGCGGTACAGCCTTGAACGAAGAGGCTATCGAGGTGGATGAGGTTTCCGGGTTGAATGAACCGACAGACTGGTCGGCCTTGCGTACTAACTTCTGTGAGACGGCCTTCTTCTACCCGCAGTTGCGTACCGACAAGGAGGGTGAGGTGAGCATCGAATTTACCTTGCCCGAGAGTCTCACACGCTGGCATCTTCTGGGTGTGGCGCACGATAAGCAGATGTTCATCGCCAATATCGACGAGAGCATTGTGGCACAGAAAGAACTGATGGCCCAACTCTTCCTGCCTCGCTTCTTGCGTGTAGGCGACAAGGCTGTGCTGACGGCAAGTATTCAGAATGTCAGTGAGAATACTGATGAGAGGGGTATGGCAACCTTCGAGATTCTTGATGCCAAGACGGAGAAGGTCTTGATGAGCAAGAAGGTGAAGTTTGACCTCAAGGCACAGGAGGATGTGGTGTTCCACTTCGACTTTGATGTGAAGGACAGTCAGACCGACCTGATATGCAGATGGGTGGCCAACGGTAAGGCTTGCAGTGATGGTGAGCAACACCTCATTCCCGTGCAGGCCGACCGTGAGACTTTGGTACGCACCAAGGCATTGTGGTTGTATGAGAAGGGTACGACACAGTTGGACCTCCAGCATCTCTTCCCCAAGGATGCGAGTGAGAGAAAACTCACGGTGGAGTATACCACGCATCCTATATGGGTTGCTATCCAGAGTTTGCCAGGAATCATGAACCCTACTCACTGGGATGTGTTGAACCAGGCTTCTGCCTACTATGCTTCTACGCTCTGCAAGTATCTGCATGAGCAGATTGAAGACATTGACAAGGTGTTGCCTCTCGATATGGATTCTCTCGAGCGCTCGCGCGTGCGTATATTAAAGAAGGTTATGGAACTGCAACTGCCAAACGGTGCTTTCTGCTGGTTCCCTGGTATGCTGGAAAGTGAATACCTCACTCGCGAGGTGGCATTCTTGATGGCTCGTCTTGTGGCGCTCACGGACGGACAGGATGAGGATTCTCGGTCCATACTGGATGATGCTATACGCTATATGCGCAGTAATCTGAAGAAGACTACCACAATCAGCAACTCTACACTGAAACATCTCTATATCGTAAGTTTGGCTGGCAAGTCGCTGGATGACAATGAGAAACGATTGCTGAAGGAGTTGTCGAAGACAGAGGATAGATGGAGCCTTGAGGACCGTGCCCTGGCCAGCATCGTGCTCTGCATGCAGGACAAGAACCGTGCCACCAATCGTATGATGGATGGCGTGGAGAAGTATCTGGTGGGTACGCCCGAGACGGGTCGTTACATAGACTATCCCAGTGGAAGTTTCACAAGCATTGACTACAAGATACGCATTCATACGCAGATTATGGAGGCTGTCAAGACGGTTCGCCCCAAGGATAAGGCTCTGTGGCAGGGTATGCAACAATGGCTCCTTCAGGAGAAGCGAACCACCGACTGGACTACGCCTGTCAATACGGTTGATGCAGTATATGCCTTGCTCTGTGGAGGTCGTGACGAACTGAAAGACGAGGCCCAGGATGTGCTCGATGTGAAGGGAAAGCGTCAGATACAGCGACTCACCTCGCCCGACAATCGAAAGGGTTACCTGAAGACCGTGGTCAATGTGGAGAATCCCCAGACGCTCAACATCACGAAGCGCTCGGAGGGAGAGAGTTGGGGCGCGGTATATGCGGAGTTCGAACAGCAGATAGACAGCGTGCATTCTGCATGGCAGGGTATCAATATCCGTCGCGAATGGAGCACGGTTCGTCCCAAGGTGGGTGAGAGAGTGCACATACGCTATGTCATCACGGCAACTCGCGACTACGACTATGTCTTGCTTCACGGTTCGCGTTCTGCCAATGCCGAACCGGCCATGTTGGCCTCTGGATATGAGTATCGCAATGGTCTTTCATTCTACCGAAGCGTGAGGGATAATGGCACGGACTACTACATTGAGCATCTCCCTAAGGGTACCTATGTTCTGGAAGAGGATGTTATGGTGGAGAGAGAGGGTCTGTATAGTACCGGTATCACCAAGATAGAGTGCCTCTATGCGCCTGAATTCAAGGCGTATACAGGAAATGTCAAGGTGGAATCGACAAAGAAATGAAACGAATAAGATATATGAAACTGACATTCCGAAAGGTTGAGAATTTAATATGCCTGGCAATGATTTGCCTGTTTGCATCGTGTTCCTCTGGGGCAAAGGACCAGAAACAGAAGTCCTTGCCCAAATCCATTGGTCAGCCCAGCGAGGTGTTGCTGGTGCTGGACAAGGAAGTGATGGCCTCTGACCTGCGTGACACGCTGAAGGCCATGCTGGACTGTGACATTCCTGGACTGCCTCGTCCGGAGTCTTACTTCCGTGTGTCGCGCGTACCGCAGTCTATCTACAAGGGCGAGATGCTGAAGATGCATAGCAAGTTGCTCGTGAGAATCAATCCTTCGGAACCTGAATGTAATGTGAAGGTGGCATACGATGTGGATGCCCGACCTCAGACTCAGGTGCTTCTTGTGGCTCCTTCGCTAGAGAGTCTGCATGGATATGTGCAAGCCAATGCGGAGAGGGTCCGTCGTTTATTGCTCGACCAGCAATTGGCTTCACAGCAGTCTTTCCTGAAGCGTCGTCATAGCAAGGTGGTGCGCAAGGCTCTGAAGGAGATGGGTTTTGATGGTTTCTTGCCCGAGGAGATTGCCTGGACGAAGAAGGGGGAGAACTTCCTCTGGGGCAGTTCACGTACGAATGAGAAACAACTGAATGTGGTGTTCTATCACTATCCTTCAGATGGGAGCGAGTTGCATAACTCATTGATATTGTGCCAGAAGCGTGACTCGGTGATGCAGATTAACATACCTGGAAGTATGCCCGACCAGTGGATGGAAACGGTGTGGGAGCAGGACATACCTGTCGTGGATATCTACAAGATGCGTCTCGATGAAAGGGAGATTACGGAGATGCGTGGTCTCTGGCAGATGAGAAACGGGGCAATGGGTGGCCCGTTTGTGGCTTACCATTGGTACGACAGTCTGAATGGGCGTATGGTTGTGGCTGAGGGGTTTGTCTTTTCTCCCTCAACGGACAAGCGTGACCTTGTGCGCAAATTGGAGGCTGGATTGAGAACCGTCAGATAGAATCACTTTCTTTCATTCCTTTCATTTTATCCTTCCTTTCATTCTTTCATTTCTCAAATATCCATTCATAGATTTGTCTTTTCGCCTTTCTTTTTGTACTTTTGTAGCCTAAAGTGTATCCTACTGTTCCAATTTTGGATAAAATCAAAGAAAATGCTTCGTAAATATATACTCCTCATTTGTGCCTTCATAACCGTATCGTCGGTATTCGCACAGCCTGAATTTGTGGCAGATAATGCCAAGCAACGCGTGGGTGAGATTATGTTCCAACAACCCAAGACCGTGACCTTCACATTCAAGAACAAGGGCAACAAGCCTTTAGTGATCAAGGATGTGGTGCCTTCGTGTGGCTGTACGACCGTGGAATGGGAGAAGGCTCCCGTTGAACCTGGTAAGGCGGGCATGATTACGGCTGTGTATGATGCAAAGATGTTGGGTACATTTTACAAGGAACTGGCAGTATATACCACTACTTCGGACGAACCTGTCTATCTTTCGATGGAAGGGCGTGTGGTGACGAGTATGCTTGACTATACGGGTGATTTCCCTATCGATTTGGGTAGCGTGCGACTCAATACGAACTATGTGGAGTTTGACAATGTGAATCGTGGCGATCATCCTGCAGTGGAGTTTCAGGTGGTCAACCTGGAGCGTACTCCTTATCATCCCGAGTTGATGCATCTGCCCGCATATCTTACTGCGCAGAGTTTCCCCGAGGCTATTGCAGGAGGTAGGGCAGGGCGTATCCGTCTGACTCTGGACAGTGAGAAACTGGGTCTTCTGGGTTTGAATCAGACTCGTATCTTCCTCAGCCGTTACCCTGGTGACAAGGTGAGCGAAAACAATGAGATATTGGTTTCGGCCGTTCTGTTGCCCGACTTCTCTAACCTCTCGGAGGAACAGTTGGCTAAAGCGCCCAAGATACAACTCTCTGCAGAGGAACTGAACTTTGGCGACTTGGGCGGTAAGAGCAAGATGACCCAGGAGGTGGTTATTACCAACGGTGGACAGGAACCTTTGGAAATCCGTTCGGTACAGGTTTTCAATCAGGCCATATCTGTAAGTCTGTCGAAAAGAACCATCGATTCTGGTAAGAGTACCTCGCTCAAGGTGACGGTCAATGAGAAATACTTGAAGAAGGCAAAGAATCGTCCTCGTGTACTGCTGATTACCAACGATCCTCAGCATGCCAAGGTGGATGTCAACATCAATGTTGATCTTTAAGACGACTTCTTCTTACTTTATGATGACATTTCTTACTTAAGATGACTTCTTCTTGCTTAGGCTGACTTCTTACTATAAAACAAATAATAATCAATTTCCCCTATAATCAACCTTCAGAATGGAACATCCCGAAAATTCATCAGAATATGCTGGCTTGACCGTGAACAGCGGTGTGGAACAGCCTTCTATCGTGAATCCTTATATGAAGCGTGGCAGGTTTGCACGCCGTAAGTTGACCGCTGCTGACTATGTAGAGGGTATCCTCAAAGGTAATTCTTCCATTCTGGGTCAGGCTGTGACGCTTGTGGAAAGCACCAATCCGGAGCATCAGGTTGTGGCACAGGAGGTGATTGAGAAATGCTTGCCTTACAGCGGTAATTCGGTGCGCATCGGTATCAGTGGTGTGCCTGGAGCGGGTAAAAGTACGAGTATTGATGAATTTGGCATTCATGTATTAAAGGAGTATGGTGGTAAGTTGGCCGTATTGGCTATCGACCCCAGTTCGGAGCGTACGAAAGGAAGTATCCTTGGAGATAAGACTCGAATGGAGAAACTCTCTGTTCATCCTGATTCGTTTATTCGCCCTAGTCCCTCTGCCGGTTCTTTGGGTGGTGTGGCACGAAAGACTCGTGAGACGATTATCCTTTGCGAGGCTGCTGGATACGACAAGATTTTTGTGGAGACGGTTGGTGTAGGCCAGAGTGAAACGGCCTGCCACTCTATGGTCGACTTCTTCTTGCTGATCCAGTTGGCTGGTACGGGTGATGAACTTCAGGGTATCAAGCGTGGTATCATGGAGATGGCTGATGGCATTGTGATCAACAAGTGTGATGGAAACAATGTGGATAAGTGTCAGTTGGCTGCTACGCAGTTTCGCAATGCTTTGCATCTGTTCCCTATGCCCGAAAGTGGCTGGTTGCCCCAGGTGCTAACCTATAGTGGTTTCTATGGCTATGGCATCAAGGAGGTTTGGGACATGATTTATAAGTATGTTGACTTCGTAAAGGAGAATGGATACTTTGAGCATCGCAGAAATGAGCAGGCGAAGTATTGGATGTACGAAAGCATCAATGAGCAGTTGCGCAACAGTTTCTTCCAGAATCCTACTATCAGCGATATGTTGCAGGTGGCAGAGAAGTCTGTCTTGCAGGGACAGAAGACATCATTTGTGGCTGCAAAGCAGTTGCTCGATGCGTACTTTGCACTCCTCCATTAACCATTTGGGTGTACTTGTGGCGCCACAGATGCCCACAGAATCATAGTTTTCCAGCCAGCGGGTGTCTATCTCGCTGGCTGCGTCTATCATATAGGAGCGTGGGTTGGCTTTCTGGCATTGTTCAAACAGGGCCTTGCCATTACTGCTCTTCTTTCCGCATACAAACAAAACGACATCGTGGCGTGAGGCAAACTGGCGTATGTTGGGCATACGATTGGCCACCTGACGGCAAATGGTGTCGTAGTAACAGAAGGTGGCAGAAGGTTGTATGTGTTGCTGAATGTATTCCACCACTTGGCGGAATCCATCGAGCGACTTTGTGGTTTGGGAGTATAGACAGATGTCACGCGAAAAGTCAAGGCGTGTCACCTCTTCGGGCTTTTCTATGACGATGGCCGTGCCTTCTGTCTGACCAACAAGTCCCAGAACTTCGGCATGTCCGTTTTTCCCAAAGATTACGATTTGCTTCGACCTGTTGGTATCGGCATCGTATTCGCGTTTGATTCGTTCTTGCAGATGAAGTACTACAGGGCAGGTGGCATCTACAATCTCTATCTTGTTTTTTTGTGCTTTCTGATAGGTGCTGGGTGGCTCACCATGTGCACGAAGGAGCACAGTGGCATCGTGAAGGTCATTAAACTCGCTATGCTCAATGGTCTTGAGTCCCATTTCTTGCAAACGGTTGCATTCTTGACCGTTATGCACAATATCTCCCAGGCAATAGAGTGTCTTGCCATCACTCAGTTCTTCCTCTGCCTTGCTGATAGCACGAGTTACGCCAAAGCAGAATCCTGATCCTTGGTCAATCTCTATTACCATATGAGTGTCCCCTTTTTACAAGATAATCTTATTGACTTGTTCCAAAAGCCATTCTGCCTGTTCTGGAATAGTCATATTACTGTTGTCCAGTACGATAGCATCGTCAGCTTTCTTCAGTGGACTGACTTCGCGCGTACTGTCAATGCGGTCGCGTTCTTGTACATTGAGCAGAATCTCGTCGAAGTTGCACACCTCGCCTTTAGCCGTGAGTTCGTCGTAACGACGCTTGGCCCTAACTTCTGCAGAGGCAGTAACGAAAATTTTCAGTTCCGCATCGGGAAAGACTGTTGTGCCAATGTCGCGACCGTCCATTACGACACCTCCTCCTTTGCCTAACTCCTGCTGTTGGGCAACCATTGCGTATCTCACGAAGTCGAGTGCTGCAATGGGGCTTACTTTGCTTGAAACTTCCATCGTTCGGATCTGGTCTTCTACTCTAACACCGTTGAGATAGGTGTCAGGACGACCTGTCTCGGGGTTGAATTGGAATGAAATCTGAATCTCATCCATTCTTTGGCGAAGTGTATCTGTATCAATGCCTTCTTCTGTGAAAAGGCCTTCCTGAATACTGAATAGGGTTACTGCACGGTACATCGCACCTGTGTCAATATATACATATCCTAATTTACGGGCAAGGTCCTTGGCCATTGTGCTTTTTCCGCATGAAGAGTGGCCGTCAATGGCTATTGTGATTTTTTTCATATCATCCTATATTTTATGTTCTTATAAACTGTAGCCTACGCTAAAGGAGAAACTGGGCGAACTGACATGGTATTTGGCATAAGCCAGGCCCACTTTGACGCGCTTCAAGGATATACCCGCACCGCAGGTTAGACCTGCCGCATGTGAGGCACCACCTGCTTTCATCTCTCCTGCTCGTCTGAAGTTGTATCCTAAAGCCACATACATTCTTTCGATAGGAAGCACCTCTACACCCAGGTTGAAGTGGTTCATCAGGATTCTTCCAAAACTGGGTGCTTCATTGGGTGTATAGTAATAGTCTTTGCTCCAGCGTGTTAGGTCGCTTAGTGTAACCGTAATCCTTAAAGGAGCGTGGGCTATTCCCTTGGTCAATCCCAGAGAGAGGTCAAAGGGTATTCGCTCGTGTATGTCGCCATAGGCCTTGACCTGCCCACCCATATTGCTTGCTACTGCAGAGATGGAGAGGTCTTTGTCATAATCATAATAGTTGACGCCTAAATCAACGGCCAAGGCACACGAACTGTAAACGCCATATTTGGAATAGATGAATTTACCTGTAGCACCTCCTACCCAGTGATCACTGAGATTGTAACTGTACATACCTCCAACCACAACATCCAGTGCCTTGGTGTTGCCTATGATCTCGCCGGTTTCAAGGGTTTCTTTCATTGAACCATACCCCAGGAACTGTGCACTGACTCCCCATGTGCCACGCTCGCCGGCAATCTTGCTGAACGACGCACTCCCCAACTTGCTTCCTCTCATATAGGTGAGGAAATTGAAATTCATGCTGTTATCACTCACGCTACTCAGCAGGGCTGGGTTTTGCAATGTGAGCGACACATCGTCTTCAATGCTCGAGATGTTTTTTCCACCCAGTGCATTGGCATGAGCAGAGGAAGATACAGATAAGAAATTGTAAACGCTATTGCTTTCTTGTGAATATGCATTCATCATACTCACAAATAATAGGATAAAGATGAAAAGGCGTTTGTTCATATCTGTAGATACCTGATAGGTTGGTTTAATCGTTCAAAGTTACATTATTTTGCATCACTATACATAATTTTTTTAATGGAAATGATAAAAATGCACCATAATGCGAAAAAAAAGGGAAGAAAATCAATGTGGAATAAAAAAAATGTGCTAAATTTGTCCCGAATACAAGAAAAACGAAAAAACATTAAGATACTATGAACACTATCGCAACGAATCTCTTTAACGGTAAATCCACAGGATTCCTCGCTGGCTTGTGTTTTGCAGGCGCTGCATGTTTCTTCATTTTGGAAAGAACATGGAGAGATGAGAAGGTGGAAGAAGAAGAGGTTATCTATGAGTCTGTTCCTCAGGATGAGGATATGATTCCTGTAACAATTCAGGAAGAGCAGCAGCCTGCCGCTCCCGTAGTAAACAACAATGTTACTCCTGAGGTTCTCCAGATTGTGGAGGATGAGGTCGAAATCAAGGAAGAGAAGATTGAGACTTCAGAGGAGGTTAACCAGATTATCGTAGGTACCGAGGGTACTGGTGCTCCCAGCATCACTGGTCCTGCTGTTCCTGCTGGTCCTGTTGTCGAGGATGTCGATGATAACCGAATCCTTGAGGTACCTGAGGTTATGGCTTCTTATCCTGGTGGTGATGAGGCTCTCTACAAGTGGTTGGCAGAGCACATTAAGTATCCTTCACGCGCTCAGGATCAGGGTATTCAGGGTCGTGTAATGGTTAAGTTCGTCGTTGAAAAGGACGGTTCTATCGGTAATGTTACCGTTACCCGTTCACCCGATGATGACCTGTCAAAGGAGGCTATCCGCGTTGTTAAGCTGATGCCAAAGTGGAAGCCCGCTCGTCAGGGTACTCGTACCGTTCGTTCTTACTTCAACTTGCCCGTAATGTTCCGTCTGCAGTAATACACGCAGAGGAAAATACAGCATAAACAGATAGGCTACTCTTTGGGTAGCCTATCTTTGTTCTACGCATACCTAATATTATATATCGTAATTTATATATCTGTAGTACGCAACTATGTATAAGTTAGATGACTTGCAGAAGATGGTGAATTCTGCTATTGAGAATTTGCCTGCCAACCGTCTCCCCAAAGGCCTGTATGCCCCCATTGACTATGTGCTGTCGTTAGGTGGCAAGCGCATTCGTCCGGTCATGGTCCTTATGGCTTATAATATGTATCGTGAGGATGTTGAGAGGGCACTGATGCCTGCAATAGGTTTGGAGACTTATCACAATTTTACGCTTCTTCATGACGACCTTATGGATAGGGCGGAAGTGAGAAGGGGTATGCCTACCGTACATAAGAAATGGGATGAGAATACAGCCATCCTAAGTGGTGACAATATGTTGGTACTTGCTATGCAAAGGGTTTGTGAATGCGAACCTCAATATATCCCGGAGGTTGTAAAACTTTTCACCCAAACGGCTATTGAAATTGATGAGGGACAACAGTATGACATGGATTTCGAGTCTCGTGATGATGTGACAGAAGAGGAATATATTGAGATGATTCGCTTGAAGACTTCTGTTCTTTTGGCTTGTGCCTTGAAGTTGGGCGCCGTTCTGGCCAATGCTCCCAAGGAGGACCAGGAGTCTCTTTACCGTTTTGGAGAAAAGTTGGGGCTTGCTTTCCAGTTGCAGGATGATTTCTTAGATGTTTACGGCGATTTCAAGACTTTTGGGAAAAAAATCGGTGGCGACATTATGTGCAACAAGAAAACCTATATGCTGATTAATGCATTTCGATTGGCCAATGAGGAGCAACGCTCGGAATTGCAGTATTGGATAGGTCTTCAGAATCCTGTTCCAGAAGAGAAAATTGCCAGTGTTACCCGCCTTTACGATGCTATCGGTATTCCTGGTTTGGCGTCTGCTCGTATGCAAGCGTATTTCGAAGAAGCTTTGGGCCATTTGGACAAAGTGGAATTGCCCGCGGAGCAGAAGGTTCAACTATTGGAGTTCGCCAATCGCTTAATGCGAAGAAACAAGTAATCTTCTTATCAGACTTTCCTCAATGATTGATACGCATAGCCATATCTATGGTCCCGAGTTTGCAGAGGATGTGCGAGAGGTGGTACTCCGTGCCCGTGAATCGGGGGTTTCCAAGATTCTTCTTCCCAACATCGACGAGGATTCTGTTTCTTTAATGCTTTCTTTGTGCAAGGATTATCCGGGATATTGTTATCCAATGATCGGTCTGCATCCAACGGAACTGAAGGATAATTACCTGGAGGTGTTGTCAAAGATGCATGCTCTTTTGTTGGAAAAGGATCATCCTTATATCGCCATAGGAGAGGTGGGGCTGGATTTTTATTGGGACGATTCGATGAAAAATCAGCAGTTAGAAACTTTTGATATTCAAATAGGTTGGGCTCGTGACGCTCATCTCCCTCTAATGATTCATTCTCGGTCTGCGCATAGGGAATTGGTGGATATGATGTCGCGTTATCATGAGGACCATTTGACTGGTGTTTTCCATTGTTTCGGAGGTTCTGCGGAAGAGGCTGAGGAACTGTTGACTTTTGAAGGGTTCTGCCTGGGTATTGGCGGAGTTTTGACTTATAAAAAATCTACTTTGCCCGGTGTACTGAAAAGTGTTGTTCCCCTGGAGAGAATTGTGCTGGAAACTGATAGCCCTTATTTGGCTCCAGTGCCATTCCGAGGGAAGAGAAATGAGAGTTCATATGTGTACTATGTGGCGCAAAAGTTGGCAGAGATTTATGAAGTGTCAATGGATGAGGTCGTGAAAGTCACTACGCGCAATGCAAACGCACTTTTTCCTCAAATTATGAGGTGAAGTTGCCTATAAAAGAAGAAAAATGCGTAAAACATTAAAGTTTTTCGCCTTTCATGATGGTTTTCATTAAAAAAATAGATATATTTGTATCCAAATTGGTGGCAAAATCATATTTTTTTTGTAACTTGCACCCGATTTAGAGCATGAATGGTCACGCGAGACCTAAAAAATGATGAATAATTGCGTTGGAGAGGTGCTCGAGTGGCTGAAGAGGCACGCCTGGAAAGCGTGTATACGCCAAAAGCGTATCGGGGGTTCGAATCCCCCTCTCTCCGCAGGGCTTTCTTTAGAAGGTTCCACATGAAAAACAAAAACGACAGATAATACGAAAAAACAATAATTAATAATCCTTTAAAATTACACAAAAAAAATGAAAAAGTTATTTGCAATTGTTGCGATGGCTGCTGTCTGCTCATTTGGCATGACAACAAATGTAATGGCTCAGGACGAGGCTGCTGAGGCTCCCGTTGCTGAGGAGGTTGTAGATTCTGCTGCTACCGAAGAGCCCGACACTGTAGCTGCTGAGGCTCCTGCAGAGGAGGAAGCTGCTGAGGCTCCCGCTGTTGTAGAAGAGGAAAGCGCAGGTATCCACAAGGTACTGAAGGAGAAGTTCATCGAGGGTGGTGCTGGCTTCATGGCATTGGTTGCCATCGCTCTCGTTTTGGGTTTGGCTCTTTGTATCGAGCGTATCGTTTACTTGTCTTTGGCTGCTGGTGATCGTCGTAAGTTCTGCGACAAGATCGGTGAGCTCGTTGCTGCTAACAAGGTTGATGAGGCTATCGCTTACTGCGAGGGTAGCCGTAGCACTATCGCAAAGGTTTGCAAGAAGGCACTTGTTGCTTTGAACAGCGATGACCAGAACGATATCGCTACTATCGAGCGTACTATCAACATGGAGGCTGAGGTTCAGGGTACTTATCTTGAGGAGAACTGCTCTTGGATTACCTTGTTCATCGCAATGGCTCCATCTTTGGGATTCTTGGGTACTGTAATCGGTATGGTTGCTGCATTCGATAAGATCCAGCAGGCAGGTGATATCTCTCCAACAGTTGTTGCAGGTGGTATGAAGGTTGCGTTGATTACTACTATCTTCGGTATCGTTGTTGCATTGATTCTGCAGGTATTCTACAACTTCATCTTGGCTAAGATCGAGTCTATCACCAGCACTATGGAAGATGCTTCTATCCAGTTGTTGGATATGATTACTAAGGTAAGCGCAAAGTAATTAATCTTTAAGTAGAACAAAAATGAAAATTCAGAAAATTTCATCATACGCCTTGTATGCATGCTTTGCCCTGATTGCAGTGGTATTTGCAGTGTTCTACTTGGTCGGTTATGATAATCCTGTAGGAGAATATAATGCTCCTCAGATGACTGAGCTTCTGCTCATCCTGATGTATGCTTTGGTTGTAGTGAATATCGTTTTGATGGTATGGAGCTTGATCAAGAGTGTACTCGCAGGTGGTGGTGTTGATGACGCTAAGACAGGTGTTCCTGGAACAAAGGTTGCTTGGGCAGCTATGATTTGCTTGGTAGGTTCTTTGGTTCTTGGTGCAGTATTAGGTTCAAGTGGTCCTGTTACTACTGTTGACGGTACTGTAACTGAAGGCGCTATGTCACTGTTGTCAGATGTAATGATCATCTCTATCTACATCCTTTTGGCTGTTGCTGCTGTTGGTGTAGTAGTTAATTTGACTGGTATTGCTAAGAAATAATATCTAAAAAAGTAAGAAAGTATGGCAAGAAAGAAAAGAAAAGCACCGGGATTGAACACCAGTTCTACCGCTGATATCTCTTTCATGTTGCTCATCTTCTTCTTGGTTACAACTTCAATGGA
>JAZQQX010000021.1:0-51064 GCA_045629325.1 Bacteroidaceae bacterium | reverse complement strand
TTCGGATGCCTACCCTGCAGAAAGTACACTTACCACACGACTCATCCGATGTGAAGTTGAGGAAGTAGCGAGCCACATCGACCATACAGCTCGACTCGCTCAAAACTACCAATCCACCCGAACCCATGATGGCACCCATCTGATTGAGCGCATCGAAGTCGACCTCCGCATCACAGAGTTCGGCTGGAATACAGCCACCCGAAGGACCACCCGTCTGAACAGCCTTAAGGGCTTCTCCACCCTCTACTCCACCACCGATCTGCTCCACAATCTGTCGGAGGGTGGTACCCATGGGTACCTCAATGAGTCCGCCATGGTTGACCTTACCTGCCAAGGCAAAGACCTTGGTGCCACGGCTACCCTCAGTACCCACCTTACGGTATTCATCGGCACCCTTACGGATGATGTAGGATATCTGACTCAGGGTCTCCACATTGTTGATGAGCGTGGGACGACCGAAGAGACCGCTCTGAGCGGGATAAGGCGG
Source organism: Bacteroidaceae bacterium (assembly GCA_045629325.1). Taxonomy (GTDB): domain Bacteria; phylum Bacteroidota; class Bacteroidia; order Bacteroidales; family Bacteroidaceae; genus Physcousia. Next base: position 50,577 of record JAZQQX010000021.1, on the reverse strand, counting down.
ACGAAGATGTGGGAATCCTCTCTTGCCCTCGATACTGGCAATGAGAGCCGTCTCCTCACCACATACAAAGGCACCTGCACCCTCAAACACACGGATGTCGAAGGAGAAGTCGGTACCCATGATCTGCTCGCCCAGGAAACCCTTCTGACGACACATGTCGAGTGCCTTACGGATGCGGATGACAGCCTGTGGATACTCAGCACGGATATAGAAGATACCCTCGCGAGCTCCTACTGCAAAGGCCGCAATGATCATACCCTCGATGACACGCAAGGGATAGGACTCAAGAAGAATACGGTCCATGAACGCTCCTGGGTCGCCCTCATCACCATTGCAGATGATATAGGCCGGTCCTTCATTGTCGGCCACCAGTTGCCACTTGCGACCTGTGGGGAATCCGCCACCACCTCGGCCTCGGATGCCACTCTTGAGCACCTCATCGATGACCTGCTGACGCGACATGTCCTTGAGTGCCTTCTGCAAAGCCTCAAAGCCACCGAGAGAGATGTACTCATCAATGTCGAGCGGATTGAGATGACCGAAACCTTCGGTAGAGATGCGGTACTGACCATCGAGGAAGGAGTTGATCTTCTGTGTACGCTCCTGCTCGGGTGTGAAGAGGATATTGTCCCAGGTCTGGTCGGTATGGAAGGTGTCGATCTGATTGAGAACGGCATTGCGAAGTCTGCGAAGACGACTGGCGGGACGGAAGTGATGAAGCAAGATCTCCTTCACCTCATCGGGCTTGATGTTGGGATAGCGCACGATGTTACCATCGGGAGTGGCCACATCGATGAGAGGCACCTGATTGCAGGCACCCACACATGAGATGGGCTTGATGCGCACATTTATGCCCAAATCTTTGCAAGCCTGCTGAACGGCATCATGAACCTCTGCCGTACCACTGGCCTGACAGCAGTTTTCCATACCCAGGCGAACCTCACCCTGAATCTCGCCAGCAGACTGCTCCTCGCTCACGGAAGAGGAGGCAAGCGACTCGAACTCATCGAGCACCTCACGCACACGCCCCGGCTGTACATGACCGAAGATCTTATTGTCGATCTGCACCACGGGTGCCAAGGCACAACAACCCAGGCATGCCACCTTCTCGATGGAGTACTCCTGATCGGCTGTGGTGATGGAGTCGTCGGCAATGGCCAGTTCGCGCTTAAAGGCATCATATACATTGCTAGCACCCTTCACATGACAGGCCGTACCGATACACACCTTGATGGTGTGCTTGCCATAGGGCATCATACGGAACTGCGCATAGAAGGAGGATACGCTTATCAACTGTGCACGGGTGATGTCGGTACGCTCATAGAGGCGGTTGAGGGCATCGGAGGGGAGATAGTTGAACTCCTGCTGGATGGCCTGAAGAAGTGGAATGATCAACTCGCTCCGTGTACCGACACGATCGATGATCGCATCGGTCCTTCGCACCATGGCCTCCACATGCTCCTGAGGCGAAGCACAATTACAGTCCTTGCAACTGCTTGTTTTTCCTTGTATATTGTTTTCCATTTACGCTCTTATACTAATGTTACGCAAAGGGGACCCTTATTTCTTAACACAATAGATGGACTTGTCGGTACGGACAATCATCATGCCATCGGTGAAGGCTGGTGTGGCAAAGGTCTTCTCGCCCGTCTCAAATGAGGTGATGAGACTGAAGTCACTGGCGGAGAAGATGTAGGCCTTACCGCTGTTGCTGAAGAGGAACACCTTGCCATCGGCTATCACGGGAGATGAATAGAAAGGAGTGGTGAGATCGTGCTCCTTCACCACCTCGCCCGTCTTGGCATCGTAGGCACACACCATACCATAGCTGGTGGCACAGAAGACCAGACTGCTTGTGGCAGCCAGACTCGAGCACTCGGGCAAGTAGTCGGATGCCTCCCAGAGTGTCTCACCGGTGGCACCATCGATAGCGATACACTTGGCATACTCGCTGGCACCAAACACTACACCACCAGAGCTGGCAGGACTGGCACCTACCTCACCGCTCATGCACTCCACACGCCACAGTTCGGCACCATTGCTGGGGTTGTAGGCGGCAATGGCAGGATTGCCCATGACAACCAAGGCCGACTTGCCACCGAGGGTAGCAATGATAGGCGAGCTCCATGCGATCTTGTCCTTGGTGGACTTGCTCCACACCTGACTACCCGTCTTGGCATTGAGGGCAAGGATCTGCGACTTATCGTTGTTCTGATACTGGATGATGAGTGTATTGCCATACATCAGGAGTGAAGAGGCATAACCGTAATGGTTGTCGGGCAAACCGATGTTCTTGGCCCACAGACGATTGCCCTCCATGTCGGCACAGATGACATCACCCGTGGCAAAGATGGCACACACCTGCTCGCCATTGGTGGCTACAGTACTTGCAGCCAGACCCGTATCAGCATTGACCTTGGGCATGGTGGAGGGCGAACCGCTGATCTTATCTGCTTTGACCGTCCACTTCAACTCACCGGTCCACACATCATAGCAGTAGAGTTCGCGAGCACTATTGTCGGCACCCGTGATGAAGACATTGCGACCTGTGATGACGGGCGAATTGTAGCCATGCTTGGGAATGGACGACTGCCAGAGGATGTTCTTCTTCGAACTCAGGTTCCAACTGGTGGCCAGACCACGGGCAGAAGATACACCACTCGAGTTGTTGCCACGGAAGGCCTTGGACGCAATCTTCAGTTCGGGCATATCATCGACAAGGGCCGAATCGGCCAACTCCTCTGTCTCGACAGAATCGGTGGCAAGTGTGTCGATGGTCTCAACGAGCACATCCTCAGTAAGCAGGGAGTCGCTCCCAGCCACCAAGGTAGAGTCGGAAGGAGCCGAACCGCCATCGTTGGAGAAAAGACTCTTGAGGTTGACCTTCTGCAAGAGCAGGATGGCCAGACCTACGATGGCAGCAGCCAAAGCCACACCCGTGATGTACTTGCGTGCATTGGACTTCGTCATCCAGTCGTCAATGGGATCGAGTTCCTTCTCGGGCAGATTCTTGGTCTCCTTGTAGTACATATTGAGGCAAAGGCCCAGAACCACAAGCATGCCAAGGAGGATGTAGATACCCGTCTTCAACTGACCCTCCTGCACGAAGTAGGCCTTGCGCGAAAGGAGATCGAGTTCGCGTATCTGTTGCTGAAGGGCCTCATTGTCGCCATTGGACTCGTTGAGTTCCTTGAGCGTCTCCATCACCTCGGTCTGGAGAGGAGATGCCTTGCGCATCTGGTAATAACTTACTCCAAGCATCGAAGCAAGTGCCAGCATAAAGACTGCTGTGACAAGTGCGATATTCCGATAAAGTTTTCTCATTATATTTTAATATATCTATAGGTGAGTACGAATAGGTTGATTTTCTGATTATTGCATCAGGAGTGACGGCACGGGGGAGGGAGTGCGTCAGGCCTTCTTGATGTTTTGCGGGCAATAGTTGAAACACTTGCCACAGGTGGTACACTTGGCGGTATCGATCTCATAGGTCTTGCGCGAGCGCTTGAGAGAGAGTTTGAGCAATTTGAACCCAATCACAAAACCGATGATGGCACCAGCCAGATACGAATAGGTGAGATAGCTCGACTGGATGGCATCCACCTTTTCCTTGAGTTGGTCGATGTTGCCACCCATGGCGTTGAAGCCAACCACCTCGAGCGACTCGTCCATATCGGGATTGTCCTGCAGAAGGAGGAGCTGATGGTAGAGATAGACATCCTTGTGAGCCAGACTCAAGGTGTCGCTCTGGCTACCCACGAGCAAAGCACCCGAGAGCGTGAGCAGAGGCAGGAGAACGGCCATCATGATGATACGCTTCACACCCATGCTTCTCTGCTCCTTGGTCTTGCTATCCTGAGGTGTGCGGATAGCATCTACAGGACACGAACGGTCGCAAAGGGCACAGTTGATACAAGTCTTGGGGGTGATCTCCAACTTCTTCCACGAGAGCGAACTGAAGATGCTCAGGAGGGCACCATAGGGACAAAGCCACTGGCAGAAGGGACGCCCCACAAACACAGAGATGATGAGCAAAGCCACACCAAAGAGGATCATACCCAGGTCGCCACCCAGACGGAAGATACCGATGAAGGGATCAAAACGGCAGATGAGGAACTGGCTACGAGTGGCCGCATAGAGGATGGTGAATGCGAGATAGACCCAGGGAATGACTGAAAGCGTGACGGATACGGCACGCGACATGCGAAAGTTGCGCACATTGACCAACTCCTGCAAGGCACCCAACGGACATACACCCGAGCAGAACACCCTACCGAACAACAAAGCGAAGATGATGGGGAGGATGAAGAGCAAGAGCACATAGAGGGGCAGATGATAGCCAGGGTCGGTCAAGGCCATAATCACATTCTGGATAGAACCTACACTACATACGCATCCGCTTCGGAAGAAACCGAAATAGAGGACAGACACGATGGACATGGAGAAGATGACAGAGCGACTTCTCTTCTTGTAGGCAGCCCAAGCCACAACGGACATCATGAGCACGAGAAGCACGATATCGAGCACATTCCAGATGTTCTCCATAGGCAAGCTGTGGAAGATCTCGGGATACTCATAGCCAGAGGTGAAATCAGGCTTGGGGAAACGCGCAACAGCCAGACCCCTCATACACTGGAAGAGGGCTGGGAGGAGGAGAAGGAGTCGTCTATGCATGATCTTTCAACTTATAGGCCTCCACCAACGACACGCGCTGGATGGCATCCGTGGGACATACTTTGGCTATCTCACACTCATTGCAGTTCTGACAGATATCCTGCTGAATCTGGAGGAAGAGCGAACCGTTGCCAAACGAGGTACAGCCCTTCACACACTTGCCACAACCATTGCAAAGCGATTCGTCGATGGTGTACTCGAAATATGGTTCCTCCACAAACTTACGCGTGATGGCACCCGTGGGGCACATGAGATTCTCTGCAGCCGTGTTAAGATCCTTCACACTGGGACGATAGTAGCCACCACAGAGGTCGCAATAGCCACATACCTTGTTGGCATGGAAACACTTCACTGCCGAAACGGGCAATACACAGTCGGTCTCACATCGTCCGCACTGGATGCAGGTGAAAGGATCGATCTGCCAGAACAGATCACCTCCCTTACCCTTGGCTTTCGTGGCAAGAAGGCCACCTGTAGCCGCCACCACTCCACCAGCCAACATCGAACCGCAGGTGCGTAAGAACTTTCTGCGGTCCATCGGACTCTTGAGTTTATCTTTGCTATCCATAATTTGTATAGATTCTCTTCTATCTTATATATTATATCTTGTCTTGCAATATATATATATCAGCCTCTCACCTTCAAGGGGCAGTCCTTGTCACACTGGCCACAGGCTGTGTCCTGACTCAAGTCCTTATTGTACTGGAACACAGACACCTTCTTACCGCTGGTAACAATCAGTTTGTCGCTCATGATACGCACATCATAGGCTGTGTGACCACCGCCTAAGGCCTTTGAGTCGAGCAGTACGCTACGGAACTTGCCATCCTTGCTATAGCAACTGATGCGAGGGATACCCTTCTCCGAAGTGAGGATCTCGCCATTGTGAGCAGGCGTGAGGATGACGGGATTACAGCAACCGCTGAACGCGCCCATGTCGGCACCAGCCTTACCGAAGGAAGCCACAAACTCACCTTCGGGCGTGTATTGCTCCACACGATGACGACCAGGGTTGGAACAGAACACCTGACCATCGAGGGTGGTGATGGCAAAACTATAACTGGGCACGATGAATCCATCGGGACTGATGATCATGCGCGAGAGTGAGCCATCGAGATTGTACTTGCAGATGTTCTTATTGGAAGCATCAGTCACAAACACACCCGCCTCATTGGCCGTAAGACTGCAGAAGTCGGAATTGTCGCTACATGCCTCCCACCTCTGCAACTCATCGCCCTGGCGATTGTACACCTCCACACGGGTGGGATAGAGTGCATAAATCTTGCCATCGAACAAGGCCAAGTCGCGCAAGTCGGAAGGAATGGGGAAAGCGGTTTGTAACTCCCCACTCAAGCCATATATGAATATGTTGTTCTCGCATGCCAGATAGATGCTACCTCCCTCAACCTCAAGGGCGGAGATGTCATCGGGAACGGTAAAACCGAAGGTTCGGCGATAGGGAGACACATAGTCTTGCTCCTTCAGCAACTTCAGTCCTTCCTTACGGCTGGAGTCGTGGAACAGTTCGTCAGGATGCGTAAACATCTTCCACATACCCCTACCCACAACGGAAAGGATGAGTCCGCCTACAGCAAGCGAACCAGACACTTTGAGAAATTTTCGACGATTGATAGGATCCATTATTTATTCAAAAATTTTCAAACATTTAACTACCTTCGAATCACGCAAGAGGAGATAACCGTCAGCATAGGCCATGGGGCCCCAGCCATCGATACCTTCCTCAATGACCCTCTGCTTCTTGACAAGCGTCATATCCTTGGGCGAAATCGTATAAACATAGAGTTCGCCATCTTCCTTGAAGGCAAAGAGTTTGTCGTCCACCACAATGTAGGGACCCAGACCAAAGCGCTCATCGGAGGCCGAGGTCCAGACGGGGGTGTGGAGATTGCCGGGGGAGTAGAGAGCTAGACGCTCACGCATACCGCCACCGTCCTTGGGCAGGATGGTGATGAGCGCACCCTTGTAGTTGATGGGGGTCTGTTGCTCGCTCGACATACCGGCCGAAGCCTTATAACTGTCCTTTATAGAGGCAGTCCAGCCCGAACCGCTCTTGTCCACCTGCAACAAGGCACCACCGGCACCATATCCAGCTACAAGGAAGATCTGATTGGAAGAGAGTTGCAAGGGAGAGGGAGCCACAACAGAAGGTTGCCACTTGCTGGCGCTCCAGAGCAACTTACCTTGCTGACCTGATTCGGCCATTACGCCACATACACCTCCTACACCGATATAGACATAAGTGCGGGTGCCTCCCAAGGTCATGGGGATGACTGACGAGTGGGACATCTTGAAACCCACCTCATTGGGAGTTGCCCAAAGCGTCTCGCCCGTCTGCACATCGACACCAAGCATCAATGTGTCCTTACCGGCAGGAGCCAAAACGAGCACACCCTCATCGATGAGCGGGCACTGGCCTGTGTACCAGAAGGGGATCTCGGTCTCAAAGCGTGTCTTCATATCGATGGTCCACTTGAGCGAACCATCGTTCTTGTTGCAACACATCACATGGCCCTCCGGACCGATGGTCACCACATTGTCGGCATAGATGGCGGGAATGGTGCGAGAGAAACCATGGTTGCGCTTCATAGGCACTCTGTACCATCTTCTCCACAATTGCTTGCCCGAGACGAGGTCGAAGCAACGGAGTGCATCCGAGTTCATACGCTCATCATAGTCGAGCAGATAGACCCTTCCATCAGAGATCACAGGAGAGGCATGACCCTCACCCGTCTCCACCGTCCACAGGGTGGTGAAGTCGCCCTCTACAAGGTGCATGGGAGAAGGGTTGGTGGCGATATTGTCGTGATTGGCACCACGGAAACAAGGCCACTGACCTGTGAACGAAGAGACCGTGGAGGCTGAATCCTCATTCATGAAGAATTCACCGATAACCACCTCATCGGCCTTGCGGTTGTTGCCCGCAGGACGATTGTCCATACCTGGGACAGCCTCGGAGAATCCTTTGCTCGGATCGTAGAAGTGCCAGCCCAAGAGGAGAAGGAAGTAGAAGAGTGCTACTCCTGCCGTGATCCATTTTATCTTCTTTGTCGTCATAATTACTTGATATCTTTCTTATATACTTATGATGGGTATGCTATTCTGTTTCGTTGGTGGGATGCAAGGGCAACTCCATATTGAGGGCATGAAGGAGGAAGGTGATGTTGTAGAGTTCCTCCGAATACCATAGGCGGGAGAAATACAGTCCGATGGGTTCGGCTTCATAGAGACGACCTTGCTGATAGGTGTGGTACATCCACTGCCATCCCTTGTGGCGCACTTCGTCAAACTCCTCGCCGAAATGAGCGAGAGCCGAAAGGGCCTTGCTGGTGAAGGTGACCTTGGACACAACACCCTTGTTGCCACCCCATCCGCCATCCTCATTCTGGGCAGAGAGCAGGAAGGGCAGTTGCTGTCGTGCCAGACGGGTAGCCTCCGGATGATGGGTCTGCATGAGATAGTCGATGACGGTTGCCGTACCGTACACGGGTGCTTTCTCATCGGGTGCATCCTGATCGCCAAACCATAGCGGATTCCATCCCATACTCGTTTGTTCGTCAGGGCGTATCACTGTTTGTTGCATCCACTGGATCATGGCTCTGAAACTCTTCTCCACACGAGCCTTCAGACTATCGGGAAGCACGGGCAACCAGAGTCCCATGGCCAGTATGGCATGAGCGGTGATGTCGGGCGTGCTTCTGTCGAAAGGCAGTTTGCCCCATCCCTTGCAGAAGGTGGGCATTCCGCCATCATTGTTCTGCAACCACATGAGCCACTCCAGTCCATCGGCTATCTCCTGGGTGAACTGTCCCTTGCTCACCCGATACAAGGCCACAAGTGCACCACTCGTGTCGTCACCATCGGGCACCGATCCGCTCAAATCGCTCCATCCCCATCCACCGGCCTTGGCACCTGTGAAGGGATGAACGGCCTTGGTGGCGTTCTGGCGGATGAGTTGTGCCAGAGATTCGGCCTCCGAAGGATTGAGTTGCGTTGCCAGAGCCTTGCCCGACAAGGTGGTGACCCACAGGGAGAGGTTGGTATCGATAGGCCAAGCACCATCCTCACGAAGGGTGTCGATGAGGAACTGTGCACAACGCTGTGTGATGGGGTGCTCACGATAGCCTGCCTCTGCCATACACATGCTGACGAAGGCTGTGAGAGGGGCTGCCTCAAGATAACCGCCATCAGCCGGTTGCATGCGTTCAAGCACACGCAAGGCCTTGGGTACAAATAGTTGGCGAAGGGGGCGCGTGAGTCCGCCCTTCTTGTTCATCTGACAGATGCCTATGGCGATCAATGCGGGAATGGCATAGCTCACCACGGGCAGGTTGAGGAACTTGAAGAACTTCTGCGGAAGGCAAGCCAACTCGAAGGGGAAGGGAGGTATCTTCTTCCAACTCTTCACCACACCGGCCAATGCACACATCATGAGGATGGGCACGGAGAAGGTGAGGTCCTTGCCATAGTAGTCGAGTACGCCTTGTATGAGGTCTTCCTCACGCTCACCACCAAACTTCCCATTCAGGTACTGGCGTGTGAGTGCAGGAGCCTGTCCTACGGCATAGAGCGATACATAGGTGAGAAGGGTGGCCGTCATGTTGGAAGGACTCTCGATGGAGTCGCCCCACGAACCATCGGGCTTCATGGTGCGATGCAACCATTCTACCCCACCCTTGATGGCGTCACGATAGCGCACCTCATCGATACGCTGGAGGGCAAACACACTCACAGAGGTGGATATGGCAGAGCTGGAGAGGTGGCCTCTCCACAGACCATCGGCCGACCTCTGTTCGAGAAGTCGCTTGATGGCATCTGCCTGTATTTCTAACAAGTGTGTTCTATGCATTGCTTCCTAATGCTAATAATCCGTAAAATATGTATTCCACATCGCTCTGCTCATCGAGCAAGGTTGGGGCGAAAGAGCCGTCGGCCAACCAATGTGCATCGATGAAATCGGTGGCATCGAGCGCCTTGCGACCCAGGAGTCGGAGGGTGAAGAGCGCAACGGCAGTGGAGAGTATGTCGGGCACAGGGGCGAGGGCATTGGCCTTGAATCCTCCGGTCTGGTCCTGACTCTGAATGAGTGTGTCAAGCTTTTCCTGACTCACTCCCGTGCCACACTGATGTTGCATGCAAAGCATACAGCAGAGGGCATTGGTAGAATCGCCCGAGTACAGAGGCACATCGGCAAGAGGTTTCGCCCAAAGGCTCTTGAGCATCTGCCATCCGTTGAGTTCACGCTTGATGAAGCGGAAGAACTGACCATAGATGTCGTCCCTGTGAAGACTCTCACTGACCGTCAGGCCCCACTTGAAACGGATGAGATGCAGAGGCGAGAAGACGGCCTCAAGCACATCGCCAAACTGTGTATAGTAGGCATCGACCTTACCACCACGATTCAGGTATCCCTCCCCTCTCTTTTGAGAAAGGACATACGCACGAAGTGACATCTGGGCCTCATGGCTCATCTGCTTCCATCCTCTGCGTAAGGAGCGATATACTTGTAGTAGCAAGGGCAATCTCATCTAATTATTACTTCAACTATAAAAGTTAAATTATATTATTTCAAATGTATTACATCAAATAAATTTTAGCTTCATTCATTTATCATCACTCACTCTGCTCACTCACTCTGCTTACCGAGTATCTTCTCCGTCAACTGATAGAGCAAGCGTTTCAGTTCGATGCTATCCATGGCATTGATGGCATCAAGAGCCTGCTGGCGATAGTGGTCTTCCAGTTCCTTGATGTCGAAGAGTGCCTGCTGGAGCAAGGGTTGGTACTCGCTCTTGAGGAGCACCTGCTTCATGTCCTCACTGGCAAGGAGCTCCTGTACGAGTGTGTCCTTTCCAGGCATCTCACAGAGTCTTGCTAAGACGGCAGAGGGGCGAAGCATGATGGGTGTGGCATCGTTGTAGTCCTCCCTATCGTCCTTCAACTGATAGGCTATGCCCAAGGCATCGGAATAGTCCTTCAACATCCGCTCAAGATGTCTGAAGTTGTTGGTACAACTCAAACCCAGGAGCAAGGCCACCTCAAAGGCGGGAACGGTCTTGTGGCGGAACACATCGATCACGAAATCCATCGTGACGGGCGTGGGTGAAGCACACCATACCAGTTCGGCTCCCTGTCCCTTACAGAGTTTCATGTGGGCCTGTGCGATGAGACGCACCAGTTCGGGATTGTTGCTCTGCGAAAGTATGCGGTAACCTTCACCCAACAGGGCATCGCCTACATTGATGGCAAAGGTGTCGCCATACTGGGCATTGATGGTGGGTTTGCCATAGCGGGTCATGTCACGATCCTCGATGTCATCGTGTATGAGCGAAGCCTTGTGGAAGCACTCCACAGCCACAGCCGAACGATGTACATCCTCGGTCATCTCGCTCGTGCCCATCAACGACTGCCATACGGCCGAAAGGAGATAGGGACGCCAACGCTTGCCTTCACCGCTCATCCAGTCGAGCGATACTCGCGAGGTGAGGTCGGTTGCGGGTACGAGCATTGTGGCAAGTGACTCTCTCGTGAACCATACATTCACCTGTTGCTGTACGGCTTCGTGGTCGAGAAGGGTGTGGGTGGCATCGCTCTTCATCGAGAGGAGTTCCATCACATAGTCCTCATCCACATGGGTGTCTATACAACCTGAATCGTTCAGAGGGATGGCCAGACCGGGAATGGCGTGACGCACCAGGAGTGGGAAGGCCTTCTCCAACGAATCGAGGCAACTCACACCGATGATGGCATCCACCACATTGTTCTCCACAAGGTCGATGACCTGTGTGAAACCTTCTGCCACAATGCTCAGCGCATCGAGTGCATCGGCATGGTCCTGCAGACTGGGGATATGACAACGGCCACAACGGTTGCAGAGCAGTCCGAGGTCATCGTATTCGCCCTCACACTGTCCGTTCTTACTCAAGCACTTGGGGAGCATCAGCAGTCTCCTCTCGTGGGGTATGGTGGCAACCACATCTATCCAGAGTTGGTTGTTGATCTCCACCATCAACCAGTTTCTCATCGAACGCTCTTCCTGACCATCAGCACCCTCCTTCAGGGGAGCAGGCAGAAGGGAAAGAAATTCGTCAGAGAGCGATTCCAACTGCTTGAGCGACACTGGAGGGCACAAAGACTTCTGTTGCACAAAATCTTTGATCATCTTGCGCAACAGCGTTCGCTCTTCAAGCGTCTGTGGTATGTTATAATTCTTGTTCAAATCAGTTTAATAAACGGTTTTTCCTTAACCACCGATCAGTTCAACAGACGGATTGTACATAGGCATCCATCCATTCTACAGACGGTTTATCCATAGGCACCGAAACCGAAGAAGTAGTGCTTCTTGAGCCACTTGTAGGGCCAACTCTTCTCGGGTATCGCCTCATCGCCCATCTCATGACCGGCAACAGGCTTCATCTGGTCGTACTCCTTCATGGCAGAGGCTCGCGAGGTGGTCTCCTTCACATCGTGCTGACGGATGAGAGAGGTCATGAGTTGGGGATCGTCCATCAGGATGCATCCACGGGTAGCCTTTGCCACCTGTTCTCTCATGCTCTTGAGGTAGGTGGACTGCTCGTAGATCTGTATCATATTGCTGGCGTCCTCATTGAGGAAGTCGGTTGCCATCTGTATCACGGGACAGAACTCCACAGCGCCCGAGGGCGAGATGTGATGACTCATACCCGTTGCTCCGGGACACATGGCCTTACCCTTGTCGTCCCAATACACATCTATCAGCAATACGGGAGCGTCCATACGCTCGTCCACGAGGAACTGGCGCAACTGGCGTATCTGCGACTTGTCGAGTGCATTCTCGGGATGGGCATCGGATCCTACCGGACGGTAGATGTAGTACCAGAGATAGGCTGCGCCTTCAGATGCCACACGCTCTATGTGCTCACGGCATACGAGTTCGTCGAAATTGCTCTTGCAGATGCTGGCTGCCACACCAAAGAGCAGACCGGCCTTCTTACAAGCTCTCACACCCTTTAGAGTACGCTCATACACATCGTCACGGCAACGACGGCGGTCACTCTCCTCCTTGAGGCCCTCCATACTGATGAGAGGGGTCACATTGCCTGCCTTGCGAAGTTGCATGGCTATCTCATCGGTGAGCAATGTACCGTTGGTGAACAACTGGAAATAGCAATCGCTGTGCTTCTCGAAGATGTCCATCAATCCCTTGTACATCAGAGGCTCACCTCCAAGGATACCGAAGAAATATGAACCTTTCTTCTTCGATCCTTCAATGATACCGTCCAACTGCTCGAGGGTGAGACGCTTGCGTCCACCTTGTGACACCCAACAACCGCTACATGCCAGGTTGCAGGTCTCGGTGACGGATATCATATTGAAGGCAGGGAAGAAAGGCTTGCCCTTGGCCTGACGCTTCTCAAACTTCATCATATTCACAAGGTTGCGCAGGCAGAAGTTGCGAAGAAACTTCCACAGGAGCCTCCAGGGTGTCTGGTGAATCACTCGCAGACCGACCTTCATCAATGATGTATATGCCGATATTTTCAAAACTGTTGTTTATTTGCTAATTATTTAATATATAATGTATTTGTTTGCCTCACATGTCCTTACGGTCTCACCCTTTCGTGAGTTTCGTACCTTTTCTTCTCTCGGCCAGTCGTTGGCGGAGCAGGTCGCCATACACTTCCTTCGACTCCATCTTGACTGCCGTCTCTTCCATCTCCACACCTCCGTTGATAGGACTTCTGTCGTACTTGGGGAAGATTATGGCACCGGCAGGACAGGTGCGTGCACAGGCGGGACAGTTGTTTTTACAATGGGTGGGATGCACCACACGGATTCTGTCGTCCACCATCTCATACACCCCGAAGGGGCAGAACTCCAGGCACTTGCCACACTCGGCGCACTCGCGCTTGTTGATGGTGGGATACCATGCGTCTTCACCGTGATGGCAAGGCATGGCCTCAATCTTCTCTCGCCATGATTTGTATGCCTCACACTGGATGAGTGCTTCTTCCGAGAGTGCCTCGTTTTCATCGAGAGGCGTATCCAGTTGGACCAGCACCTGCGATGCGTCCTGACTTCTCAAGTCGGCACACTGGCAACTGTCCTCGCCCACAAAGGCCATCAGGCTCTCCACGGCTCGCTTGTGGCAAGCCACTATAGTGGTCTGGGCTATATCGTGTACCCTCGCATCCTTTCTCTCACAGAGGTCGCACAGGTCGTCCACCAGTTCCACCTCCCATCCAGCCTTTTGAGCCAGGGTGGCCATTCTCGTGGCTTTCTCTATGCCTATCAGCGTACGAGAGGAACAGGCACATAGGGTCAATTTCTTATTCATCATCTATGCTTTTCTATAGCGTATCTCTTCTTTCGAAGTATGTGTGTTACTAATTTATTTCCAAATCATTTTCTCACCCATCCTAACTCATCATCCAATTCTTGAACTCTGCAGCCTTGTTTTTGCTCACGAGGATGGGTTCGGTCAGTTCGATGGGCAAACGGAGGAGCAGACGATTGTCAAACCAGATGACGATCTCCTTGACATAGGCCTTCGACACGATATACTGCTTGTTGGCACGGAAGAATCGCTTGGGGTCGAGAATGCCAATGAGCGTATCGAGCGATTTGGTATAATTGTACATTTTGCCATCATTGCAGTAGATTTGCGTCTTGCGGTCCGAACTATAGATGCACACCACACTGTCAATGCTCACAGGCACAAGTTTGTCCTTCACGGGCACCAGCAATGTATTCTTGTAGTCTTCAGCCACACGGGAAGCCGAGGGCCTGAGTTTCACGATATGCTCCAGATAGGCCAACACATCGGTCTGGTTCCAGCGCTTGAACTTATTGAGCGCCCTTTGCAGTTCGGTGGTCTTGATGGGCTTGAGCAGATAGTCCACACTGTTCACGGAGAATGCATCGAGTGCATACTGGTCGTAGGCTGTGGTGAAGACGATGGGGGTCTGCACCTCTATCTCATCGAAGAGCGTGAAGGCAGAACCGTCACTCAGGTGTATGTCCATGAACATGAGGTCGGGATTGGCATGACCGTTGAGCCATCTCACCGTCTGCTGTACGCTCTCAAGCACACCTTCCACGATGATGTTCTCATCTACCTCTTTGAGCATGGCCACAAGATTCTCGCTTGCAGCAGTCTCGTCTTCTATTATCAGCACTCTCATGATATCAGGGGCAAAATTACTTTGTACATTCCGTCTTCCTGCACGATGTTCAGTGACCGCTCTGTCAGTAGCATGAAGCGCTTGTTGAGGTTGGCCAGTCCTGTGCCGTGAGTCTCCTGCTTGTATTGCTTCTCGTAGATGGGGTTGCACACCTCCAGCATGCCGTCAGCATTCACGCTCACCGTCACCTGCATCCTGTGCTCACTGTCTATCATGTTGTGTACGGTCACATTCTCTATCAAGGGCAGAAGGGCCAGCACGGGAAGTTTCTTCTGCATGTATTCGTTGGGAATGTTGAAGTTAACATCAAACTTTCCCGCGTATCTCACTTGCATCACCTGACTGAACGAGCGGGCAAAGTCGAGTTCCTCCTCGAGTGTCACGAGGCACTTCTTCTCGCTCTGCAACACATAGCGGAATATGTCGCTCAAGTGGTCGATGTAGCTGATGGTCACCTGGTCGTCTTTCTTTCTCACCAGACTGCTGATGCCGTTGAGCGAATTGAAGAAGAAATGGGGGTTGATCTGGTTGGTCAGGGCCGAGCATCGGCTCTCCAGACTCTCTATCTTCAGTTGCTGAAGTTCCTGCTCTCTCTTTTCATGGATACGCTTCAGGTAGTCGGTATAGCCCAGGAACACGCCCATCATACCCATCACGATAAACTGGAAGGTAGGAATCATCCAATAGCGGTCGAAACCGGGGCAGATGAGGTAGGTGATGACCTTGTAGACGACAAAGGCCAATATGGTGAAAAGAAGGTTGGGTAGGATGCGAACCTTCAGTTTGCTCGACTTGATCACATACTCGTTGAAGAGCAGCAGGGCTGTGGAGAAGAGCCAGAAGAGCAACAGTCGAATGCAAGTGCAGTTGATGAAACTTGCATGTTGCTCCACGGGCACACATTGCCACTTGCAATTGAGCAAGGCAATATTGGGATAACTGGCCAAGATGGTACAGGCCAGACTCACCAATATCAGTTTATATAATGGTCTATGTCCTTTCATGTCATTTAACGGCATAATTTTTCAAGTTCCAAAATTACAATATATTTTTTAAATATACAACCAAAATGTCGTAAAAGCGAAAAAGTATCGTATAATGCTGATATTCTGCACTGTTTTTTCTCGCAAATTCTATGTAATTTTACCACAGAAAATTTAAAAAGCCTCAAATTTCACAAGGAGAAGATATCCAATGTGACGCAAATCACTTGCATTCACCTTGGTCCACAAAAAGACACATTATCACTCAAAACCTCAATAAATTATTCGACAAAATGTTCAAAGTTGGTATTATCGGAGCAGGCTGGATAGCCCACAAGATGGCACAGGCCCTCGCACCTCTCAAGGAAGCACAGGTGTATGCCATTGCATCGCGTAGCATCGAAAAGGCACAGGAGTTCGCACAGCAGTATGCCATACCCCAGGCTTATGGCTCCTACGAGGAGCTTGTTGACGATCCCGAGGTGGATCTCGTCTATATCGCCACTCCTCACTCTCATCACTATCCCCACACGCGTCTTGCACTCGAGCATGGCAAGCATGTTTTAGTTGAAAAAGCTTTTACAGCCAACCTTCGCGAGGCAGAGCAACTCATTGCCCTGGCACAGGAGAAGAAACTCTTCATCACAGAGGCCATCTGGACTCGCTACATGCCTCTCTCTCACAAGGTGAAGGAACTCATGGAGAGTGGCATCATCGGTGAGCCTCGCATCCTCACTGCCACCCTCTGCTATATGATGGAAAACAAAGAGCGCATCGTGCGTGCCGACCTTTGTGGAGGCGCCTTGCTCGACCTCGGTGTGTATGTGCTCAACTTTGCCCGAATGTACTTTGGCACCGACATCTCACGCACCGTCACCAACTGCCATCTCGGTCCTCACGGCATGGACATGATGGAGAGCATTTCCTTGAGTTATGCTGACGGCAAGATGGCCAATTTGCAGGCAGGATGTTTGACACTCAACGACCGCCAGGGTATCATCAGCGGTACCGATGGCTACATCCGTGTGGACAATGTGAACTGCCCCGAACTCATCGAGGTTTATCGTGACTACCAACTCGTGGAGCATATCTCCAAACCTGCCGACATGGTCAACGGTTACGAGTATCAGGTGCTCGAGTGTAAGCGTTGCATCGAGCAAGGCCTCCTGGAGTCGCCCATGATGCCTCATGCCGAGACGCTCTCCATCATGAAGCAGATGGACGAACTCCGCAAGGAATGGGGTGTGGTCTACCCTATGGATTAAGGCACGGGCCCTTGCCGAAGAGCTTAAAGGGCCTGACATTCACACTTCATATAAGCTTACCCAGGTTTTGCATTGCAAACTTGGGTAGTTTTTTTTATAATAAGGTATTGCGAACAACATTTATTTAGGTATTGCGTGCAACATTTGTTTAGGTATCGCGCGCCACATTTATTAGGTATCGCGCGCCACATTTATTAGATATGGCGTACCAATTGACTTTTCTGCTGATTATCAAAATATTATTTTCTTTCGTAATATCTCCCCTTGCACATTTTTCTGGGATTCAGTGTGCAAAAAGGGAACTACACTTGTACTTATGACACCTCGATAGTTAACATAAGTTAATTATTCACTCATTTTCAGCATCTTACTTAAACCAAGCGAATGCTTGAGAGTCATATCATCGTTTTTTTGTGATGACGCAAAATCGCCCCATATCATCTTTTGCGATGAATGGCATAAATGATTAAGAATAAGATGATTAAATGACGGCTGATACTGTCATGAGAACCGAAGAAGAAAGAAAGTAATACATAACACACACGCTCACCCCCATTCCACGGGATGCCACCAGATGTGTGTGATACCAAACAGGCATCCTACTCACAGCCCCCTCTTGCACCTCGCAAGGGGGCTTTTTTATATACCTAAATTCTGTTAATTTGTTGGGAAAATAAGAATTTAATAGTACCTTTGCATCAAGACATTAGACCGACCAACATTTACAATTAAAAAACGGAAACCTTATGTATCTGCTTCTTCTCACCGGATACGCATTTTATTTGGGTATCGTATGTATTCTTTTCGCCATATTCTGGGGCATTGCCAAACTCTTCTACAAGGACACTCACATGAAGAGGTGGCACTGGGTGGTGTTCGCGCTCATCCTTGCTTTGCCCCTCATCTATTTTGTTGTCGGTACGGTCTATCACAAAGCAACATTCGATCGCGAAACATTCATTGAGGAGAGGATAGAATGGGCCACCAAGGTTGATTTTCCCGAATTCAAAATAAAGAAATACGAGAAGGGCGGAGTGAGTTTCAATGGTGACTATATGGACAATTATGTGCTGGAGTTTGAGGAAGTGCCCAGTCAGGAGTTCTACGACCAGTTAGAAGCCCTCTGCAACGAGCCAGACAGCACAGGGGAGATGCATTGGAGTAAACAAGACCACACACACTACAGTTGGGGAGGCATTTGGGGAAATGGCACCCCCAATCCCGATGGCGAGGAAACCGAAGAGGACGCCTTTCTGAATGTCCACATCGAGAAGGGCAAGCGTAAGTTTAATGTAAGCGAAGGTATGTGGTAATAATATAAGACAAACCTGATACCTGTCGTGGGTATGAGGTTCTTATCATTAAGAATATGAAGAAACTTTTACTTTTTACACTTGCCACATCATTGATGGTGGCTTGCAAGCATGGAGAGACCAACAGCAAGGAGGCAGACAATGAGGGTGTGAAGGACAGCACAGAGGTGACAGTAGAGCCGTTGCCCGCTGTGACGGAAAGTGTGGAAGATGCTCCTGCCACAGAGGAGGTGGTGAAGGAAAGGGCGCTCCACATCTATACCCAGGTGCTCGCCACCTATGCTGATGAGCAGACGGATTGGGAGAAGGCCAAGAAGACACGCGAGACCTTCCTCTCGGAGCACATGAAACTGCTCATCACATCGTGCGAAACCATGCAGGAGGTGACGGGCGAACTCATCTTCGACTACGACTATTGGATTAATGCACAGGACTTTGGCGACCTCCAGTTGAAGGGTGTCAAGGTACTCTCCTGCACCGATGAGAAGGCCGAGGTGGAGGTGTGTTTCAGCAACTTCGGAGAGAAGCAGGTACAGACCCTCATCCTCGTCTATGAGAAGGAGAAGCAGAACTGGTTCATCGATGATTTCCAGGATCGAGACGGAACGAGCTTCCGCCACTATCTGGAGCATCTGCTTTGAGCCTCAAAAGGCAGAAAAGCGAATAAGATGAAACAGAAATGAACGAAAATGAACGAGAATGGGAATTATATTCATTCCGTTTATTCTTCTGCCCCTTCGGAGCGAAGCATCGGTCTTCGACACGCTGAGCGCCGTTTATTCTAGTTTCCTTTAAAAATATTTATTTCAAGATCTTCTTACCATCCCTGATGTACAGACCCTTTGAGACGGGAGTCACTCGTCGGCCAGAGAGGTCATGGAAGGGAGCTGAAGAGGCAGGTGAGGCGGTCTCTACGGTAAGGATGCCATCCTGCTCATTGCTGTCATTCATCACCCTGATTCGTACCTGACGGGGAATCATCGTCTCGTACATCGGGTCGCGTGCCTCGATGTTGAGATACCAACGCTCCGCAACGAGTTGGCCCTGGTTGCTCTCCACCTGGGTAGGTATGCCCTCCTCCATCACATAGCCATGCTGGGCGTTGAGCGTGCTGTAGAAGACAGGGCTGTAGTTACCCGTGATGGTGTAGTTGAAGGTGGCACTCTTATAGTCCAGCACACGCTTCTCTGTGGGATAGAGCAAGGTGTTCTCCACCACGATATCCTTCTCTCCGGGAGCCTCGGCCCTGACGATATAGGGCGTGTGAGGGAGGAGCGTGCTGTTCGGCTTCACATAGATGATCTCCATGGCCATATTGTCGAGACTACCGCCTTCTGCATCGTTCTGACTGAAATTGTTGATGAAAGCCACCGTCAGTCCCTGGTTGGCGAGGGTGCTCACGGGAACCTTCACGGGCAGGTAGAGTGCTTGCCAGTTGGTGTCCTCAAAGTGGCGCGTGTAGGAGAATTTCTCCACCATCACTTCCTCCCTGTTGGTATAGGCATCGCCATCAGCGAGGGTGAACTCTGCCAGCGTGCTCGGAACGAAGGCCTCCTGATCGGCCTTGGTCCAGAAGACTCTCGTGGGAGCCTCTTCGCCATCCAGCAGGTTGTTTTTGAGCACGAGCACAATAGTGTTGGCATCGAGCGATGTGTCGTGGGTGAGGTGGAAGCATCGGTTGTCGGTATCGATGTAGTAGAAGTAGTTTTCCACGCCATCAGCGGGTATCCCTTGGTCGGCAGTGAGCCCCTTCTCCCCTGTCCACTTGGCAAGAGAATAGTTAGACGAGATCATATCGCCAGGTCCCTTCATCGTGCTGACCATGAGAGCCGGACCGTTCACGGTGAGCACATGAGGCACTGTGCCATACATGCTGTAGTTGGACTTCTCTGCCTTGAGGTACGACGAACGGATACCTGTGGTAGGCGAGGTCTCGTCAAAAAGCCCGTTGGGGAAACGCTCGCTTACTATCGAACTGTCGCCCTCAAACAGATAACCGGGCAGGCTGTAAGAGTTGGCATCGTACCAAAGCAGGGTGCCCTCATCGCCCTTGAAGTGAACAGCCCTGGGACTGTCAAAGTGGGCATAGTACATCGTGCTCTCCTCCACCTTCACCTTCAGGGGATTGTCCGTTATCTTCTCCCCGTTCTCGGGGTCGCCCTTGGTCCAGTACACGAAGTAGTCCACCTTCTCGTTGGGTATGGCAGTGAGCGTCACCTCATCGCCCATCTCGTTGCAGGGGTTGTCCAGTGCCACACGGCCCAGCAGACGCATGTGTCGGGCACAAGCCACACCCACACGACCGAAGAGTGCCAGCACCATCGTATCAGGTTCCTCGGGCATAGCCTTCATGGCCTCCTCCTCGCTGGTGTAAACACCGCTTCCACTACTCATTGCCTCGCAGTAAGGGTCCTCGGTCATGAGGCAGTCAATGCTCCCGTCAGCCTTGGTAGCAGGCACCCACTCGCCAGCGTCATTCTTCACGCCATACGCCACACCCGTCCACTGATAGCCCTCGGCAGGCTTACCATAGGTGTAGAAGCCCAGCATGTCAAACACGGCCGTCTGTGCCACCTCCGCATAGTCCTTCCACGCATCCTCGGGTATAGCCTTCACATCCTGTTTCTCATGGACACTATACACCATGCCCGCACCCTTGGGATAAGGCTGGGAAGCCCCCTTTATGGGGAAGAAAGTCTCATCGAAGGCCCACACCTGTGCGGACATTCCGAAGGCGAAAATCAACAAGAGCACCCTCATGGCGCATTGCACGAGACCAGCCCTTACATCTGAGGTTTGCATAAGGTATTTCATCCTGATATCTTTTTACTTAACACTCGGCATCATGCCATATTTATCTGGTTACAAAGTTAGTAATAAAAACTTGTATGATGCAAAAAAATGAACGAAAATATTTAATAAGAAATTAGAATAGAGCTAGGGGACCGGCCCTTTTTGTAGTCGTAGGCACTTTTTTTTCCGAAGGACTTTTTCTCTTTTACATCTTTTATTTATTATATAAAAAATGTCCATGTCGCCCCTGGTAAGTCTTGCACATGGCAATCCTTGCATCTACTCCCGTCCGAGGCCTCCCGAGAGCCAGCTCTCACCACCCTCGTCCGATCGCATTCTGTAATGGTTTATCTTTGTTTATCGCCTTTGTGATGGGAATACCTCCATTGGGAGGTATGGGATGATGAATATGTGCGTCAAAAGATTTCTCTTGTAAGCACATATTCACAGCCCATACGAGGCTCATAGAGCCTGCCCATCTCAAAGGGTATTTCTTGTATTTGTTATTTTCATTCCGTTCATTCTATTTATTCTAGTTAATATTTTATTTTCGTTCATTTTCGTTCATTTTTGTTTCAATAATATTCCGTTCATTCTTTCCCCGCTTCGCTCTGAAAGCGTCCTTTTTCCTTGTTTATTGTCTAAGGAGACGGCCGAGCGCTAGTTTAATTTAATCGTACTATAGAAATAATTATTTCTAAATTTGCAGTTTTAACATTTATTTATTAATTTTGCAGAAATTGGGGAGATTGGACACCCTTCCCACCATCGCGAATCGCTGGATAGCATGAACGAGACACACACCATTGCACCGTTACTTTACCGACCGGTGACCGCATCTGCATCCGCAGGTGGGTGTCCCCCCGCTATGCCCCAGGCTCTCTCTTTTTTTCGCGCGTGAGTGCGCTCTCGCCCACACACTAATGCGATGAGCGAGGCTCCAGCTTGACATTCCAACAATAGCACATATGCAAAACGACAACATACAGCCCACAGCAGAAGGCGAGATAGTCCTCTACCAACCAAACGAGAACATATCCCTTGAGGTAAAGCTCGATGCAGCTCACGAGACAGTCTGGCTCACACACCAGCAACCACAGGAAGAAATCTTCGCCACCGGCTGCATGTGGGATGCCTACTCCTTCATCGCCAACCTCATCCGATCAGCCAAAGAACAAGTCATCCTCATTCCTTCGGCAAGCTCAGGACAGGCTCAAAAACACAACAACAATGGCATACACATACATACTAAAACTTGCCAACTCTCAATATTACGTTGGAACTACAGTCAATTTGCAGCATAGAGTAAAAGAGCACAACAGCGGTATAGACATTTTTACTCGAAAGCATCTTCCTGTATCTCTTGTTTATTTCGAAGAATATCCGACCGAGGAACAAGCCGTAGCACGCGAGAAACAATTAAAAGGATGGTCACGTGCCAAGAAGGAAAAGTTGATATTAGGTGAATGGACAAAACAGTGAGCTTGTCCTGAGCGAAGTCGAAGGAACCGCTTCCTCATCATCGACCAGCAAGTCTATCTCCTCGGCAACAGCCACAAGGACATGGGCCACACCCTCTCAGCCGCCATCCTCACAGGATTCTCTCCCGAGGAAGTCCTGTCAAAACTCAAATAAGTCAATATCGGCAAGCAAAAGTAGCCCAAAAGTGTGGAGAAACTTCAAATTCTGTACCAGTCCCCGAATTTGAAAAAGTGTGGAAAAAATCTCCGCTAACATTCTAAAGGGGACAGAAAGTATAGGAACCACCACTGGAAAAAGCAGGCCAAGTTATAGATAGAAAGAAATGCCCAGAGAATCACGCATAAAATCTGCCCTCGGCATCTATCATGTAATGCTTCGTGGCATCAACAAGCAGAATATCTTCTTCTGTGAGGATGATTTTTTGCGCATGATGCACATACTCCAAGAAGCACCCATGGAGAAAGATACCGCAACCGAAGAGATTATTTCCGACAGCCTGTGCACCATCTATGCCTACTGCATCCTCGACAATCACCTGCACATCCTCATCCGTGAGGGAAAGCAGAACATCTCTGAGATCATGAAACGCATAGAAAGTCGCTATGCCATATATTATAACAAGAAGTATGAGCGGACAGGCCACCTCTTCCAGGCACGATTCCCCTCCGAGCCGGTCAACGACTCAGCCTATTTCTTCACCCTCCTGCGCTACATCCACCGCAATCCCGTCAAGGCCCTCGAAGCCAGTACACCCGAGGAATACCCCTACAGCAGTTGGAATGAATATACGGGACATCCCTCAAACCTCATAAAGGTACTCAAGCCATCAGCCATTCAGGCCACACTTGAGAAGTTCCCCCTTCACGTACTCACGGAATGGGTTAACTTTCCACCCTCAGATGCTCCTGCCGATCCCGCCATTCCTAGCTACATAGCCCTACACGCCATAGCCGACCTGTCCAAAATCGACCAATGTCTTGACATGAACAACTTTACCAATGTCATCACCGACAAGGACGCCATGGACATACTCCTTGAAGTGTCAGGCTACACCAACCCCGAGGACTTCCGTCTGTTCGATGCCCCAACGCAGATCTTCTATCTCCTCCAGGCCATCGACCATGGAGTCAACATCAAGCAAGCCTCCCGCCTCGGCACCATCACCGAATATCAGCTCCGCAAGGCCGTCCTGAAGAAGACGCAAAGTCTCGTACACACCGAAAAGTGTGGAGAAACTTCAAATTCCGTACCAGTCCCCGAATTTGAAAAAAGTGTGGAGAAAACAGATGGGCACATTGAGGAATTACAGCAAAGAGTCCGGCAGATGGAAGGACTGAGTACAAAGACATACCATAAGCTCCACCAGATCATAGAATACCTGCACATTCATCCAGTTGCCAGATGCCAGGATATAGCCTTGCACATTGATGTAAGCAATGAGTCCGCCCGCCGCTTACTCGTCCGCCTTGCCAACGAGAATATCATAGCGATCAGTGGCAAAAGCCGTAGTTGCACCTATTCTTTGAACTAAAAAGTGTGGAGAAACTCAAATTCCGTACCAGTCCCCGAATTTGAAAAAGTGTGGAGAAAAGGAATGAGAGATTGAAATAAACAATTGACGGACTATTGGCTGAACCTGCTTCACGATAATGGTTACCTGAATGAGGAGCAATTCGTATCGCTGAACAATGACTGTGCTAGAATCATCAAGGTGCTGACAAGTATCGTGAAGACGATGAGAGGAAAGGTCGGAAAACAATGACGGGGAAGGGTTAAGGGTGATTAATGGTTCACGGTTAATGGTTAAGGGTTACTGTCAACTGTAAGAACTGTAAGATTGAAATAAACAATAGAAATCAAGTCGGGTCACGGGCCTGTGCCCTGACCCTCAAGAAATAGAGAAATTATACGAGATGGCAGATCATTCGGCAAATGATAGGCGAAAAGTATAACAAAACAATAAAAACAACTGAAATAGAAACTGGGTCACTTTTGACGACGGTCAAAATGTAGACCTGTCCCTGTGACCCTTGGAGAAAAAGCGATAGATCATTATGAATGAAACCATAGCACAATTCACCGCCCGATGCAGGCATCTGCAGGGCCTCTACCGGGAGGAGCAGGGGCTCGAGATGGGTGTAGGTCCATTCGCCTCGTCCAAGAATAAGCACGAGAATATGATCGTGGGAGGAGAAGAGAGCGGGAAGAACTTCCTTGACGACTTCACCTTCCAGTATGCCAAGCAGAGGGTGGCAGGCAAGCAGAAGAACGAGACCATCGAAGAGTACCGCCTCTTCAACAACCTCCTCTCCAGCCAGCCCATGGCATTCAACCTCTTCTGCCCCCTCATCCACATGCTCCAGCAAGGCAGAGAGGCTGAAGTCACCCAGATCATCCAAGCCATCTTCCCTCAGATTGACATCCTCGAAGTGACAGAAGTCGGTCTTGAATACCTGCATACAGATATAGACCGCTACCTCTCCGACAAGACCGCCATGGACGCCATCGTCCGCTATCGCGACAGCCACCAGCGCCCATGCTTCATCGCTATAGAGACCAAGTACACCGATGTCCTCGGCACCAATAGCGCACAGTCCAAAGCCCTCCTCAAGCAGAAAGCACTCATACAAGAATTAGGTCACTTCACTCTTGAAGCAGAGGCACAACTGCTCGATGGCACCAAAGCCATCAGTCAGATCTACCGCAACTACCTCCTGGCAGAGTGCTATCGCATGAAGGAACCAGCTCATGAGAGCCATTCCGTGGTACTTGCTCCAGCAGGACATCCCACCACCGCTCAGGAAGTCAGTTCCCTCCGCGAGGAGCTCAAGGACGAGTACAAGTACAAAGTCATCGACATCACCCTCGAGCACTTCGTTGAGCAAGCCCTCATCACCTCCCCTGCCGACCTCCGTCCCCTCCTCCTTGCCTTCAGGGACAGATATCTCAACTTCGGCAAGATGAACGGCAAATGATAGGCGAAAAGTATAACGAACAATAAAAACAACAGAAAATCAAGGCAGTCATCACCATTAGCAATATAGAAATAGTTATTTCTAAAGTTGCATATTTCTAATAAGTTTATTAACTTTGCGAAAATTGGGAAGATTGGACACTCTCCCACCATCGCGAATCGCTGGATAGCATGAACGAAACACACACCATTGCACCGTTACTTTACCGACCGGTGACCGCATCTGCATCCGCAGGTGGGTGTCCCCCCGCTATGCCCCAGGCTCTCTCTTTTTTTCGCGCGTGAGTGCGCTCTCGCCCACACTAGTGCGTTGAGCGAAGCTCAAGCTTGACATTCCAACAATAGCATATATGCAAAAAGACAACATACAGCCCGCAACAGAAGGCGAGATCGTCCTCTACCAACCAAACGAGAACATATCCCTTGAGGTAAAGCTCGATGCAGCTCACGAGACAGTCTGGCTCACGCGCAACCAAATGGCAACACTCTTTGGCCGTGATGTCAAAACTATAGGTAAGCACATCAACAACGCTCTTCGTGAAGAACTAGCAGTTTCAGTTGTCGCAAAAAATGCGACACCTCAACTCACCAATTCAGTTGTCGCAAAATTTGCGACAACTGCCTCCGATGGTAAGGTATATCAGACAGAGCACTACTCTCTCGACATGATTCTTTCCGTTGGCTATCGCGTACAATCGCCCCAAGGCATTATATTTAGAGCCTGGGCAAATAATATTCTTAAACAGCATCTCCTCCAGGGCTATTCCGTCAACCGTCAGCTCATAGCCCTTCAGCAGCATGTGGACGATCGCCTTCTTCGCATAGAAGACCGCCTGCAGCAGAATGAGGAGCAAGTCGCCTTCCTCGTCCACACACATCAGCAACCACAGGAAAAGCTCTTCGCCACCGGATGCATGTGGGATGCCTACTCCTTCATCGCCAATCTCATCCGCTCGGCCAGAGAGCAGGTCATCCTCATCGACAACTACTGCAATGACAAGACCCTCACACTCCTCGATCAGAGAGCAGAAGACGTAAAAGCAACCATCCACACCACCTACAACAACAAGTACAACGAAGCCCTCAAAGCCCACAACAGCCAGCAGACACCCATACAGTCCATACAGCTGCCCCACAAGATACACGACCGCTTCCTCATCATCGACCGGCAAGTCTATCTCCTCGGCAACAGCCTCAAGGACATGGGCCACACCCTCTCAGCCGCCATCCTCACAGGTTTCACACCCGAAGAAGTACTCACAAAACTCAAATAAAGCCAAATAGTCAACACCATAATATAAACCCTCAACCCTCCATGCCCCGAATAGCACGTCAAACCGCCCACTCAGGCATCTACCACATCATGCTCCGAGGCATCAACCGTCAAGACATCTTCACCGATGACACCGACCGCCAGCGATTCCTCCAGCTCCTCGAGCAGCTACCCCAAGACTACACACCCCTTGGCGAGCGGCTCCCCGACACCTGCACACTATATGCCTACTGCCTCATGTCCAATCACGTCCACCTCCTCTACCGCCAAGGCACCGAGGAAGTCGACCAATCCATGAAGCGACTCGAAGTCTCCTATGCCCAATACTTCAACAAGAAATACGGACGCACAGGTCACTTCTTCCAAGACCGCTTCAAGAGCGAACCCTGTGAAGACTTCTCATACTTCCTCACCCTATTGAGATACATCCACCAGAACCCCATCAAGGCAGGCATCACCCACTATGCAGACCAATACCCCTGGAGCTCATGGCACGAATACATAGGCAATGAGCCCACCTGCATCTGCAACACATACGTCCCCATCAAACGCCTCCAGCAGTCAGGCCTCACCCTCCAAGACCTCATCGAGATGGTCAACGCCCCCCTCCCAGACGATTGCGGATGCCTTGAGATGGACGAAAACGACATACCCCAGCGACTCTCAGACCAACAAGCCCGAGACCTTCTGGAGCAAATCTGTGGCTGTCGCGATAGCGCCCAATTCCAGCACCTACCTATCGACCGCCAACGCACAATAGTAGCCCAAGCCGCCACCATGGGAGCAGCCATCAACCAGCTCGCCCGCATCACCGGCCTAAGCTACCGACAAGTATACAAAACCATAAAAAAGAAATAACTAAACTACCGTCAGCCGGAGGAAGGGAAATAGGGACGGTCTTCAGACCTCTCTTATTCCGTCTTCCAAAGCGGATAAGAGAACCGTCCCCAATTCCCATTCCCACGCCCAGATAGCGTTAGGAGATACAAAAGGCCAACTCCCCGAGTAGCGGATCGCAGAACCGTCCCCAAGATCCCAAAACCGTAAAAAAGAAATAGCGAAACAACCGTCAGCCGGAGGAAGGGAAATAGGGACGGTCTTCAGACCTCTCTTATTCCGTCTTCCAAAGCGGATAAGAGAACCGTCCCCAATTCCCCGGCGAAAAGTATAACGGGGGTGATGGAATGCGAATTGCCACTCATGCGAGTGGCGTAACATGCAGTTAGTAGCTTGAAAATCAGACTTTAAGATGATAACCCGGAGAAACACCTCGAGTAACGGAGTCACAAAATAGATACAAAAAATGCAGTATGTCAAGGATTTGACTACATATAAGGGCTCTGGGCGGCCTATTTGGTTTTAAAAGACTGTGATTTTTTCGACTCTCGGAAGAAAGAAAATGAGAATATAGGGAATCTGAAACAATGTAATCGCACTGAAATCATTGATTTTCGTACTTTAGTACTGTTTACCTTTGATTTTTCGGTAAAATGACGTAATTTTATAGACATATACAGGTTTCAGAGTTAAGATAAACAAATGAATGTTGCAAAGGTAATAAATTATTTCGATAAATACATTGTTAATATAGAAATATTTTATTTCGGCAATACAAATTACAACAGAATAGAACAAACATACATTGGCAAGTGTCAAGCGAGATGCAGCAGATCGAATCTGCCACTTGCCTCAAGTTAAACTATAAAAACATACAGCTATGTCTGAAGAAAGAAAGACCATTTATCTCTGCCTGGCCCATATGTCAGACGAGGGATTAGAACAGAAATACGTCAAAGAAGCCTTTGACACTAATTGGGTGGTTCCTATGGGACCAAACGTCAACGCCTTCGAGGAAGACCTTCGCAAGTTCGTCACCGGCAATGTAGAGTCAGCCGTCTATCAAGACTCACGCTGGCCAGAAGCAACATCAGCTGCATGGAACCTCAATCCTGCTCTCAAGGACACCAAGGTTGTATGCCTCTCAGCAGGAACTGCGGCCGTACACCTCGCACTCCTCGCTTGTGGTGTAGGTCCTGGCGATGAAGTAATTGTTCAAAGCTTCACCTTCTGTGCATCATCACACCCTATCACGTATCTTGGAGCAACTCCAGTCTTCGTAGATTCAGAGCCTGAAACATGGAACATGGATCCAAAACTTCTCGAGAAAGCCATCCTCGACCGTAAAGAGAAGACCGGTAAGTTTCCAAAGGCTATTGTACCTGTTGCTCTTTACGGTATGCCATATAAGATTGATGAGATTATGGCCATTGCCGACAAGTACGGCATTCCTGTAGTTGAAGATGCTGCCGAAGGTATGGGCTCTAAGTTCAACGGTCAGGTACTGGGTACATTCGGTAAGTTCGGTGTCCTTTCATTCAATGGCAACAAGATGATCACTACCTCTGGTGGTGGTGCTCTTATCTGCCGTAATGCAGAAGATGCAAACACTATCATGTGGTATGCAACACAGGCTCGTGATGCATATCCATATTATGAGCATACAGCAATAGGTTATAACTACCGCATGTCTAATGTTTGTGCAGGTATCGGCCGTGGTCAGATGACTGTCCTTGATCAGCACATTGCACACCACAAGCATGTTCAGGAACTCTACAAGGAACTCTTCAAAGAAGTTCCTGGAGTAACCCTCCATGAACAACCTGCAGATCCTCGCTATGATGCCAACTTCTGGTTATGTGCAGCTACTCTCGATCCTGAAGTCAAGATCCAGGGACAAGAGAATGCCTATAAGGAAGTCATCAAGACAGCTGTTGGTGGTGCAGCAGGTGTCATAAAAGCCGTTGACTCTGCTATTACCGACTGTCAGCCTAACGATAATGTGGAAGCTCTTCGTGTGTTCATGCTCGGTAAGAAGGTAGAATGTCGTCCTGTTTGGAAGCCAATGCACAAACAGCCAGTTTATAAGAACAATCCTGCTTATCTTAATGGTGTATCAGAGTCTCTCTTCAAGGTAGGCTTCTGTCTACCTGCTGGTCCTTATGTTAGTGATGATGATGTTCACTATATCGTTGATTGTATAAAAGAGGCAATCAAATCCTAATAGATTTTCAAAGTATAACATAAAGTATTTCAAACAATGATTAATGTTGGAATTATCGGATGCGGCTTCGTAGGTGGAGCCTTGAAGGATTGGTTAGAGAACAACAATCCTGAGTGCAAACTTTTCATCAGCGACCCTGCTAAGGGTTACAATGACTCGATGGCAGACATCGACATTGCCTTCCTGCAGATCCACGTACCTACTGAGGACGATGGAACACAGGATCTCACCCTTATGAAGGAACTGATCTCAAAGCTTCCTGACGTACCAGTCTTCGTTCGCACCACCATTCTCCCAGGCACTAGCGACCTCCTCTCAAATGAGACAGGTCATAAGGTACACTACATGCCAGAGTTCCTCACAGAGCGTACTCACATCGAGGACTTCAAGAAGCAGACCATGGTCTTCACCGGAGCACAGGACCTCCTCACCAAGATCTTCGTAGGCAAGAAGTTCACCGTCATGTCACCACTCGAAGCAGAGCTAACTAAGTACATGCACAATGTATTCGGTGCATACAAGGTAACCTATTTCAATGCTTGCCGTGAGTATTGCGAGCAGATGGGAGCCGACTGGCGC
Organism: Bacteroidaceae bacterium; assembly: GCA_045629325.1. Lineage (GTDB taxonomy): Bacteria > Bacteroidota > Bacteroidia > Bacteroidales > Bacteroidaceae > Physcousia. Next base: position 19,999 of record JAZQQX010000021.1, on the reverse strand, counting down.
AAGGTACACACCGGCGTTCTCCTCTCTGGCTACATCAACGACACCCACACTTACGTCCCTGGTCCTGACGGCAAGTTCGGCTATGGTGGCAAGTGCTTCCCTAAGGATGTCAACGCCTTTACCCAGATGACAGCTGGCACCCCACTCGGTAAATTGCTTGAGCCACTCCACGTGCTCAATGTTCATTTCCGCGGATTCGAGGAGCATATCTAATCCCTAATGGATAAGCAGGTGCACAGGTGGTTCATCCGAATGAGGTTCGATACCTCCACCTGCTTCTAAATGAAATAAAACGAAATGATAATAGACGAGAAACTCATGGACGAGCTTCTGCCAAGGCAAAAGCAACGAACAAACTTCGACCTTCGCAACTCCGAAGAAGATAACTCTCAGCGGATGTTGAACGTCTTGGAGCCAGGTACTGTGATGACAATCCATCGACATTCAGACACAAAAGAGACTATCTGTATGCTTCGTGGCAGCATCAAAGAGATGTTCTACGATGACAATGGTATTGTCATCGAGAGTCATATTCTACGTGCAGGCTCTTATTGTCCTGCTATGGTCATACCCGCTGGAGTATGGCATGAATTGGAGTGCCTTGAAAGTGGTAGCATCCTGCTTACAGTAAAGGATGGCAAGTTTGAACCGCTCATGGATAAAGATAAACTTAAATAGTAAACGGATTTTCTCTGTGATAATTGTGGTCAAAGCGTAATTATATGTCAGACAATAAATCAAATAATAAACGAATAGCAAAGAATACTATAGTACTATACTTCCGAATGCTGTTGTTAATGGCAATAGGTCTATACACAGGCCGTGTTAATTTGGAAGCATTAGGCGTAACCGATTTTGGTATTTACAATGTTGTTGGTGGCTTTGTGGCTATGTTTTCTTTAATCAGTGGATCACTTACGGCAGCATGTACTAGATTTCTCAATTATGAAATGGGGAAAGGGACAAAGGAACGTCTTCAACAAGTGTTTTGTTCTTCGGTCACCATTCAATATATCTTAGCAGCAATTGTAGTAGTAATAGCAGAGAGTATAGGAATATGGTACGTCAATAATATAATGGTGTTGCCTCCAGACAGATTAACTGCTGCTAATTGGTGTTTTCAATTATCGGTATTCAGCTTTGCAATGGGACTTATAACAGTTCCTTACAATTCTGCTATTGTTGCACATGAGAAGATGAAGACATTCGCATACGTCAGTATCTTTGAAGCAATCGCAAAATTACTTATATGTTTTTATGTCATCCAGTCTTCTTTTGACCATCTTATCATATATGCTATTCTAATATTTTTGACGAGTTTTACTGTTAGGATGGTATATCAAATCTATTGCAAAAGACACTTCGAAGAATGCAACTATCATTTTATGATAGATAAAGAACAATTAAAGGAGATGATGGGGTTTGCAGGTTGGAATTTGATTGGATCTTCCTCAGCAGCCTTAAAGAATCAAGGTGTAAATATGCTTTTGAACTTGTTTTTTGGGCCTACCGTAAATGCAGCTCGCGGAGTTTCTAACCAAGTTCTGCATGCCATTACTGGTTTTTCAAACAATTTCATGATGGCATTAAAACCGCAAATTACTCAATCCTTTGGACGTGGTGATTATGGTTATATGATTTCACTGGTGAACAGAGGTTCCCGATTCTCCTTTTATATTCTATTTGCGCTTGGCTTACCTTTAGTTGTTAATGCAGAATATTTGTTGCATATATGGTTAAAGGAAGTACCTGAACATGCTGTTGTTTTCTCACAGTTAACCTTGATTGCAGCTATGATAAGTGCATTTTCGAATACTTTAATTACAGCACAACTTGCAACTGGCAATATTCGTAATTATCAAATTGTAGTAGGCGGAATACAAATGCTCGACTTTCCTCTTGTATGGGTTGCTTTTGCATTAGGATCAAAACCAGAAATAGCACTCATCTTAGGAATAGCAATTGAAGTCGCTTGCTTAATTGCCCGTATGCTTATGTTACCAAAGATGATACCACAATTCAAAAGTGGTGATTTTATAAAGAATGTCATATTTCGATGCATTATGGTCACGGTGGGCGCATCGGTATTCCCAATATTTTTTGTTAGTAAGATATCTATGAATCTTGTAACATTCTTGCTCTCATGCATATTTTGCTTTGCATGCGCACTACTGTCAACACTGTTTATAGGATGTACAAATAAGGAAAGGGTGCAATTAGTTAATTTGTTCGCAAAAAAAATCAAAAAGAAACGAAATATATGATACAAATAACGAATCCTGCTGACTGTTGTGGTTGCTCGGCTTGTGCGAGCATCTGCAATCATGATGCAATAACAATGAAACCCGATGCACTGGGCTTTCTCTATCCTGTAGTGGATACAACGATTTGTACAGACTGCGGCTTGTGTGAGAAAGTCTGTTCTTTCAATGACAACTATGATAAGTCACTTAACCTTTCAGAACCTTTAGCCTTTGGTGCGCGCCACAAAAATATGGACGAGGTTATGCGTTCTCGATCAGGAGCAGTCTTCGCTGCCATATCCGACTTCATCCTTGATAATGGAGGCGTGGTCTATGGTGCTGGTTATACAGACCATTTCCGTGTAGTTCATAAGCGAGCTACTACAAAGGAGGAACGTGACGAGTTCCGAGGAAGCAAGTATGTCCAAAGTGATATGAATACGGTTTTTCGTCAAGTTAAGAAAGATCTTAAAGCTGGTTTGTCGGTATTGTTCTCAGGAACACCTTGCCAAACATCAGGTCTTAATAGTTTTGTTGGCACTAAGCTTCGAGAAAATTTGATTCTGATAGACTTGGTTTGCCATGGTGTACCAGGCCCTTATCTTTGGAGAGACTATATTGATTATCTCGAAAAGAAAGAAGGCGCATCCATCACTTGGGTGAATTTCAGAGATAAAGAGCAGTTCGGATGGAAGGCTCATCGTGAAACATTTAAATTCAATGGAGGGGGGCAAAATGTGGTTTACTAAAACATTCTATCAGCATATCATGTTCCGCCATTCATGCGGTAATTGTCATTTTTGCAATACTAAACGGCCTTCTGATATAACTATTGCAGATTTCTGGGGGTGGCAGAAACAGGATGCAAATATTAACTCAGACGATAAGGGACTTAATCTGGTCTTAGTCAATACTCCAAAAGGCAAAGAAATTTTTGAAGCGATCAAAGATAAACTTGAAGTGATCGACGCATCTCCTGAAGCATATATGCAACCCAATCTTCAACATCCTTCACGTATTCATAAAAATCGTATGAGATTCGAAGATGATTATATAAAAAAGGGCTTTAAATATATCTATGAACGAGAATACGATGAACGACTTTGGTGGAAGCGTATTGCGTCAAATATTTATGTACCACTAATCAGATTTATAAAGAAATGAAGATTGGAATACTTACTTTTCATCGTGCGCATAATTATGGCGCGATTTTGCAGGCGATAGCCACAAGGGTTGTGTTGTCAAAACTCGGCCATGAGGCATTCTATGTCGATTATTGGCCTTCATACCACGCTTCTCAATATCATGTACTAAGTTGGAGTAAAATATGTCATTTCAGAAGCATTAAAACTCGCTTATCTTATCTTTACAAACGTTTGTCACGTTACTCTTCAATAAGAAAAAGGACTACCATCTTTGAGAATTTCATACAAAAATATATTCAACCATACTGTACATCTACAAAAGATTTTTTCGATGTGGTTGTTATCGGTAGCGATCAAGTATGGTGGAAGAATTGTCTATGGAATAAACAATTTGATCCATTCTATTTTGGTAAAAACAATTTACGTACATCAAAACAGATAAGTTATGCAGCCAGTATGGGAATACTACCTGACAATGAAGAGGACAAACATACTCTTCAGGGATTATTAGGAAATCTCGATAAAATCTCAGTCAGAGAAGACTCTTTGCTAGAGTTGGTGGAATCTCTCGGATATAATGCCGAAAAGCATTTGGATCCCACACTCCTCTTATCTTCAGATGAGTGGGATAATATCATTCCACTTAAAAAAATAGATGAACAGCCATACATACTATTCTATGACCTGAATCGTAATTCATTTGACTACCATGAAATTCAACAGTTTGCAAAAAATAGTAACTTGAAGATAAAAACTATCGTAGGTGCACACAATCAGAAATCAGGAGAAGGAATTTATCAATTTTCAGATCCTGGAGAATTTGTTAATTTGATCCGTGGAGCAGAGTTCATTTTCTCTTCTTCTTTCCATGGGGTGGTATTTTCTATTATTTATCAAAAGGAATTCTTTGCCTCATTCTCTAGAAACTCAGATCGTGTAGCCTCACTTTTGGAAGCATTAGGTATTAAAAATAGATTACTCAAACCAATGTCAAGTATTGAGAATGCCGAAAAAATAGACTACGATTCCGTTTTGAATAATTTGAACGATTTAAGATTACCATCATTAAACTATCTGCAATCAATATGATTTCAATCGTTATTCCACTATACAACAAAATCAAATCCATTGCAAGAGCAATTGACTCTGTGCTGGCTCAGACTTATGCTGACTGGGAGCTGGTCGTGATAGATGATGGTAGTACGGATTCTAGCAAAGATATCGTTACGTCATACACAGACCCACGCATCAAGTATTACTATCAAAGCAATGCCGGTGTTTCTACTGCACGTAACAATGGAGTACAAAAGGCAAAAGGCGAATGGATAGTTTTTCTTGACGCTGATGACTATCTGACTCCAAAAGCGTTGGATATATTTATAAGTTTGTATGTTGAATATGGAACTGACTTTTGCGCCGCTAATTTCCAGTCATGTAAAAACGGAGAGTTAAAAGCTCCTTTCTCAAAACGTAGAAGAGGCATCCTAGATGATAACTTCAAATCATGGTATTATCGGGAATACTATCCTGGTAGAATGTCAAGTTTCATGGTTAATCGAGACTTGATGTTAAGTCATAAATTTAGAACCGATTTGACTAGATATGAAGACTGTGAAGTGATGGTACGTGTACTTCGCGATTGTAAGGTGTCATTTTCCGATAAAGTAACAATGATATATACGGATGATCAAAAGGGGTTAAGCAATCGTGCTGCTGACCCGTTCAAGGATTATGCTTTTCATCTTATGTTTAAGGATGCTTCATTTTGGGAACGCATGTATCTGGTTACAATACTTTCAAATGGACTAAGCAGGTATCCTGAATACAAGTGGTATCTTATAAAAAGCTATTCTATATATCTTCCTTATTTAATAATCAGAAAATTAAAGTTAGTATAATATCTATGAAATTTGTTGGCAAAATTCTAATTATATGGAATCGATGGCGATTCAAACGTGCAGGAATTCATTTCGGGCATGGACTTAGAGTTCGTGGACATATCCAACTCCAAATAAGAAAAGGCGCAAAAGTCGTCCTTGGCAATAACGTAACCATAAGTAGCGGTAACAATTCAAATCCAATGGGACGAAACATTTGTTCCTCTATTCGTGTACATGAGGGAGCTACTCTTACGATAGGTAATAACTTTGGTATGTCCTCAGGGTGTCTCAGGGTGTCTCAGGGTGTCTCCATAGGTGACAATGTAAAGATAGGTGCCTTGACTATAATCACCGATACAGATGCTCATTCTATGGATCCAGTCTTGCGTGCTAACCCTAAGACTGACTTTGTAAATGCGCGTAAAGCTCCTATCGTCATTAAGGACAATGCCTTCATTGGTGCTAATTGTTTTATTTGCAAGGGTGTAACTATCGGTGAGAATAGCATTGTGGGTGCTTGTAGTGTAGTTACGAAGTCTATTCCTGATAACGAAATATGGGCAGGTAATCCTGCTAGATTCATAAAAAAGATAGGAATAAAATGAGAATCCTAATTTACGAGAATAATATTAATGGTCACAGATTGGAGTATCTGCATCATCTCCATGATGTAGCAAGCTTAATGCCTGAACACCGGTTTGTGTTTGCGCTTCCAGAGGCATTTGTTGAGAAAAAACAAATGTTCGAATGGAAGGAACTGACGAATGTTTCATACGATCTTTCTGTTAAGCAAGCATTCACAGAACCTGGTAATGGCAATCCAATTCGATTGCTGAAAAGTTCTTATAGGAAGTGCAAAGAATTAATGTATTACGTAAACAAGCACGATGCAAATAGTGTGTTTGTTAATACCATAATCCATTACGTTCCCTGTTTTCCATTAGTCGTCACTGGTAAGACACAAGTTACGGGTGTGCTTTATAATATCTATCTCCGAGACGAACGGAAGGGCAGCTTCGTCTCTTCCATGATAAATAAGATAAAGTATAAGGTTATGGCAAAAGGTAAGGGCTTTGGACAGATTCTTGTGCTCAATGATAAAGAGAGTGCCGATAGACTGAACCAATTGTACAAAACGAGACGTTTCCAATTTATCCCTGATCCATATACGCCAATTCCAATAAGTGAAAGCATTGATATACGTAAGGAATTCAATATCCCAGAGTGTAGTGCTCTCTTTTCTCATTTTGGAGGGCTCCAAGGACGCAAAGGGACTATGGACATCCTTGATAGCATCAGTCTTCTTACGGAGGAAGAAAAAAGTCAGTATGTGTTCTTTTTTGCGGGTAAGGTATATAAAGACATTGAAGTAAAGTTTAAGGAACGTGTCAAAGAACTACAGGCATCTGGTTATAAAATTATTTTCCAGGAAGGATTCTGTAGTTACGAGTTCTTGGCAGCCTTATGCAAGGCTTCGGATGCAATACTAATACCATATCGCAAGACTTCTCAGAGTAGTGGACTTATCGGCTATGCGTCTCAATTCGCAACTCCTGTTATTGCACCTAGTACAGGTCTGATTGGTCATCTGGTGAAAAAATATGGATTGGGATATTGCATAGAAGACTGTAACCCTACATCACTTGTAGAGTCTTATAAACATATATATAACAAAGATATCGTTACGCCATCAGACGAGTATTGTCTTACTAATAGTGTAAGTGGCTTTGTAGATGTAACAATTGAAGCATTGTCAAAATAATTTATTATGAATTTATTTAAAAATTGGTTCTGCCCATTTTTCTTTCTATTTTCGTTATTCTCAGAGTATATCTTCCATACATATTTGGTGATAACAGGAAATCTTGTAGAATCCGGAATGCTTCAAAAACTATTGTTAGTTGTTTTTGCTGTCACAATATGTATTTTGATAAAAGACATTTTTAAGGGTTTTGTATCCAGAAATTCAAAACATATACTAATATGGTTAGGGGCTATAGCAATACTATATCTGCTTACAGGAATGTTATATAACCAAGCACCTCCAGAAGGATATAGGGCGCATTTTCTGAAATTTGGTGTTCTTTGCATCCCTATGGCAATATGGGGAATTCATCTTAATACACATCGGTATTTTGATAAAGTTGTAAGGCTTATTCCTTTATTTGTAATACCATTAGCATTAATCTTAGGAACAGTTGGATTGTCTTATGCTCAAATGGGAGAGATGCTAGGAGATAACGATGCGGGGTTGAACTATCAGAATCTGTCTTATTGCATGGCTGTTTTTTTCGTTTGTAGTGTTTATTATTCACTTATTGCGGACATTTCGCATAAAGGTTTTTTCTTTTTTGTACGTTATGTGATGTTTGCTTTAATCGTGTATTGTCCTGCAATATGTTTATTATCTGGAGGCCGAGGTGCATTTGTCTTTATTTTATTCTCTGCATTGCTAACTATATATTTATTAAGAAAGAGGAGGGTGCTAAACTCGATTCAAATCTTTATTATATTTGTTGTTCTAGCTGGTATTTTTTTATATGTTTTTTCATCCCTAGGAATTTCAGAGACAAAAGGATTTAACCGAATAACGGAACGATTGACAGACAGCAGTTCTAGAGATATATTATATGAGAAAGCAATTGATGCCTTTTTCGACTCATTTGGCATAGGTCATGGCGTGGGTTCTGTTTGGTGGACAGTAGGATTTTACTCTCACAACATGTTTACTGATTTATTATCAGAAATTGGTTTATTGGGAACATTGTTTTTTTCTTCTATCCTTTATAAAACAGGCAAAAGACTCCTTGTTTTTGGAATGCAAGAATCTTTCTACATGTTTGTGTTGCTGATATTTGCAAAAGCATTTGTTCAAGGTATGTTTACTGGATATTGGATTAGTAATAGTTATTTATGGTTTGGTATTGCATTTGTTTTTGCGAATACTCTTGATTATAACTCGAATACAAATTGTTAACATTTAAGAATTAATATCTCAAAAGATATCACTATAAATGAAAGTACTACAAATAGCTAATGACTTTTGTCGCACGAAGGTTCATAGTAATATGATCATGAACCTGGATGACCTTGGGTTAAATCAGGTTGTTTTTAATGCTGTAAGAGGTGAAGAATTTGTTGGTCGAAATTCCTTTGAAGCAAAAAATACGGAGTTTGTGTACGCAAACGTAGTGAAGCCATATCATAGATATTTCTATCACGTAAAGCGCAATCATGTATATAAAGAGATGCTTAAACGTATTGATGTAAAATTCATAGATATTTGTCATGCTTCTACTCTTTTTACGGATGGCGGATTAGCTTACAAACTTCATAAGCAATTCGGAGTCCCATATTTTGTGGCAGTTCGAAATACGGATGTTAATGAGTTTATGAAATTACTACCCAATACATGGATTGATGGCATGAAGATACTTCTGAATGCAGAGAAAATATTTTTTATCTCAGAAGGCTTGCGCAAGAAATTTGAGGATCACATCATGGTTAAGTTTATTCTTTCAAAGATTAAACATAAGTTTGTGTTGATGCCCAATGGCATTGAGGACTATTTCCTAGATCACGTAGATAGGAGTGATAGAGTTGGCAACAAAATTGTGTATGTGGGAAACTTTACTGCGAATAAAAATGTGGTACGTCTAGCAAATGCAGTATTACAACTTCGAAAAGAACCGCAATTCAAAGATTTATCCCTGACTATGGTTGGTGGTGGAAGAGAACCTGACTGCACACTCCCTAATTTAATTAAGGATAATCCTGATGCATTGAATTTCATTGGCCCTATTTATGATAAAGCGGAACTGTGTAAAATATTCCGTACATGTAAGATGTTTGCTATGACTAGCATTTATGAAACTTTCGGCCTTGTTTATATCGAGGCTCTTTCGCAAAACCTTCCGGTACTATATACCAAGAATCAAGGTATTGATGGTCTTTTCGGACCTGAAGTAGGTGAAGCAGTCAATCCTCTTTCTGAAGACGAGATCTTGGAAGGCTTGAAGAAGATACTTACCGGCACCAATTATTCAAACCGCAATATCGAATTCGAAGAATTCCGCTGGAGCAGAGTGGCTGCAAAATACAAAGAGTTCTACAAGGAAGCTTTAGGCTACAAAGATGTGGACCAATCACTTCTTAAGGGATTTGAAATTCCAAGATAATATGAATACTAAAGCAATTATAAAGGCCTGTCTTGGCATTAACAAGAAAGAAGGCTTGAATATGCGAGCTTTGATAAGAAGTTGGCATAGACGCTTGGGGCCTTTTTTCTATAAACAGAAATATAGTGCCCATGATGTTGTTCTCGCCATGGAACGTGCTGGTATGAAGAAAGGCTCTTCGATCTTGATACAAAGTTCGTGGAGTGAATTTTACAACTGCACGAACACTCCTATTGAGTTGATTAATGAGATTCTCAACTTCTTAGGACCTGAAGGAACCTTGTGTATGGCTTGTATGCCGTATATCAAAGATAATGAACCATTCGACTTGGTTAATGCCAGAACCTCAGCAGGTTATCTGGCAGAATGCTTTAGGAAGATGCCAGGAGTGAAACGAAGTATCAACACGCGACACTCAGTATGCGCTATTGGCAAGAATGCTGATTATCTGCTAGGAGAACATCACCTTGGAGAAACCGCTTGGGATGAGAAATCACCTTACTATAAGCTCTCGTTGATTGATGGACTTGTGTTTGGTTTTGGTTTAGGTTCACATTGGATGGGAACTATTGCCCATTGTCCTGAATCGTTGCTAAAGGACAAAGTGCCTTATTATACAGATCTATGGGATAAGGAAATGACAGAGTACCGATACATTGACTATGATGGTATTGAGAAAAGTTATAAAAACTATAGCATGCCGGAGTCGGGCCCTAAGATGAGGCTTACCAGCTATTTCAAGCAGAGATGGATTATTGAGAAATATCTGCATAGCCACTATCAGCATGTAAGCAACTTGCAGATTTCTTGCTTTGAAGCAAAGGAAGTAGTAACTGTCTTGACTGATTTGGCAAGGAAAGGAATCAACATTTGTCTAACTCCTTCGAAGAAAGGGTATGAATTTGAAAAATAATACGTTATGATACTGAAATTATATTATAAGCTTACTCATCCACATGCCACTAAGATACCATACGCGTATCAGCGTTCTTTATTGAAAGAACTGTGGCATATTATCCGAAAAGGTATCTGCCAAAACATTGCACCCAATTGCATTTTGACACCTTTACGTATTGCATTGTATCGTTTATGTGGTTTCAAAATCGGCAAGAACTGTTTCATTGGTATGAAGTGCTACTTCGATGATGTATGTCCAGAACGAATGATCATTGAAGACAATGTGGGAATTTCGTATGGTGTGTATTTCACTTGCCATGGGCGCAAGCAGAACCACCATAACATCATTATCCGTCAAGGTAGTCACATCGGTATGCGTGCTGCTATCCATGCACGTCAGGACTTGGAAATTGGCGAGAATTGCATGATTGGAGCCATGAGTTTTGTCAACAAGTCTATTCCTGCCAACACTACAGCCGTGGGAGTGCCGGCAAAAGTAATAAAGGAAGTCGGCTATAAAGAAACTCCAATAATTATTGATCACTCAGAAGCGAAAGCTGAATAATTTGTATGAAAAATCGCATTAGTTTATTTTTACTCCTCTTTCTATCTCTCCTTCACACTCCCGTTATTGCTCAAACCATCAACCCCTTGGATTATGGGATAAATGAGGCAAAGACAGGTGTGGCAAGATATGAAGTACTGCTGAAATGCCATAAGGAAGCAGCGAAGCAAGGTGCGAAAGTAAGCTATGCGGGTATTCGAGAGATAGAGCTGGAGATTCCATCTAAGTTCACAAGCATTCCACTTACGGAAAATACAGACTTTGCTGGCTGCACTATTACGGTAACGAATACCAAGAAAAGGGCTTGTCTTTTCGCTATGTCTTCGCCCGTTGAACCCATCGTGGTGTCAGCCAGGGAGATTGATGAAGCAAACTTCCGTTCGGTAAAGGCTTTGAATAATGGAACATATCTGCTTGTCATCACCGACAAGAATCCGTGGGTGGATCAGCGTATTGGTCATGACTATGGCCATAACCGACGTGATTTGGTGCTGGTGAAGGATGGAAGGGGATGCAGTAATCCGGTAATGCCTTACAGCAATCCTCATTCACAGCCAGAGTGTACTTACAAGAAGGTCGGTGAGCAAGAGAAAGTGTTCTGTAATCTCCACTTCGTGCGCTCGGAACGTTCTACTGCCATCACTACATTGGTCAAGGTGGAGAATGAGAACAACATCTCTATCCGAAACATAACAGTCAAGACCCCACAAGGCTCAGGTTTGAAAGGCGATAATGTATTCAGCATTACGAATTGTACCAACGTGATGTTTTCTGACATCAAAGTAGATGGTACATACTCCTCTGCAAGTGACTTTGGTTATGCCTTTCTGCTAAACAACGTATGGAATCATACGGCAAAGAATGTAGTAGCTAATGGAGGATGGGGCGTGTATGGCACCAATGATGTCCAGAAGGTGCTGCTGGATGGTTGCGAGATCAATCGATTTGACATTCATTGCTATGGTCGAGATGTGACCGCGCGCAACTGTACATTCTTTGACCTGTATAATCAGTTCGGTTCGGTATATGGAAAGATAGAATATAAGAACTGCAGGTTCCGTGATTCTTCTCCTTTTGTGACTGGAGGCTCATACAAAGCCTTTGTGCCTGTGGATGTGTCGTTTACAGATTGTATGTTTAATATCACTAATGACAAGTATAGTGTTGTTACGATTATGAAGTTGAAAGGTCCCGAAAGCCCGAGAGCAGAACTAAAGAAGAAATGTCTGCCGAACTTCACTCTCAACAACTGCACCTTCAACATAGATCAAAGCGTCAAACAATGGTACTTCTTTAACCTGACGAATGCGAAAGGTATTGCCCCATTAGGTTATGTGTCAGGCATCACTATGAAGAAAGTAACTATCAATGGTGAAGCTGCCTTTGACATCTCGAATGTGGCATTCGACACCGAACAGCCTCTGAGCATAACCTTCAATAATATGTATAACGTAAAGAGCGGCAAGAAGGAGAAATACCAGATGCAACCAGTGACGGTAGGTAAGAACGCGACTGTGAAGTGTAATCGGAAGGTGATAGGAAAAAAATAATTTCATAATTAAAAAATATGCAAAATTTCGGATTAGTTTCTATAATAATGCCCAACTGGAATTGTGCCACTCTAATTGGGCAGACAATCAAGAGCGTGCAGGCACAAACATACCAGAATTGGGAACTTCTAATACAAGACGACAGCTCGACAGATAATCCCGATGTCGTTGTGGGTCCTTATGCTGATGCTGATCCTCGCATCAAGTTAGAGCGTAACAATAAGAACTCGGGAGCAGCTGTCTCTCGTAATAATGCCCTCATGCGAGCACAGGGTAGATGGATTGCATTCCTTGACTCGGATGATTTGTGGGAGCCTACAAAGTTGGAGAAGCAACTGAAGTTTATGGTGGAAAATGAGTACCACTTCTCTTATACTGCCTATCAGGAAATCAATAATGAAGGCAGGGAGACTGGTGTACATATCTCTGGACCTAAACACGTTACGAAGTTCGGAATGTTTGCCTTCTGCTGGCCTGGATGTCTCACTGTTATGTTCGACCGTGAGTATTACGGTCTGCTTCAGATTGAGGACATCAAAAAGAACAACGACTATGCGATGTGGCTGAAGGTGATTCAGAAAGCCGACTGCTACTTCCTTGGTGAGTGTCTAGCAAAATATCGCAGAGGTCGTGCAGGCAGTATCTCTACTCATGGATACACCACTATGATAAAGTGGCACTATAAGCTCTGGCATGATGCCATGCACATGAATCCTGTTGCCAGTCTGTTCTGGACAGGAATGAATCTGGTGTGTGGTGTGTATAAGAAGCTAGTGTATGTAAGGAAGTAGATGTCTACCTTGACTATTCAAAATAATTTTCATATATCTATTTTTCGATGCATATGAACTCTATGTAATTTGATTTGATAAAGTCGTATGAGCAGTTTTTTATGTATTCATGGAAAGGGAGCTAAATAATATCAAATGAATTCACTTTTTTACCAATTAATACGTGTGGCTATAGGTACACAATCGAATCTTTCGCGACTACCTTCCAACAAGGAGTGGAAGGTTTTATACGAAATGGCACATAAACAAAGTCTTATCGGGGTTTGTTTTGCGGGCCTACAGCATTTAGGAGCAGATGCTGATGAAGGGTTTGCCAGAATTGGCATGAGCGAAATGCTATACCTAACATGGATTGGAATGGCTGCTCAAATCCAACAAAGGAATAAAAAAATTGACGAACAATGTTTGGAACTTCAAAAGAAATTATTGTCAGATGGCTTAAAGTCGTGCTTATTGAAGGGGCAAGGTGTTGCACGACTATATGGGGAAGAACTTAGACCATTAAGACAGTCTGGAGACATCGACATTTGGATAGATGCGTCAAGGGAGAGAGTTATCGAATATGGTATGCAGATACGTCCGACTAAAGTGTTTGACCAAAAGCACATGGATTATCTTTGTTATGAAGATACTGTAGTGGAGGCTCATTGGATACCAGTTAAACGCTATAATCCAATATGGAATTACAAACTAGAAAAATATTTCGAAAGTGAGCGTGAAAGACAGTTCACGAATGTGGTTGACGGGTTGTGTATTCCTACTAATGACTTCCAGCTCATACATCAACTATTCCATGTATATAGTCACTATGTTTATGAAGGAGTTGGATTAAGACAGATAATGGACCTGTATTTTACCCAAATCAATTGTGCAAAGGAATATAATGGATTTCAAAAGGTAATTAAGTTGTTTAAGAATCTTGACCTAATGAAATATGTCGCTGCAACCCAGTGGGTGTTGAAGGAAATTTTTCTAATGCCTGCAGATCTATTGCTTTGTGAACCTAATGCTCAGGAAGGACAGAAACTACTGGATGAAATCTTGATTGGTGGAAACTTTGGTCATTACAATAAACAAAATCATGTAAAGGACGAAACTTTCGTTCAAAGATTTTTCCGTAGGTGGGGGCGTAAGTTCCGCATGATTCGCTTTGACCTGTTGGGCACCCTCCTCATGCCATTCATGCGCGTGAAACTCGAGATTTGGATGAGAAGTGTTAGGAAGAAATATGGTGTGTAGAGTGTAATTTACTAAGCAAAATAGAAAACAACAAAATACAAATTACAATAATGATAATAGATAAACAACTTATAGACTCTTTGTTAGCACAGGCGGAGGAGCATCCTCGCAAGCGAGCATATTATGATTTGCGTAATACTGCAGAGGATGAGTCACAGCGTATGCTGGTAGCTGTATTGCCTTCAGATGCGAAGGAGGTGATACACCGTCATCGCGACTCGTCGGAATCACTCGTCATCCTTTGTGGTTCGGTGACTGAGATCTTCTTCGATGATGAAGGTAATGAAACGGAGCGTTTCGAACTCAGTCCTGCAATCGGAAACTACGGACTTCATGTTCCTGTCGGAGTCTTCCATACTCTCATAGCCAATGAGCCTAGTGTGTTTATGGAAAGTAAAGCAGGTAAGTATGCACCTGTAACTGAAGAGGATTTACTTTAAGATAAAACGACGATATAGATTATGATACTGAAATGGTTTTTTGACAGAGTAGTTTCTCTGATTGGACTATTGTTCCTGTGGCCAGTGCTTTTGGTCGTGGCTATTATGGTGAAAGTGAAAATGCCAGGTGGTCCTGCATTCTTTGTTCAGAAGCGCGTAGGAAAGGGAGGTAAACTGTTCAACTGCCACAAGTTCCGCTCGATGACAGTGAAGCACAGTGGTTCAACGGTCTCTGTTGCGGGTGATAGCCGTATCACTCCTTTTGGTGCAACTCTTCGTCATTATAAGTTGGACGAGCTGCCTGGATTGTGGGATGTGCTCGTCGGCAACATGTCGTTCGTTGGCCCTCGTCCTGATGTACCAGGATATGCAGACAAGCTCGAAGGCGATGACCGTGATGTGCTGAAGCTCCGTCCAGGTATCACAGGTCCTGCCACACTAAAGTATCGTCTCGAAGATGAGATGATTGCGGACTTTGTGAAAGAAGTCAAAGATTTGGATTATTTACGGTTTTGCGAGAAACACGTGTTAGCATCTCGTACATTGAATAATAATATATACGATCAACTCAAAGAACAATCTGATCAAGAAATTGCTGTATGGTATAACGATAATGTAATCTATCCTGACAAAGTAAGGTTAAATTGTTACTACTATAGACATTACAGTTTCTTGAAAGATATCGAGATGATCTTCGCCACTGTCCTCGGCTGGAAGGTCTGGTTCGCTGGAGAGGAAGTATAAAGGCTTTCTATTAAGTTCCAGAAATAATAAAACTAACATAACTATTGAAAAAATAATGAAGAGAATTAAATCATTTCTAAAAGCGACATGGAAATTCATTTCATACCTGTTTTGGCCACAAAAGACGGACAAAACACGATATGACAATTAAGAATAGGATGGAAATACAAGAGTTAAGAAATTATACTCAGGCACAATTCGAAGATTTGAGCCACTTAATGTCAGAATTGTCTGAAAGGGTAAACTTTACCCAAACAGACTTGATGCTGGTATTGAAAGATACCAACTGCCATCTGTATGTAATCCTGAATGATGAACATATAGTCGGTTGTGCTACACTTTGTATTTTCCATTCCCCTACTGGAACAAAAGCATCTATTGAGGATGTTGTTGTCTCATTAGACTATCGTGGCCAGCACCTGGGCAAGAAACTGATGGAGTATGTATTGGATCAAGCTCGACACTTCGCTCCTATAGAGCTTCACTTGACTTCCAATCCCAAACGAGTAGCCGCAAACAAGTTATATCAATCCCTAGGATTCCAGAAAAAAGATACGAACTGTTATAGGATGACTATTGATTGATGGATGGAAAGAAAAGATAGTATTACTACTCGCCACGCGCTCAAATAAGCATACAGGAGGACAACGCAAGAAAATGTAAGTCCAAACAAATGTAACAAACATCTGATGATTTGGTCTTCACGAGAATCGTAACCTCGGTTAGAACTAAAATATATGATTATATGCATAAATTAAAACTCTTCTTTTCTTGGCAATCTGACACGAAAGGAAATCACGATAAAATACAGGAAGCGTTGATAACTTCGTGTAACAAATTGCGCGAAGAGGGATCCTATGATATAGAGTATGATGAATCAACATGGAATAGATCAGGTTCTCCCGTCATTGATGTTACCGTTTTAGAAAAAGTTAAATCGTGCGATTTGTTCGTGGCTGATTTAACTCCAATAGAAACAAGCGGAAAGAAAGACTTACCAAATCCTAATGTGATGTATGAATTGGGGGTGGCTAAAGGAAATATAACAGATGACGTGATTCTATTGCTGTACACTGGAGATATTGACACTAATAGGATGCCCTTTGATATAAACCATCAACGGCTTACAAGATTCTCTAAAACAAGGATTAAGGATTTTGTTGCAAAGATGGCAGAATCTGCTGTGCAGAATCCAAAACACGCATCAATTTTCGATGGAAATGATAGATTTCTATATTTTAACTGGAACGTAGAGAAAAACAAAAAATCTGGAAAATACTTGCCAGGGGTGTTTTTGGAGAATAGAGAGGTTAAACAGCAACTCCGTGACTTTGTAGCTCCTAATATATTTGCGACACTCATATTAGAAAAGGCGGATGCAATCGACACCTATCGTATGAATAGGAATCGTAAGATGCGTCATAAAGAACCATTTGAATTTGACGTGACGCCATATAAAGATTTTGTCTCAGAAGAGTCGTTTCCTGATTTCTATAAGGGTGCCAAAAACTTTGAGCAATATTTAGGGAGTAAGTACGACGAATTGCATCCGGAAAGAGACCGCTATCACCTTGGCACAAGTCGATTCGGATCACTGATGTCACGTATGCAATTTGTGCTGTCAAAATTACTCCTCATAACCACATCTGCTGGTCAGGGGAAAACCAATCAAATATGCGATCTTGTTGAGAATGTCTTACTAAAACGAAGAATTCCTTTTGTGTATCTAAATGGTTATGAGATAAAGGCAGATTCTATTCCAGATTCGTTTGCGGACAGTATGCTTCCTGGTCATAATGTCAGTTTTGATGATTGTATGAAAGGAATCGTTACGTATTGCCGTTACAAACGATGCCCAATTGTACTTGTCATTGATGGTTTGAACGAGAATCCTGAACCAGATGTGTTTGCTCGTCATTTGATAACATTTCTTGAACTGGTTCTGCAATACGACTGCGTAAAAGTCATTATGACCTGTCGAACAGAATACTATAAAGAGTATTATTATGACATTGACAATGCATTTGATGGAAGGCTTGTGAAAGTGGAAGATATGAATAGCCGGTTGGATGAAGAATTGGAATCAAGATTAATCGGCAATTATTTTCACCATTTCAATATCTCGGCAAAACTAGCCAAAGACGTACAACGAGAACTGTGTGATAACCTACTTTTATTGAGATTCTTTAGTGAAGCATATCAAGGAAGAAGTTTGGGGTATGTACACTCTATAAATAGAGAAGAAGTGTTTGCCACCTACTACCAAAAGATGAAGCAACAACTGATTGATAAAGTGCAACAGGAAGAGCATTATAGATTGGAAGACCAGCATGTAATAGACTTCATTACAAGGATTCTGAATCTGATGGTGTCCAATAACAAATTCTTTAATGTGCCATTATCAGATCTTATGCATACATTCTCAGTAGAGGAACAAAGAATTTTTTCTCGTTTCCTTGATGAGAATATTCTTCTACGTAAGGACTTGGCACCAGATTTAAAGGGACCATTTGCACACTCAGAGGTTGTCAATTTTACATACGATGCATTCCGTGATTACTTGATAGCAACTTACCTTGTTGATTGTGTTTTTCCTAATGATTGTGATCAGTTCGAAAACCTGATTAAGGACTACACATGTAAGAATCATCAACTGAAGGAAGGGCTTCCGTCTTTTCTTTTTGTTCATTGTAAAAATACCAAAAATGAGGCAGCAAGCAATGTCTTAAGAACTCTCGATTGGTATAATGAGATTTTTGAGTTCTGGATATGGGATGTACAAGATGACAACATAACTGATGATGATCTTGAGGTTTCTCGTAATATATTAGCTTCAAAAGAACCCGAATATTTTGCGAAGAGGCTATTGTATTGGGGGCATTGGGATAAGAATCGATACCCCAACTTGAACTTGCATTTGTTGTTGGGCTTTTTGTCAACATTAAGTGACACGGCATTGGAGTCTTTTCTTGAAAAAGTTTGGTCTCGGAAGGTGGTAAGGCGTTATTGGAATAGAAACGAGAAGAGTCCACGAGAAGACCATGTTCTATCGATGAAGGAGTTGCTCTCGGACAAGAAAATTACAAATAATCCCGAATTTCACTGTATATATGAGTTGTTGCTTTATATGTTACCATTCTCGGGAAGAGAGGCTGTTAATGTATATTTGGATTACCAGAAGAAATATAGAAATGTAGAACAACTCGATAAAGTCGGATCAGTATGCCATAGTACTAAACTGAAGAACGTTATCGACGAAATAAAGAAACTGATATGAGGTACGCCTACGACATGTATAAATACTTAATCTTTGCACATAAAGATTTAACAGAGGAATATTTCCTTCAAAAGAGTGGTGTGACAGGAGGCTATGCAAAAGAGCTGTTCTTGCGTATATATAAATCAATGTTTTCTGAAAGTGAAGATGTAAAGCATATTTATGAATCATACTATTTAGACGAGTATTCATCGTATAAGGATTTCTTGATGGGTTTCTATGGCCTTGAAGAAAAATGGGCTGATGAAATTATGGAAATGTTAAATTCTAATCCAACTTTGAAATTGTATGACTACAAGACTCTTTCTGTTGGTGAGAACTTTGATGACTTTATTACGTCGGAGAACATATATGACCGTTTTCAGAAAATCTTATTAATGGAGGTATAGCCATGAAGATAAAAACAGATTTTGTAACCAATAGTTCATCTACAAGTTTTGTAGTAATGAGCAAAGGAGAACTTACACTGCAAGCGTTCCTTAGAGCAGTTGGTGTATCAAATGAATCCATGTTTCTGGACATCTTTACTAAGCTTTTTAATCTTTTCAAAAATGACTTGAATAATGCACAGTATTATGCAAGGCAATATGGATGTTCTTCAGTTGAGGAATACGTTGAAAAATATATTTCAAAAGAAAGTGCAGAAAGAGTAAAAAAAGCAATAGAGAATGGTTATGATGTATATATAGGGGAACTTCATAGCGACAACGATGAGATAGAAACGTTATTCTGTTGTGATGCATTTATCATAGACGGAAATAACCTAATTATAGATGCGACTTGCGATGGATGGTAATCTGGTAATAAAGGAGCACGTTGATCAGCATTATAAAACACTGTTTAATACAAAGACAGGGTTCTTTATGCGAATAGAAGACGATGGTTATAATGAACCATTCTGGTCTGAGGATAGTCCGGAACTACTTGATGTCGCAATAACCAATTACTGTGAACATGGTTGTGAGTTCTGTTATCGTCAGTCAAATCGAAATGGCAAGCATCTTTCAATAGATGAAATTAAGGTAATTGTGGAACAAGCAAAGAATGCAG
>JAZQQX010000020.1:0-101116 GCA_045629325.1 Bacteroidaceae bacterium | reverse complement strand
AGCCCCCCTCCTGTCCCCCCCCATAGGGGGATGATTCCTTTCCGCTGGAGGGGGATGAGCGGGATAGGAGCCCTTGCGGGCGGTTTGTGTTTGTGGTTAGTGATTAGCGCCCAACGGAAAACCGTTGGGAACGGTGATTTTTGGGTCTCGTAGGTGGCATGCCTTTGTCATGCTTATGACTCGTCGTTGTCTTGCTTATGATCGGCCGTTGTCATAGTTATGACGAAAACGGGTCAATATGCGTGTGATTTTCAATGCAAGTCTCGTGCCAGTGAGAGGAGAAGGAGCTCGCTTCTTATCCCGAGCGCAGCCGAGACTCGCGGTATCATTTATGATACTGCAAAGTTACAACATTTGCGAGGCACGCTGACAGGTTGTGATAAGCAGTGAAAGATATGATAATTTATGATAGGTTGTGATAGTTTCGTGACCTTGAAATTTGCATATCTTGTAAATTTTTCGTACCTTTGTGTATGTAAAACAAACCATCAGAATTCAATAGGAAACACACATGAAAGCAAGGATGAAATTTGAAATTGCACAGGCGGCTGGAATGAGCAGTCCTACGCTCAGCAGATGGCTGAAGGATCACAGGGCGCAACTTGTCGCTCTTGGCGTGAAGCCCAACCAGAGACTACTGCCACCAAAAGCAGTAATGTTCGTGTGCGAGGAGTTGGGTATCCACGAGGAGGATTTCTTCGTAGCATGATTATCCATGTTGGACATTCTTCTGCCCCTTTGGAGCGAAGCATCTGTCTTCGACGAGCTGAGCGGACTTCGTCGAAGTCCTTTGCGCTCGGCATAGCATTCAAGCAAGTTTGATGCTCTGCTCTCGCTATATTGGACATTGGACATTGGACAACACACCGACAGGTGGTAGAAATAGGTAAAATATAAATTTATAAAATTATATATTATATATATTATGCGCCATTCCTTACCCGGGAGGCTCTATTGTCCATTGTCCAATGTCCAATGTCCAACATTTATTTTTCGTTATTCATTTGCGTGTTTCCTTGAAATGTATTATCTTCGCAAAACATTATGTACATGTGCGTTTGTGCGTGTGTATACACAAGAGAAACACAATAACCGCATTATGTTTGGAGGCAAAAGTTGCCATCCTCGATAAGTTTGAGGCGCACATCGTCCACCTGAAGGAGATGATAGACCTTCGCCAAAAGCAATACGAATACCATAGAGAAAAGTTACTTTCGTTCTAAATCATTATGGCAGACGACAACCACGACATACCTAAAGTGCTCAACCCGCAGATCAACTGGAAGGATCTCTACTTCTATCAGAAGTCCGATGTGATCTATCAGTTGGCCTTCGCCTTCTGCGACCGCTTCATACATCTCTACAAGGACCGTACACGCGACCAGGTGATACAGGCGGCGCGATCGGGCAAGCAGAACTTCGTGGAAGGACTGGCAGACGGTGTGACATCTACGGAGATGCAGATGAAACTGCTCAATGTGGGACGCTCGTCGCTACAAGAACTGCGAGAAGACTTTGAGGACTATATAAAGTCGAGACACCTCCGATTCTACAAAGCCGATGACCCAGAGTTTGATCCCATGCTCACCTATTGCCGTAGCCACAATGAGCTACCGGACTACGAGCCCTTCTTTCAGCAATGGACCGACGAGCAGATGTGCAACTACGGCATCACCCTCTGCCGTATGGTGGACAAGATGATATGTAGCTACCTCGAGCGAGTTGACAATGAGTTTGTGACGCAGGGAGGCATCAAAGAGCGCATGTACCGTGCCCGCACCGGCTATCGCCAACAGCAGGATGAGCGCCTCAAACAGTTGGAGGCCGAGCGCCCCCAGCTCGAGAATAGCCTGCAGGAGCTCCAACAGCAACTCCGCGAAATGCAAGAACAGCTCACCCAGACGCAAGCAGAAGCCACCCGATGGAAGTCTGCCTACGATGACTTAAGAGAACGCGCCCTGAATGCCTACTACCAGCAAAAGGAGGAGATAGCAGAGCTGAAGAGGCAGTTGGAGGGCTAGAAGAGCTAGGAGAGCTAGATGGCCTAGGAGAGCTTGAAAAGCTTGAAGGGCCTAGGAGAGCTAGAAAAGCTAGAAAAACTACTAGAAAAAGAAAGACGACATGACCGACCGATAATACATCACAGTAGCTCAAGAGCCTCTTTGTGAAGCACAAAGATATTTAGTCTGACAGCAAAAAAATATTATTTTCTGCATTCTTTACACCGGTTTGGTGGGAATGCTTGTAAATGCTCGGTAAGGGTCTTTCGTTTTTCTTTACGAACGAAAGATTCTTACACGATTTTATGCTGTAGAGCATGAAAAATGATTTGGAAGGTAAGGGGAAAATAGCTATCTTTGCAAAAGAAAAATTGAAGAGCACAAGGGGGACGGGAACAACTCACTGATAATCATGCGGTAAGCGTTGTTCAGCCCTCGTGACCACTCAAGATGAAGAGAGGACACGAGTATGGATGCGTCGCCTTTGGTAGAAAGATTGGCAACCCAGATAGCAGACCGTAAAAGACATAGAGTATGAAGATCAGACAGTACTTTCACAGCGAAGATGACCTTGCCCAGAAGATGGGTAAGGGATTTCTGCGTGCGTGGAAGAGACTGCTTGAAAAGTACAGCAAACGCATTGCTAGTCTTGGTGTTCACTCCTTGAAGCTTGCCAGTCTGTCGTTTGCATTCTTTACGGCTGCCGAAGAGTGCAACGCCGAGATGATGTATCATTTCGACGACATGCTGCATGGGTGGTCGCCCGAGAAACTTTGGCTGGGCGAAACGCTCGTCAGCTTCACCGACCAAGAGTATGTAAACTTCGTGTGGGACGGTGCTGCGCTGATGCTTGAGGCCGACCCCGAGTTGCCCCAAAAATCGCAACTCGCTTTCGACCTCGCCACAGAGCATGTGAGCTATGCCTACGAGGTGTGTCAGGAAGAAGAGGTTGTATCGACACCCCAATACGATAAAGTAAAGGATGTTGACAATGGTAAAAGTGTTGGTTCTTCCAATCTGAACGAACAGGAGGAGGTGTATTGCTCTTTGGACTACATTCTCGATGTACTTGAGGGAGCACCGGCTTTGGCTATTGATTATGTCAAGGAAATACAACTGAAACTTTACAAGGACTACGGCAGGGTGTGCTCCGAACGCGACTATGAGCGCATAGGTCGCCTTACCGATAGGGTGGTCAGCAATGCTCCTGCTTGCACCCCTCTTCCTGCTCCAGCCAGAGAGATAGCGTACACGGAGAGCTATTCGGAAACAGCCACCATTGAGAAGTTCATCGACTATGCTGAAAAATATCCTGCCAATCAAAATGACCGTGCATCAGTCTTGAAAGAAGCCATTGCGGATATTTTCGACATGAGCAAGGTGAGTGGCGAAATGAAAGAGAGGTTTAAGATGCTTGGCAAGAAGGAAATTGCTCAAAATATGCTCTTCAACGCTCCAGTACAGAATGCCATTGGGTACACTGGGTTGATTCAGCAATACAGCGATAAAGAGAGAGGAAAACAGTAACACCTAATTATATATATGACAGCAGAAGAATTGGCAGAGGTGCTGAAGCTTGTTAATGCCAACAGGCCCCAGGTGACGCAGACCATGAATTTCAATGCGCCAATCGGTCAGCAGATAGCGCATGTGGACAAGATAGAGGCTCATTTCGATAAGGATATGGGGATGCAACTCATTGGTGCAGATGAGATAAGCCAGCATGGTGATGAAGGGAAGCCAACTGTGGGCAAAGATGGTGTCACGGAATGTGACGCCATCCCTGTGGACTGCCGTGAGGCTGTGAAGAAGGTCATTGTGCCTTCATTCACGATAGGAGGAGCCGTATTGAACTCTGCCAAGCAGATAGCCAAAGCCTCGGAGCAGGTTGACCTGACAAGCAATGTGGAAGTGGCTATGCTGATGTGTATATGTGTGGAGGTGGGGGCCATAAAGCCTTCTGCTACCTGTCCGGATTTCGTAAGAGCTCTTATCGGTTTGAGACTGATTGCCTTCACGGGTAACGATGCCATAAGCCGTATGGCAAGTGGCATGACAAAGAAACTGAACGGTGCTATGAGAAATGGAAAGAGAACTCCTGCGTTGCCACAATATCACCGAAACTGGCCAACTGATGACCAACCCATCGGCATCAGGCTCTACGACACGATGAGGTCAGAGGTTTAGCCACACATCTTATATAATTCGCACGCACATAGGCGACAATGATTACTTCTTCGGAGGTGATTGTTGTCGCTTTTTCGTGTTTATGGTTCATGTCGGTTCTCGCTATTGGTTCCCGTTGGTTCTTGTTGGTTCTTAATGGTTCTCAAAGCGTTGAATAACAGTGGTTTAAGGAAGATTATTGTGAGGTTATTTGCCCAAAAAGTATGTACCTTTGCAATGACAAAAGGGTCGGATATGACTCTACATTATTCACTTTCTTAAACCCAATTACAACATGGAAAAGGAAATTTTGATTTTTGAAAATCCTGTCTTCGGTCAGGTTCGCACTTATCAGGGTGAGCGCGATGAGATTTACTTCTGCGCAGTTGATGTTTGTCGCGCACTTCGTTATGGTAACAGCCGTGAGGCACTTCGCAAGCATGTAGAGGTTTGTGACATCACGAAATGTGACATCATCGACAACATGGGTCGCAAACAGTATTCCTCTTTTATAAATGAGTCGGGGCTTTACGCTCTGGTATTTGCCAGCAAACTTCCCAAGGCTCGCGAGTTCAAGCACTGGGTGACCGCAGAGGTCCTTCCCCAGATACGCAAGACGGGCGGTTACATCCCCGTTGAGAAGGAGGACGACGAGAAGACCATTCTCGCCAAGGCTGTGAAGATCCTGATGAAGACTGTCGAGATGCAGAAGCAGGAGTTGGCAGAGCAGAATGAGGAGATCTCTCGTCTCGCCCCCAAGGCAGAATACGCCGAAGAGGTGCTCCTCTCACCCACCTGCTACACCATGACCGAGGTGGCTAAGTCGCTCTCGCTCACCGTTCAGGAGTTGCAGTATCGCCTCCACAAGTGGGGTTTCATCTACCGCGCACCTTCGGGTTGCTGGATGCTCTACGCACCCTACCTGAAGCAAGGCTACGAGGCATACCGCACCAAGACCGGCACCGATCTCTACGGCAATGTCGATTACACCCACACCTACCTCGTGTGGACCGAGCGTGGCAAGGAGTACATCCACAGTATGTTCAACCAGCTGGCAGCGTGAGAGAAACAGAAATGAACGAAAATGAACGAAAATGAAAATTTATTCTAGTTAAAATTAATAACCGTTGTTTTCGTTCTTCTGCCCATTCGAGCGAAGCATCGAGCAAGCTCGCTGAGCGGTTTCCCAAACACTAAGAATCAGAGAATTATGAACATCAATTTCCGTATCCGAATCTTCAGTTATGTCCTGAACCTCATGTTCTGTGGCAGTGTAGAGAAGCAGAGTTATTAACGGCAAAAGTGAATCATGGGGTCTGACCCCCTGATTCACTTTCCAAGAAGTTTTACATTAAAAATAAGAAAGAAAATGAGATTTGAAGCAACAGTAAAAAAACTCAACGAATTGAAGAGTGGTGTGAGTGAAAATACAGGTGACCCCTGGAGATATCGTGGTGTAATCCTTGAGACACCCGACGGTGATAGAGTGGCAAGATGGCTTGCTACACTGGGCACCAAGATGGTAGATGAGGTTGAGCGCCAGGGTATCAAGGAAGGTGACAAGGTGATCGTAGATCTTCGCTTCTTCACATCGACCAACTATAACAAGTTCGTTGACAACAAGATTTTCGTGGAGAGCATTGCACTTGTAAGCAGTCTGCCACCTGTACAGGTCCCCACTTTCTAATGAGTGGCGTAGCGTAAACCGATGAAGGGAGAGCGTGCATGCAGAAGGGCCCTCTGCGTGCCTCCTTTGCCCTTTGGTTTGAGTATTCATCATTAAATATAAGATTCTTATGACAACTATCAAGAAAGAAAATGTTCAGCTGACCTACCATCAGCAGAGCTACGAGATCATGGATTGTGGCATACAGGTGATGCGTGGTTCCTTGCGTATGGACCACGACAACAATGTTGCCTCATTCGTAGAAGATTGCAAAAGTAAGGGCTCAAGCAAGAACCCTGTCTTTTGGCGAGGCAAGCATTTGTCCCTGCGTATTGACAAGGAGGGCAAGCTTCGTGGCACATTCAGAGTTGACATTCCTGCAGATGCGGATAAGTGTGAACAGCTCCTTAACCGCCTCGACATGGACTTCATGTTGACGCTCGATGAGATCAGTGCATTGAGCCAGTCAAGAAGGCCCAAGAAGAAAGTAAAGAAGACAGGTAAGGTTGCGTAGCACCTTCATTCAGAGTTCAATTATTAAACACTAAAAAGATGAGTTGTATTTTAATTTACTATCAGGATGGGGCGAAGTTCACTCGCCCCGTCTATTCTCCCCAAGAATACTTGGCGTTGAGAAACAGTGAGAAGCAGGCAGACCTTGTGGCCAAGGCCAGAGGTGGCGATGCCGAGGCAAAGCGCAAGTTGCTTCAGTTCAATTACAGTTGTCTGCCCGGTGAGGATGGCAAGTTGAAGGGTTGTAAGACATCTTCAACGAGTGTCGGCATGGATATTGATTTCCCTTTGGGAAACCAAGTTAAAAGTGAAAAGTTAAAAGTGAAAAGTCCTGACAACAGCGAGGAGGAATTGACGCTGGATGAGTGGCTTGCGAAGGTGCCCGAGATGGTGCTGGCGAAGAAGGATGAACTGGGTCTGCTGATGTTGGAGCGTAGTGCCCGCAAGGGTTATCACCTCGTGTTCAAGCGCAGAGAGGGTTTGACCCAGGAAGAGAATCTTCAGTGGGCAAGCGACCTGCTTGGCGTGCAGTACGATGAGGGTGCAAAGGACATCACGAGGGTCTTTTTCAGCACTACTGGCAGCAAGGAGGATTTGCTCTTTTTGTCAGAAGAGCTTTTCGACAACAAACCTGCGAAAATTCAGGAGCAGGACATCGAGAGGGTCAAGGTAGATAACGATGAGCCTATCGTGGTGGATGAGTCTTATTCGCCCGAAAATGACGGCACGGGTATCGACTACGACACGCTTATCCCCGAGATCTTCAAGAAGAAGTGTGGCACTTATCCCATCGTTCCACAGGGTACGCGCAACAGCACCATCTCAAGTGTGTGCTACTGGTTGCGCCATGTGTGCGAGTTCAGCCCCGAGCGCATGAAGGCTGTATTGTATCCCAAGTTCACCTACGGCCTGCCAGAGAAGGAGGTGGACAGCATCATCCGCAGTGCTGTCGGTGCCAGTCATTTCAATATGCCTATCCAGTTGCAAAAGCTCGTGGATGATAACATCACTGCCCAACTCACGGGCGGAGAAAGCTCCTCCCCCAGCGAAGCGTTCGGGGGAGGCGGGGGTGGGGCTTGGGCTTGGACTAACCCCTATGCCATCTATCCCTCTTTGGCCTCTTGTGTGGTGCAGGACATGGCCGTTCCCCGTCTTCCAAAATGGATAGAGATGCTCCTGAAGGTGACCCAGCCGGGCTATCGTTTCATCACCCTGTGCGGTGCCAGTACGGCTATGATGACCTTGCTCTCCGATGTGCAGAAGAAGTTCGGTTGCAAGTCCGTAGGTCGCCTCAACGGTTGGACACACTGGGATGGCTTGTCCGGTTCGGGTAAGCGCCAGTTGAAGGCTGTCATCGAGCAGTTGATCAAGCCTATCCGTATCGAAGACGAGCGCAAGCGTGAGCGTGTAAACGGTATTGTGGAGTTCAACAAAACGGCCAAAGATGGGGAGAAGCGTATCGTGCCACCTCTTGCACAGCGCATCTTGGAGTGCGACACCACTCGAAAGGCTCATATCCAGCAGATGGCCGACCTCAAAGGCAAGAAAACCTACACCTATGCCGAGGAGTTGTCGAGCCTCAATCTCAACCGCTCTGGTTACTACTTCCGTGGTGACTTCTGCCGACTGAACTTCGACAATGGCGTGGTAGGTTGCCTCAACGCAACGGGTGACTCGCCCAGCATCGTTACGGCCTGCAACTGGGATGTGACCACCACTTCCACCCACGATCAGACCCTTGCCCAGTGGGCGAAGGATGTGCAGAATGGCGCAGCTCAGCGTGTCTTGTTCTGCCTCGTGCCCGACGACACCTGGCAACCCAAGCCGCGCGAGGTGCAGTGGACCGAGGAAGAGGTGGCTTACCTCGACCGTGCTGCTTCGCTGATGATGAAGATGCAGGGCTTGGTGCTCACACCTCGTCTGGACAAGGCCATCGACGACTGGATGGAGAATGTGCGCATCACCTTGATGAGCGCACCCGAAGGTGAGCGACAGGTGGAGCGTGCCCGTTTCCGCTTCCGTACAGGTGAGATTGCCCATACCCTCGGTGTCGTGATGCATTGTTGCTACATCGTTCAGGACATCCTTGACCGTGAAGATGAACTGACAGCATCACTCAACGCTAAACTCTCAACGCTCGACTCTCTCAAGAAAGATTTGAGCACCACCACCGAGCAGATTGCAGAGGCCGAGCGTGAGGCTATCCAGGCCAAAGAGACGCTTGATCAGTGGAAGGTGACGGCGCTCGACCTTGACCAGTACGGCGAGCATAAGCAGTGCATCGAACTCGCCACCTTCTCTGCTGACTACTGCCTCGACATGCAGGACACCCTCTGGAGCAAGCGTATGCGTGCACAGTTGCTCTCTACCAGCGATGGCATCATCACCACTCCCAGTCGCTCCAAGAGCGATGATGACTATGAGAAGATGCCCGAACGCTTCACCATCGACGAACTTTCACGCACTATGACATGGAAGACGAAACCTGCCATCCGTAAGATGGTAGAGCGCTTCTACAAGTGCAATCTCTTGAAGAAGGTTGGCAAGGAAGGTCGCATTGTCTATTACGAGAAGACGGTAGCGTAGAGCGAATTGAAAATTGAAAATTGAAGGTTGCGATTTAGCGAGCGGGATATGATGCTTGCATCAATATACCCGAGCATGAGCAAGGTCGAGGCGTAGCCTCAAAATTAGGCAGGGCAGAAATGCTCTGCCCTTTTTGTGTGTGCTGATATTGGACATTGGACATTGGACAACACACCCTCTCCTCTTTAGGGAGATGATTCTTTTTCGGGGCTTTCTTCCTTTTTCTTTTTCGGGGGCTTTCTTCCTATCCTCTCATTCGGGCATTACGACCATCGCTTCTGCCCTCGCCATCTCGGGCTCGATGCCCTTGGTGACGAAACACCCAACACGACACATCTTTATGGGCAAGACGAAGAAAGCCTCTCCCGGATATGGGAGGGGCTATTCTTATGGTGTTCTACGAAAGCATTCCTTGGGGGAGGAAGTGCTTACAGGATGACATGAAACATTACAGTACTTATGCCAGGAGGTATATATATAATTACATAATTACCTAATTACCTGATTGCCTTATGTGGCTCTGCCCTACCCTTGTACGGCCTTGCGTACACGGGCAGCGAGATCGTCGTAGCTCTCATCGGCACGGGGCTGGATGAGGGGGAGGTACTCCACGGTGAGCTGATGGGGACGGGGCAACAGGCGATGGCGGGGCCATGCCTCGAAGGCACCGGTGATGCGCACGGGAAGGACGGGTACACCGAGCTCCTTGCTCAGGATGGCAAAGGTCTTCTTGAAGTCGCCTATCTTGCCATCGCGGGTGCGGGTGCCCTCGGGGAAGATGACGAGGTTGCCACCACGCTGAAGGATGGAGGCGAGCTCGGAGATGGACTCCTTGAGGGTGCTCATGTCCATCACCACCACATTGTGGTTGCTGGCAATGAAACGGGAGATGAGACCTTTGACATGCTCCTTCTTGGCATAGAAATAGGTGCGACAGAGGGTGTCATTGGGCAGAGGGGTGACCACGAGCGGTCCGTCGAGGAAGCTCTGGTGGTTGGGCGCCAGGATGACGGGTCCCTCGGGCAGGTGCTCCATACCCTTGACCTGCGGACGGAAGGCCACACGGTAGAGGGCACGGCAGAGGCCGGTGAACCATCTGCCGATGAGGGGCATACGCTGAAGTGGGCCGGAGGGCTGGCCGCTGTGGGAGAGGAGTATGTCGTGCCAGTCCACATCCTCAACCTCCATGCGTGTCTTGCACTCGGCGATGTAGTCGGCCAACTGCGATACGGACTGCAGGGCGAGGATCTGGTCGGCCGTGATCTGCATGCCGAAGGTCTGCTCTATGAAGCCCTGAAGGGCCACCTTGTCGAGCGAGTCCATGGCGAGGTCGGTCTCCAGATTGTCGGTGGGCTTCACAGCCACACGCTTCTCGGTGGAGATGTAATGACTGATGATCTGATATTCGGGTGAGCCTTGCAGTTCGACTTCTGCCGGAGCGGATGCAGTCTCTGCTTGTCCGCCCTGTGCCTGCAGGACGAGTTCCTTGAGTTTGAAGCGCTGGAGTTTGTCGAGACGCGTACGGGGCAGATCACCCTCATAGACCATCAGGCTCATGAGTTTCTTATAAGGAGCCACGGTGGTGTTGTAAGGCTCGAGCACCTCGCGCTTGATGAGTTCTTCCATCTCTTCCACGGTCTTGCCCTGCTTCCATGCATCCTGAGGCACCACGATAGCCTTGAGCAGATCGTTGTCCTCGGTGACGGCAGCCTCCTTGACGATGTCCTTGTAGCACTCTATCTTCTCCTCCACCTCGCTGGGATTGACATTCTTACCGTTGGAGAGCACGATGATCTCCTTCTTACGGCCGGTGATGGTGATACGGCCAGCCTCGTCGATGGTGGCAAGGTCGCCCGTGTGAACGAATCCGTCGGCATCGATGACAGCGGCGGTCTCCTCGGGACGGTTGTAGTAGCCCTTCATCACATTGACACCACGCGCACAGAGTTCGCCGTCGACGAGTTTCACCTCAACGGCAGGCATGGGCAGACCCACACAGCCAGGACGGATGTCGTCGGGACGCGTGAAGGAGATGATGGGCGATGTCTCCGTCATACCATATCCCTCGAGCACGCGCAAGCCCAGCGTCTTGAGTCCGCGGGCCGTCTCCGCATCGAGAGCGGCGCCACCACTCACGCAGTAGTCGAGGTGGCCACCCATCTTCTTGTGTACCGAACCGAAGACGAGGCGAGAGAAACGGTAGCTCTGCACCTTGTCGCAGAGATTGTAGAGCATACGCGTGATGGCATGCGCATCGACCTTGCCCTTGATGCCACGGAAGAGGGTCTGCCACAGACGGGGCACACCGATCATCACACCGATCTGGCCACGCTGCAGGGTGCCCATGATGTCGGCTGCTGCGAGAGAGGGACAGATGGCCACACCGCCACCATTGACGATGGGGATGAAGAGCGAACCCACGAGGGGCAACACATGATGAAGGGGCAGAAGCACCAGCGAACGGCGCTCGGGGGTGATGATAGGCACATCCTGACCCACAGCCTGTGCCATGGAGAGGATGTTGCGGAAGGTGAGCATCACACCCTTGGGCGAACCGGTGGTGCCGGAGGTGTAGCAAAGGAGGGCCAACTGCTCGTCATCATACTGCACATCGGCTATCTGCTCATCGGCAGCTTCCTCCAT
The DNA here is from genome assembly GCA_045629325.1 of Bacteroidaceae bacterium. Taxonomy (GTDB): domain Bacteria; phylum Bacteroidota; class Bacteroidia; order Bacteroidales; family Bacteroidaceae; genus Physcousia. The sequence goes on along the minus strand of JAZQQX010000020.1, from coordinate 89,542 downwards.
CTCATAGTCGTCCATGATGAGCACATCCATGGTGTGACCGGCCTCTGCTATGGCCTCGCGCGCCATGGCTTCCTTCGACTTGGAGGTCCAGATGGCATTGGGTTTGCAATCGTTGATGATATAGGCTACATCGTGAACTGTATTACCTGCATCTACGGGTACGAGCGTACTTCTATTGTTCCAAATGGCATAGGCTGCATAGAACCACGCCTCACGGTTTTCGCTGAAGATGAGCGTCTTCGTATCGGTACCCTTGGGGGTGAACTTGGAGAAAAGCGTCACACGGCGCAACAGATCAGCAAAACTAATGTTGCGATCACCGCTCATAATGGCAATTTTCTCACGAAGTTTGACCAATGACTTCATAATTGTTTGATTTTGAAAAACATAAATAAATGCAATGCAAAGTTACAAAAATATGTTGGACGACTTGGGAGAAAAATGAAAATATTAAATCAAAATTTTACGAAATATCATAACTCCACACTACGGCAATACTCCTCATAATAAAATCTAATACTTTATTTATCAACTCAAACGAAAGGCTCTCACGCAGAAAAGATAAAACAAAATGGTGAAAAACCACTGCACAACGGCATATGCAATGTGCAAGAAATATGGTTGTAAATGCAACGAATGACCCCAACTCCTTCGTTTATTTCTATTTCAACTTATCAAACACCTTGTGCTTCAGTATCTTATAGGAGAGCGTGAGAACCTTGACGAGAAGGGACTGGCGAGGGATGTCGTCGATGTTCTCGGCATAGAAGCGCGCCATGAAATCGGTGTGGTGAGGGCCGTGGCGATAGAACTGATTGAGGAAGAGGGGGTGCTCGAAGAGGCGCTGATAGAAACGGCCATGACGGATGTGGCTGACCATGGAGGCTACCTCACGACGATAGGAACGACCCGAGAGAAGGCACTCGCCGGCCATCTGACCACTGCGCAAGGCATAGTAGATGCCCTCCCAGGTGAGGGGCTCGACGAGACCTGCCGAATCGCCCACGAAGAGGACGGTGCCATGGCACCACTCCGGAGCCACCTGACCATAGGGGATCATGGCACCACGAAGGGGATAGCGCTCGGGATGACGCAGATGGAGGGAGGAGAGAAAATCGCGGAAGACGGCATTGACATCTATCTCTTCGCCTGGCATCTTGCCCAGTCCGAGACAGGTCTTATCGCCCTTGCTGAAGGCCCAGGCGTAGGTTTTGGGTACGATGTCAAAATAGATATTCACGCCATCCACAGCAAGGTCTTCTTTGTCAACATTTATCTCAAGTGTAGCTACCTTGTTTTTCTTGCGCTTGAAGTGAGGATCGGAGGCAGAGAGCAGGCGCTCCACGGTGCTGTTGGCACCATCGGAGGCCACAAGGTGATGGTAGTGTATCTGCTGTCCGGAGGCCAAGGTGGCAACCTGCGCTTGAAAGTCCATCGACACGAGCGCATCGCCCTCTAACATCTTACCGCCCAAGGATTTATAGTGACGAACCAAGAAATGATCCATTGCAGGGCGATCGATGAGCACCAAGGGGCGCATAGGACGAAGACTCACGATGTGACTGGTGCGACGCCAGAGGGAGAGTGATCCCTCACGACTGCGCACCACCTCCACCATGCACTCCTCGAAGGGGCGCTCACCTAGGATGGAGCGAAGCACGCTCTGCGCCTTGAATGTAAAAAGTCCTCCACACAGTTTGACGCGCGGACAGACACGCTTCTCCACAACGAGGCACTCCCTACACTCCTTCTGGAGCGTAAGGGCGCAGGCCATGCCGGAAGGACCGGCACCGACGATGAGCGTATCTACCGTAACGAGTGACATCGGCACGAGGGAACAATCACGGGCGCGGACAGCTCTCTACACGAGGGCGTTCATGCGGGCAATGTACTTGCCGATGATGTCGAACTCCAGATTGACACGCGTGCCGGGCTGGATGCAATGGAAATTGGTGTTGTCGTAGGTGTAGGGGATGATGCACACCTGGAAACTGTCTTCCGTGGGGTTGCACACGGTGAGACTCACGCCGTTGACCGTAACGCTACCCTTGTCGACGGTGAAATAACCACGGCGGGCCATCTCACGATCGAACTGATAACGGAATGTGTACTGATGGCTACCCTCCTGATCCTCAACCGACTCGCAGATGGCGGTCTGGTCCACATGACCCTGCACGATGTGGCCGTCGAGGCGTCCGTTCATCATCATAGAGCGCTCCACATTGACGAGGTCGCCCACCTTCAGATCGCCGAGGTTGGAGCGAAGGAGTGTCTCACGCATGGCGGTCACGGTGTATTGGTCGTCCTGGATGCGGACAACGGTGAGGCACACGCCATTGTGAGCCACACTCTGATCTATGCCCAACTCGTGGGTGAAACTGCAACGGAGCGTGAGGTGCACATTGTCCAACTCGTGCTCAATGGCCGTAACAACGGCGGTTTCTTCTACTATTCCGGAAAACATTTTCGTTTATTCTAGTTTATTTCTGTTTCGATAACAACAATCAAATTCGTGCCGTAGGCCTTACTTTTTCAGCGCAAAGATAGATAAATTTATTGATAAAATGTGAAGAAAGTAAAAAAAAGAAAGAAAAGTGAGGATGAATGTGAGCATATTTCACATTATTATATTATCTTTGCATGAGAATAACAACTCCGTACAATATAAAACCACAATATAATGAAATTTAGAAGATTGGCAGTCATAATGCTTACGGGATGCTTCGCAATGCCCATGCTGGGACAAGGCGAAAAGCCCTGGACGCTACAGGACTGCCTGAAGTATGCACTTGAGAACAACATACAAGTGCAGAAGGGAGCCCTCGCCGAACAACAGGGTGAGGTGAGTCTGCAACAGCAGAAGTCGCAGTTGCTTCCTTCGCTCAGCTTTAGCACCAACCAGAGTATGGGCTACCGCCCCTTCCAGCAGAGCACAAACATCGTGCAGAACGGACAGGTGACGAGCACCTCCAACAAAGTGACCTACCAGGGTTCGTACAACCTCTCGGCACAGTGGATGGTGTGGAACGGCGGCATCAACCGCATGAACATCGAGGCACAGGAACTGAAGAACGAACTGACGGGACTGAGCAACGAGCAGACCGAACTGAGCATCCAGGAGCAGATAGCCAACCTCTATGTGACCATACTCTACACCACCGAGGCCAAGAAGGTGGCTGAGCAACTGGCACAGACGGCCAAGGCTCAATGGGAGCGCGCCAAGGAGATGCAGGAGCAGGGACAGATGGCCAAGGCCGAGGCAACCCGACTCGAGGCACAGTACAACAGCGCGAACTACGATGTGGTGAGCAGTGAGACGCAGATAGCCAACTACAAGCGTCAGATGAAGTCGCTCTTGCAGATTGACCTCACGAAGAAGTTTGATGTGGCTGGCGAGATACCTACCGACGCACAGGTGATGGCCCTCATCCCCGCAGCGCAGACCGTGTATGAGCACGCACTGGCCACCCGTCCCGAGATACGCAGCGCTGAGCGCAACATCGACGCTGCCATACTGCAGGAGAAGATAGCCAAAGCTGGCTACCTACCCACCATAAGCATGAACGCAAGCATCGGCGACAGTCACTACAGCGCAAGCAAGGAGAAGGCCGGCGAGCAGATGAAGCGTAACATGAACGGCAACCTGGGCGTGTCGGTAAGCGTGCCTATCTTCGACCAGCGTCGCAACAAGAGCGCCGTGGAGCAGGCCAAGCTACAGCACACCACCAGTCAGCTGGACCTCGTGGACAGCAAGAACCGACTGAGCAGTACCATCGAGGAATACTGGCTCAATGCCAACAACAACCAACAGCGCTATGTGGCTGCCAAGAGTACCCTCGAGAGCCAGAAGGAGAGCTACGACCTGCTGAACGAGCAGTTCAAGGAAGGACTGAAGAACACCGTGGACTTGCTACAGGGACGCGACGCCTTACTCAACGCCGAGCAGAACCTCTTGCAAAGCAAGTACAACACATTATTATATATCCAACTGCTGAAATTCTACAGCGGAGAGGGAATAAGCCTGTGAAATTGAAAATTGAAAATTTGATCACGAATTAATCATAAAATCATGAAGATAAAAACATTAGCAGGAGTGCTACTGATGGCAGGATGCCTGATGGCTGGTTGCCAGAAGAAAGTGGAGTTCATCTACTCCACCACTACCGTTGAGCACGGTGACTTGAATACTACAGTGACGGCAACGGGTACCATCGAACCCGTAACAAGCGTGGATGTGGGTACACAGGTGAGTGGTATCGTTAGCCATCTCTATGTGGACTACAACAGTGTGGTGAAGGCCGGACAGGTCATTGCCGAACTGGACACCAAGAACCTCATGACGGAGCTCCGCAACGCCAAGGCCAACCTGGGCAATGCACAGAGCAACTACAACTACCAGAAGAAGAACTTCGAGCGCTATAAGAACCTCTACCAGAAGGGACTGATCAGCACCAACGACTATGAGCAGGCCGAACTATCGTTCCTCCAGGCTCAACAGCAGGTGGCTATGCAGAAGGAGAGCGTGAACCGTGCCGAGACCAATCTGGGCTATGCCACCATCACCAGCCCCATCGACGGTGTGGTACTCTCCAAGGAGGTGGAGGAGGGACAGACCGTAGCTTCGAGCTTCAACACCCCCACCCTCTTCAAGATAGCACAGGACCTCACCCAGATGCGCGTGATAGCCAAGGTGGACGAGGCTGACATAGGCGATGTGAAGGAGGGGCTGCGCGTCACCTTCACCGTAGATGCCTTCCCCATGGACATCTTCGAGGGTAGCGTGACACAGGTGCGCCAGGAGCCTACCACAGAAAGCAATGTGGTGACCTACGAGGTGGTGATCAATGCACCCAACGAGGACCTCAAACTGAAGCCCGGACTCACCGCCAGCGTGAACATCTTCACCATGGAGGTGCCCAATGTGGACTTCGTGGCCAACAAGGCTCTGCGCTTCACGCCCAACCCCGAGATGCTCAACGAGGGTGAGACCATCGAGGACTGCGAATCGCCCAAGAAACTGTGGGTGAAGGAGGACAAAGTGATCAAGGCTTATGCCATCAAGACGGGTGCCACCAACGGTTCGATGACCGAGGTGAGCGGCGTGCCTGCCGGCAAGGAGGTGCTGACCGACATCATCATGGGTGGAATGGACGAAGCTCCCGAAGGCATGGGCAATCCCTTCATGCCACGCCCAGGCGGTAACAGAAACAACCGTGGAGGCCAGGGTGGCCAAGGCGGAGGTCAGCAGGGTGGTCCAAGAGGTGGAGGCCCAAGATAATACAAGACTACTCACACACATATAAAAGAATGATTGAAAGATGGCAGAGAAGAAAGTAGTCATCGAATTGCAGAATGTGAAACGCGACTTCATGGTGGGTGGCGAAGTGGTGCATGCCCTCCGCGGAGTGAGCTTCAAGATACACGAGGGTGAGTTTGTGACCATCATGGGTACATCGGGCTCGGGCAAGAGTACCTTGCTCAACCAGCTCGGATGCCTCGACACACCCACCAGCGGTGAGTACATACTCGACGGCGTGCCCGTGAGAAAGATGAAACGCAGCGAGAGAGCCGTGCTGAGAAACAGGAAGATTGGATTCGTGTTTCAGAACTACAATCTGCTGGCCAAGACCACCGCGGTAGAGAATGTGGAACTGCCCCTGATGTACAACACCACCTACAGCGCCAAGGAGAGACGCAAGGCGGCTGTCGAGGCCCTGAAGGCCGTAGGACTGGCCGACCGACTCAACCATAAGAGCAACCAGATGAGTGGTGGACAGATGCAGCGTGTAGCCATTGCCCGAGCACTGGTGAACGACCCTGCCGTGATACTGGCCGACGAGGCTACGGGTAACCTCGACACGCGCACGAGCTATGAGATGCTGGTACTCTTCCAGAAACTGCATCAGGAGGGACGCACCATCATCTTCGTGACGCACAACCCCGAGATTGCCCAGTATAGCAGTCGCAACATCATACTGCGCGACGGCAAGGTGCGCGAGGATGTAGAGAACCACGAGATACAGAGCGCTGCCGAGGCGTTGAGTGCGCTTCCCGTGCAACAAGAGGACTAAGTAATGATTAAAAATCTTCTGAAGTTATTTTTTAACCATTACTAAAAGAGGCCTCACGAAAAACAAAAGAATATGAGTTTTGCAAATCTGATAAGAGTGGCCATAAGGGCCATTATGAACAACAAGATACGAACACTGCTGAGCATGCTGGGTATCATCATCGGCGTAATGGCCGTGATCGTGATGATGGCCATCGGACAGGGTTCGAAGGAGAGCATCCGAGGCGAACTGTCGAAGATGGGTACCAACTTGCTGACCATCCGTCCGGGAGCCGACACAAGAAGCCGTGGCGTACGCCCCGACCCTGCCTCCATGCAGACCCTGAAAGTGGAGGACTACGAGAAGATCAAGGCCGAGACGAAACTGATATCGCACAGCAGTCCGGAGGTGACTTCGAGCGGACAGGTGATATACGGTTCGAAGAACACCACATCGACCATCTACGGTGAGAGCATCGAGTATCTCGACATCAAACTGTGGAATGTGGAACTGGGTGACTGCTTCAACGAGGAGGACATACGCAAGAGTGCCAAGGTGTGTGTGGTAGGAAAAACCATCGTACAGGAACTATTCGGCGACAAGAACGCCAACTGTATAGGCAAGACCATACGATTCAAGAACATACCCTTCCGCATCGTAGGTGTGCTGAAAGGCAAAGGATACAACAGTTGGGGTATGGACCAGGACAATGTGATCATTGCGCCCTACACCACCGTGATGAAGCGTATCTCCGCACAGACCCACCTCAACAGCATCGTGGTGAGTGCCGTGACGGAAGAGAAGAGCGATGCTGCCATCGAGGAGATGACGGCCATACTCCGACAGAACCACAAACTGCAGGACGGGGCTGAGGACAACTTCACCATACACTCTCAGCAGGAGATGATGGAGACGATGTCGAGCACCATGGATACCATCACCATCATCCTGGTGGTGGCTGCCGCATTCTCACTCCTCGTGGCAGGTATCGGCATCATGAACATCATGCTCGTGAGCGTCACCGAGCGAACCAAGGAGATCGGTCTGCGCATGAGCGTAGGAGCCCGCGGTAAGGACATCAGCAGGCAGTTCCTCATCGAGGCCGTGATGATCAGTCTGACGGGCGGTCTGATAGGTATAGGCATGGGCTATCTGCTCAGTTCGGGCGCCCAGGCCATAGGTCTGCCCTGCCATGTGCCCCTATGGAGCGTCATCCTGAGCTTCGGCGTATGCGTGTTCATCGGTCTGGTATTCGGATTCATACCCGCACGCAAGGCTGCAAGAATGGACCCCATCGAAGCATTGAGATACGAGTAGCGATGAACGAGTAGCGATGAACGATGAGCGATGAACGATGAACGATGAGCGATGAGCGATGAGAGTTGAGAGTTGAGCGAATACTCGACACCTCGAAACCTCGAAAATCTCTCCACGCTCCACCCTCCACGCTCCACTCTAAACGCTCGACCCTCAACGCTCCACGCTCGACCCTAACCCCACCATCACCAACAACTGAAAAGGAATAATAAAAATACATACAAATGATGAAGAAGATTTTAATCGTAATGATGATGCTCATCCCCTTGACCTCTATGGCCAAGAAGAAGGTGGACGACAGCATGTATCTGAGAGGGGCTGTGCCCGAGGTGAATGGTGTAGTGACTTTCCACAAAGCCTTTGCTGTACCTGGAAAGAGCAAGAAGGAAATTTACACAGTGGTGAAAGGTTTCGTGAAGAACCTGGTGGACAACTCCATCCCCGCACCCGTCAACTACGCTGGCATACATCAGGACTCACAGGACACCCTGGCTGCCAAGGTGTGTGAGTGGCAGGTGTACAAGCATAAGTTCCTCAACCTCGACCGCTCACGCTTCCGCTACACCGTGAATGTGCTCATGGACGATGGCAAGGTGTCGATCGACATCACCCGTATTGCCTACTACTACCAGGAGGATCAGGAGGGCAACAATGGTGTGACCTACCGTGCAGAGGAGTGGATCAACGACAAATATGCACTCAACAAGGCAGGTACCAAACTCCTTCCCAAGAGCAATAAGTTCCGTCGCAAGACCGTAGATCGTGCCAACGAACTCTTTGAGCAACTGATGGATACCTTCGAGGAGAAGGTGGAACAGGAGAAGGCCAAGGAGACTGCTCCCGTGCAGAAGGTGAGATCTCATGTTCAAGAGTTGTAAGGTTTTCATTTTCTACTCTGCGCAAATTTAGTTATCTTTGCAGTGTGAAAACGCAAACAACAGTAGAGATCTCGACACTTATCGAAGAAGGCAGGTTGCAAGAAGCCGAGAGCATACTTCTGGAAGAACTGAAACGGACTCCGCAGGAAGATCAGATATTCTATCTGCTGGGCAATATACAGCGCAAGAAAAGCAACTGGCAGGAAGCGCTCCAGTATTATGCCCAGGCCATAGAGATCAATCCCGACAGTCCGGCTACGCACGCACGCGAGATGATCGTCCAGATACTCAACTTCTACGACAAGGACCGATACAATGTATAATTTTATGAGCAAGTCAAGAGGTGCAATAACCGTAGATACCGAAAGATGCAAGGGATGTCGCCTGTGCATCAGCGCTTGTCCGCTCCATCTTATCAGCATGAGCGACAAGGCTGTCAACCACAAAGGGTATCCTTATGCCCAGCAAACCGACTGGGAACCGTGCAACGGGTGCTGTGCTTGTGCCATCGTGTGCCCCGACGGATGCATCACCGTCTATAGAAAAAGAGAAGACGCATAGTAAAGAGTAATGATGAAAGAGCAAGATACACTTTGCAACGACTATAGCATACAGCACGACGATGAGTATGTGCTGATGAAAGGCAACGAGGCCATTGCGCACGCGGCCATTCGCTGTGGATGCGACGGTTTCTTCGGCTACCCTATCACCCCACAAAGCGAGATACTCGAGACGCTGTCGATCGAAAAGCCCTGGGAGACTACCGGCATGGTGGTGCTTCAGGCAGAGAGCGAGCTGGCCAGTATCAATATGGTGTATGGCGGTGGTGCCACAGGTAAGCGTGTGATGACCTCATCGAGCAGTCCCGGTGTGGCGCTGATGCAGGAAGGCATCACCTACATGGCGGGTGCAGAGATACCCGGATTGATTGTCAATGTACAGCGTGGCGGACCAGGTCTGGGCACCATACAACCCAGTCAGGGCGACTACTACCAAGCTACACGAGGTGGCGGTAACGGCGACTATCAGATCCTCGTGCTGGCTCCTGCGAGCGTACAGGAGATGGCCGACTTCGTTGACCTATCATTCACTCTGGCCTTCAAGTATCGCATGCCTGCCATGATCTTGAGCGATGGTATCATCGGTCAGATGATGGAGAAACTCCAGTTGCCCTCTTTCAAGCCCCGCCGTACGCGCGAGGAGATAGAGCGTGACTTCCCCTGGGCTGCAAGTGGCAAGCGTGGAAACAGACGCAACAACATCTTCACCTCGCTCGACCTCGACCCTGCCGTGATGGAGGAGCACAACCGTGACCTGCAGAACAAGTACGAGACGATACGACAAACGGAGGTGAGATATGAGACCAAGCAATGCGAAGATGCCGACTATCTCATCGTGGCCTTCGGAAGCGCGGCGCGCATCTGCACGAAGTCTATCGAACTGCTCCGCGAGCAGGGCATCAAGGTAGGCTTGCTTCGCCCCATCACACTCTGGCCATTCCCCAGCAAGGCTATTCAGGAGCTCTCGGCAAAGGTCAAGGGCATACTCTGTATGGAGATCAATGCCGGACAGATGGTGGATGATGTGCGACTCGCCACAGGTGGCTCGTGCCCCGTGTACCATTATGGCCGAATGGGAGGCATGGTGCCCACACCCGAAGAAATAGAACAGCAACTAAAACAGATATTCAAACTATAATGGCAAACGCAAAGGAAGAACTTGACGCACTCGAGGCTGAAGTACAGCGTATCCGCGCAAAAAGGAGCAGAGGTGGCAACAAGGAAACCATACGCAAGATACTGAATGGCATCTTCATGCTTGGAGCACTGGTTGGACTCGTCATGTACTTCATGGCAGAGCCCGGAGAAAAGACTCAGGCACTGGGAGTGATTGGAGCCTCCATGTTTCTGAAAATCATGGAGTTCATTCTGCGTTTTACAGCATAATACAATGAACAAAGAAGATATCATTCAACCCTCCAACATCGTCTATCAAAAGCCACGACTACTCAACGATGAGGCGATGCACTACTGTCCTGGCTGTAGCCACGGCATGGTGCACAAGTTGGTGGCAGAAATCATAGAGGAGATGGGACTTGAAGGCGAGACCATCGGCGTATGCCCCGTAGGCTGTGCTGTATTCGCCTACCGCTATATTGACATCGACTGGATAGAGGCGGCTCATGGCCGTGCCCCGGCTGTGGCAAGTGCTGTGAAACGCATGTGGCCCGACCATCTCGTGTTCACCTATCAGGGCGACGGCGACCTGGCTTGCATCGGAACGGGCGAGACCATCCATGCCCTCAATCGTGGTGAGAACATCACCGTCATCTTCATCAACAATGCCATTTATGGCATGACGGGAGGACAGATGGCGCCTACCACCCTCATGGGCATGAAGACCAGCACCTGCCCCTATGGCCGACAGGCCGACCTGCACGGATACCCCTTGCAGATCACACAGATAGCGGCATCGCTGCCTGGCACTTGCTATGTCACTCGCCAGTCCGTACACACCGTGGGGGCTATCAACCGCACTAAAAAGGCTCTGAAGAAGGCTTTCCAGAACAGTCTGGACCACAAGGGGGCATCGCTCGTGGAGATCGTCAGCACCTGCAATGCGGGATGGAAGAAGACACCCGAACAGGCCAATGAGTGGATGGAGGAAAACATGTTCAAGGCTTATCCCCTTGGTGACTTAAAGAATATAGAATGAAGAACGAGATATTAGTTTCCGGATTTGGTGGTCAGGGCGTGCTCTCCATGGGTAAGATCCTGGCTTACGCTGCACTGATGGAAGGCAAGGAGGTGAGCTGGATGCCTGCATACGGCCCCGAGCAAAGAGGCGGTACGGCCAATGTGACGGTGATCGTGAGCAACGAAGCTATCTCATCGCCCATCTTGAGCACCTACGACACTGTGGTGCTTCTCAACCAACCCTCACTCGCCAAGTTTGAGCATGCGGTACGCCCTGGTGGCATACTCTTGTACGACCCCAATGCCGTCTGCGAACCGCCCACGCGTACCGACATACACATCTATCAGATACCTGCCACAGAGACTGCCATTGAGATGAAGAATCCCAAGGCGTTCAACATGATTGTGCTCGGCGGACTCATGAAGGCTCTGCCCATCGTGACGCTGGACAATGTGCTCAAGGCGCTACGCAAGACCTTGCCCGAACGCCACCACCATCTCATACCTCTCAACGAGGAGGCCGTGAAGCGTGGCATGGATGTCTTGAGAAAAATTGATTGATAATTGATACAAGTTTCGCAACCTCCACTTGACGGAGTCTTAAGGATATAAGGTTTTAGGGTCCTAAGGTTATAAGGTTATGAAGGTTTTATGATTATAAGGTTGAAAACAAAGCATTTTATACTTATATTCCTCTCTTGTTGGCTGTTGGCTTCGCCTATGGCTGGTCAGTCCATACGACCTGCCAGGGAGAACATGACTGGCATGATGAACGACGGTGACGACCTCGACGGGCAGGACATGCAACATGGCACCAACCGCCTGCAATGGGGACGCGACACCACTTCCACCAAGGGTGAGAAGGAGATACCCATCGGATTGTTTCAGTGGCGCATAGACCCCATACTGGGCAATGTAATCCCCACGGAGAACCGCGACACGGTGGAGCATCTCTACAGCAGTTTCAACAACACCGACGGCTACAACGGCGAATACAGTTATCTGGGCAACATCGGTGCACCCCGACTCTCGCGTATCTACATGAACCGCAATGAGTATGTGGCTCCGTTCTTGTTCATCAACCCTTACAGTTTTGCACAGGAGGGACTGCCCAATCTCATGTTCACCAACACATTGAGCCCTGTGACCAACCTGTCGTATCACAGTTGTGGCAACCGACAGAACGGTGAGGACCGTGTGCGCGCATATTTTGCGTCGAACATCAACAAGGTGAGCGGATATGGCTTCAAGCTCGACTACATCTATGGTCGCGGATACTACAACTCCTCACAGACTTCCGACTTCAATGCCGACTTCTTTGGCTACCACCTGGGCGAGCGCTATCAGATGCATGCATGGGTGGGTGCCGACCACCAGAAGAATGCGGAGAATGGCGGTATAGAGGACGACCGCTACATACACGACCCCCAGAGCTTCCCCCAGAAATACAAGACTACGGATATACCGGTGATGCTCTCTGATGTGTACAACCGCAACGATCATCAGAACTATCACCTCTCTCACCGCTACAACATGGGATTCTATCGCGAACTGCCCGTTCCCGACTCACTGAAGCCCAAGATGCCAAGCGATGCCGACCTTCTGCTCGGACTGAAGGACAGTATACGACAGGTGTTGCAGACGGACACTCTCCAGCGCATCCATGTGCTCGACTCCCTCCATCAGAAATGGGAGGCCAGTCAGGTGGTGCCCACGGAGTTCATCCCCGTGAGCAGTATCATCCACACCATCACGGTGTCGCACCTCAAGCACCGACACTATGAGGGCCGAATGACCGAACCGACCTACAACAATTACTTCACCTACAACTACTACGGGCATACGAACAGGCTGTCCGACCAAACCACTGGTCTGCGCGTTCGCAACACCGTGGGTCTGGCTATGCAGGAGGGATTCAAGAAATGGGTGAAGATGGGTATCACGGCCTATGCGGCTCATGAATATAAGAGATATGGCATGCCGTTCCTGGAGTATGCCAACGGTATGCCTGCCGGACAGGCGCCCGAGGGACTGGACCAGAAGGGTGTGCTCTGGGATGAGGAGGGCAGACCGCAGATACCCGACTCTATCGGTTGGACCAACTTCACCCGCAACAACATCATGGTGGGTGGCGAGATCAGCAAGCGCGACGGTCATCTGTTGCACTACAATGTCAACGGTGAGATATGTCTCGTGGGAAGCAACATAGGCGACTTCAATGTGGAGGGTAATGGCGACCTCAACCTTGCCCTGGGCAAGCGCGACACGGTGAGACTCGATGTGCGTGCATTCATCAAGAACCTCACGCCCGACTTCTACATGGAGCACTATCACTCACGCTCTACCTGGTGGGACAAGGATGCGAAGCAGGAACTGCGTACCCGCATCGAAGGTACGCTCTCCAACAAGCGATCTCGCACAGCGCTCCGCGTAGGGTTGGAGAATGTGACCAACTATGCTTACTTTGCCGTTAACAAGACGCTCCTGCCGAAGGTCAATACAGAGTCGGTGAACAATACGGACTACAGTCACAACATCACTTCCATGCAACACAGTGGCAACATTCAGGTTTTCAGCGCCACGCTGAAGCAGGATGTGAAGGTGGGACCTCTCAACTGGGAGAACGAGGTGACTTATCAGACCAGTAGCAATCAGGACATTCTGCCTTTGCCTACGGTCAACATCTACTCCAACCTCTACCTGCTCTTCCGCTTTGCCAAGGTGTTGCGTGTAGAGATTGGTGGTGACATCCGTTACTTCACGAAGTATTATGCGCCCGACTACGCACCCACCATTGGCCAGTTTGCCATACAGGATGCCAACAAGCCTCGCATCAAGTGTGGCAACTACCCCATCGTCAATGCCTACGCCAACCTTCACCTCAAGCGTTGCCGAATATATGTGGCAGTCAACCACGCCAATGCGGGCACCGGACGCATGTTCCTCGCACCTCACTACCCACTCAATCCCATGACCATTCACTGGGGTGTAAGTTGGAATTTCTTTAATTAAAAGCAAGTCTTTAATTAGATTACACAAAGCATAAACAAACCACATTAATCGTCTTATCTGCAAGATATGAAAGAGATACGCTGGGGATTCATAGGATGTGGAGAGGCCACGGAGAAGAAGAGCGGACCTGCCTTCGGACTGATACCTGGTTCGCGCGTGGTGGCCGTGATGAGTCGCAACAGGGACAAGGCACGCTCGTATGCAGAGCGTCATGGCATACCTCATTGGTACGACGATGCCATGCGACTGGTGAGCGACCCTGAAGTGAATGCCGTCTATATAGCCACTCCCCCATCTTCTCATGCCACCTATGCCATCATGGCCATGAAGGCAGGCAAACCGGTTTATATCGAAAAACCTCTCGCTGCCTCCTATGTGGACTGCCAGCGCATCAACCATGTTTCTGAAGAGACTGGCGTGAAGTGCTATGTGGCATACTACCGCAGATATCTGCCTTACTTCCAGAAGGTGAAGGAACTGGTGGACAACGGGGCCATCGGCGAGGTGATGAATGTGCAGATACGCTTTGCGGCTCCTCCTCGCGACCTTGACTACAACAAGCAGGACCTGCCCTGGCGTGTGCAGAAGGACATTGCCGGAGGTGGATATTTCTACGACCTTGCGCCTCACCAGCTCGACCTCCTGCAGATGATGTTTGGTCCTATCACGCGTGTTCACGGCTTCAGCGACAATCGTGGCGGACTCTATCAAACGGAGGATACGGTGAGTGCATGTTTCATGTTCCACAACCATCTGCCAGGCTCTGGGTCGTGGTGCTTTGCCGCACATGAGAGTGCCAAGACCGACCGTATCGAACTCATCGGTACGAAGGGACAGATTTGCTTCTCCGTATTTACCTACGAACCCATTGCACTCCACAGCCTCACGGGCCGAGAGGAAATCGTGGTGCCCAATCCGGACCATGTGCAGCTACCTCTCATTCAGTGTATCGTGGAGGAACTGCAAGGCACCAACACCTGTACTTGCGACAGCGTGTCGGGTACAGGAGTCAACTGGGTGATGGACCGCATCCTTCGCAAACTGTAGTTTTCCTCCCCCTCTCCCCCGATGATGTGCAGGCTCATTTTTCTCCTCCTTGCCTTTTGTTCCTTGTCGGCTTTCTCGCAGGTCAATGAGGACTTGCACCCTGTCAGTCAGTTGCGCCAACTGCATGCCGACAGCACGCTCAATACGAGGGAGAAACTGCGTGAGTCGCGCAACATCTTCGTGCGCTTCATCAAGGCTTTCGATGAGTACGACACCCTTTACATTGAACCCAACCGCTACAACTGGACCGTGATGATGCAGGGCACCACCACCTCGGAGAAGTTTGCCTTGCGTGACAAAACCAATCTCTCCACCCTTTCATTCGGTTCGCGTCCAGGCATGAAGATCGGTCCTTATCTTGGTTGGCGGTTCATCTTCTTCGGCTACACCTTCGATGTGACCACCATAGGCAAGCAGAAGAGTAGCAAGACAGAGTTTGAACTGTCGCTCTACAGCAGTATGCTTGGGGCAGACCTCTTCTATCGCCGTACGGGCAACGACTTCACACTGCGTCGTGCCAACGGACTGAAAAACAATGACCATCCCATCGATCTCTCATCCTATTATGGCACACAGATGGAGGGCATCCATGTGTCGATGACGGGAGCCAATGTGTACTACATTGCCAATCATCGTCATTTCTCCCTGCCTGCGGCCTTCTCGCAGAGCACTGTACAGCGAAGGAGTGCCGGTTCGTGGAAATTTGGTCTGGGCATCACGAAGCATAGCATCGACATCGACTGTCAGCGCCTCGAGCAACAACTGCCCGAGATGCAGGGTGCCAATCCCTTCCAGACGGCCAAGATGGACTTCATGGACTATAGTTTCTCCGTTGGCTACGCCTACAACTGGGTGTTTCGTCGCAACTGGCTCATGAGCATCGATGTGGCTCCATCCGTTGGCTACAAGCGTACTCACCGCTCGCTCTGGGTTGAGGACAACGAGGAGAGTACAAACCTGCCCAACGAACTCATGCGCAACTTCTTCATATCGAGGGGCAATGTCAACTTCGATGTCACTGGTCGCTTTGGCATCGTGTGGAACAATGCGCACCACTATGCCGGATTGAGCCTCATCGCCCATCACTTCAACTATCGCTACAAGGACCTCTCCATGCGCAACGCTTTCTTCACCCTCAATCTCTATACGGGACTCAACTTCATGCGTAAGCGGTGAACGATGAAGGCCGTGATTAAGCGAGAGCAGAACATTAAGCTCGCTTAAATGCTCTGCCGAGCAAGAGCGGGCTCGACCGAAGGTCAACGGGGAGCGTTGATACAGAAATGGCACGAACTGCGAAGTGCAATCCGTGCCATCACTTTCTTTGCGATATTTTTCGGAAATAATTCTTACTCTACGACGAGAGGCGTATTCAGTTGCTCTGCATAGCCCTGGAGCAATGCCTCCCACACCTTCATGTTGGGCACATCATACTTGCTCCATGCCGATCCCACATAGTAGTCGAAACCTGTGACGAGCATCGTATCTTCTGCCACGGTAGGCTTAGCGAGCTTGGTCTGACCGATGACATGACCCACAGCACCGCTCTTCTTCTCCTGCATGGGGAGGTAACTGAGTTTCACTGTCTTGCTGTTGGGGAAAAGGCAGGCAATGTAGAGCTGGCCGTTCTGCCCCTTGGGTGTGTCGAGGGCATCAGCATAAGCGATGTAGCCCACCTTCTGATTGATGACATAAGCATCGGGCTGGCTCTCATGCACGACGATACCGGCACAGGCATAGTTCTGCTCCATGCCACCCTTCTTCATATAGGCCACCTGGACATGAGCAAGGTGATTGCCCTTGTCCTGTGTGATGTTGCGCACCTCCTGGATACCATTCTGCTCATACATAGTGAGCATCACACGGAAGCGCAGAGGACCGTTCTCTATGATCTCTGCCTTCTCATAGACATCGGGCAGGATGAGTTCGTTGCCATTCATCAGGGCAGGAGCACCGGCACCCAAGGTAGCACCCACGGTGTAAGCATCCATACCCTCACCACGGTTGCGGTGATAGGTGTAGTTGTCGCGATGGAGCTGGTTCCACTCTCCGCCACGGTTCTGCTTCTTCAAGTTCTCATTGAGCGCATACGAACCCAGTTCGCTCTGGTAGAGTTTGTCCTGTATGGGATAGGTCACATTCTTCGTGAAGGTATCAAAGCCATTCACACCTTTGTTGTGCATCTTGGGACCGTAGAAGCGCCAAGCGTTCTTGTCGTTCTCCCAGGTGAGGTCATCCTCTCGGTTGGGGTAGATACGACCATTGCAATCCAGACGATACTGGCGGGGCTCACCTTTATATATATATAAGGTAGTGCTACCCTTGGGAGCTACAAACACCTGTACGAGGATATTACCGTCACGTGTCAACTGATAAGGCACCT
This sequence comes from Bacteroidaceae bacterium, assembly GCA_045629325.1. GTDB lineage: Bacteria > Bacteroidota > Bacteroidia > Bacteroidales > Bacteroidaceae > Physcousia. Next base: position 72,159 of record JAZQQX010000020.1, on the reverse strand, counting down.
CCACCTGATCGCCATCGGTGATGACAATCTGACGGCCACCTACAAGTCCGAGTGCACCAAACACCTCATTTCCTTTGAGTTCTATCACATCCTGACGCTCCACACTGGTGGGGTTCTTGATGGTCTTGGTCACACTGAGTTGCTTGCCACCACTAGCTATACCGGGCTGACCGGGCTTCACATCCTGAGCCTTGGCCGAACCCTCAAGATAGCGCACGCGCTCGCAAGCGGCGAGCAACCAAGCGCCGGTACCGAAGGGAGCCTGAGACTTCTCGTTGACGGTCTTTGTAGGATCGGGCTTCTCGCCGATGGGCTGTACATAACCGATGCTACCATCAGCCTGCAGAGCTGTCACACGCAGATAACCCCAAGCCTTCTCGATAACGGGACCAAACTTCTCCTTTGACAGGTAACCGTGATTGACACCCCACTCCAAACCGTAGCAGAAGAAGGCTGTACCTGAGGTCTCAGGACCGGGTGCATCACCTTCGCAAAGCATAGAACGACTCCAGTAACCGTCGGGGCGCTGACAACGAGCCACGCCTTCAGCCAACTGCTGGAATCGCTTAACGAAAATGTCACGACCCTTATAGTCCTTGGGCATATCGGCGAGCACCTTTGCCAGTCCGGCCAGCACCCATCCGTCACCACGGGCCCAGAAGCTCTTACCGCCATCGCATGAGGTCTTCACCTTGGGCCAGATATACTTGCCGTCACGATAGTACAACTGTGCCTCGCTGTCCCACATCAGGGAGTCGCTCCAGAGGAAGTTCTCATGGAGCTTGTCAAGGTACATCACATCACCGGTGAGGTTGTACATCTTCGTCATCACGGGCATCACCATATAGAGAGCATCGGCCCACCACCAGAACTTATTGTCTTCCATCTGGCACTCGTATGCCATAACCTCCTTGGCACGAGCTACCTTGTAGTCGGCAGGAACGAGGTTGTACATGTCGATGTAGGTCTGGAAGCAAATCTGCCAGTCACCGAAGAGCACGAAGTCATTGCCCTCTCCGTAGGTCTGGTACTTCCAGTTCTTCTTGTCGTTGCTTTTGGCACCCTTCCATTCGTTGTGACGGCACCACTTGTCGCTGTAGTCGTAGTAAGAGGCCTTGCCGGTCAACTTGTACGCCTCCATGTTGCCTGTGAAGTAAGCGGCATTGTCCCAGAAACCACGGCAATAAGGCGTGTTGTGAGCTTGCCAGTAGTCATTCACTTTCTCGATGAGATTCAGCACATCCTTGGCTTCCTTAATCTTTTGAGCCTTAACACATTGAGGTGCACCGAGGCAGAGTAGCGCCAAAAGCATGGCGAGCAGTGTTTTTCTCATATTATTGTTGTTTTTTGGTTAAACTGACTGAAGTTCAGTTTTGGTTATTGATTTATGATTATTGTTTTGGTCAAACGGTATTTATGAAGGACTTGTCCCTATCATTTTACAAAGTTAGCATTTTTTCTCTTACGCACCAAAGCCGTGAACTCATAATTTTTCAATCCCCATCGTGGAGCGACGAGCAGCGAGGCAGGCGAGGACGACACGAAACGCTCGAGGATGAGCGATTGGGGCAGGTGGTCCACATACTCCAGCACAAGGTCGATATACTCTTCCACGCTTGGCATAGGCCAGGGATTCAGCTCATATTCGGAGGCCATCTTCGTGCCCCTGATGATCTGCAGTTGATGGAGCTTGAGCGTGGTGATAGGGAGGCGTGCTATCTCATCGGCCTGACGCATCAGTTCGTCGCGACTCTCGCCTGGCAGTCCGAGGATGATGTGTGCACCCACCCTTATTCCTCTCGCTGCCGTCTTGCGGATAGCCTCCACGCTCTGTGCCCAGGTGTGTCCGCGATTGATGCGTTGCAAAGTTTCGTCGTTGGCACTCTCTACGCCATATTCCACGATAAGGAAGGTGCGACGGTTGAGCTCTGTCAAGTAGTCGAGAAGATCGTCGGGCATGCAGTCGGGTCGTGTGCCTACAACAAGTCCTACCACATCCTCCACGGCCAAGGCTTCCTCATACAGGGCCTTGCAGTGTTCCAGCGTGCCATAGGTGCTGGTATAGGCTTGGAAATAGGCCAGATACTTCATCTCGGGATATTTCTTCCGGAAGAAGGCCTTGCCCTCATCCAACTGTTGCGCCACGCTCTTCTCGTTGGAACAGTAGTCGGGATTGAAGGTCTGGTTGTTGCAGAAGGTACATCCGCCATACCCCACCCGTCCATCACGGTTGGGACAGGTAAAACCGGCGTTGATGGATATCTTTTGCACCTTCACGCCCAATTGTTCCTTCAGCCATGTACCATATTCTTTCATTCCGACAAAGTTAGACAAAAAATCCCACATTCTTGCTCCTATGACGATATTTTTGCGTAACTTTGCCGTGAAAGTAGAAAGCGACAGCTCTACAAGTCCTTTTAAAAACCGTTCCTCGTGTTTCTCCACGAGGCCTTAATAACATCACGACAATGAAAAGAATATTTCTTATGATCCTCACTTCTCTCTCATGCATCTCGATGCTTGCTGGTGAAGACCTGACTATCAAGGATGTAGCCAACGGAGTATATAGTCCCAAGGGAGTATATGGAATGAATCCTCTTGCCGACGGTGAGTCTTTTGCGCGTATCGAGCAGGGTAAGCGCATCGTGGCCTACAGTTTCCGTAGCGGTGAGCAGACGGCCGTGCTCTTTGATGTGGACAACACCAAGGGCAGTGCGCATATCAGTTCTATCGACGGCTATCTCATGAGTCCCAATGAGCAGAACATCCTCATTCGCACCCAGACGAAGAGTATCTATCGACGCTCACATACGGCAGTGTACTACATCTACAATGTGCGCAACCACACGCTCGAACCGCTGAGCGACGGTGGTCCGCAGGAGACGCCTCGCTGGAGTCCCGACGGCACCATGGTAGGCTTTGTGCGCGAGGGCAATCTCTTCATTGTCAAGTTGCTCTTCAACAATGCTGAGGTGCAGGTCACCAAGGATGGTGAGTTCAACAAGATCATCAACGGTAAGCCCGACTGGGTGTACGAGGAGGAGTTTGTCACCTCTTGCTCTTTCGACTTCAATGCCGACAACACCATGCTGGCATGGATCCGCTACGATGAGTCGGAGGTGCCCGTCTATGGTTTCCCTCTCTACAAGGGTATGTACCCCGAGATGCCTGAATATGCGGAGTATCCGGGGCAGTATCTTTACAAGTATCCCATTGCGGGAGCACGCAACAGTAAGGTGAGCGTTCACACCTTTGACATCAAGAGCAGAGTGATACGCGAGATGAAACTCGGACTGGGCGAGGAGGACTATATCCCCCGCATCAAGTTCACCTCCGACCCTGCCAAACTGGCCATCTTCACCCTCAATCGCCATCAGGACCGCATGGACATCTACATGGCCAATCCTCGTAGTAGCGAGTGTAAGATGGTGGTGCGCGACGAGGTGACACCTTACATCACAGAGGATATGTACGAGAGCATCACGATGATACCGGGTGGCTTCGTCTTCTGCTCTGAGCGCGACGGATGGAATCATCTCTACCAGTACGACCTCAATGGCAACCTCCGCCGTCAAGTGACGAAAGGTAAGTTTGAGGTACTCGACTTCTACGGCTACGATGAGAAGACAGGTTCGTTCTACTATTCGAGCAACGAGGACAGTCCGCTCCGCTCTGCCGTGTACCGTACCGATGCCAAGGGCAAGGTGACCCGACTCACCCAGCGCGTGGGCACCAATAGTGCTATGTTTAGCACCTCCTACAAGTATTTTGTCAACACCTACAGTAGCATCGACTGCCCTCCTCTCTATCAGGTGTGCGATGCCAATGGTAAGACTCTGCGTGTGCTTGAGGACAACAAGGAGTTGCTTCAGTTGCTCTCCACCAAGAATATAGGCAAGAAGGAGTTCTTCACCTTCAAGACCAGCGAGGGCGTGGAGCTCAACGGCTTCATCATCAAGCCATGGAATTTCGATGCTTCCAAGAAGTATCCCGTCATCATGACGCAGTATGGCGGTCCTGGCAGTCAGGAGGTGAAGGATATGTGGAACATTGGCAACTGTGGTAGTGCTTCGCTTGAGCAGTACATGGGTGAGCAGGGCTTCATCTCTGTCTGTGTCGATGGTCGTGGCACGGGTGGCCGTGGTGCTAAGTTTGAGAAGCAGACCTACCTCCATCTCGGTGTGCTCGAGGCTAAGGATCAGGTGGAGACGGCACTCTATCTGCAGAGCCTGCCTTATGTGGATGCCAAGCGTATCGGTATCTGGGGCTGGAGCTTTGGTGGTTTCAATACACTGATGTCTATGTCGGAGGGGCGTCCTGTCTTCTCTGCTGGTGTAGCTGTAGCGCCTCCCACCTGCTGGCGCTACTACGACAGTGTCTATACCGAGCGCTTCATGCGTACACCCGGAGAGAATGCAGAAGGCTACGATGAGAGTTGCATCAGCCGAGCTCCCCAACTCTCGGGCAAGGTGCTCCTCTGCCACGGTATGGCCGACGACAATGTTCACTTCCGCAACATGGCCGAATATGTGGAGGCACTCGTGCAGGCCAACAAGACCAACTTCAAGCAACTGGTCTTCACCAACCGCAATCACTTCCTCATGGGTGGCAACACACGCAACTTCCTCTACACCAACATCGTAGAGTGGTACAAAGATAACATGTAATTAAAATATTTTAGGCACTTTTGACAACAGTCAAAGGTGCCTAAATCAAATTAATCGAATTCAAGATTAATTAAGTAAACAAGCCAAACAATTGTGCATCGATCATATCGGTGATGCGTTTGAAATCCTCGGGATTTGACTCAAACTTCATGGTGTCTCCATCCACGATGATAAGTTTTCCGGGATAGTCCTTTATCCAATCCTCATATCGCTTGTTGAGACCCGTAAGGTAGTCTATACGGATGGTCTGCTCATACTCTCGTCCGCGCTTCTCTATCTGCGAGATGAGGTTGGGTATGGTGGAGCGTATATAGATCATGAGGTCGGGAAGTCCCACGAGCGACATCATCAGGTCGAAGAGTTCGCTGTAGGTCTCAAAGTCACGGTCGCTCATATAGCCCTGGTCGTGCAGATTGGGCGCAAAGATACGGGCGTCCTCAAATATCGTGCGGTCTTGTATGATGGAGGCATCGCTCTTGCTGATCTCCACCACATCGCGAAATCGCTTGTTGAGGAAATACACCTGAAGATTGAAGCTCCACCGACTCATATCGGCATAGAAATCTTCCAGATAGGGATTCACATCTACGGGTTCGAACTGGGGTGTCCAACCGTATCTCTTTACGAGCATCTTGGTAAGCGTTGTCTTTCCGCTTCCTATGTTACCTGCTATTGCGATGTGCATGAGTGTTGAGCGTTGAAAGTTTAGTGGGGTTTATTCAAACATATTAAAGAGCCTTGCATTCACCTTGTCCACGATCTGTGCGAAATCTTCTCTGCGATGCAGGAAGTCCAGTCCGTCAACTTCTATCGTGAGCACCTTGCCCTTGTATTTATTGAATATGAAGTCATCGTAGCGTTGATTGAGACCCTTGAGATAGTCTATCTGGATGCTCTGTTCATACTCTCGTCCGCGCTTCTGTATGTTGGCCACGAGGTGTGACACACTGGCTTTCAGGTAGATCATGAGGTCGGGCTCCTTCACCATCCCCATCATCTGCTCAAAGAGTTCCATGAAGGTCTCATAGTCGCGCTCTGAGAGATTGCCCTGGGCATAGTTGTTGGCCACAAACACATACACGCCTTCGAAGATGCTACGGTCCTGTATGATAGCATGATTGCTCTTGTTGATCTCCAGGATATCCTTAAATCTTTCCTTCAGAAAATACACCTCCAGGGGGAAGGACCACCGCTTGATGTCGGCATAGAAGTCCTCCAGATAGGGATTGTAGCTCACAGCCTCAAAGCGAGGCTCCCACCCATAATGGCGCGCGAGCATCTCCGTGAGTGTCGTCTTTCCACTACCTATATTTCCTGCTATTGCGATGTGCATGGCGTTGAAGGTTGAGAGTCGAGAGTTGAGCGTTGAGCGTTAAGGGGGGGGCGAGTCTTCGCTCGACGCTCGACGATTTTACTTGTGACCCCGGCGGGACTCTAACCCGCGACACTCAGAACCGGAATCTGATGCTCTATACAACTGAGCTACGAGGCCTTGATATAGGCTCTGTACGACTTTTGCCGTAAGAGACAGCAAAGTTAAACATAAAAAAACAAAGGAGCAAACTTAAAAACATTTTTTTGACATCTGCTCTCTTTCTTCCTTGCCTTTTGCCTTTCTCCAAAGGGGTATTTATTCCATGCGTACATATTCCATATATTCATCGTAGGAGATATGTCGCCCACCCATGGTGAGCAGATGAGGTGTCTCAAACTGACAGTCGATCATCACGCCCCCCACCCTCTCGAGCGTCTGTGCCAGATGGATGAGGGCGAGTTTGCTGGCACTGGGCACGAGGGAGAACATGCTCTCTCCGAAGAAGCACCGACCGAGGTTCACGCCATAGAGGCCTCCCACCAGTTCTTCGCCGTCCCACACCTCCACACTGCAGGCAAAGTGCTGGCGGTAGAGTTCGGTGTAGGCTTCCGTCACAGCCGGTCCGAGCCATGCCCCTTCCTGGTCCTTGCGCAGGTCACCACAATGCTTTATCACCTCCTCGAAAGCTTTGTTGATGGTCATAGTGTAGCGTTGCTTGTTGAGCAGAGTACGCATGGAGTGCGAGATGTGTATCTCACTGGGGAATATCACAAAGCGGTCCATCGGGCACCACCACTGTATCACATCTTCCTTATAAGGATACCATGGGAAGATGCCATTGCTGTAGGCCAGCAGGAGGCGGTCTATGCTCAATTCGCCTCCCACGGCAAATATACCGTCGTCCTCGCCCAGTCGTGGGTCGGGGAAGGTGGGTTCCTTTTCATTGTCGTCTAAAAGGAATATCATACTATGGATTTACGAGTTTGAGGTTGTCGTTGTCGAGGGTGATGTGCGCCTTGCCACCCTTCTGCAGACCACCGTAAAGTATCTCGCGCATGAGGAGCGTAGAAAGATGTTGCTGAAGTACGCGATCCATCTCACGGGCGCCATACTGGCGGGTGAATCCTTTGTCCACCAACCATTCGCGGGCCTGCTTTGTCAGTTCCAGCGTCACGCCCTTCGTCTGCAACTTGCTTTCGAGCTGGCGCAGTTTCTTCGTGAGGATGAGCGATGCCATAGTGCGGTCCATGTCGTGGAAGATCACGGTACCCGAGAGGCGGTTGATAAATTCTGGTTTGAAGGTCTTCTTCACCTGTGCCATCATGGCTTCTCCCATGCTCACACCACCGCCAAAGCCCACACTGGCCTGCGAGGCATACTGTGCTCCGGCATTGCTCGTCATGAGCAGTATCACATTGCGGAAGTCGGCTTTGTTACCACGGTTGTCGGTGAGGCGTGCGTAGTCCATCACCTGCAACAGTATGTTGTAGATGTCGGCGTGGGCCTTCTCTATCTCGTCGAGAAGGAGTACGCAGTTGGGATGCTTGCGTATGGCATCGGTGAGCAGACCGCCGTCCTCATAGCCCACATAACCGGCAGGCGAACCGATGAGCTTGGCCACGGTGTGCTTCTCGGTGTATTCGCTCATGTCGAAGCGCACCAGCTCGATGCCCAACTCCTGGGCAAGTACCTTCGCCACCTCGGTCTTGCCCACACCCGTAGGCCCCACAAAGAGCAGACTGGCTAGGGGCTTGGTGTCTTCCAGCAGTCCGGCCTTGGCCATCTCTACGCTGGCCACCACCCGCGCTATGGCTTCATCCTGACCGTATATCTGTGCTTTCATGCGCTTCTGCAGAGTCTTGAGCGAAGCGTTGCTCTGGGTCTTGAGTGCCTCTGCGTGTACCTTGCACACCTTCATCAGCACCTTGTCTATGTCTTCCTTCTTCACCTTCTTGCCCCTGCGCATCTCCACGCTGGCTCCGGCCTCGTCGATAAGGTCAATGGCCTTGTCGGGCAGGAAACGGTCGCTGATGTACTTCTGGCTCATCTCCACGGCATACGCCATCACGCCCTCTGCATAACTAAGGTGGTGGAACTGCTCATAGTGTCCCTTCAAACCTTGCAGTATGAGCACGCACTCCTCTGCCGAGGGTTCGGCTATCTCTATCTGCTGGAAGCGTCGGGTTAGTCCGCGATGCTTGCTCATGTAGCGGTTGTAGTCCTGATAGGTGGTGCTACCGATAAAGCGTATGTCGTCGCGCTCCATATAGGGGCGAAGCATCTGCGAGGCATCCATACTGCCATCACCGGTCTGTCCGGCTCCCACAAGATTGTGTATCTCGTCGATATACACCACGGCGTTGCCTTCCTGAGCTATGCCTTCCATGATGGTCTTGATACGCTTCTCAAAGTCGCCTCTGAACTGTGCCCCGGCGAGCAGTCCGCCCAGGTCGAGCTCATAGATACGGCATCCCTTGAGGCGCTCGGGCACATCGCCTTGGGCCAACCTCTCTGCCAGTCCCCACACCAGGGCGGTCTTACCCACTCCGGCCTCGCCCACATGCAGGGGGTTGTTCTTCTCCTTCCGGCAGAGCACTTGCAAGGTGCGATCCAGTTCGTCGTTTCTTCCAATGAGGGGATTGTGCTGGTCGAGGTGGTCGGTCATGCACAGCACCCATTGTCGCCAGGGTTCACGGCGCTCTTCCTGCCCACCATCCGTGCCTGTGTCATCAGCATCGGTGGCTTCGTCTGTACCGAAGTTGTAGTTGTAGGTTAGTTCTGCCAGAAACTGGCCCACATCACCGTCCACAGCCAACATCAACACATCGCAGGCCATACTGTCTTCCATCTCGAGCAAGGCTTTCACCACATGGGGCACGCCCAACTTATTGGAATCACTCTGCAGAGCTATCTGTAGGGCGAGGTTCATCATACGGTCAAACTGTGCCGATCCGGTCAGCACATACTCCTGATATTCGGGCACGCGTTCCAGGTCGTCCATGTAGCCTTTGAGCGCCATGTGAAGCCCGTCGGTATCGGCATTCATCTCGCTGAGGGAGAGGTCGAAGGGCAACTGCTCTGCCATGAACTTTAACAGCATCTCTGGGCACACAAACTCCATTCGCCCTTGCTGGGCAAACCTCACAGCTCGATCTATGGCACTTTTCAGAAAGTTATCTTGTTCTATCATTGTTCCTCGGGTTCTATAGTTAGTTTCAGCGGGAATCCTTCTTCCCGAGCCATCTTCGTGACCTTCTGTACCTTGCTTTGTGCGATGTCCTTAGGATACACACCTGCTACGGCCTGACCTTGACGGTGTACGGTCAGCATGAGTCGCTCTGCCTCTGCGTCGTCCTTGAAAAACACACTCTTGAGCACCTTCACCACAAAATCCATCGTCGTGAAGTCGTCATTGTGCAGTATCACCCGGTAGCGTCGGGGCTCAGCCACTCTCGCCCGGGTCCTTTCTTTCAGTAGTGTCTGTTGTTTTTCCATGCCTAAAAGGATGATTCTTTCATCTCCATATCGGGATGATTATACAAAAATAGGGAATACGCGCGAGATATCCAAACATTCCCACGCTTTTTTGCTAGGTTTTGAGGAACAACAAAATTTTGTTCCTGTGGGTTTCGTGTGATAAGGAAGTATTATACACCATTTCCGTAGGTACCAATTATTAACTCTTACATGTCGAATTTGTCAATTTGATAAAATATTCGCCCAAAATGCTTGCAAATTCATAAAAAAAGCGTACCTTTGCAGGACAAATTGTAAATAATAGGCAAAAAGATTATGAGCAAATTGATAAAACCTGATGGGTATCAGGCTATTCTCAACCTCAAGGAGACTGAACTTGCTATCAAGCGTGTGAAGGATTTTTTCCTGTCAAGTTTGAGCACCGAACTGCGTCTGCGCCGTGTCACCGCTCCCCTCTTCGTGCTTCGCGGACTGGGTATCAACGATGACCTCAATGGCATAGAGCGTGCAGTGAACTTCCCCATCAAGGATATGAACGAGGCTACCGCTGAGGTGGTGCATTCGCTTGCTAAATGGAAGCGACTGACACTGGCTGAATATCAGGTGCAGCCTGGCTTTGGCATCATCACCGACATGAATGCCATCCGTGCCGACGAGGAACTGGACAACATACACTCGCTCTATGTGGACCAGTGGGACTGGGAGCGTACCATGACGGCCGAACAGCGCAACATTGCCTTCCTTAAGAAGATTGTCAATAAGATCTATAGCGCCATACTGCGCACCGAGTTCTATATCTGCGAGACCTATCCTCAGCTTCAGCACTTCCTGCCCGAAGATATCCACTTCATTCACAGTGAGGAACTCCTGCAGATGTATCCCGACATGACCGAGAAGGAGCGCGAGGATGCCATCTGCAAGGAGTACGGTGCCGTGTTCATCATGGGCATTGGTGGTAAGCTCTCCAATGGTAAGGAGCACGACCTGCGTGCACCCGACTACGATGACTGGACCACTCCCAACGAGGACGGCTTCCTCGGTCTCAATGGCGATCTGCTCATCTGGTATCCCACATTGTGCCGTAGCATAGAGCTCTCTAGCATGGGTATCCGCGTGGACAAGGAAGCGCTGCTCCGCCAGCTCAAGATGCAAGGTAAGGAAGAGCGTCAGGAGCTCTATTTCCACAAGCGCCTCCTTTCCGACACCCTGCCCCTCTCTATCGGTGGCGGTATAGGTCAGAGCAGACTCTGCATGGTACTCCTCCACAAGGCACACATCGGTGAGGTACAGGCATCCATCTGGCCCGAGGAAATGAGAAAGACATGTAAGGAGCACGATATGCCCCTCATATAAGAAGTAAGCGATTAACCATTTAATAGAACAAACAAAGCCGTCCCCTCACCGGGACGGCTTTTGTTATCTTTATCACAGGAGAATGACTTAATCCATATCCTTCGGCAATACGAGATCGGAGATTGCCTACTCCATATCCTTTGGCAATGCGAGATTGAGCACGACGGCAAGAACGAAAACGACGGCTACGCAGTTCTCTGCAAAGACGGTCTGGACAATCTGGGGGAAGATGGAGAACATCTGTGTGGCCTGGGTGAAACCGAGACCTACACTGAGCGAGAGGGATGCAATGACCATGTTGCGCTGTGAGAAGCCACAGCGTGACATCATATTGAAACCTGCAAAGAGGATGGATCCGAACATCATCACCGTGCATCCTCCCAGTACGGCCTGAGGAATAGTGGTAAGAAGGGTACCAATGACGGGGAAGATACCTCCCAGAATCATGATGCATGCTCCAGTGGCGATGGTGAAGCGATTGACTACCTTCGACATGGCTGCTAAACCTACATTCTGACTGAACGAGGTGATGGGGGTACAACCGAAGAGTCCGGCAATGCTACTCACAAAACCATCGCAAGCCACTGCTGCGCCGAGCTCCGACTTATGAGGATTGCGACCCAGAGCACCATTGGCCAGCGCACTGGTGTCACCGATGGTCTCGGTGGCCGACACGAGGAAGATGGCAATGATAGAAATGGTGGCACCCAGGTCAAACTCCAGACTAAAAGGCATGAAGGTGGGAAGTGCGACGATGCCCACACCACTGAGACCAGAGAAATCGACCATGCCCATGCATACGGCAGTGATATAGCCCACCACGAGACCAACGAGCACAGAGAGTGAGCGCAGGATGCCACGAGCAAGCACCTGTGTGATGAGGCAAGCCAACAGCGTCACCGTACCCACAATCCAATTGTTGGCCGAACCGAAATCGGCTGCGCCCTGACCACCCGCAAAGGAGTTGGCACCAATAGGCAACAGAGAGAAACCGATGGCCGTAACTACCGTAGCAGCCACGACATGAGGGATGAGCTTGGTCCAATACTTAGGAAACAAGCCCAAAATGCCCTCCACGATACCACCGATAACGACCGCACACATCAGCGTGCCCATACCCTGACTGGTGGCAATGACAATCGCAAGAGAGAGGAAGGTGAAACTGATACCCATGACAATGGGTAAGCGCGAGCCGATGCGCCAGATGGGATAAAGCTGTATGAGTGTACCGATACCGGCAATAATCATACAGTTCTGGATGAGTGAGGCACTGAGGCCATGCTCCAAACCAACGACATTGGCCAATATAATAATAGGTGTGATGTTGCTGACAAACATCGCCAGCACATGTTGCAGACCAAAAGGAATGGCCTGAAGAACCGGTACGCGACCGTCTAACTGATAAAGATTACTCATAATTATTCACAATGTATAATTCACAATTGAGGCCATGCTTTGATATAATGCACAATTGGGGGATTTAGGATTGGGGGGTGCGGAATACGATCTTCTGAGTCTCATAGTCCATACTCTCGATGATGGCAATAGACTCCAGATGGTAGCCCTCCTCACGCAAGTGTTTGCCACCCTTCTGCTGCCCCTTCTCCACAGCAATGCCAATACCAACCACCTCGCCACCAGCCTGATTGACAAGGTCGATGAGCGCATGACAAGCCTCGCCGTCGGCCAGGAAATCGTCGACGATGAGCACCTTGTCATCCGCCGTGAGATAAGGACGACTCACAAAAATCTGATTGTTGCGCTTGTGCGTGAAAGAATAGGCCTGCGAGACATATTTGTCGTCGGTACAGTTGGCCGTCTCGCCCTTTTTGGCAAAGACAACCGGTACATCGTAGAGATCAGCCACGAGGGTAGCAATGGCAATGCCACTCGCCTCGATGGTGAGAATCTTGTTCACCATCTTGCCCTTGAAGCGACGCTTGAACTCATAGGCAACCTGACGCATCACATCAATGTCGATCTGATGGTTGAGGAAATTGTCAATCTTGAGCACATTGCCCGGATTGATCACTCCGTCGGAGAGTATTTTTTCTTCAAGAAAATTCATCTATATGTTTTTTAGGTAGTTAAGTACGACGAAATATAATTCGTCGAACAGAACGGATCAAACGAAAAGTGCGAGAGGCCAAGCCTGCAAAAGGTTGATGCTATAACTTATCACCATACATGAGGTCACCCGCATCGCCCAAGCCGGGAACAATGTACTTGTGATCGTTGAGCACAGGATCGATGGCACCACACACGAGGACCACATCGTCGGAAGGGAAAGCCTTCTGCAAGGTGTCGACACCATGCTGGGCGGCGATGACACAAGCCATAACCAGACGGGCAGGCGTGCCCTTGGTCTTGAGTGCCTCGTAGGCCAACTCCATACTGCCACCCGTGGCAAGCATGGGATCGACAAGGATGAGCGTCTTGCCATCGAGGCAGGGAGAAGCACAATACTCAATCTTGATGCCCACTTGATTCATCTCACGGTCCTTGTAGTAACGATAGGCCGAAACAAAGGCATTACCAGCCTCGTCGAAGATGTCCAGAAAACTCTGGTGCAAAGGCAGTCCGGCACGGAAGACAGTACCGATGACCACATCGTCGTCGTAAGTGTTGACCTCACAGGTGTCGAGAGGCGTCTGTACCAACTTGGTACTATAACTCAAGAACTTACTAATCTCATAGGCCTCAACATGACCTATGCGCATGATATTCTGACGAAAACGCATACGATCGCCCTGAACATTGATATCACGGAGTTCGGCCATATACTTATTGAGTACCGAACTGCTTTCGCTAAGATTGATAACCTTCATTGGTAGAAAGAGGTTAGATTAGGTTATAAAGTGAATGAACCTTGCTGAAAACGCAAGGAACGGAGTCAAAGGAAGGCGTACTTGAGTATGAAGAGAACGGCCAAGATGTATGAACCGACACCCACTTCCTTCCAGTGACCAGAGAAGACATGCAGGAGCACATAGGTAATGAGACCCATGAGGATACCATCAGAGATGCTATAAGTGAGAGGCATGAATGCTATGCACACGAAGCAAGGGATGGCATTGATATAGTCGGTGAAATCAACCTTGCGGATGTCGTGCATCATCATCACACCCACCAGCACGAGCGCAGGAGCTGTAGCCTCGGAGGGAATGGAGAGGAACAGCGGTGCGAGGAAGAGCGAAACGAGGAAGCAAAGAGCCGTAGTGAAAGAAGTGAGACCGCTACGACCACCCACATTGACACCCGAAGCACTCTCCACATAGGTGGTGACGGTGGAAGTACCGAGTACAGCACCGAGAGTGGTACCAATGGCATCGGCCATGAATGCCTTGCGAAGACCGGGGATATTGCCCTGCTCATCGACCATACCGGCACGGTTGCTCACTCCGATGAGTGTACCGATGGTGTCGAACATATCGATGAAGAGGAAGGTGAGCACACAGATAGCCATATCGACACTGAGGATGCTACCCCACTCAAACTTGCAGAAGATGGGAGCCAGACTGGGAGGGGTGCTCAACACCGAACTGAAATGGGTGACACCCAAGGGGATACCGATGACCGTGGTGACGAGGATACCGATGAGCAAGGCCCCCGTAACCTTGCGGACGAGCAAGACTGCACTCAAGAGGATACCCAGGCAAGCCAGCAGTACGGCAGGCGAATGGAGGTTGCCCAGAGTCACAAAAGTGGCCTCGCTGGACGATACGATACCCGCATTCTTCAAACCGATGAAGGCGATGAACAAACCGATACCCGGCGAGATGCTACGACGCAGAAGCAGAGGCATAGAGTCGACAATCTTCTGGCGCAGACCCGTGAGGGTGAGGAGGATGAAGATGAGTCCCTCCATGAACACGGCGGTGAGGGCAAACTGCCAAGTGTAGCCCATAGTGAGTACAATGGTGAAAGCAAAGAACGCATTGAGACCCATACCCGGAGCCAGGGCAAAGGGCAACTTGGCATAGACAGCCATCACAAGCGTGGCCAGCACAGCCGAAACAACAGTTGCAGTGAAGATTGCGCCCTTGTCCATGCCCGTATTACCAAGAATATCGGGGTTGACAGCAAGGATATAGGCCATGGTGAGGAAGGTGGTGATACCACCCATCATCTCCTTCTTTATCGTCATGGTTTCTTTCTTGAAACCAAAAAGTTTGTCAAGCATAAGGCTGAAACATTTTAAAGGACCCCGCAGAAAAACGCGAGGAAAAGATTACTATGAGCCTCGCAAGGAAAATGCGAGGAGAGGAATTACAGAAAAGGGGGATTAGAAAGTATATTTCATTGCAACAGTGGGGTTGAAGAATACACTACGAGAAGTGCCACTCCATACAAAGTTGTTGCTGATCTCCCACTCTGTACCCACACTCAACTTGTTGTTGGAACGATCCTTACCATACACATTTACCCAAAGCTGGGGCTCAGTGAGGAAGACCAGTCCCTTCTTCTGACCATCAGCATCGAACTTGGGAATGTAGCCATACCAGAGGTCAGCAAAACCGCTGAAGGTGAAGAGATTCTTGGCAAAGTTCATACCCCAAACAGGAGTAACCTGGAAGCTCGACAAAGCCTTGCAACCCGTACTCTTGAAGAACTGCTTGTACATCACCTGAAGGGTGAAGGTGCGACTGAAGTCTCTATTGTGCCACTGCCATGCAGGACCCACCAATGCAGCCTGCTGGAACGAGCCACCATTGTTCAGACCGCCATCGTACTCCACATGAGCAGTGACGCTGTGCAAGCCCTTATCGCTATCGATAAAAGTAAAGTCGCGACCCATCTCCCAATATGCACCAATAGCACCCTGGTTGGCTAGACCCTTGCCACGATAATCCATATCCACAAAGAGGTAGGTAGAACCCAAGGCATCGGCCTTGAAATACTCTGCTGTGACGGTGAACAACTGACGGCCAGCCTCAGCATCGGGGTTGGTCTGACGACCTAAGTCGTAGTGTAACTGCAAATTGAACTGTGCACTGGCTGCCAAACAAGAAAGCAGCATCACGGGAAGTAAGAAAAGCTTTTTCATGATTGTATTTTTTTTGCCCCTTTATTAAGACAAAGGGAAGGATGATTAAAAATTTAATTTATAAGGGTCCTTTGTTATAAACAAAGGGAACGGGACATAATGGGGAGCCTTGCAAAAGCAAAGGAAACGAGACTTCTGAATTATATCTCATCGGTCAAAGGTTTCTTCTCCTTGCCGTTGAAACTCTTGACCTTCATGCCCAACTTATCAGGCAAGATGGCATTGAGCACGATACCCACGAGAGCTGCAATGGCCAGACCCGAGAGGTGGATGCTACCAATAGCAATGCTATCGCCTGCACCATACTTCACACCAATGGCCAGTACCAAGATGAGTGCTGCCACGAAGACATTGCGCGAGCTTGAGAGATCGACATGCGACTCAACGAGATTGCGTACACCCACCGAAGAGATCATACCATAGAGGATGAGGCTAACACCACCAATGGTAGCAGCAGGCATAAGACCGATGAGAGTGGCAAACTTGGGGCAGAAACTCAGCAAGATGCTGAAGATAGCAGCCAGACGAATGACAGAGGGGTCGAACACACGGGTGAGATTGAGCACGCCCGTATTCTCACCATAGGTGGTGTTGGCAGGAGCACCGAAGCAGCTTGCCAAGGCAGTAGCCAGACCGTCGCCGATGAGTGTGCGGTGCAAACCGGGCTTATCCAGATAGTCCTTACCCACCGTAGAAGAGATGGCACACATATCGCCGATATGCTCCATGATGGTGGCAAAGGCAATGGGCACAATGGCAATGACACTGCTGAGCAGGAAGGTACTGTCCAGATCATCAAAGATGGCAAGGACACTGGCCTCACGACTAAAAGGCAGACCAAACCACGCAGCATCCTTGAGGCTGGAGAAATCAACCTCGCCCATCACAGCAGCTAGGCTATAAGACACAACCACACCCAGCAAGATGGGGATGATCTTGATGACACCCCTACCCCATATACTACTACAGATGACCACAGCAATGGCAACGATAGCCAGAAGCCAGTTGGAAGTGCAATTGGTGATGGCCGAACCCGAAAGCGTAAGACCGATGGCAATCACCATAGGCCCCGTAACGACGGGAGGGAAGAAACGAAGCACTTTCTTGGTACCCAAGGTGCGGATGAGGGCAGCCATGATGAAATAAGCCAATCCTGCACACAACACACCGAAGCAAGCATAGTCGAGCGCCAAGGTCTCAGTCATGCCCATATCCACGCCCATCTGCTTCACAGAAAGATAGCCTCCGATGAAAGCAAAGCTACTGCCCAGGAATGCAGGCACCATTCCCTTGGAAACGAAATGGAAAAGCAAAGTGCCCAGTCCGGCAAAAAGTAAGGTGGTGGAAACTGAAAGTCCGGTGAGAGCCGGTACAAGAATAGTGGCACCAAACATAGCAAAAAGATGCTGAATGCCAAGAATCGTAAATCTGGGATAACCCAATTGACGGGCATCGAAGATACCCTCTTGTGATTTGAACTCCATGGTGAATAAAATGTTTGTTTTTCAGATATTGCGATAAAATTAATACTTTTAAACATAACGAAAAAGTATTTTGCTAAAAAAAATGACTAAACATAGCTATTTTATTATCAATAGATACCCAAAAGCTGTTTTGAGGACTAATAAGAAAGGTCGTAAAGGGTATTTCCATTCGTAGAAAGACGCATGAGGAGCCTTTAGGGATTTTCCTATCAGATAATAGGGAAATTCATCTACTCCGTAAGGAAATTATGCTTACCTTTGCAACAAAACAAATGAAAGCGAGTATTAACACAAGAAAAAGAAAAAAGTTTCCTATGATGAAGAAGATGTTAAAGAGAGTATGGATGGGAGCTATGTTCCTCACTCTCGCAACCAGCATGAGCGCACAGAGATACCAGTCGATGTATGCAGTAAAGAACAATAAGGTGACATACGACAATAAGACCATACGCGAGGCCGATGCAAGGTCGTTCCAGGTGTTGGGCTACGGTTACGCCAAGGACCGCTACAATGTATACCTGGATGGCAATGTGCTACGCTTTGTAGATCCACAGACCTTCCGTGTGCAAGGCCAGCCCAACAACATGGGCCCAGGGCAAGCTACGCTAGGCGAACCACAGCCCGGGCACGGCCATGGTGAAGGTATGCATCCCGGTGAACCACAGCCAGGCAACGGATACCACATCGGCGATGAATTTCACGGCCAGTACCATCCCGAAAGACTCGACTATATGATCACACGCAACGAGGTGTACTTTGCAGGCCGTCGCATAGCAGGAGCTTCGGCCACCACCTTCAAGGATCTTGGTGAGGGTTATGGTAAGGATGCTTTCGATGTGTACTACTACGGTGAGAAGATCAAGGGTGCATCAGCCTCAAGTTTCAAGGTTGTGGGCGAGGGTTACAGCCGTGACAACTTCAGTGCCTTCTTCCGTGGCAAGGAGATCAAAGGATCATCGGGCAGCACCTTCAAGCTCATCGGACAGGGTTATGCCAAGGATGCCTTCGATGTGTACTACTACGGTGAGGAAATCAAGGGTGCAACCCCCAACTCCTTCAAACTCGACGGCAATGGCTATGCACACGATGCCTTCCACTATTATTACTACGGAAAAAAGGTGAATTGATGATTAATGATAATAGAGAAACGATAAAGGGCTGACTCCTATACGGGAATCAGCCCTTTTAGATTAATGATTAGGCCTCGCGGAAAAATGCGAGGAACGACTTCTTGGGGGGGGGAGGTCAGAATTTCCAACCGCGGAAGGTGCGTCCACTACCCTTGAGCTCGGCACCGAAGTAGAAGCCGGGCTGGGTGGGCTGGTTGTAGGCCACATTCTGCGTGGCGATACTGATACGGTAAACGGGATCCTGCAGGAAGGTGTGGAAACGATAAGCCGTGGGATGAGGTGTGACATAGAGACGGAGATGTTGGCTGTCGCGTGTGCGTACAAGGACCTCCTCGCGCCAGTCGCCTATAATGTCACCCTGCAAGCAAGGATTACTCTTCGAACCATTGTTGAACTGACACCCTTCCATACGCAAGAGAGGCACACACTGCTGGGTGGTCCAATCGTACTTGGTGACAGTGGCATTGTCGAGCAGTTCGCGCAACAAGTCACCGTCCCACCACACAGCCATATTCGTACTCAATCCGCGTATACCCTGGGCAATAACCTTTCCCTCAACATCCACCACACCACTGGCACCCGACCACATCTCCAGTCCGGGATGAGTGGGATCAATATCCGTTGCCATACAGCGACCCACATCGGTATTGTGAGGGAATTGCAAGATGACCTTACCAGTGGAAGCATCGTGCAGTTCGGCACCATCGCGCTTGTTCTCATGGCAATCCCACACATAGAGACGATCGTCGTTGGGGAAGAAACCCATCATGTGCATCGCATCGCCATGCCCCATGCGAGTGCTGTAGAGACCCGTACCGTCATGATTAATGGCACAGGAACCATAGATGATCTCATCCTTACCATCGCCATCCACATCGCCCACACGCAGGTTATGATTGCCCTGACCGTGATAGTCACGCCCCACCCTGTCGCTGTCGAAGAGCCAGCGGGTCTTGAGTTGCTTGCCGTCAAAGTCGAGTGCCCAGAGCGTAGTGCGGGTATAATAACCACGGCACATCACCACAGAGGGATGCACGCCGTCGAGATAAGCCACACAAGCCAGATAGCGCTCCGAACGGTTGGCATAGTTGTCGCCCCAATCCTGCAGGCGTCCACGAGCAGGCTGATAGTCGAGCGTCTGCACGGCCTCACCCGTCTCTCCGTTGAAGAGCGTGAGATACTCGGGACCATCATAGATGTAACCCACCTTCTCATCGCGACTACCAGTGACAGCTGGTTTGCGCCAATCGGCATCCTTGTTACCTATCACCTTGCCCTTGCTATCCGTAGTGCCATCACCGGTCTTCATCACCACCTCAGCCTTACCGTCGCCATCGAGGTCGAAGACCATAAACTGCGTGTAGTGAGCACCAGCGCGGATGTTGCGACCCAAGTTGATGCGCCACAGTTTGGTACCATCCAACTTATACGCATCGAAGAGCACAGGAGAGGTAAAACCACTGTGCGAATTGTCCTTAGAGTTGTTGGGCTCCCACTTGAGCACAATTTCCATCTGCCCGTCACCGTCGAGATCGGCCACAGAGGCGTCGCTCGCCGTGTAACCCACAGGGCGTGCCTGAGAAGCACCAGCAGACACTGTGCCCTGAGCATAAGTGACATCATCGGCAGGCTTGTCGAGCGCAATGTCAAGATATCCAATAGGAGCGTTGGCACTCAGCATCCACTTGCCAGAGAGCTTCCCCTTGGCGGGACGCACCTCATAGGTGGCAGTCTGACCTCCAGGATTGTAATCGGAGAAGGTGGTGCTCTCCTTGGAACCGCGCTCTCCTATCTTCTTACCATTGCGGTAGATAGAGAAGGATTGGTCGGCAGGGTCGTCCATGAGATAACGCCATGAAAGCATCACACTATCAGCCGATGTACGCACAGCCACCAAGCCACGATCGAGACACTCCATCTTCAGCTTTGAGAAGTCGTAGTGAGTCTGCGCCATCATCATAGAAGGCCGCAAAGCGAGACAAGCCAGAAAGAAGTATTTGTTAATCATAGGATTACATTTTTAAAAGTTTTGGTCAGAATAAGGGCAAAGGTAAGTTTTTTTTTGTAATTTTGCATCCAATTTCGGGAAAAATGTGTCCCGGAAGATATTTTTTATTCATTATTAATAAATTAAGTGATGTACAAACATCTGATGAAAGAAGCTCTGCCCATCACCTTCAAGCACTACAGCAGGAAGGGCTACAGCATCTTCAACAGCCTCAGTCGCGAGGTACGCATTGGCGTGCTCACCGTGGTGACCCTGGCTACAGCCACCTTGCAGAAGGTGGAGGCTATGGTGCCCAACACGACCCCAGAAGCCGTTGTGGATGACGAAGAGGGCAAGAGCCTGGGCGAGGTGACCGTGAACGGTGCACTGGCCCCGCTGACTCAGTTGCAGTCAGCCCGTATCGTGAGTGTACTCAGCC
Source organism: Bacteroidaceae bacterium (assembly GCA_045629325.1). Classification (GTDB taxonomy): domain Bacteria; phylum Bacteroidota; class Bacteroidia; order Bacteroidales; family Bacteroidaceae; genus Physcousia. The sequence goes on along the minus strand of JAZQQX010000020.1, from coordinate 51,260 downwards.
GTGAAGAGATTCAACAAGCGGGAGTACAAAGTGTTAACGATCTTTTGAAATTAGCCACTGGCGTGGATGTCCGACAGCGTGGTGGCTTTGGTATTCAGACGGACATCAGCATTGACGGAGGAACCTACGAGCAAGTGACCATACTGCTCAATGGTGTGAACATCAGCAATCCCCACACTGGGCATTTGGCTGCCGATTTTCCCGTGTCGATCAGCGACATAGAGCGCATGGAGGTGCTCGAAGGCGCAGCAAGTCGCGTATATGGCGGACAAGCCTTCGGCGGAGCCATCAACATCGTGACGCGCAAAGAGCACGAGAACAGCATCGAAGTGGGTGCTGAGGGTGGTAGCCACGGTACCTTCCAAGGAGACGGTCGTGTGGGATTCGCCTACCGACTCCGCAGTGGCAATCTCCTCGGCCAACGCCTCAGCGGAGGTGGCGGACGAAGCGATGGAGGAACACTCAACGATGCCTGGAGCAAAGGTCAGCTCTACTACCAGGGCGACCTAAAGCATGAGCACTTCGACCTCGACTGGCAGTTTGGTTTCTCACGCAAAGCGTATGGAGCCAACACCTTCTACAGTGGTATGAGCAACGATCAGTGGGAGCAGAATGAGCGCTACCTCATCAGCATTGGCGGTGAGACGAAAGGCCGACTCCACCTTAAGCCCCAGCTCTACTGGAACCGCACCTATGACAACTACCAGTGGCACAAAGGCACACCCAACAACTCACATCAAGCCGATGTATATGGTGCCAAGGTGGGTTCTTGGATCAACTGGAAAGCGGGCCGTACGGCCATGAGTGCAGAACTGCGTAACGAGGGCATACTGTCCAGTTCGCTGGGCAAGACCATGGATAGCATAGACTTCGTATGGGCCCATGGTGCTGACAAGCAATACACCAAGCAGGCACAACGCACCAATATCAGTTACAACCTGGAGCACAACATTCTGCTGGACCACTGGACACTCAGTGCAGGCCTGCTGGCCAATATGAACAGCAGTGTGGACCATCGTTTCCGCTTCTATCCCGGTATTGACATTGCATACCGCCCCAGTAGCCAGTGGAAGGTGTACCTCACCTACAACAAGGGATTCCGTCTGCCCTCGTACACGGATCTCTACTACAACAGTCCCGACATCACAGGCAACAGCCAACTCAAACCCGAGGAGAACCGTTCGCTCTCGCTCGGCACGCAATACAACCGATCGGGGTTGCTCCTCACTCTCCGTGCCTTTTACAACCGTGGTCACAACATGATAGACTATGTCAAGACCCAGTATGGCGACGCAGCGCATGCCGACAACTTCGACCTCGACAACCTGGGCGTACAGGCTGAGGCAAAGATGCAGTTTGCACAGATGATGCAGAAGAACACCTGGGTGCGCCAACTCAATGTGGGCTACACCTATATGCATCAAAACCGCGAAGGCAAATACGACATCTTTACCAGTCTCTATGCCGACGACTATCTGAAGCATAAGTTTACAACCATGCTCAATCATCGCATAGGTGGCAAGGAAGGCAGTGCATGGAGCAAGCTCTCTGCCACATGGACCTTCCGCTATCAGAAGCGTATGGGATGCTACCAGATATTCGACGGACTCACTGCCACCAACCAGTTGAGCGAATACTCACCCTATGGCACACTCGACCTCAAATTGCAGTGGACCGACCCGCGCTACGATGTATATCTGCAAGGCACCAATCTCACCAATCAGCGATATTGCGACCTGGGCAACATACCTCAGCCTGGCATCTGGGTAATGGCAGGAGCAAGGTGGAAGATGAGGTTTTAAGGGCTCGAGGATTCGAGACTTGTGATGTCTTGAGAACTTGAGATTTCGAGATTTTGAGGTCTCAAAGCCTGCGAAACTTGAATAAATAAAGCATTAGGAGATTCCGAATCCGGGATCTCCTAATCATTTTTGTGAGCATAAGAATCTTGCAGGGAAGGGATGCCCTCACCTCTATTTCTTGACGATAGAGGTCACAGGATTGCGCAGACCCGTATAGTTGCTAAGATAAGCCTTGGCCGTGCCAAACTTGAGGAAAAGGTCGAGGCGAACGGGCATGTGGTTGTCATCATCGCTGATAAAGAAACGCACAATCTCCTTCTCTTTGTTGCTATCTTTTTCCTTCTCAATGAAAGAGAAAACGAGACAGTTGAACTTCACATTGGAATGTTCCTGCTTAACCGTCTCACGACCACGATACACGAGGAACACATTGTCGACCTCATCACCGTCGGCCATCCAGAATGGCATACGCTTGCTCTTCTCAAACTGACTGATCTGGAAGGAACGGGCACGCTGCATCATGGTAATCATGTCGTACACACAGTCCTTGAAATCACGCTGTCCACGCGTAATCTTGCCATCTGCATTACGGTAAGTCTGACTGAGATGGGTCTTACCTCCCAGATAGGAGTACTTGACCTCGTCCACACGATACTTTTTGCCCTCGTAGGCACCCTTGCGATAGTAGAGAGGTACATTGTCGGGGGTGAGGATACCTACAAGCGTGTCGCGCATACAGAAGAACTTGTCCAACTTCTCACTGGTTCGTGTGATAAGATGTGTACGGAAAGCCTTCTGTCCCTCATAGGTGGTGGAAGTAGTAGAGAAGGTGGCCTGGCCGGCCTTGACCCAAACGAACTTCCAGTTGAAGTAGAGCTCGTAGGTCAGTTTTTCACCACTTTGATATGCCGTGTTGGGCAAGAGGCACTGAGCAACTGCGTGGCAAGTGAAAAGTGCAGTAAGGACTGCGAAGGTGAGTATCTTCTTCATGGTGCTTGATGTGTTGGGGCAAAAAATCCCTTGCAGCACGAAGCCACAAGGGACTTGGATAATCGAGAGATTGTGTGTAGGGAAAGGATGACGGGAGGATTACTCCTCTGTCATCTCACCCTCAATGATAAGACGCACCACCTCATTGCGCGCATTACTGCGAACGGTGATAGTCTTCTGGAAATGACCGGGGAACTTACCCGTGCCATTGTAAGTAACATCTACCTGTCCCTTCTCACCAGCCTTGATGGGAGTCTTGGTGAAAGTGGGAACGGTGCAACCACAACTTGCTAATGCCTGATGGATGACAAGGGGGGCTGTACCCGTGTTGGTAAACTTGAAAGTGCACTTGCGTACGGGCTCCTTTACAGAGAAGGTGCCGAGGTTGCACTTCAGCGTATCAAACTTGATTTCAGCATAGTTATCCTTAGGAGCCTGTGCTGAGACCTGAGTCTTTGCAGGAGTAGTCACCACCGCTACTGCAAAAAGTGTGGAGCAGAGCATCGCTCCTATGAAAAGTATCTTCTTCATAACGATTGAGTATATTTATCCGTTCTTTAAAATAGACAGGCAGATACTATGCCATGCCATACAGTAAACTTTCTTTGTTTTGCAAAATTACTGTCTTTTTTTCAAAATTCAGCACAAATGTATGCTAAAAAATGTTGATTTGGCAGAAAATGATGCATAAAAGAGACAGTTTAGCAAGAATTTAACATTAAGAATCCATTTTTTTACATAACTTTGCACATTATTAATATAAAGAGACACTCAAATCAAGTATAAAAGCAGTCACAAAGACCGTCATAAGACAGCAATACAATGATCATATACAACACTACCTACACCGTCAGCAATGCAGATGCAAAGCATTTCATCATCTGGATACACGAGGTGTACATGCCCAAAGCTGTGGAAAGTGGCATACTCCGCAATGCACGACTCCTACAGATACTGACCCACAAAGATCCCGAGACGGAATGTTTCTCCCTCCAGTTTGAAGTGGAATCGACAGGCTTCTTACAGAAATGGTATGCAGAGAACAGCAAAAAACTGGTGGACGAGATGCTCAATATGTTTGGACAGAATGTGGTGGGATTCAGCACGATAATGAACGACATCACACTGAAGGAATAAGACCCTCATTCACCGATAGAATGACAACGAGCACAATAGATACAGAGAAGATCATACTCGGCATCGACCCCGGAACAAACATCATGGGATATGGTGTACTGAAAGTGAAGGGACGCAAGGCTGAGATGGTGGCCATGGGCGTGATCGACTTGCATAAATTCAGCGACCACTACCTGAAGTTGGGACACATCTTCCAGCGTGTGAATGGTATCATCGAATCGTACCTGCCCGACGAGATGGCTATCGAGGCTCCTTTCTTTGGCAAGAATGTACAGAGCATGCTGAAGTTGGGACGCGCCCAAGGTGTGGCTATGGCTGCAGCCATACAGCGACAAGTGCCCATCACAGAGTATGCGCCTATGAAGATTAAGATGGCCATCACGGGTGTCGGCACGGCCAGCAAGGAACAGGTGGCCGATATGCTTCGCCGTATGCTGAAGCTGGACGCTGAAGAGATGGGTAAGTACATGGATGCCAGCGATGCCCTGGGCGCGGCCTACTGCCATTATCTGCAGATGGGACGACCCGAAAGTGACAAGAAATACAAGAGTTGGAAAGACTTTGCAAACAAAAACGCAGAACGATGCAAAAAATAATTGATATACAGAACGGAGTGACGCGTCACCCCGACTACAGAATGGCCGAACCTGTGAGCTTGACCATCGAGGAGGGGGAGCAGATAGCCATCGTAGGCGACAATGCCTCGGGAAAGAGCAGACTGGTGGACATCATCACACAGCGCTACCCTCTCCTACTCAATGAGGTGCACTATGACTTCTCACCTTCTATGCTTAAGATGGTGAGTGAGAATATCAAATACATCACATTCCGCGACTCCTACGGAGAGCAGGATGGCACTTACTACTATCAGCAACGATGGAACCAGCACGACATTGACGAGAGCACACCTACAGCAGGCGAACTGCTGGAGCAATCGTTCGTACAGCAACATGGCAATGCGGAGTTCAGAGATCGTCTGTATGAGATGTTCGACCTCGCTCCCTTGCTGGACAAATACATCATCACGCTCAGTAGTGGCGAACTGCGTAAGTTTCAGCTCACAAAGACTCTCCTGGCTGGACCTCGTGTCCTCATCATGGACAATCCTTTCATCGGATTGGACTATGCCACACGCGAACAACTTGAGGAACTGCTTTGCAAACTGGCTCATGAGACTCATCTGCTCGTGATTCTCGTGCTGAGCAAGACCGACTCACTGCCTGCCTTCCTCACTCATGTGCTACCTGTAGAGGGCATCACCCTTCTGCCCAAAATAACGGTGGAAGAGTACCGCCAGCAACAAGCACTCAAAGCCCTTCCGCAGTTGGATGAAGAAAAGCGTCAATGGATATTGTCACTCCCCCAAAAAGACCTCTCGCAAGAGTCCTTCTACCCTCAAAAAGGCGGAGAGATACTGCGCTTCAACCATGTAAGCATACGCTACGGGGAACGCACCATTCTCAAAGACCTGGACTGGACTGTGAACGAGGGCGAGAGGTGGGCGCTGAGCGGACAGAACGGCTCGGGCAAGAGCACACTTCTCAGTCTTGTCTGTGCCGACAATCCACAGAGCTACGCCTGCGACATACATCTGTTTGGCCATAAGCGTGGCACGGGAGAGAGTATCTGGCAGATTAAGAAGCACATCGGATATGTGAGTCCGGAGATGCACCGTGCCTACCTCAAGGACCTGCCTGCCATCGACATCGTGGCAAGTGGACTGAGCGACTCTGTGGGCCTCTACACCCGTCCACGCCCCGAGCAACGACAGATATGCCTGGAATGGATGCGCATCTTTGGCATCGAGGAACTGGCACAGCGCACCTTCCTCAAACTCTCCAGCGGTGAACAGCGTCTCTGCCTGCTGGCACGCGCCTTTGTAAAAGATCCCGAACTGCTCATTCTGGACGAACCTCTTCACGGGCTCGACAACAGAAACAGAGCATTGGTAAAACAGATTATCGACACCTACTGCCAGCGTGCCAACAAGACACTTGTCATGGTGACACACTATGAGGAAGAACTGCCTCCTTGCATCAACCAGAAACTTTTCTTGAAGAAGAACCGATGAGCGACGAGTGGAAAAACGGGCAGACAGATTACAAATTGAAACAAAATGCGCAAGTTTAATTGCAATTATTTCGGAATACAGAGTATTTTTGTTATCTTTGCGCTCGTTTTTAATGTAAAAAGATTATGAGCATTGCTATTGTCAAATATAATGCGGGGAATATCTACTCCGTAATGCACGCCTTGCAACGCTTGGGCGTGGAGCCCTTGCTAACGGATGATGCTGACTTGCTTCGCAAGGCCGACAAGGTGGTCTTTCCCGGTCAGGGTGAGGCAAGCAATGCCATGCAATACCTCCAAGAGCACAAACTCGACGAGGTGATACGCTCACTCCAGAATCCCATCCTTGGCATCTGCATCGGCCAGCAACTGATGTGCCGGCACAGCGAAGAGGGCAATGTGGACTGCCTGGGCATTTTCGATGCCGATGTGGTGCGTTTCCAACCTCAGTTGCATGATGACAAAGTGCCTCACATGGGGTGGAACACCTTGGAGAACATGAGGGGCGACCTATTCAAGGGACTGCCCGAAAACCCCTATACCTACTTCGTGCACAGCTATTATGTGCCTCTTTGCAAGGACACCGCTGCCACGACCAATTACATCTTGCCTTTCAGTGCATCCATACAGCGAGACAACTTCTACGCCACACAGTTCCACCCTGAGAAGAGTGGAAGCGTGGGCGAAACCATCTTGCGCAACTTCCTTGAATTATAAACTGGAACTTCATCCATCACATTCAAACTCATCACGATATGATAGAACTGATTCCCGCAATTGACCTTATCGACGGTAAGTGCGTACGCCTCACCAAGGGCGACTACGACACGAAGAAGGTGTACAACGAGGATCCCGTCAGCGTGGCTAAGGAGTTTGAGCAGTATGGCATCAAGCGTCTGCATGTGGTAGATCTTGACGGAGCAAGAAGCAAGCATATCGTCAACGATGCCGTACTCCGTCGCATCACCAGCGAGACACAACTCGTAGTGGACTTCGGCGGAGGTATCAAGACCGACGAGGACATAGAGAAGGCAATAGATGCCGGTGCAAGCATGGTGACCATAGGAAGTATTGCCGTGACCGATCCCGAACGCAGTTTCGAGTGGCTTCACAAATATGGTGCCGAACGAATCGTGCTCGGGGCTGATGTCCGCAACGGCAAGATTAGCATCAACGGTTGGAAAGAGGATAGCACGGAATATCTCATCCCCTTCTTGAAGAAATACCTGGACGAAGGGGTGCGCAATGTGCTCTGCACCGAAATCAGCAAGGACGGTATGCTTCAGGGACCAGCCATTGCGCTCTACAAGGAGGTGATGAAGGAGTACCCCTACTGCCATCTCATAGCTAGTGGAGGTGTGAGTTGCAAGAAAGACATTGAAGACCTTGAGAAGGCCGGCATACCCGCCGTTGTATTTGGAAAGGCTATATATGAAGGTCGCATCAAATTAAGTGAACTATGTTAGCAAAACGAATCATACCCTGCTTGGATGTCAAAGACGGACAGACCGTCAAAGGCACCAATTTCGTCAACCTCCGCCAGGCTGGTGATCCCGTTGAACTGGGACGCATCTACAGCGAGCAGGGGGCCGACGAACTGGTATTCCTGGACATCACGGCAAGCCATGAGGGCCGAAAGACCTTTGCCGAAATGGTGGAGCGCGTTGCCGAGCAGGTGAGCATCCCCTTCACGGTGGGTGGAGGTATCAACTCGTTGCAGGATGTGGACCGCATGCTTTCTGCCGGAGCAGACAAGATCAGCATCAACAGTGCCGCATTGCGACGCCCCGAGCTCATCGACGAGATAGCCAGTCACTTCGGTAGTCAGGTATGCGTGGTTGCCATCGATGCCCGACTGGATGAGCAAGGCTGGACATGCTACCTCAACGGAGGACGCATTCCCACCGAGCGCGGTCTTTTTGAATGGGCTCGTGAGGCCAATGATCGAGGAGCGGGAGAGATACTTTTCACCTCGATGAACCACGACGGTGTAAAAACAGGATTTGCCAACGAGGCGCTTTACCGGCTGAGCCAGGAACTGACCATACCCGTCATTGCATCGGGCGGTGCAGGAGCACGCGAGCATTTCCGCGATGCTTTCACCATTGGCCATGCTGATGCTGCACTCGCTGCCAGTGTATTCCACTTTGGCGAGATTAAGATACCCGAACTCAAAGAATACTTACGCACAGAAAATATTTCGATAAGACTATGACCATAGATTTCAAGAAAATGGACGGGCTGGTACCCGCCATCATCCAAGATGCCCGTACACGCAAGGTGCTGATGTTGGGCTATATGAACGAGGAGGCTTACAACAAGACTGTAGAGACCAAGAAGGTGACTTTCTGGAGCCGTTCTCGTCAGTGTCTCTGGACCAAGGGTGAGACAAGTGGCAACTTCCTGAATGTGGTAGATATCAAGAACGACTGCGATCAGGACACTCTGCTCATTCAGGCTATTCCCGACGGTCCAACCTGCCACACCGGTACCGACACCTGCTGGGGTGAGAAGAACGAGAAGAATCCTCTGCTCTTCCTTTCCGAATTGAGCGACTTCATTGAGACTCGCTACAAGGAGATGCCCGAGGGTAGCTATACCACCAGTCTTTTCAAGGACGGTCTCAACCGCATGGCTCAGAAGGTAGGCGAAGAGGCTCTCGAACTGGTAATCGAGGCTACCAACGGTACCAACGACCGTCTCATCTACGAGGGTAGCGACATGCTCTATCACCTCATCGTGCTCCTCACGAGCAAGGGCTTGCGCATCGAGGATATGGCTGCAGAACTTGCTGAGCGCCACAATCCCGGTTGGAAGAAGCACTAATCTGAAAGTATCAAAGCACGACTTACAACAATTCTTAAGAAAGTCTTTAAACAGTTAAACTCACATCAACCGTGATAGTAAACTACGAAAGCGTTGAAATACGCACACCCCGCCATCCAATACTAAAGGACTGTAACCTCAAAGTCAACGAAGGTGACTTGATATACATCGTAGGCGCTGTGGGAAGTGGCAAGACCTCACTTCTTCGTACCCTATACGGTGAGTTGCGCCCCAAAGACGGTATCGCACAAGTTTTAGGTACAGATATGATGACGGTCAAGCCCAGTCACTTGCCACAACTGCGACGCAAGATAGGCATGGACTTCCAAGACTTCCACTTCCTACCCGACCTTACGGTAGGTGAGAACCTGGACTTCGTGCTTCGTGCCACAGGTTGGGACAGCAAGGACAAGCGTCGAATACGCATCATTGAGGTGCTGGAGCAGGTGAATATGGCAGAGAAAATCAACCATCACACCTACGAGCTCTCTGGTGGAGAGAAACAGCGCGTAAGCATCGCAAGAGCCATTCTCAACAAACCTCAGCTGATCCTGGCCGACGAACCAACTTGCAACCTCGACGCTGAAAGTGGCGAAAGTATCATTCGCCTGCTTCAGTCATTTGCCAACAACGGCACGGCTGTGATCGTCACCACGCACAACATGAACTGGCTCGAGCAATTCCCCGGTATCATATACAAGTGTGAGGATGGTTGTTTCAAAAAGTACGAATAAAGCAAACCATACGAGAGTATTCCTACAACATAAAAGAATAAAATAACATATAAATATATATTTAAGGTATGAAGATAATGAAATTTGGTGGCACTTCCGTGGGTAGTGCACTGCGCATGAAAGATGTTTGTAAGCTCATCACCAATAGCGGTGAACCTACCTTCGTAGTGCTCTCTGCAATGAGCGGCACCACCAATTCACTGGTGGAGATCAGCGACTACTTGTACAAGAAGAATCCTGAAGGGGCCAACAACATCATCAACAAGCTGGAACAGAAGTACATGCAACATGTCAGCGAGCTGTATAGCACTGACGAGTATCGCGATGCTACTGTTAAGTTCCTGCGCGAGGAGTTTGACTACCTCCGTTCATTCACCAAGATTCTCTTTACTTCCTTCGAGGAGAAGGTTATCCTTGCCCAGGGCGAGATCATGAGCACCAACATGGTGACCAACTATCTCAAGGAGCTCGGTATCAAGGCTACCTTGCTCTCTGCACTCGACTTCGTTCGCACTGACAAGAATGCAGAGCCCGACTTCAACTACATCCGTGAGCACGCCAAGAAACAACTTGAGGAGAATCCTGACTACCAGATATATATCACTCAAGGATTCATCTGTCGCAACGCATACGGTGAGATAGACAACCTCCTGCGTGGCGGTAGTGACTATACGGCTTGCCTCATCGGTGCTGCACTGCAGAGCGAAGAGATTCAGATATGGACAGACATCGACGGTATGCACAACAACGATCCTCGTATCGTAGAGAACACCAAGCCCGTGCGTCAGCTTTACTTTGAGGAGGCTGCCGAACTGGCCTACTTCGGTGCTAAGATCCTCCACCCCACCTGTATCCAGCCTGCCAAGTTTGCCGGTGTACCCGTACGCCTGCTCAACACCATGGACCCCACAGCTCCTGGCACCATCATCAATAATGAGATGGAGCACGGCACCATCAAGGCTGTTGCTGCAAAGGATGGTATCACCTGCATCCAGATACAGTCATCACGCATGTTGCTCGCTCACGGATTCCTCCGCAAGGTATTTGAGATATTCGAGTCATACAAGACTAGCATCGACATGGTATGTACCAGCGAGGTTGGTGTAAGTCTCACCATCGACAACACCAGTCACCTGAGCGACATCGTCGACGAACTGAAGCAGTATGGTACTGTCAGCGTGGAGCCCGACATGGTCATCATCTGCGTTGTAGGCGACCTGAGTACAGAGAATGTTGGTTTTGAGACCCTGGCTTGCGAGTCACTCAAGAAGATTCCCGTTCGCATGATCAGTTATGGTGGTAGCAACCACAACATCTCATTCCTCGTTTCGAAGGACGATAAGAAGAATACGCTCCAGGCACTTAGCGACACACTTTTCAAGGATTAAGGACTTGATAGTGAGCAAAATCAAGAAGTAGCACATCATTTAAATACCCACCAAAGTAAGTGATCAAATTTATTTATATAATAGATGTGCGCTATTTGTTAGCAGATTTTGTGCTTATTTCGAAGGCATGTAGCGGGCTACATAATTGAGAATAAGTGCAAAAGATGCAACAAAGAGAGTGCATATATTACGTAATTCACTTGCTGAAACATACTTAAAATAATTTTGATTACTTACTTATTAAATCACACTGTATATGTTTCCCATTGAAAAATTCAAGAATATTCGCACACCATTCTACTACTACGACATGGCGTTGCTCGATGCTACACTTCAAGAGATAAACAAGTATCTCAAGCCCAACTATCACATGCACTATGCAGTAAAGGCTTGTACCAACCCTGATGTACTTCAGCACATTGCAAAGGCTGGTTTCGGTTGTGACTGTGTGAGTGGCGGTGAGATCGAAGCTTGTCTGAATGCAGGCATTTCTGCCAAGGACATTGTATTTGCCGGTGTAGGAAAGAGTGACTGGGAGATCGAACTGGGCCTGCAGGCAGGTATCGGCTTCTTCAATGTGGAGAGCATTCCCGAACTTGAGCTCATCAACGAGATGGCTCAGGAGCGCAACACCGTGGCTCATGTCAGTTTCCGCATCAATCCCAATGTAGGTGCCCACACTCATGCCAACATCACCACAGGTCTGGCAGAGAATAAGTTTGGCATCGACATGGTGGATATGGTGGAGGTGATTCGTATGGCTCAACAGATGAGCCACATCGAGTTCATGGGTCTTCACTTCCACATCGGTAGCCAGTTGCTCGTGATGGACGACTTCATTGCGCTCTGTCATCGCATCAACGAACTGCAAGACAAACTTGAGGCTGAGGGCATCAATGTGCCCAATATCAATGTAGGTGGCGGTCTGGGTATCGACTATCAGGATCCTGATGCCAACCCAATCCCCAACTTCAAGGCTTACTTCGAGGCATACAACGACAATCTCCAACTGCGTGAGGGCCAGCACCTTCATTTCGAGCTCGGCAGAGCCGTTGTGGGTCAGTGTGGTAGCCTCATCAGCAAGGTACTTTTCGTCAAGAAGAATCCCATCAAGCAGTTTGCTATCGTAGATGCAGGTATGACAGACCTCATCCGCCCTGCGCTCTACGATGCCTATCATCTCGTGCAGAATATCACCTCACCCGAAAATGAGTGCGAGAAGTACGATGTGGTAGGTCCTATCTGCGAGTCGAGCGATGTCTTTGTAAAGGATCATATGATGCCCCGCGTAGAGCGAGGCGACCTTGTGGCCTTGCGCTCTGCAGGAGCCTATGGTGAGATCATGGCTTCGCAGTACAACTGTCGCCGACTCCCACAAGGCATCTCGTCGGACAAGTTATAAGTCTATGTATCAAATACATGCCTATTGAAACGATCATAAATATCGCCATCTGTGCATCAGCCTTCGTAGTATGGTTGCTTGCCGTTTTTTCAAGCGTCTCCATGAGGCGCTTGGGGCGTCTTGTAGAGCAAGCTCGCAAACAGTCTGTCAAGCACAGCGAACTGCCTCCTATCAGCGTCATCGTCACCACACACAATCAGGCATCGGATTTGCAACGCAATCTGCCTCTTATCCTTGAGCAGTATTATCCCTCCTATGAGGTCATCGTAGTGGATATGGCCTCGAAGGACAATACCAAGGATATACTGGAGAGATATGAAGAGGAGTACCACCATCTCCGCCACACTTTCACGCCCAACACGAGCCGTGACATCAGTCTCACTCGTCTGGCCATCACACTGGGCATGAAGTCTGCATCCCATCGTTGGATACTGGTGACACAGGCCAACTGCGCCCCTATCTCTCACTCCTGGCTCCTCCACATGGCCAATGCGCTTTGCCTGCATCGCTCCGCACAGATGGTACTGGGCTATACCCGATTTGATGCACAAAGACATGGAGACCGAAGGATTCAGCATTTCAATCTCTGGCAACAGATGTTGGCACTCCCCTATGCAACGAAGCATGGTGCTTACCGTACGGGAGGCGACAACTTCATCTACGACCGCGATCTCTTCATGCAACATCAGGGCTTTGCCTCAAGTGCCACACTTCTGACGGGAGCCACCGATATCATGGTCAATCGCAACAGCACCAAGCACAACACCACCGTATGTGTACATCCTGAAGCTGTTCTGGGCAGACCTACGCCTCAAGAGGCTCGCTTCTGGGCACAGGAACGCATGTTCTTCCAGGAGACGCGTACTCACTTTAAGCGCAAGTTCCTGTATAGGCTCACCTATGGCTACAAAGTACTGATACACATGCTCAATCAGATCATGCTTGCACTTGCCATTGCAGTAGGTGTCATCGTTGGACAGACAGAGGATCCGCTCTGGTACATTGCTTCTGGCGTGGCTTTCCTCTTGGGTTTCACACATTTCATCGTACAAGGCACCAGCTACAATTTCACTTCGCATATCATAGAAGACCGTAAGCAGAACTTCTTCCTCACGGCTTGGTACATCAGTGTCACTCCTCTGTGGGATATCAGCGCATGGCTACGACATAAGTTTACCAGCGAGAAACAGTTCCGCAAAAAATATATTTAATCATGGAAAGTCAGTCTATTCTCGACTGGGTCAGTCAGAATGTCAATCAATATTGGGTCATCATGATGCTGATGGCCGTAGAGAGCAGTTTCATCCCCTTCCCCAGCGAAATCGTGATGATACCTGCAGCGTACCTCACCATTGCCACAAGTGGTACCTACTTTGCACTTGAGCCTAATATGCCTCAGAGCGAACTCAGCATTTTCCTGATTGTGGGCTTTGGTACCATCGGAGCACTCATCGGAGCGTGGATCAACTATGGCCTCTCCATTTGGCTGGGCCGACCCATTATCTATAAGTTTGCCAACAGCCGTTTGGGCCACATGTGCCTGATCAACGAGGAAAAGGTGCAGAAGGCTGAGCAGTACTTCGTGGACCACGGGGCTATGGGTACACTTTTTGGCCGTCTCGTTCCCGTTGTTCGTCAGCTTATCTCTATCCCTGCCGGTTTGGCCCGCATGAACTTCTTCAAGTTCACGCTCTACACCGGACTGGGTGCTTTGATCTGGAACACCATTCTGGCCTCAATCGGTTATATGATTGCTACTCAGGTGCCATACAGTGGACTGAGCAAGGCCATTGAGGAGAATACGGCCATACTCAAACCCGTCATGATCGGCGTGGGTGTCTTAGTGGTGGCCTACCTCATCTATCAAGGTAAGAAGAAACAATGAGACATCGCAAGCATATCACGCTCCACCTCGCTAAGCAACGCCTCAATACGCTACGCAACAAGATGCAACAGACCACATCGCATATACGCGATGAGCGTCATATGCGCAAGCACAAGCGTAAGGTGAAGCGTGAACTTCGCAAGGCGCGTGGCCACCATTGGTACAGTCAGGGGACTCTCCTCTCCACACTGCGCCACCTCCTCCCTCTCTGGATTCTCGCCCTCATCCTTCTCCCCGCACAGGAGTCTCATGCACAGGCTTTTGAGACACTCTATACAGAGGACACAAGCATTGACAGCATCCCCGTTGGCAGTCTGCGTGCTGAGGTGGATGCACTTGCTTTTTTTCACGACAACGAGTACGATTCCAACATCCAGAAGGGCTATTCACTCCCAGGTGTACGCATCACGCCTCATCTGGCATTCAATCCTCACCGTCAGATCAACATCGAGGCTGGTGTGTCGATGCTTATCTTCAATGGAGCAAACAAGTATCCTTGCTATGCCTACCACGATATAGCGACATGGAAAGGCAATCAGTATCAGCGTGGAGCACACTTCTTACCATGGGTCAGACTGCAGGCTTCATTCAAGCATCTTGATGTGGTGTTGGGCAACATCTATGGTGGCAGTCAGCATGGCCTGTCCGCCCCGCTCTACAATGCTGAGCAGAATCTCAGTACCGACCCCGAAATGGGTGTACAGATACTCACAAGGCGACCACATTTTCAGTCGGACACCTGGCTCAACTGGCAGAGCTACATCTATGAGTTGGACAGCCATCAGGAGGCATTCACCGTGGGCGAGAGTGCGAGGATCATCTGGGGCAAAACGGATGAAGCCAAGAGTTGGAGATGCTTTACGCCCATCCAACTCACCATCCAGCATCGCGGAGGCGAACAGGACACCACGGCCATGGGCGTACAGACGCTTAGCAACGCCTCTATTGGTCTGGGCATAGAGGGCACACCTGCACTCAGGCACTGGGATCACCTCACAGCACAAACTTCGGCCCTCTTGAGCTATCAGCAGAAGGGACACTTATGGCCTTTCGACACGGGCATGGCATGGCACAGCTCTGTCTCTACACGATTCCTGAAGCATCTCACCGTCTCTGCCGACTATCTCTATGCGCCTCGCCAGTTTGCCTCTCTCTTTGGCAACCTCTTCTTTGGCACCATAAGCACGAAGCACCCTGGCACCAGTTATCACGGTATCCACACGCTCCGTACAGTCATCGGCTATCAGTACACCTTTGCCAAGGCCTATACCCTGGGCACTCAACTTGAGGCTTTCAGCCTGCACGCCCCTTCCCACACAGCCGAGCATGCAGAAACAGAAAGAGAGAGCCTTGTTCAGCCCTCTCTCTCCGAATTTAGTTTCTCCTTTGGCATTTATTTCCGTATGTCGCCTTCTATCTTGATTAAGAAATGTAAGAATATATAAGCTCAATTCTCAATTTTCAATTCGTCATACGCAAGGTGAATACCTTCTGGCAGACTGGCATCTGTGACCCTATGCAACCCTGCTTCGTGGCACATATGTATAAGGTAGGTTTCCTGATCACCTATCTTGCGCGCAAAAGCAATGGCCTCTTCTATGGTTTGGTGGGTGGGATGTTGCTTATAGCGAAGTGCATTGACTATCAATATTTTAACGCCTTTGAGCAGTTCCATCTCCTCGTCTGGCATACTCTTCATATCTGTGATGAAAGCCACATCGCCCAGTCTGTAGCCCAATATGGGGAGCTGTCCATGCATCACCTGAATGGCCATGACGGGTATGTCACCTATCATGAAACTATCGTGCGCCTTGATACGGTTCATCACGAGTTGGGGCACACCAGGATACACATTCCTTAGCAGACAGTAGGGCAAACGCTCCTCAAGGTGCGTAGCCGAATAGTCGTCGGCATAGAGTTGCACATTCTTTCTATAACTGAACGGGCGCAGATCATCGATGCCACCCACATGATCGTAGTGCTCGTGGGTAATCAGACAGGCATCGATGTTGCGGGTCATACCTATGCGCAACATCTGTTCCCGGAAGTCTGGACCGCAGTCTATGAGCAGACAAGTGCTGTCGGTCTCAACCAGTGCGGAGGTACGAAGACGACGATCGCGTGGATCTGTACTCCGACAAACCTCACACTGGCACCCTATGACGGGCACACCACAACTCGTTCCGGTGCCCAACAGTGTTATCTTCATATCACATTTTTTTGTATCCGTGTATATCAGCTTCTGACCTTCGTCAGAAGTGCCTGCAAATGCCGGCAGGACTCAATTCTTGATGAAATTGACCTCTGGATGAATGTCGATGCCAAACTTCTGCATCACATCTGCACGCACCGTCTCACATAGTCTGACGATATCACCAGCCGAGGCTCCGCCGAGGTTGACCAACACGAGAGCCTGACGCTCGTACACGCCAGCCTTGCCCAGACTTCGGCCTTTCCAGCCCGACTGCTCTATGAGCCATCCTGCCGGTATCTTCACATGGTCGTCATCTACCTCATAGTGAGGCATTTCGGGAAAATCCTGCAAGAGTTGCTCAAACAAGGAGCGAGGCACAATGGGATTCATAAAGAAACTACCGGCATTGCCGAGTACCTTTGGGTCGGGCAACTTGCCCTGACGCATCTCTATGATGACCTCTCTCAGCATCTCTGCGGTCAGCATCTCTCCCCTATCTTCCACAGCTTTGCGCAGTCCTCCATAGGCTATGCGGGCTTCGAAGTGCTTGCTCAGTCGCATCTCCACATAGGTCACGGCATAGCGTCCTCGCCACTCGTCGCTCTTGAGCAGACTGTATCGGTAGGCATAGTTCATCTCCTCCACGCGCTTTGAGCACTTCTCCATGGTGCTCAGGTCGATGAGCCACACACGCGTGATGGAGTCCTTGGCTTCCGAGCCGTACGCTCCGATGTTCTGAACTGCCGCGGCTCCCACCTCTCCGGGGATGAGCGAGAGGTTTTCCAGGCCATACCATCCACGCTGGAGGCTCTCTGCCACCCATTCGTCCCATACCATGCCCGAACCTACACGCACCAGCACCTCATCTGCCGTTTCCTCCAGCACCTCGATGCCTTTGATCTTACTGTGAAGCACCAGGCCCTGATAGTTTTCCAGGAACAGGAGATTGCTTCCTCCTCCGATATGCAGGATGCGAGGCCTACCGTTTTTATCACGCACCGCTTCATCGTTCATTGCATAGTAAGACCGGAGTATCTCACAGAGTTGCTCTTCGCTTTCATACGCTGCAAAATATCGTGCCTTTGCATCAATCGAAAAGGTATTGTGGGCCAGAAGGGAGTAGTTATTCTTCATATCTTACCAGTTTCCATTCATTGTCTTCGCGCTCGAAGGTAAACACCTCCATCATACTGGAAGCCAGACTGCACTTCACCAACTTCACTCCACGATGCACATCCTCCGTATCGCCCATGTCGAGCAGGAGTACGCTCTCATGGGGCATCTCCGGTGCAAACACCTCCCACTGTCCGGGGTCGATGTTGCCGTTGACCATCTCCATATCGTCATCGTTTGACGGGATGGAGATGAACATCTCCGAGGCTAAGTGCTCGTCCTGAAAAATGCTGTCATTGACAAACCGGCCGAAGAAGTGGAAGAAATCATCGTGTATGCCATCATGCATACGGTTGATACCCGTAAACTTCCATGTATCATCTTCTTGCTTGTCAAAAACGAAGATATCGCGCCATCCGTTGTCCAGTTTGATCTCATGTACCTCTGCATGCTTCACCTCACGATTCATATAGTCGTAAGGGTCTTCATTCTCATTCATCACCATCACGAAGTAGTCGTAGTCGGAGAAGTGGAGTGCATTGCTTATGGATCGTCCGTTCTTCAGTACATCTACCACCTCATCATCCTCATCTCTCACCTCTATAGGATAAGCCACGCGCTCCAGCTGAAACGCACGCCGGTAGGTGAAGGTAAAGAGGAAATCCAGGAAACTCTCATCCACGGCATCGGTCAACGGGGCATCGTACGATTCATAGACAAGTGTATCTGCCTCTTCATCTTCGTCGCTGTCGTCCATGAGTTCAACTTCTTCGCTTGAGGATGTGCTCGTGGTATGTTTTCCCGTACACGAAAGGAGGAACACCACGATAAGACCCAATCCTATCGGGGCAAAAAGACGGTACAATCTTGCACAGAAAACATTTGCAAACATCATCAACTCTTAAAATTTTATACAAAAGTACACTTTTATTTCCATATAGCGCTCGTTTTTCGCAAAGAAATCATTACCTTTGCATGGAAAATGAATAGTAATCGTTAGATACACCTATAAAAAGATGCTTGAAAAAATAAAAGAACTGCTTGAAGAGATCAACAAACTGCAAGCAACCAATGCAGAAGAGGCAGAAGCCCTGCGTATCAAATATCTTAGCAAGAAGGGTAGCATCAATGCCCTCATGAACGATTTCCGCAATGTTCCCGCAGAACTGAAGAAGGAGGTCGGTATGAAGCTCAATGAGCTGAAGAATGCTGCACAGGAGAAGATCAATGCGCTGAAGGAGTCTGCTCAGACACAGCAGATTGCCGGCGACGATGTGGACCTCACCCGTACGCCCTACCCCCTGCCCCTGGGTACACGCCATCCTCTCACCATCGTGAAGAATGAGATTGTGGACATCTTCTCCCGCCTGGGATTCACCCTCGCTGAGGGTCCCGAGGTAGAGGACGACTGGCATGTATATAGCAGTATGAACTTTGCCGACGATCATCCAGCACGCGATATGCAGGACACCTTCTTCGTTGAGGCAAAGCCCGAGATCGTATTGCGCTCTCACACCTCAAGCGTGCAGGCTCGCGTCATGGAGACTTCCCAGCCTCCCATCCGCGTCATCTGCCCAGGCCGTGTTTACCGCAACGAGGCTATCTCTGCCCGTGCTCACTGTTTCTTCCATCAGGTAGAGGGTCTCTACATCGACAAGAATGTGAGCTTCACCGACCTCAAGCAGGTACTCTTGCTCTTTGCTCAGGAGATGTTCGGTCCCGACACTCAGATTCGTCTCCGTCCCAGCTACTTCCCCTTCACCGAGCCTAGTGCAGAGATGGATATCTCTTGCCACCTTTGTGGCGGTAAGGGTTGCTCATTCTGTAAGCACACCGGTTGGGTTGAGATCCTGGGTTGCGGTATGGTGGATCCCGCTGTACTCGAGGCCAACGGTATCGACAGCAAGGAATACACTGGCTATGCCTTCGGTATGGGCGTGGAGCGTATCACCAACCTGAAGTATCAGGTGAAGGACCTCCGCATGTTCTCTGAGAACGACAAGCGATTCCTCCAGGAGTTCACCTCGGCCAACTGATAGTCACTCAGCGGATTGCACATTTTGCCCTTCTGGCCATTTGAGGGCTCTGCTGGCAAACTAAAAGCAAACTTCCACAACAGATGGCAATTTGAAAGAATTCCAAGCAATTTACCTATAATTCGAAAGAAAAAGCCCATAATTGTTTGATATAAATCAATTAAAACGCACTTTCTTGCATAAGAGGGTGCGTTTTCTTGTATGAGAATGACAAACTATATATCTTTGCAATATCAAAAACGAAGCACATAAGTCTTCGGAAAGAAATTACAAGACTTCACTCAGAAGGGCCGTGAGGCTCAGAGGTTGAAAGTAAATCCTAAGGAAAGAGATTGGAATAACGAGGTAAAAAAGATATTATTATAGTAAGGTTAAAGGTAAAAGATTGAATATTTAGGGTAATAAAAGGTTAGAAGAAGTCAATAGGGACTTAGTTAACAGGTAAGATTGTTAGAAAATGGGAAGTAATGCCAACAGGCTTACCTCTCATTTTTCTTTTTCACCCAAATCTTCAATTTGCACTTACTCATTTTTTTAATTATATTTTTAGGACTATGTTTATGTTTGGTTGATCAATTAAATTTTGATTAAAGTTTCGATTAAGATACCACTCTCTTTTTTATGGTAACATAATCTGAGCTTAATTATAGCTTAATTCAACTTTTCCATTCGCTTAGAATGGCAATCCCACAGCGAAGTGGAAGGTGAAGTCGCGACCAAAGTCGGGATGGATCACGGGATAGTGGCGGCGTGCGTCGGTGTAAGTGGGATTGACAGCCTTCATACCTCCGTCAAGGCGAAGTATGAAGTAGTCGAAATTCAGTCGCAGACCCAAACCGTAGCCTACGGCAATCTGACGCCAGAAGGTGTCGAAGTGGAACTGCCCTCCAGGCTGGTCTTCGTAGTTGCGCAGGGTCCATATATTACCCGCATCCACGAAGGCTGCGCCGTCCACTTTCCAGAAGAGATGTGTGCGATACTCCACATTGAGATCGAGCTTCATGTCGCCCGTCTGGTTGATGAAGTCGATACGCCCATCATGTCCCTTGAACGAACCGGGACCCAGTTCTCTCACGCTCCATCCTCTCACGCTGTTAGCACCACCGCTAAAGTAACGCTTCTCATAGGGCAGTATGCTACTGTTGCCATAGGGGAAGGCCACACCCAGTCCGGCATGCACGGCAAAGGAGTTGCGGTCGTTCAGGCGGAAACTCTTGGCAAAGTCGAAGTCGAACTTGGCATACTCGGCATAGGCAATGTTGAACACCTTGAAGTGCCCTTCCTCATCGCGCTGTGCTCCCAGGGAGGAGAAGCCACGAAGCAGATTGCCTGCCGTCTCCACATTAAAGCGTATGCTGTAGGCATTCGTGCCGTAGTTGGTGCTACCCACACCGTTGCCCTTCGAAGAGTAACTGAAGTTGTAGCCCCACTTCATGATGAAGAGGTTCTCGTAGTTGTATCGCAGGATGGCATTGCGCGAATTGGGATCGTCCAGGTAGTCACGGCGGAAGGTCTCGCTGATCCAGGGCATAAACACATAGTTGAGGTCCAGCAGGTCCACACGGTGGCGCATACGGGCGTTGCGTCCCGACCAGCGATAGCGCCATGCACCCGTCACCACTCGGCGGTGAAACTCCGGACGATCCTGACTGTCGTACATCAGGCTCAGCTCGCTCGTGGCCTTGGCACTACGGCGGAAGTCCTTGTTCACAAAAGGTAGCATGAAGTCTGGGAAGCGTAGCGATGCCTCTGCACTGTATTCGATATAGTTCTGGTCGTCATAGCCGTCGAGGCCCTTGATTGCCTCAAAGGCACCTCTCAACTTCAGACTGAGCACTTCGCTACCTCTGAAAAGATTGCGGTTGGAATAGCTCACCGAAGCCGCAGCGCCCAGGTCGCCTGCGGAGTTGGTGCCCTCAAGTTCTGCGCTCACCGAGTTGGGTTTGTTGGTGGCTATGCTCACGGTTGAGTTGAGCACCAGCGAGTCCTTGGGGTCGGGGTGCAGGTTGATGTTCGTGGCCAGCACAGCCTCGAGTCCGCCCAGTGCCGCATAGGTATTCTGCACGGCCTGCTCGCTGTAGAGCTGTCCTTCCACGATGTGGTTGGCACGCTCCAGCACGGAGGGACGGAGGGGTATCTCGTCGTTGTTGAACAGATATTCCACATAGCCAAACCTATACTGCTGATGTGGGCGCGGCTGTGGGTTGGCAGATGTACGGAAGGGGTCGAGTATCAGCGACACCCTACCCTTGTGCCCCACCTTTGTCGTATCGGCTTCGTAGCGTAGGAAGTCACGATTGAAATGGTAGAAACCCTGGTTCTGCAACACATTGTTTATTCTCGAGCGCTCCGCATCGAGCACATTGAGGTCAAAGTTCATGCCCGTTTTGAGGAGCGACTCCTTGTCGTAGGGTTTCAGCACCATGCTGGCCAGGGAGTCATCGTACCGACGGCTTATCTCCTCTATCTGGTAGCGAGCTCCGGGATGCACTTGGTAGAGCATCTTCACCTTGCGCTTGCGGTGCTTTTTCAGCAGATCCACATCGGCGTCAAAGTAGCCCAGTCCTCTCACGGCAGCCTGTATGTCGGCACGGCATTGCTCTGCCAGCACCGAGTCGGCTATCACGGGATTCTCACCGATGCGCCACATGAAGCGGTTCCAGCGCTTCGTGCTGTCTGTTCCGCTCATCATGTAGGGGAGCAAGGGCACGCGCCAGAGGTTGAACCATCGGCTGTTGGGATGTTGCCTTACATAGAGTGAGAGCGGACCGGTCTTCAGCGAGGCGCTGTCGCTCTGTATGCTTATTTTGTCGAGCAGATACTCGTCTTCGGGCACGAAGCGAGACACCGCACAGGAGTTGAGCAAAAACCCCACACACAATGCGGAAAGCAAGATTTTATGTAGTCGCAACATTTTCACATGACAAAGATAATTGTTTTTTAGCAAAAAAGAATTATATTTGCACAGAAAATGCGCTTTGCCCTGAAAATAGGATGTAGGGCAAGGGTATAATTTGTGATGAACTGAGATGATTTGTGATGATTAGCAAGAATAAACAGAAGCTCATACGCTCCCTCGAGAGAAAGAAGGAAAGGATGGAAGCAGGTCTTTTTGTGGCAGAGGGACCCAAACTGGTGGGCGAGCTCCTCACTGCCGGTTGGCACCCTGCCTATGTGGTTGCCACCGAGGCATGGTGGGCCACACAGCCTGCCTTGTTCAAAGAGCTGAGCAGTCATAGGGGCGAGGCACTCTGCGATGTGGTGACCGATGACGAACTGCAGCGATGCAGTCTGCAGAAGACTCCCCAGCAGGTACTGGCACTCTTCACCTTACAACCCTCCTCCAACGATATGGGCGAGACGGCCACCTCTAATGGTAGGGGCGAGATGGCCTCCTCTAATAATATACGCCTAGGCGAGGTGGCAGATGCCGAACTGTGTCTGGCCCTCGACGGTGTGCAAGACCCGGGCAATCTGGGCACCATCGTTCGCCTGGCCGATTGGTTTGGCATCCATCACATCTTCTGCTCTCCCACCACTGCAGACATCTATTCGCCCAAGGCCATACAGGCCACCATGGGAGCCATCTCACGCATCAGGGTGCACTATGTGGATCTTGTCGGTGAGCTCCGTGCTTGCAAGGCGCCCATCTACGGCACCCATCTCGATGGAGACAACATCTATCAGAAGACACTCACCTCGCATGGTGTCATCGTGATGGGCAATGAGGGCAAAGGCATATCCGAGGAGGTGGGTCAGCTTGTCAATGAGCGACTCTTCATCCCGCCCTACCCTGCCGACCGTACCACCGTGGAGAGCCTCAATGTGGCCATTGCAACCTCCATCGTATGTGCAGAGTTTAGACGCACAAAGGGATAAGCCTCAACAGCTTAACCCTTTGTCTTTTCCCTTCCCTTAAGTGCGACCTCACTGCCTTGCAGAGAAAGAAATATTAAGTAATGATTAAAGGGCCTCACCGTAATGGTGAGACCCTTCTATTCTTATTTTTTTTATTTTCCTTACTCCATTGAGAGGCCGGCCATATACCCCTACTCCATTGAGAGGCCAGCCATGTCCTCATCATCTTCCTTGACATCGGCCTCGGGTGCATACGAGCTGTAGAAGGTTTCATCGTTCTCATCCACATCCTCGTCGTCCTGCATGGGATCGTCTGGCAGATCTTCCTCATCCTCCACGAGGTTGCCATCCTCGTCGTAGTTACGGTCGGAGTTGAAGTGCAACTTCTCCACGGGATCCTTCTTCTTGGCAAAGATAGCCTCTACCCAGTTGCCCTTGGGTACCTCGAGTACATCAAAACCGGCACTCACCTTGCGCTCATAGGTGCCACCGGGAGCGCGGAGTCGTGTGGCAGGCAGACAGGTGGTGCTCACATCGAAGCCCACCTCAATGATATCCTTCAGGCTCAAGGGTATAGCATCCCATCCGCCACCGAAGTTACGGTCTATCAGTTCCAGAAGCATGGGTGCCGAGATGTGGCGTATGTTCTCATAACTGAGGTCGGTGATACGCTTGATGGTCTTGGTGCGGATAGCCACGAAGCGTCGTCCGTCCACATGCGAGAAGGTTGTCCATTCGCCATTCTCGTACTTCTTGCGGTCGCGCTCATCATCAGCATTGTAGTGCACCACCTCAAAGGCAAGTCGCATGATGTTGAGCAACTTATCCTCACTGCTTACGAATCCCTCCTCGTTCTTTTCCTGCTCCCAGCGTGTAGCAAGGATCTGTTCGTCCAGGTTCCAAATGTTATTGGAATTGATATCGAGTATCGACTCCAATTTAGCTGGTTCTTTCTTTGCCATTATCGTTGTATATTTCAAAATTCTCGTCAAAGTTACAAATAAGCAAATGAAATCGCAAATTTTACTTCTATCGAATGCAAAAAAACACTTTTTTTTGATGTACCTCAATCGAAAATAGGCCGAACGCCCTATATATTGGCAGAAAAAGCTTACCTTTGTACTTGCGAAGTGGCCTTCGCACGAAAGCTAAAGCACGAATGCTGACAGCACTTATAAAAAAAAAGAGAAGAACTCTATCATGCCAACCGTTTACCCCTGTGCCAAAGTGAATTTAGGTCTCTATGTCGTAGAGCGTAGAGCAGATGGTTACCACAATCTCCAGACCGTGTTCTACCCCATCCCCCTGTGCGACGAACTCACCGTATCGCTCGCTTCCGGGACAGAGGACAGCATGCAGATCGGTGGCATTCCTCTCGATGGAGAGGTGAAGGACAACCTCGTGATGCGCACCGTTAGGCTCCTGCGCGAGGAGTTTGACATCCCCCCTCTCCACATTGTGTTGCAGAAGAACATCCCCTCGGGTGCCGGACTGGGTGGCGGGTCGAGCGATGCAGCCTTCATGATGCGCCTGCTCAACGAGATGTTCTCCCTCGGACTCTGTAATGAACAGATGGAGCATCGTGTGAGTCGTCTGGGTGCCGACTGTGCCTTCTTCATCCAGTGTCGCCCCACCATGGCTGAAGGCATAGGCGATGTATTCTCAACCATCAACATCTCCCTCGAAGGGAAGTACCTCGTGCTCGTAAAGCCCGACGACTTCGTGAGCACGAAGGAAGCCTATAGCATGGTCAGTCCCACCGCCCCTACCTATGCCTTGCGCCCCACCATCGAGGGCGACATAGCGCTCTGGAAGGAGCGCCTCTACAACGACTTTGAGAAGAGCGTGCTACCCCTCCACCCTACCATATTAAATATAAAGGACGAACTCTATCGCCAGGGAGCCCTCTATGCCGTGATGAGTGGTAGTGGCAGTAGTGTCTTTGGCATCTTCGACCATCCCCTGCCTCATGCATCCGAAATCTTCGCTCCCCACTTCGTCTTCACCGCACAAACATAATACAAGTTTCGCAAGCTCAACTTGTAAGTGAAAAACTAAAAGTGAAAAGTACAACTTGCGGAAGGTGAATCACAATTTTTCAATCACTTTTTCCCGGCATGGGAATTGTTTTTTCCCATCATTATGCCTACCTTTGCATCAAAGATCAGTTAATTAGGATGCAATTATGAGAAAAAGTATGGAAAATCATCGTCTGCACACGCTGTTGTGGATCGTGAGACAGTTGGAGGAAAGGCCCATGTCGCTCAGCGAACTCAATGAGCGCTGGTGCAGAGACGAGGGATTGAGTGGCGGTCTGCCCATTGAGCGACGCACCTTCCTCAACTACATTCACGCCATCGACGACATGCTCCACATCAGCATAGAGTGTGACCGCAAGGATGCTTATCGCTACTTCATAGCCAACCGTGAGCGTAGCAGTCTCAACCACTGGATGCAGGAGAATTTCCGCCAGCAACTGGCTCTCGAGCGTGGTCTCTCACTCTCGCATCGCATTATGGTAGAGGAGGCTCCCCGTGGACAGGAACATCTTGAGAAGATCATTGAAGCCATGAAGGGCAACCGCCTTATCCACTTCACCTACAAGGAGTTCAACTACGACGAGATTTTCGACTTCACCGCCGAGCCCTATGCCCTCCGTTGCTATCAGCAACGCTGGTATGTGGTGGTAAGGATTGACGAGGACGACATCATCGTGCCCTACCCCCTGGACCGCATCCAGTCGCTCTCCATACTCGATGATACCTTCGAGATGGACCCCACCTTCTCTGTGGAAACATATTTCAAGTACAGCTTCGGTACGCGTGTCATGCTCGATGCCGACCCCATCGATGTGCGCCTCAAGGTGCATCAGGTGCAGTGTGACTATATGCGCACCCTCCCTCTCCACCATTCGCAGAAGGAGGTGGAGACACATCCCGACTACAGCATCTTCACCCTCAAGGTCTATCCCACCGTGGAGCTCACCATGAAGCTCCTCTCCATGGGCTTCCTCGTGGAGGTGCTCTCCCCACAGTCCCTTCGCGACATACTCATCGAAGAAGCAGACGGACTCTACCGCACCTACTTCAAGGGAATGGAAGAATGCTAATGATGTGAAGTATAGGAATTTTCCCCTCACGGTTAGGGAAAATCCCCTTTGACGAGCCGGAGAAAGGTTGTACTTTTGCAATGTCGAAAGATGAAGACGACAAAAACAACATAGTACTAACCACTAAATATAGAATGAAGATGAAGCGTTATTTGATGACAATCCTTGCAGTAGTACTCACTACTCTCACCCTCAAGGCTATGCCCTATGAGATGGCTCGCGAAGAGGCTATGTACCTCACCGACAAGATGGCGTATGAGCTGAACCTGAATCAGCGTCAGTATGAATATGTGTATGAGATCAACCTGGATTATCTGATGGGTCTGGACCGTGCCGAGGATGCTTACGGCGTGCTTCTCCGCTTCCGCAACGAAGACCTGCGCCACATCCTATACGACTGGCAGTGGAACATCTTTGCCACAGTGGACTACTTCCTCCGCCCAGTGACATGGCGCTACGGACGCTGGTTTTATCCCGTGTATGGCTACTATGCTCGCAACTACTACTTCTACAGCCGTCCTGCCGTATATCACAACTATCGCGGCGGACACAGCCACGCTATACATGAGCACGGATTCTATGTGAACATGCGTCCTCGCTGGGAAAGTGGTTTCAGAGGTGCCGACAGAGGTCATGTGGTTCGCCAACCTAATATGGGCAACCGTCCCAACATGGGTCAGGGGTATCCCAACATGCCCAACATGGGCAACCGCGGTCAGCAACCCAATATGCCCAATATGGGCAACCGCGGTCAGCAACCCAATATGCCTAACATGGGCAACCGAGGTCAGCAACCCAATATGCCTAACATGGGCAACCGAGGTCAGCAACCCAACATGCCTAACATGGGCAATCGCGGTCAGCAACCCAACATGCCCAACATGGGCAACCGCGGTCAGCAACCCAATATGCCTAACATGGGTACTCGCACACAGACCCCAGCAGGTGGCAACCGTGGTGGAATGGGTGGTGGCGTAAGCGCTGGCCGTGGACACAGATAAGCATGAAAAGGTAGCATACAAGAGACAACAATAGTCCCCATCCTCTTACCGGAAGATGGGGACTATTTCATGAAGTAAGTAATATGGATCACTTACTTAACCACCTTAATTACTTTCCTCCAAGCGCCTCTCTTATTTTGTCTGCTGCCTTGGGATCACTGGGACGGAAGGCGTTGGAGAGATTGATGGTGCCATCGGGATTGACAAGCACGAAACGAGGGATGGCATTGATACCCCACGCTGTGGTAATGGCCGACTGCTGACTGCCCTTGGCAATGTACTGAGGCCACTGGGGCTTGTCGCGCTTCACCATATCCTCCCAAGCCTTGACATCGGTGTCGATGGAGATGCTGATGAGTGCTACACGGTCGTCGTCCTTGAACTGCTCCACGAGTTTCTCCATGTAGGGTATCTCCTGCTTGCAAGGACCACACCAGGTGGCCCAGAAGTCGATATAGAGGAGTTTGCCCTTGAAGTCGGACGACTTGAGGACCTTGCCATCAAGGTCGGTGAACTCACACACGGGTGCCTCCATACCGCCCTGTGTCTTCTAGAGCGACTCGGCAAGGATGTTGGCTGCACGATAGAGGGTGCTGTCGGTAGTCTCGCGGAGAGCCTCCATGAAGGTATCCACATCGTCGTTGCCTTCGGTGAGTGTCTCCTGGATGACAGCCGACTGCAGACTGCGTTTCACAGTGGGATTGGTGACATACTGCTGGATGCAACGCATCTGAGCTGCGCCGCGCTGGCTCATCGAGGCATCGGCAGGCACGCGTGCCTTGCCATTGATGAAGGTGCCGGTGAGGTTGTAGCTGTCGCTGTAGGGATCGTTGACATCAATCTTATCGAGCAAAGCCTGATACTTGGGATCGTCCAGATAGTTGGTACCCGCAGCCTGCGCCCTCATGCGCATCATGGAGAAGGTGAAGCGAAGGTGCTCGAAATCATTGTCCTTTGCCACCTGTGCACGCATCTCGGGATGGGTCATCTTCTGGATCTGCTTGTCCAGCGAGGCGTGAGTCTTCTCAAGTTTCTGTATCTTACGATCAAAGCTGGCCACAAGGTCGGTTGAGTCGTGCTGAAGGAAATACTCGGTGTACATGTAACCATTGCGCTGAGCTGCGCAGGCAGTGTTGTTGACCACATTGTCGCCAGCGAACTTCACCTGCAACTTACCGTCCTTCATACTGCAATTGATGCGTGTGGTCTTACCCTTCTGAATGAAGAAGCTGGACTCACCGCCACCCAGGAAGACACGAGCGGTGTAGTAGTCCTGCTGGCAAGGCTCGTCGTACACAGCACGCCCATTGGCATCGAAAGAGAGCAACTTCAAGTCGGCCTTCTCACTGCCTTTGACCATGCGGATGAAGTAGGCATTCTTCTGAAGAGCAGTGTCGGGCACAAGTATCTCACACATCTGGGCATGAAGACCAAGACCCCCCACCCCCCTGAAGGGGGAGAAAATACAGAGGAAAAGGAAGACGAAGGTAAAAAGGATTCTATTCATTTTCATAATTTTAATTGCGATGAATAATTTAATAATACCCGATATTCTGCCCACATAAGAGCCCCCATGCGGCCGGGTGGTGTCAAGAGGCTCCCTCCCCGTTTCGGGGAGGGCTGGGGGAAGGGCTTTTAATACACTTTTTCAACAGTGAAGCCTGCCTTGCGAAGGTCGCTCAAGAGGCCGGGGACATCGCGGAAGGGGAAGAGATGGGCAAGGCCTACGACAACAAGGGTGGGTTGCTCGGTGAGGAGGGCGGGAAGCTGCTGCATCCAGGCAGGATTGCGATGACGCAGCCCCATGTTCTCCGGCGTACTGCTATCGCTGATGAACTGCAGTACCTTGTCGGAGAGACCTTTCCGGTAGTTCTCCGTGACATGAGCATAGTGCTCGATGGTCTGGGGCAGTTTGCGACAATGAGTCAGCAAGCCTTCCATCTGTACCTTTAGGGGGCGCGAGGCACTCTGCACCAACTCGCGTGCCTTATTGACCTGCGACATCACCAGGATGGAGTCCTGAAGCGAAGCCGGCTCGAGGAAGGCCAGTTGCTTGCCATCAGCCTTAGCCTGATGGAAGAGGTAGTAGTCGAGGATCTGGTTGGGATCGCTAAGGTCTTCCTTCGCCATCTTGCTCTGCAATAATACATCCATCGTGCTTTTCAGCAAAACGGGATGTAGCGTGTTGACATCCAATGCGTTAGCAGGCGTACCTACAGGCAACAGCGAGATGAGGGCATCCTCTATCTCCTTCTTCTTCTCTGCACCCAGCAACATGGTATAGTTGCTGTCGATGGGTAGGTTCAGTTGAGCTGTAAGGGCATTGACTTCCACCTGTGCCTTCTGTATCATCTCGAGCATCTCCTTGCCACGCTCGGACCCATCTTGCAGACTCTGAAGACTATTCTCTATATCGGTCTCAATGCACAGGCGCTTCACCGAGGCATAGATGTCATCGAACCCGGGAATCTCATGTACGAACTCACCCTTCACAACATGCATGCTGCCCATCAGATAAGACGGAACCTGCATGCCAGGCTTCGAAAGGCGGAAGAGGATGCCATCTTCTGACTGAGCCATCAGCCCCCCTATCCCCCGAGGGGGAATAAGAAGGATGAAAAGTAATAATACATGTTTTAAATTGTTCAATTTCAATAAATTCTGCATAACAACAAATAAATTAACCGCCACTGAGGGAGAGGGAAAAGGATAGAATCTTTTAGAAGAACAAGAATAGTAGCCACTACGAATGTTACGGCATTCTTACTCCCCCTCGGGGCGGGGGGGGGCTAGCCAATCATCTATCAGCTGTCGTGCAATGCTTGCCTTGCCGGGGATGGGAGGCAGATTGTCGCGTGTGAACCAGTTGGCATCCTTCAGTTCGGAACGCTGGGGCGTAAGTTCGCCTTCAGCATACTCGGCAGTGAAGCCCACCATGAGGCCACAGGGATAGGGCCAGGGCTGACTACCGAAATACCTGATATTCTTGACCTTGATGTGGGTTTCTTCCCACAGTTCGCGCTCCACGCATTGCTCCAGCGTCTCACCCGTCTCCACGAAACCTGCCACGAGGCCATAGTGATTGGTGCGGAAATTGCGGGCCTGAACCATCAAAATCTCGGACCCCCCAACCCCCTGAAGGGGGAGACATTTCTCATGCGTGCTATCTGATGTCACAATGATGTCACTACCGGTGTTTCCGTTCATTCCCTCACTAGGAATGTCTCCCCCTTTAGGGGGTTGGGGGGCCTGGATTTGGGTCTGGGTCTGGGTCTGGCTTTGGCTCTTTGTCACCCTAACAATAATAGCAATAGCAAGGGGTGGCCACAGTTCCTTGCCACAACCCTCGCACTTCTTGCTGATGGGGTCCTGCCACTTCATGGGTGCTCCACAACAGCCACAGAACTTCGTGTTCTGGTCAAAGTAGAGAAGCTCGGCACACTTGCCTGCCCACTGATAGTCCTCGGCGCTGAGTAGTTCGAAACTCTGACGCAAACCGACCATCTGGAAACCTTCCTGCAGAACGGGAGCATCGAGACGGATGGCAACGAGCGTATCACCACCCTCTCCCATCGGAACTCGCGTCACCTCATTCCAGGGCTTATAAGGGAAGGAGGGCGATTCTCCTTGTGGAATCGCCCCCTCCTTTGTTAACAATATGTCGCCTTGACAAAAGGCAAAATACTTGATCATTACAGTCCCAGGCTCTTCTTGATCTCCTCAACCTTAGCCTTGGCCTTCTCTACCTCACCGGGATAGCAGTTGGCACAACCGATGGTGCCCTTCACCTCGCAGTAGAACTTGATCTTGGGCTCGGTACCTGAGGGGCGAACGCTGATCTTGGTACCGTCCTCGCAGAACCACTGCAGTACATTGCTGGTGGTAGGCATATCGAGCTTTGAGGTGTTGCCCTCACCGTCGGTAGCCACGAGGCTCTGATAGTCCTTGGTCAGGACAACCTTGCTGCCGGCAATCTCCTTGGGAGCATTGGCACCGCGGAAGTCCACCATCATCTGCTTGATCTCATCGGCACCAGTCTTACCGGGCTTGGTGACATTGATGGTGTGCTCGAAGCTGAAGCCATACTCCTTGTAGATGTCCATCAAGAGGTCGTAGAGGGTCTTGCCCTGATCCTTGGCCCATGCAGCGATCTCGCAGATGAGACAGATAGAAGCTGGAGCATCCTTGTCGCGAACCTTGTCGTAGGGCAGGAAGCCGAAGCTCTCCTCACCACCACCGATATACTTCTGCTTGCCCTCGCTGATAGCTATCTCGCGGGCAATCCACTTGAAGCCGGTGTAGCAGTCGCGCAGCTCTACGCCTTCCTTCTTGGCCATCTCGGCGATAACCTCGGTGGTAACGATGGTCTTCACAAGGAAATCGCTGGGGTTGAGGGTACCCAGAGCCTTCTTATTCTTAATAATGTAGTAAACGAACATCATAGCGGTCTGGTTACCGTTGATGATCTGCCACTCGCCCTGAGGATTGCGGCAAACGATGGCCAGACGGTCAGCATCGGGGTCGGTAGCCACCACGAGGTCGGCATTGAGCTTCGTACCAAGATTCATACCGAGGGTCATAGCCTCAGCATTCTCGGGGTTGGGAGAGATGACGGTGGGGAAGTTGCCATCTACCACCATCTGCTCGGGCACTACATTGATGTTCTGGAAGCCCCATGAGCGGAGGCAGAGAGGCACGATAAGACGACCGGTGCCGTGCATAGCGCTATAGACAATGTTGAGGTCCTTCTGGCGGTTGATGACCTCCTGATCGATAAGTGCCTCGTGAACAGCAGTCATATAGTCGTAGTCCATCTCACCACCGATGATCTGGATGAGATCCCAGTTGGCCTCGAACTTCACCTCCTCGAGCTTCACCTTGTTCACCTCGTCGATGATACCGGTATCGTGGGGAGCAAGCACCTGTGCACCATCTGCCCAGTATGCCTTGTAACCGTTGTACTCCTTGGGGTTGTGGCTGGCGGTGACATTCACACCGGCAACAGCACCGAGCTGACGGATGGCGAAGGAGATCTCGGGAGTAGGACGCAGGCTCTCAAAGAGGTATGCCTTGATGCCGTTGGCGCTGAAGATAGCAGCCACGCTCTCAGCAAACATACGGCCGTTGTTGCGACAGTCGTGACCCACTACAACGCTCTTGCCACCTTCGGGGAAGGCCTTGTTGATGTAGTTGGCAAAACCCTGGGTAGCCATACCCACAATGTACTTGTTCATACGGTTGGTACCGGCACCCATGATGCCACGGAGACCACCTGTACCGAACTCCAGGCTCTGATAGAAGGCATCTACCAGTGCAGTCTTGTCTGAAGACTCGAGCATAGCGCTCACTTCACTCTTTGTGTCGGCATCGATGATGGGACTATTCAGCCACTCCTGTGCCTTGGCTTCGCAAGCCAAAATCAAATCTTGTTCCATAATTCAGACTTTTTATTTTATTTGTATATGATTATTTGTTTACTGTCCAGGTGTTCTGTATCTCTCTCCCGCCTGCTTCACGATCTGGCGACGATAGGCTTCGGGATAGCCAGGACGGACAACGGGCACCTGCACACCACCGGGAGTCTTCTTGTAACGACCTTCCTCATCCACAGCCTTCACAGCCATGTCGTTGTACTTCACGATGAGACGCTGAGCCAGTTGCATCCACTCGTCGGTCATACCACCAGCCATACGGTGAGAGTAGTCGGAGAGGTACTGGCGAGCCTCAGCCTCAGACATGCTTGCAGCCTTGGCCTCCACATCCTTCTGCAGGTTGTTGTAATCCTTCTCCAGACGGTCGCGGACGGTCTGCAGTTCGGGGAAGAGTTGGTTGTAACGGTAGTAAACCATGTTGCTCACCCAGTTGCAGAGCCAGAAGGCAGACTTGAAGGAGAAGTTGAAGGTGTCGGCCGTCTTCTCGTTGTAAGGTATAGGCGCCTCCTTGGTACAGCAATAGACGGGAGTGAGCGCCACCATGTTGGCATCGTCGTTGCCAAACCACAGGCAGCAACCGATATAGTCGGGCAACCACGAGCGCATCTGGCTCACATAGATGCACGACGACTGCTGGGTGCTGATGGGTCGCTCATTGAAATACTTCACACCGTCCACCTCAAAGTTCAGGGGTGTGGGACGGTAAGGCATCTCATAGGGGCCCATGCCGAGGTCGCTCTGTATCTCCAGGGGCGTACCCTCATAGTGGTCGCGCATCATGTTCTTGACATCCTGCACGCTCAACTTCTTCTTGGGGCGCACATAGAGAGGCATGGGATTGTTGAAATTCTCGCCCTTGGCATAGTCGAGGTACTTGTTCATGTCGAGTGCAGCCCAACGGTTGAAGTAGCTCCACACGCGAGCCTCGCAGAAACGCGCACCGCCGAAGTCGAGAGGATTGTAGGCCTCTGCAAAACTGAAGTCAGCATCCTTGCCGGTGAAGTAACCCTTCTCGCGGGCAAAGGTGATGCAGTCCTTGCTATAATAGATGCTGTCGCCTACATTATAGAAACCCAGTTTCTTGTCTATCTTCTTAGCCTGGGCAAACTCGCGGATACGACTCTGGTTGGCGTGGCCGGAGATGCAGTCGTCGGGGATACGCACAGCAGCCCACACGGCGCCCTTCACATCCTTGCCCTTACCGATGACCTCCATCACCCACACCTCATTGGGGTCGGCCACGGTGAAACTCTCACCCTCGCTCTGATAGCCGTACTCGTTCATGAGTTCGCTCATCAGTTTGATAGCCTCCCTTGCTGTCTTGGCACGCTGTAGGGTGACGGTCATCAGACTGCCATAGTCGAAGATGCCCTCGCCTTCCCACAGTTCCTCACGACCGCCAAAGGTTGTCTCGAAGATGGTCAGCTGATGCTCATTGACCAGTCCCACCACCTGATAGGTCTCCTCCACCTCGGGTATCTCGCCCAGGTAGTTGTTCGTCTCGTAGTGGTACAGAAACCTCGTATCCCCCGCCTTGTGCTTGGCATGAGGGAAGTAGAACAGGTGACCGTATGCTCCGTAGTCGTCGCTCGAATATGACACGATGGTCGACCCGTCAGCAGAAGCCGCACGACCGACAATCAGGTTGGTGCAGGCCATAATCCTTGCCGACGAAAGGAGGCAAGAGAGGAGTATCAAAAGTATTTTCTTCATATAATATAATTTTTAAGGCACGGATTACACGGATTTCACACGGATTTATATTTTTTGGGATCTGCTGTAAAAATCTTACGCTTGAATTTAGCATTTCTTCCGAAATTCAACAATAAACCAACTTCCATTCCTGTTGCTTTCAAGTAGTTTATAAGTTGAAACTCATGTTCTAAACGCAAATCTTCAACAGCCTTGAGTTCAAGTATCACCTTTTCCTCAACTACCATATCTGCCCTATAAATCCCTACTTTGTGTCCAGAATAATATACATTTATTTCCTTTTCACACTCGCATTTCAACCCACGCTCTGTAAGTTCATAATATAGCGCATTTTTATACACATTTTCCAGAAACCCATATCCAAGCATACTATGTACATAATAGAATGCTTGAATTATCTTTTGGGTCAATTCCTCCTCTGCTATCATCTGAGTACATGAATTTTTATAATCCGTGAAATCTGTGTAATCCGTGCCAAAAATAAACAATAGATGAGGGTCAGATTTTGAGTTTGTCACTTCCTGCCGCCTTGAAACTCATGTCGAGGCCCTTGACGCTATGGGTCAGCGCACCGAAGGAGATGAAGTCCACACCGGCCTTGGCATAGGGTATCATGGTGTCGAAGGTGATACCGCCCGACGACTCGGTCTCGGGACGGGTGATGCCATGTTGCTGGGCATAGTCGGCCACCAGCTTCACAGCCTTCTCGGTGTCGGCAGGAGTGAAGTTGTCGAACATGATGCGGTCACAGCCCTCGGCCAGAGCCTCGTCGAGCTCCTTCCAGTTGCGCACCTCGCACTCTATCTTCAGGTCCTTGCCATGATCCTTGCAGTACTGCTTGGCACGGCTGATGGCATTGTGCACACCGCCACAGAAGTCGATGTGATTGTCCTTCAGCAGTATCATGTCGAAGAGGCCGATGCGATGGTTCTTACCACCACCTATCTTCACAGCCTCCTTCTCCAGCATACGCATACCGGGAGTGGTCTTGCGGGTGTCGAGCACACGAGTCTGCGTGCCGGCATCGATGAGAGCCTGCTGGTACTTGTGGGTCATGGTGGCAATGCCCGACATGCGCTGTAGGATGTTGAGCATCAGGCGCTCCGTCTGCAGGAGGCTCTGCACCTTGCCCTTCACGCTCATCACGATGTCGCCGGGCTTCACATGAGCACCGTCCTGGATATACACCTCCACCTCCATCTCGGGATCGAAACGGCGGAACACCTCCTTGGCTATCTCCACTCCGGCAAAGATGCCTTCCTGCTTGATGAGGAGTTTGCTCTCTCCCATCTCCGTTGCGGGGATACAACACAGGGTGGTATGGTCACCGTCACCAATATCTTCTGCAAAAGACAGGTCTATCAGTCTGTCGTTCAATTCTTCTACGCTTAACATAATTTTTCTTTGTACATATTTATAAAATAACGATGCAAATATACACTTTTATCCCTAACAAACCAACACATCGACTCCTTAATTATCGTGAAAAGAAAGAAAAAAGCTAAAATATTTTGCCCACCTCAACTTTTATCCTTAATTTTGCCCTACAGAAACACCACATCGCGAAAAACAAAACTAAAAAAATAACAAGATTATGAAGACAATCAGATTTATCATCACTGCTCTTCTTTTGATGGGCACCACATGTGTCTGGGCCGACGATCGCAACCTGGACGACATGAGCGACAAGGAGCTTAGCGCATACTTCCAGCAGCGCATGAACGAGCTCAACGCTGAGATTAAGTTGGTCAACACCAAGCTCAAGGCCGACAAGGAGAATGTGGACCTCCACAAGCAACTCAACAACTGCAAGGCTGAGCTCAGCATCGTGAAGAACAACAAGAAGGTGGTGGACAACGCCATCAAGACTCGTTCCAAGGCCGACGCTGCCGTAGAGAAGGCCGAGAAGGCTATCCAAAAGGCCGAGAAGCTGAAGGAGCAGGCTAAGGAGCTCGCCAAGAAGGCTGAGACTGCTGCTCGCGAGGCTCTGAAGGCTCGTCGCTAATATAAGGTTGGCATATCCCTAAGGATAGAATAAAAGTCACGCCCTGCCCATCTACGGCAGGGCGCTTTCATTCCCACAGAAAACATATATCTACAGACACATACCATGAACACACAAGACAACAACCATACATCTCTCCCAGAACAGACATCTGCCGAGGCCGAAGAACTCATGCTGCTGCGCATCACGGGCGAGGACCGTCCGGGACTCACGGCCAGCCTCATGGAGATATTGAGCAAGTACGATGTCAACATACAGGACATCGGCCAGGCCGACATCCACTCTACCCTCTCCCTGGGTATTCTCATCCGCGTGGCCGAGGAGAACTCGGGCCGGGTGATGAAGGAGATGCTTTTCAAGGCCAGCGAACTGGGTGTCAACATCAAGTTCTACCCTATCACCATGGAGGAATATGAGGCTTGGGTGGCCCGTCA
The DNA here is from genome assembly GCA_045629325.1 of Bacteroidaceae bacterium. Classification (GTDB taxonomy): domain Bacteria; phylum Bacteroidota; class Bacteroidia; order Bacteroidales; family Bacteroidaceae; genus Physcousia. The sequence continues at coordinate 14,131 of JAZQQX010000020.1, read as the reverse complement.
GGGCAAGAATCGCTACATCCTCACCGTGCTCGGTCGCAAGCTCGAGGCCCGACAGATAGAGGCTGTGACCCGACTCATCTCCGAGGAGGGACTCAACATCGACGCCATACAGCGCCTCTCGGGCCGACAGAGCATACAGCACCCGCAGGAGAAGACGCGTGCCTGCATACAGTTCTCCGTGCGTGGCACACCCAACGACAAGAGCGAGCTGCATCGCCGACTGCTCCACATGTCAAATTATTTGGGCATCGACTGCTCCTTCCAGATCGACAACATGTACCGCCGTATGCGTCGCCTCATCTGCTTCGATATGGACTCTACGCTCATCCAGGCAGAGGTGATCGACGAACTGGCACGCAAGCATGGTGTGTACGACGAGGTGGCTGCCATCACGGCATCGGCCATGCGTGGCGAGATCGACTTCAAGGAGTCGTTCACCCAACGCTGTAAGTTGCTCCGCGGACTGGATGTGAATGTAATGCAGGACATCGCCGAGCACCTCCCCTTCACCGAGGGTGTGGACCGCCTCATGTATGTGCTCAAGAAGTATGGCTACAAGATTGCCATCCTCAGTGGTGGATTCACCTTCTTCGGCGAATATATCCAGAAGAAATATGGCATCGACTATGTGTATGCCAACGAACTGGAGATCGACGACAATGGCAAACTCACTGGAAACTATGTAGGTGAGATTGTTGACGGCAAGCGCAAGGCCGAACTGCTCCGCCTCATCGCACAGGTAGAGAAGGTGGACCTCCAGCAGACCATTGCCGTGGGCGACGGTGCCAACGACCTGCCCATGCTCAGCGAGGCGGGTCTCGGTATTGCCTTCCATGCCAAGCCTCGTGTAGTAGCCAATGCGCGACAGAGCATCAACACCATCGGTCTCGACGGCGTGCTCTACTTCCTCGGTTTCAAGGACAGCTATCTCGACGAGCGCGGAAGGAGTTAGACTCTACCTGTAAGTTAAATAAGATATAGTGGATATGAACGATATGACCGAAACGATTGCCCAACTGCAACGCATCATGCTACAGCGTGGACTCACGCTCAGCACGGCAGAGAGTTGTACGAGCGGGCTCATCGCCTCGAGCCTGACAAGCATCAGCGGTTCGTCAGGATATTTCCAAGGCGGACTCATCGCCTATCAGGACCATATCAAGGTGGAGCAGCTCGGTGTGAGTGCCGACGACATTGCCACCTACGATGTGGTGAGTCAGCCCGTTGTGGAGCAGATGGTACGCGGAGCCTGCAGGCTCTTCCACACCGACTATGCCCTGGCCTCTACCGGCTATGCCGACGGAGGCACCGACACCATCCCCGCCGGTACCATATGGATAGCCTGGGGCACAGCCACCGAGGTTCATTCGCTCTGCCTCACAGGCGACCACGGGCGCGTTGCCAATGTGCAACACGCCGCGCAGGAAGCCATCCGGAATCTTTTGTTGAGCGTTGAGCGTTGAGCGTTGAGAGTCGAGAGGCGAGTGTTGAGCGTTGAGAGGCGAGAGGCGAGTGTTGAGCGTTGAGAGGATTTTCGTTCATCGCTCATCGCTCAACGCTCATCGCTCATCGTTCATCGCTCAACGCTCATCGTCTTCTGCTTATAGTCGGCGAGTCGTATCTGGAAGTTGGCACGCGACTCCGAGAGGGCATTCTGTGCCTTGCGGTTGAGCGTCTCCGCATCGAGGAGGTCGCTGAGGGTGATTGTGCCCATGCGATACTGTTCAGTCGTCATGCGTAAGTTCTCCGCGGCCTGCGCCACACTGCTCTCCGCAATCTCTATCTGCTTGTGAGCCTCCGTGAGATTGCTCCAGGCCGACTCGATGTCGATGGTAAGCATCTCGCGAGCCTCATCGGCCGTGTTCTGCGCCTGCTTGAGCATGATCTGCTGGCGCTTGATGGCATGAGTGCCACCCCACCACGCCGTGATAGGCACCGACACCGTTCCAAACACCAGTCCGTTGGTCATCTTCGTACTCATGTAGTTCGTTGCATTCTCCGACAAGCCACCCATTCCGGTGTGGTAGCCCATCAGTCCCACAGCCACGGTGGGAAGCAGCTTGCCACGCTCCATCTGCAACTGATAGCGCCCTGCCTCTACACCCTTCTGCGCCAGGGCGAGTTCCACACGGCCTTCCGCTGCCTCGCGGGCATCACGGTACACGGTGAGGGGCGCCACTTCCTGCAAGGCATCGGCCTTTACGGCAATAGGTTCGCTACCCCGCCCTATCTGCTGTGCGAGCAAGAGCAGGAGCACATGCTGTGCATTCTCCAGCTTGAGTCGGTTGGACGCCAGGTCCTGCTGCGCCAGTCGCACGCGGAGTATGTCGTTGTTGGTGGTCACGCCCGCCTTCACATAGTTCTCCACCTGCTTCATCACGGTCTGCAGTTGCTTGTCGGCAGCCTCTATGGTACTGAGGTTGTACTGCACCATGGCTATCTGCCAGTAGCACTCGGTCACCTTCTGGCGCACCTCCTTCTCCTTCATGGCCAACTGCAGTCTCATCACCTCCGTCTGCAGTTCGGCAAGTTTGTTGCCCGTGCGTATCTGACCGCCCGCAAAAAGCGGCTGTGTGAGCGCTATGCCAGCCGAGTAAGCCCTGTTGAACTCACTGTAACTGAATGGCATACCTATCATCGCAGCCAACTGCGGATTGACCATGGCTATCTCCTGGGGGATGGTGCCCTCGCCCTTCATCATCTCGTCGAAGGCGCGGAAGGCCATCACATTGGCCTGAATGTCGGGGAAGTACTTTGTGAATGCCTCCTTGCGTTGCTGTCCGGCAGCCTCCACATCGAGCGCCGCGTTTTGCAACGAGCGGTTGTGCGCCACAGCCTCATCGAGGCACTCGTCGAGCGAGAGCACCGTCTGTGCCATGCCCGCAATGGGCATCAGGGCAAGGAGTGATATCAGGATTCGTTTCATTGTCTTCATTGTTGTGTTTGATTATCTTCGTCTGCCTTCGATGTACGCTCCACATTGTTGTACACCTTCCAGTACACCACGGGGAGCACGGTGGTGACCATCAGAAGCATGCCTATACCACCAGCAAAGATGGTGACGCCCACAGGCATCCAGAACGAACTGCCTGCTATGATCATCGGCACCACACCCACAGCCGTGGTGGCGGTGGTGAGGAAGATGGGCACCATGCGTCGCTTGCCGGCATCGAAGGCGGCATCGCGTGCCGACCATCCCTGTGCCATGCGCTCGTTGGCATGCTCAAAGATCAGTATCTCATTGCGCATCACCATACCCATCAGGGTGATGAAACCGAGCATGGAGGTCATGCCGAGCGTGCGACCTGCAATGTGCAGACCGATGAGTGCACCGGGTATGGCCAGTCCCACTGCTGCTATGCAGATGAAGGCGATGGAGAACTTACGGAAGTTGAACAGCAGGAAGAAGAAGATGACCACCAGTGCCAGGGCTATGCCGAGGATGATCTGGGGCATCATCTCGTCGTTCTTCTCCGTCTCACCGCCTATCTCGCTACGCACACCCTCGGGCAGGTTCATATGCTTGACATAACTGATGATCTGATTCTGCACGGAGAGTGCAAATACATTGCGCTTACCCTCGGCCGTGACGGAGATGCAACGCTCGCCGTTGCGGTGCACGATCTTGGTCTCCTGCCATACGGGAGAAGCCTCGCCCACCTGGCGCAGAGGCACGCTCTGTCCGCTCTGTGAGGTGAGGTAGATATCCTCCACATCGCTCACACTCATCTGCTCCACAGCCTCATCGCGAAGCACCACAGGCACCTCGTAGGTACGGCTCTTGCCGTCCACGCTGCCACTCTCCCATATGCTTCCCGCACGCACCTTGCCCGTCTGGAGCATGAGTTGCAGTTCGGCTGTGGTACGGTTGATGCCCAACTGACTGCTTGCCACGGGGTCGAGTGTCACCTCCACGAAGGGCGAAGGCTGGTCGAAGTCGGTATGCACCCATTCCAGTTCGGGTATGCCACGCATGTAAGCCATGAGTTGGTCGGCAGCCTTCTGTATAGAGTCGAGGTCGTTGCCATAGAAGCGATACTCGTAGGTGGGCACGGGGAGGTAGTCCATCTGCTTCCAGCGAACATAGGCGTTGGGCCAGTGGTTGGCATAGCGGGGCGCATACTCATCGAGCACGGCAAAGGTCGTTGCGTTGTCGGGTGTGTTCACGATGAACTGTGCAAAGTGGGGCCCTGCCATGATGGGCGCATAACTGCAGTGGAAGCGGGGTGAGGAGCATCCGAGGAAACTCGTGACGCTGGTCACGCGCTCGTCCTTGAGCAGTATGTCGCGCAGTGAGTCGGCTATCTCTCGTGTCTCGTCTATGCCACTGCCCTGGGGCAGATATATCTCGCAGGCAAACTGGTTGCGGTCGGCATAGGGGAACTGCCTGATCTTGAGCAACAGGAAGATGGGGGCCGTACCCGCCACGATGACGATGGCCCCGATGATGGTGAGCCAGGGGTGGCGGAAGTTCCACGCCAGTGTGTGGTCGTAGAGCCACTGCACCCAGTCGGTGATATTGCGTCGGCCATTGCCCTCCTCCTTCACACGCGCCTTGCGTATGATAAAGGTGTTGAGCACGGGTATGACAAAGGCTGCCACGGCCAGCGACACCATGAGGTTGATGGTGATGGTGATGGGAAAGAGGCCGATGACATCCGCCGCCTCGCCCTTCATCGTGCGTAGCAGGGGGAAGAAGATGGCACATATACACACCGTGGCGAGCATCATGGGCCAGAAGTACTGGCGCACGCTCTTCACGGCCGCATCGCGCCGGGGCATACCCTCGCCCAGGTATTCCAGGTATCCGTCGATGACCACTATCGAGTTGTCCACTATCATACCCAGCGCCACGATGAGGCAAGCCAGGGTGATGATGTTGAGTTCCACACCTATGGCATACATGATACCCGTGCTGATGAAGGTGCTCAGGGGGATGGTGAGCGCTGCCACGATAGCGCTTCGCAGGGGGAAGAGTATGACCATCACGGCCACGATGATGAGCATCGATATGATGAGGTCGCGCATGAAGTCGTGCACGCTGGTGCTCACCACCACAGGCTGGTCGGTGATACGGCGTATCTCCACATCCTCGGGCAGATAGCGCTCGCTGAACTCAGCCAGTATCTTGTCCACATCCTCGCCATACTTCACGATGTTGTTGCCCTTCATCATCTCCAGCGAGAGGAGGAGGCAACGCTTGCCGTTCGACTCTATGTAGCCGTCCGTCATGTCGTACTCACGGCTCACGGTGGCAATGTCGCGTATGCGCACCGTCTTGCCGTCGGGACTGCTGTATATGATGCGGTCGGCCAGTTCGGCTTCCGAGTGGTCGGTAGGTGCGAGGTATATGTCGAGGTTCTGCCCACCGGTGCTCACGCTGCCGCTCATCGTGGTCAGTCCCTGTCCGTTGATGGCCTGCAGGAGAGCCGTCTGCCCTATGCCGTAGGCAGCCAGGCGCTTGCGGTCCACACGGAGCGTTATCTGCTCCTTCTTCTCGCCATACTGCCTGACATTGCTCACGCTGGGCAGGCGACGCATGCGGTCGGCCAGTTCGTCGCTGTAGCCTTGCAACTCGCGGTAACTGCGCTTGTCGCTCTCCAGCGTCACGAGCAGGGCACTGGTGTCGCCAAAATCGTCCTGCACCACGAGTGCCAGCACTCCGCTGGGCAACTGCGACTTAAACTCATTGATGCCATGCTTCATCTTGCTCCACACAGGCATCAGGTTGTTCTGATCCTGCTGAAACTGCACCATGATGATACACATGCCACGCTGGCATGTAGCATAGGTCTTACTGCGGTCCACCTCCTTGTAGGTGAAGATGTAGCGCTCCAGCGGACGAGCCACCTGCTCCTCTATCTCCTGGGCCGTAGCACCGGGCATCACGGCCACCACCACACCCTGACGGATGGTGAAGGGAGGAAACTCATCCTTCGGCATCACATAGATGCCATATAGGCCAAAGGCCAGCAACAAGGCTACGATGAAGGTCGTAATCTTGTAGTTGACAATGGGCCACGATATCCAACTGTTACTCATATTTTATAATTCACAATGCACAATTCACAATGCACAATTAAAGCAACGCCTCTAGCTAAATTTTAATTTTTAATTCTTAATTTTTAATTTTGAGGCTTTGCCTCGACCTTACTCCCTTCGCTCACCTTCTGATATCCGGCCGTTATCACCTGCTCGCCTTCCTCCAGTCCGGCTACTATGGCGATGCGGTTGCCCTGCGTGTCGCCCAGTGTCACGGTGCGACGCACGGCCTTGCCTTCCTTCACGGTCCACACGAATTTCTCTCCCTTGCTATCCTGCTGTACGCTACGCACGGGGAGGGTGATGACGGGCTCCTGCGCCCCTTCGCCCTGTAGCACCACCTGTGCCACCATGCCGGGCAAGAGATGCTGTGAGGCATTGTCCACCACGATGCGTATGTCGTAGGTATGCGTGAGGGGGTCGGCACTCACACCCTTGTCGATGTGTCCGCCGGCGAAACTTTCGCCCAGGGCATCGATGCGGATGGTAGAGGGCGTGGTGGCACCGATGTGCGCTATCTCGCTCTCCGGCACGCTCACCTTCACACGCACCCGGCTGATATCCAGTATGCTCACGATAGGTTCGCTGGGCAATGCCACCTCACCGCTTTTCATGAACTTCTTCCCTATCACACCGCTTACGGGTGCCGTCAGCGTACATTCCTGCAAGGCCTTCACAGCCATGTCGTAACTGCTCTGTGCCTGCTGCACCTTGCTCTGCACCTCTATCCATTTCATCTCCGGTAGCGAGTTGGCATCATAGAGTTGCTCCATGCGCTGCTGTGCGTCCTTGGCCTGTGTGAGCATGGCCGACGCCGCGTTCACGGCATTCTGGGCCTGCACCTTGTCGAGCACGGCTATCACCTGTCCACGCTGCACATGCTGTCCCTCCTCCACGGGCACACTCTGTAGCGTTCCCGTACCGGTGAAACTCGCCAGCGTACTCTCCATCTCCTCCACCGTGCCCACATAGGGTCGGCTTCCCATCTCCGCACACTTCTCTGCGCGCTCTGTTCCCACGAGGAGCGTCTCCACCTCGTGGGCCTGCTCCTTGCTACCACACGATGCCATGATCGCTCCCGCAAGGACAAATAGTATTTTCTTCATAAAAATTTAATAATTCACTATTGAGGTTTCTTTCCCATTCCGTATATTCTAGTTTTAATCTTTACGGCATTTCAATCTGCTTGCCCAGCACGAGCTTGTCGCCGGAGTCGTCTGCCTCCCACAGCTGGGGCTTGCGTGGACCGTTGCCCTCCACATGGTGTACGATGTAGCGCAACTTCCCATCGAAGGTACGGAAGAGCATGCCGTGACCGCTGTTGTTGCCCAGGAAGGCCTCCTTCTCCTGCACCCATGGTCCGGCTATCTTGCCCGACTGTGAGTAGCATATACCCTGCAGGTATCGGCCTTCGCCCCAGGTGGACCATAGCATGCCGAGCTTACCCGTCTGGGTGCGGAACATCTGCGGACCGTCGGTCACCCATCCTGGCATCTTCAGTCCGAAGGTGGCCTCGCCGATGGTGTTCATCTCACGGCAGAAGGGTGCGGCAGAGGCGCGAAACATCGTCACGGGGCGCTCCGAGATGGTGCGTGTGAGGTCGGGCGAGAGTTCGATGTAGTCCATCGTTCCGTCGATGATCTGTGTCCACTCATGTACGAAGACCATGTAGATATGTCCGTCCTCCTCGTAGAGCGTACCGTCTATGCAGTCCCACTCATAAGGTTCGTAGTCATAACCCGGTTCCACGGCAAACGACTTATAGGGTCCCTCCACCTTCTCCGAGCGGAGCAGGTAGGTCTGGTTGTGAGGCACATTGTAGCGTCCGGGTATGGCCTCTATGATCTCGCCGTGGTCGCTGTAGGTAGCCGCATAGTAGTAGTATTTGCCTATCTTGTGTATCTCTGCCGCAGCGGCAAATCCCGCATCCTGGCACCATGTACCGCTCAGGTCGGCTATGTCGTAGGGGCCCTCCCATGTATTGAGGTCCTTGCTCTTCCACATCCTGCCACCCGAACTTGTCAGATAGTAGGTCTTGGTCTGTGGGTCGGGATAGATGAAGGGGTCGCTCATGGAGAGCTGACTGAAGGGTATGGTACGCACCTGGTTTTGTGCAGCCTGACGGGCACGCATAGCCCTCATTCGCGCCGCACGCCCCGTCGTGTCGTTGGAGTGTGTACCGCCGAAGTTATTCTGTCCGGCATCAGCAGGAGGTGCCTGCCACACGGGGTCTATCTTCACCCTCTCCTTCTTCTGTGAAACCTGTGCCCATGCGGGGGCAACTGCCATACACGATGCCACTACGGCCAACATTATCGCTTTCTTCATGCTATCTTTCAATTTTCCTTGTAGTTAAACCTCACGCCCTCATAGGTGTATATGCGGTTGATGCCACCCAGTCCGGGGCGCGTGGGTTCGCCCTTCAGTCGGCCGTCGAGCACACCCTGGGCCACGGTGAGGAGGTCGAAGATACGCTTGGAGGTCTCTGCGTTCTCGCCATCGAAGTGGCCGGGAAGCATGTAGTAGATGCCCTGCTTGTTCATCAGTTCGAGCGTCTCCTTCGCCGTGCGGATAAACACGGGCAGGGGCTGTGTCATCAGGAGGTTGGTGCTACCGAAGGCATCGCCACTCAAGGCCATGTGAGCCTCCTTGTCCACGAAGATGGCCGAGTCGTTGGTGTGGCCCGGTGTGAACACCACCTCGAGCTTGCGCCCTCCGAGGTCGAACATCTGATGGTTCTTCAGCAGGTTCACCTTGCCCTTGTACGACTTCAGCTGACCTACGCCCTCCTGCATCGCCCATATCTCGTCAAACCACTTCACGGCACCTGCATGGTCGCCATGCGTGTGGGTCAGCGCCACGGTCACGGGCTTGGATGTCAGTCCGGCCACTATCTCGTCGAGGTGATCCATGCGTGTGCCCGTGTCGATGAGCAGGGCACGCTTCTCGCCCTCCACGAGATACACCGACTCGTTGTACATCAGGTGTCCGTTGCCCACCCACAGATGGTCGTTGATCTGGTGGAACACCACATCGGGACCCTCGTACACCAGTTTGTAGTCCTTCATCTTCAGTGTCGACACCTTGGCGTCGTCCACCTGTGGCCGTCCCGCCTCGCCCTCAAGGCGCAGTCCCTCACGCTCCACTATCGACTTGGCCCATGCAGGTACCGCTCCCGCAGCCAGCATGCCGGCCATGGTCATACCCATTCGCTTGATGGCATCTCTTCTTTTCATCTTATACTGTATTTTTTTGTAGCAACTATGCTCCGATTCATATCCTCAGCCTATTATTCATAATAGGAGCAAAATTAGTGAAACAAATCCAAACAGCCAAAAGTTAAAGAAAAAAAGAGGAATACGAAGGTATTTATGTACAATAAGTTAGGAGAAAAAAAAAGACCGGCTCTCACGAGCCAGTCATTTTCTCAAACATAAAACTAAATCTCTTTATAAACCCCGTGGAGGGTGTCTCACGACTGCGACCACAGTAAATAGCGTTCATGTAAGAATAACGATGCAAAGATAACAATTTATTTACATCCGTGCAAGTTTTTCTCCATTTTTTATTATTAAAAATAATAAAAATCTATTTACTGCATCAAATTTCCCTTACAAAAATTAAAAATTAAGAATTAAAATTTAAAAATTGTGAATTGTGAATTGTGAATTATGAATTATTCATTAAAACTCCATTCCCAAACGAATCAACAGCGCTGGTGCACAGTAGGAAGGCTCCACCACGAGATGCAGGGCGGGCTGGAGATAGATGTGAGGCGTGATGTCGGCCTTCAGCGTGAGTTCGGTGGCCCACTCGCTATCGTCCTGCAGACGGCAGTAGTCGGTGAGCAGTCCGCACTCCACCCTACCCCATGTGAGGCGTGCGCCGAGGCAGGCGAAGTCGGTACACGGACTGCTACTGTGGAAGGCGTGCGAATAGCCTGCCAGCAGGGTGAGGCGCGACGACAAACGCTGTTCGGCATAGGACCAGAGCGTGGAGCGCAACTGCCTTCCGGGCACCTCGTCGAGCTCGCCGTGGTGAGCCGTCACGCCCACGAAATAACGGCTGTCGCGATGCCGGTACTCACCCTGGAGGAGCGCAAAGAGTCCGTCGCTACGCGGACAGAAGCGAAACACATTGTTGCGCCCGGCGAAGCGCGAGTAGCCCCGTCCGTTGTAGAGTGCGCCCACGAGGCTCCAGCGCTCGGTGTCCAGTTTGTAGTGCATGCCGAGCGAAGCCACCGGATAGTTGGCTATGGGATAGTTGATACTGATCGTAGGATAGATGCCACACGAACTGTTGGTGAAGAGCGAGGTCACATCGCTCGTGAAGCAGTCCTCGTTCATGTTGTGCACCCCCACGAAGAGCGTGTGCGAAGCCCCTTCACGGCCATCCTTGCCCGCAGAGCTGTGGGTCCACTGCACTCCGCCGAGCGAGAGCGCCATGGCGATGTTGTCGCCCGCATCCAGATTGGAGAAAGCCTGTATGTCGCTGAGAAGCGGTTCGCCGTGAGTGGTGGCGGTGCTGAGCGTAGCCAGTCGCACGGACACACTTGCGCTCACGGGCAGGTCAGCATGCAAGCGCAGGAGATTGAGAAAATTGTAGTTGTTGTGGAAGTCCGTCTGCACCTCTCCCGTGTACTCCACGCCGAGGTCCGGACGCCACTTATGCTCCTCCTGCCCATCCTCGGCATAGGCCACGCCACCCTGCACCGTCACGGCAAACAACAGCAAAAGAATGCTTACAATACGATAATATTTCATAATATGTTTTGGTTACCGGGGTGCAAAGTTACGGCGAAAATCCGAAGCCTGCAATACTCAAAATTAGGTATTTTCACGCTGTCCCAACGACGCAAATTGTGTGAATACCACCAACTTATAATTCTTAATTCTTAACTCTTAATTCTTATGTGAGTTCGATGAATTAGATTTAGGCACGGATTACACAGATATCACGGATTTTTCTCTTTTTTCTCTGTCTTGTGGTCGATGTATGGACCGAAAATATATTATATAAATCCGTCAAATCCGTGTAATTCGTGCCTAAAAAAATATTAGACATGATTTCGTCGAACTCACGGCTTGTAGCTCGCCAGAGCGGTGCCCGTCTCCGATTTGCGAGTGCAAAGGTACGCACTCCATAGGAAACAAGCCGTTAGAGAATGATTAGAACGAAATTAGAATATCGTTAGAAGTCAAAAAAGCCTCAGCGCCGATTGAGGGCGCTGAGGCTTGGAGAGTAGAAGGAATCTCTGTTGGTACAGGATTTATTTCAAATAAGGAGCTGTTCCCATTGATGCTTTCATCTGGGCAATGTCCAATATGTTGCTGATAATGCTGATGATGCCAAAGCCCATTATTAGGGATAGCGCAATCGTTGCCGCTGTCCTTGAATATTGCTCTATTGCTAACAGAATACCAGATGACGCGTGGAAAGTCAACAGAGGTACTTCCGACGGAGTGGACAGGACAACGGCAAGCAAGGCTCCACCCACAACGATTCCTGCTACAAATACTGCAGCCATGGCGTATCGGTAGCGACGAAGGTTTGCCTCTTCGTACTGACGAAGATATTCTACTGCATCCAACTTACGAGTAAGGCGTGCCATGAACTCGTCCTTGTCGTCAAACTGCGGACGCTGGGCGAGGAAGAGTTCCTCAAGTGCTTTATCTTTCATCATAACTTCAATCTTGTTTTTAGTTTGTCGCGACCTCGCGAAAGTTGTTTCTTTACGGCATCTTCGTTGGTATCCGTTATCTGGGAAATCTCTTTGACGGAATGCCCGTCAAGATAGAACAGCACGATAGCGGCTCGTTCCTTGGGTGGCAAGGTGGCGAGGGCGAGATAGAGATCCTGATGAGCATATTTTGCATCAGCCTCACTTGTGCTCAGGACGGTTCTTGCCTCGTCGATACTCTCAAAGGTACGTTGAGAAGCCTTATGGTTGAGGAATGTGTTCTGCGCAATCTTGAATAGCCACGACCGAAACCGCCCCTTGTCCTGATACCCAACAGAAGCAAGATACGCCTTGATCAGAGCGTCTTGAGCAATATCGTCAGCATCCTCCTTGTTGCCACAGCAGAGGGCGAGCAAGAATCCACGAAGTGCCTCCTGCTCGTCGCTGACGAGTTGTATGAACTGCTCTCTTGTCATCGTTTCTTATGACTGACGCAAATTTTGTTCCTCTGCTTCCATTTCCTTGGCGAGCATCTTTCTGCCTACGATATAGCTAATAATGAACGCTATACCGACAGCAAGTAGAACTGCACCACCGAATCCTAATGCGTAAATGTCCGTTGGATGACCGCCACCTGCATATCCCACACATCCAGCAGTAGCTATTGCCCCCACTCCAAGGAAAGCTGTAACAAGTCCCCACTGCAGTTTCTTCAGCAGTTTCTCCTTCAGTAACTTTTCTGGCTTATTCATCTTCCTCACCAGTTCCTCAATGTCTATGCTGGCATCCTTCTCAAGTGCGGCAAGAATGATATCCTTTCTGTTTTTTTCCGAAGTCATTTTACTTTTTAAAGACATAGAAACGATAGTGACAGGGAGAACGACGGCTGTTCCAAGTACAATAAGAAGACCTACGATATCATGACTTTCCATATTTTTAATTGTTTTATTGGTTAAACTTCTTGTTGATTATTGAACCGATTCACTATAACAACAGGTGAGAGTTGGAAAAGGTGACGTCTGCACATCACTTTTTTGAAATTATAGTAAATAACTCATAACTGAGCGAAACGTCGAGGATGGATAAAGAGCAAAAGTTTATAGTCCATTCTTCAGGAATTCTCGGATATGGATGTGTGTTACACCTTCGTCATCACTTCGTTTCAATAGAGGCGAAGCAGAGATTACATATTTGGGATAATCGTCGCCAATGAGGCGCAGATTTCCGAATTCTCGTTTTCGGGTTTCATCGTTTGCTATGAGGTAAGAAACCTGCACGTAGGCCTTCTTTCCTGTTTTCGAACATACGAAATCTATCTCTCCGGCACGCAGTTGACCCACCTTCACCTCATATCCAAGTCGTAGCAGATGCAGATAAACCACGTTCTCCATGACTTTCTCGATATCGTTTGTTCGTTCTCCACCAACAATGAAATTCCTCAGTCCTACATCACCAAAATAACATTTGTCGTTTGACTCCAACAACTTCTTGCCGTGGATGTCATAACGTCCGGCAGAATAGGTAAGGAATGCTTCACTGAAATAGGACATGTAGTTCAGTACAACATTCGTTGAGATATCCAGTCCCTGCGATTTCATGTACTTGGCAATGCTGCTGGCAGAGTTCAACTTTCCTACGGTGTCAGCCATAAATGCTATCAGGTTGTTCAGGAATGGTATGTTTCGAATCGTATGACGCTCAATGACATCCTTCAGCATGATGGTGTTGAATACGCCTGAGAGATACTCACCCACCATATCCTCATTGTCAAGGCCTATGTTTCGCAATCCCGGCAAACCACCATTGTTGAGGTATTGCCACAACGATTCTTCGCTATCCTCCAGAGCATGAAACTCAAGGAACTCCAGATAGCTTAGGCTCTGAATATGAATTTCTTCATATCTTCCTCCCAACAACGTGCTGAGTTCTCCAGAAAGCATCTTCGAATTGGAGCCTGTTATGATGACATCTGTGTCCTCTTCAGTGCGATAGCTTCTCACCGAATGTTCCCACCCCTCAATATCTTGCACCTCATCTATCAGTATATAGTTATGGCTATCAGCAACTAAATGCTCATCGATATAGGCGTTCAGGTCTTCATAATTCCGAATGAAGTTAAATGTCTTCTTCTCCTTATCTATATAAATAATATTGGAGTTGGGTTCCTCCTTATGGCGAGCCACAAAATCCTTCATCACAAAGCTTTTGCCTACACGACGTTGCCCGACAAGAACAATAATCTGCTGCTTGCAAGGACAAGCATCAATACGCTCAGCATAATCCTTTCTTGATATCAGCTTCATACTCGTTCATGCTTTAAATGCTTGCAAAGATAATTGTTTTGTTTTGTATAGACAACAAAATTGCAAAGAATTTAACTTTTATTGCGTACGGACAATAAAATTTGGG
>JAZQQX010000019.1:0-27893 GCA_045629325.1 Bacteroidaceae bacterium | reverse complement strand
CCCCATCCCCCACAACGTTTCTGCTCTTGTCAACCCCATCATCCACCCCTTTACCAAACTCGGCATCTTGGCCGTCCTCCTCCTTGTATCCATAGAATCATGGGGGCAAAGCACTCATGCCCCTGCTGATGAAGGGAGACGCACGCTACGAATAGTGGAGTGGAATGTTGAGAATGTCTTCGATACCCTGCACGATGAGGGATACAACGATTATGAATTTCTGCCGGGAGGATCGCACCGCTGGACCCCGTCACGCTACTGGAGGAAACTGGATGAGATAGGCAAGACCATTGTGGATATAGGAGGTATGGACCTGAGCACAAAAGGAGCGTTCGGAGGGCTGGCGGGCCTTGGAACGAGAGGGGCGTCCGGAGGGCTGGCGGACCTTGGTGTGAGAGGAGGAAGGCTGGTGGGAGGATTGCCGGGCTTGGTGGGTTTGTGCGAGGTAGAGAATGACACGGTGCTGACTCATCTTTTGACTCGTAGTGTATTGCGCACTGCGGGCTACCGATATATCATGACCCAGAGCCCCGACCACCGAGGTGTAGATGTGGCACTCCTTTATCACCCCGCCCTATTCCGACCCCTCCACCATCACAGCATACGCATCCCCTCCGAAATACACGGACTCACACCCACACGCGACCTCCTATATGTATCCGGACTCACCCATCAAAGCACCTCCCACACCTCAGGCACGCCCCTCAGCCCAAGCACCTCTTCCCCCCTAAATGAAAGAGAAGTACACCAATTTGACACTCTACATATCATCGTATGCCATCTTCCGAGCAAGACGGGAGGGGCAAAGACTGCACCAAAGCACCGCAAACTGGCTACCACAATGATACGACACACCGTAGACTCCATCCTGAATGTATCTTCCAACGCACGAATCATCGTGATGGGTGACTTCAACGCTACACCGCGAGAGAGTATCTTCCGCATCCTCACCCCACCCCTACGCGAGACTCTCCCCACCTCCCGTCGCGAACTGAACCGCCCCATCGGTACCTATTTCTTCCAAGGACTGTGGAGCTACCTGGACCACATCCTCGTATCACCCACCATAAAAACCATCGGTGGCGCACAGGAAGTTCGCCTCCCCCACCTCCTCGATGAGAAAGGACACCCCTTCCGCACCTTCCAAGGACCCACATACCACGGAGGCATAAGCGATCACCTCCCGCTTGTCCTCGATATAGAGTTGTGAGATAATGAGACAATAACCTTACGCCCCCCCCCAAAAAAAAGGGAACGATTACTATACATGAGAGCATGAGAGCATAAGGGCATGAGAGCATAAGAACACGGCCTTGCAAAACCGCACGATACGGATAGGAGAATCATATCTGCTCTATGTACGCACGATAGTGATCGCCCGAGGCAAGGATACGAAAGCCGGGATGGGTGGAGCGACGCACAGCATTGTCGGCCTGCAGATCGGCAGGATTGGGGAAAAAGTCCAGACGAAAAACACCGCGATAATCCTCCATCTCACCACGCTGAAGAAGAATGGAAGCCATACCCATGGTCATACGCAAATTGAGTTCGACCATAGGATGAAGAAGCACCGAATCCCCTGTCTCTGAAGAAGAAACAAGCATCATATCAACCCCAAGATAGCCCCGATAGGCAGTTCCTATCATCTGACCCAAACGAAGTTCGAGCCACTGACGGACAGCAAGCACATACTGCGGAGACACAAACCGATGAAGCCAAGCCTCCTTCTCCAACTCAGGAAGAAGCAGATTGCCCCGATAAGCCCCATTAGGATGCGTATCGAAGAATGAGAGTCCCTGATAGCAGACTCGCCCCCCACCATCGCTCCAAAACTCCATGGCAAGATCGTGGAGCTTATCGTAAAGCGGTTCGACCACCACAGCCCCCTGTTGCTGAAGAATACGACGATACCATCCCCTCAATGTATCCTCACGCCCACCCTGACCGAAACGGATGCCCTTGCCACTACTGCTCCACGGTGCTTTGAGAATGGTTCGAGGCCAACGAGCAAGTGCCTCCTCCACCTGAGCCTCATCAATACAAAAGACCGACTGGAAAGGCGCACAAACACCCTCTTGGCGCATGGCAGAGAGCAGTTCGACAGCACGCTCACGACTACTGAGACGACGAATCTCTATCAACTGGGAATGAGAAGGCAACGAAGACTCCGGTACGCCCAACTGACGAAGGCGATGACAGACAGCAGGAGACCAACCCCAAACAGACACACCATCCTCACCCATAGGGTCCATTCCGCCCCAAGCAAGAGGAAGCGAGGACAACTCATCCATCATCTGCCGGATGTGAGCCGGAGGTGTGAAGCCCGGAGAGAAATTGGCCAGGGCCAGATCGTTGTCACAATTGAAAATATGAAGGGGACGGTTCATCTCTTCTTCTTTTTCTTCTGACTCTTCTTGTCAACCGAAGCCTCCTTGGCAGAAGATGTAGCAGGACGAATGAGATGAGAGAAGTCGCGAGGCACAAACACCTTAGCCGAAGAATTGCCTACAGCAGACGAACCAGCCGATGAAGAACGAGGCTCCGACACAGACACCGAAGACCCGTCGAAAGAAAGAACGGCAGGAAGAGACTCGTTGCCACACCGGTCGAGCGCCGTGACAGCAATGTGCATGCCATAAAGGCGAATCATGAGACGGTTGAAGACAAAGGTAGGTTGTTGGATAGCAACCGCAACCAAGTTTTCTGCACGAGAAATATCAACCGGATAGTCGCGACTCACATAAACATTGTAGCGTACCCCTGCAGAAGAAGGAAGATTGTCGGAAGACACCTGCCAAGACAAACGCTCCATACCCTCAGGAAGCGGTTGGACATCGAACCCACTTGGCACAGAAGGCGGGATGCTATCGAGCCAAGTACACGCAGGAGTGAGTGCCGGGAAAGCATAGAAATCGCGCTTGAGGTAAGAGTAAAGACCCTTTACATTGTCCGTCAGGAAACGACTGCGGAAATAAGCCTGTCCGCCTAAGCCCAGAGATCGCACATAATGCAGTTGGCGCTGGATGGTGGACAAAGGCCAGTCCTTCTCCTGAGGAGAAAGAAAATAGATGCCCAGTCCCGGGGCAACAAAACGCCCAGCATCGTGCTCGCGCCAATCGACGGCAAAGGGGAAGAAATGGTCGCCCTGGAAGTACATCATAGGGAAAAGGGCATCGTGGATACCCTCACGGAGCCAACCCTGAGCATCCTGATAAACAGCGTCGTAGCAATTCCATCCCTTAGAAGAGAAACGGGTGCCGTCGCGGAACTTACCCACCGGACTGCTCGATACACGCACCCACGGCTTGACAGCCTTCACATCTTGATAGATCTGACGAACGATGCGCGTGATATTGCCACGCCGCCACTGTGCCTTGTCCTGCCCTTTGCCATACTTGCGATAAGTGTCAGCATCGGGAAAAGAAGAAGCATTTTCCGGATAACGAATATAGTCAAAATGAATGCCATCTACATCATACCGACTGACAATTTCATGACAAATAGATGTAAGATAGTCCCCCGAAGCAGGGATGCCCGGATCCAAATAGTACATATCAGCATGACGCTTGCAAAGCGACGCATGAGACTGTGCCACACCACGCTTGCCCATCTGGCGCGCCAAAGTCGTCTTGTAAGCCGGGATGGTCACCACCCAAGCATGCAGTTCGATGCCACGACGATGACATTCCTCAATGGCAAACTGCAACGGATCGTAGCCAGGATCCTTGCCATACTGCCCCGTGAGAGACACATCCCACGGTTCGATAGAAGAAGGATAGATGACAGAGCCGCGCACACGAGTCTGCAAGAAAACCGTATTGATGTGGATAGCCTGCAACTGATCCAGCAAAGTACGCAGTTCTGCCTGTTGCTTCTCACGCAAAGCTGGAGAAGAAGCCTTCGTCTTAGGCCAGTCGAGCCCACTCAGCGTAGTAACCCAGACCGCACGCGACTCCCTTTTAGGGAAAGCACCCGGCAACTGCGCCCAAAGATGGGAGCAGAAGAGAGTCAAAGAGGCCAAAAGAAGGGTTAATCTATGGAGCATAAAAGGCAATTACTTTCAAATTGTGCACAAAAATACAAAAAAAGTATGGATTTACAAGGAGAAGACAAAGATAATTTGTAATTTTGCACAGACAAACGAAAACACAAAGGTAAAGAGATGATTACATTCTGTATTGCCCTGGTCATTCTTGTGCTAGGCTATCTGTTTTATGGAAAATTCGTAGAGAAGACATTCGGTATCGAACCAGAACGCAAGACCCCTTGCTACACACAACCCGACGGCGTGGACTATATGCCCATGGCCAACTGGAAAGTATTCCTCATACAGTTTCTGAACATCGCGGGAACCGGTCCGATCTTCGGAGCCATCCTGGGTATCCTGTACGGTCCGGCAGCCTATCTGTGGATCGTGCTGGGATGCATCTTCGGCGGTGCCGTACACGACTTCCTGGCCGGTATGATATCACTCCGCAAAGGAGGCATGTCACTGCCCGAAATCATCGGAGACGAACTGGGCACAGGAGCCAGAATGGGCATCCGTATCCTCTCGCTCGTGCTCATGGTGCTGGTGGGAACCGTCTTTGCCCAAACCCCTGCCACACTGCTGGGTAGCATGACCAGCGACTGGAGCGTATGGGGGACATGGGGCGCCGTGTCCTGCTGGACAGCCATTGTCTTTGCCTATTACATCCTGGCAACACTGCTACCCATAGACAAACTCATAGGTCGCATCTATCCCCTATTCGGCATGGCCCTGCTGGTAATGGCAGTAGGCGTACTGGTGGGTATCTTCACACACGGAGGTAGCATCCCCGAGATCACCGAAGCATTCAGCAACCACCACCCCAACCCCAAAGCCATGAGCATCTTCCCCGGTATCTGCATCACCATAGCCTGCGGTGCCGTGAGCGGATTCCATGCCACACAGAGCCCCATGATGGCCCGTTGCATGAAGAATGAGCGCCTGGGACGAACCATCTTCTACGGAGCCATGATCACCGAAGGTCTCGTAGCCCTGATCTGGGCCGTAGCAGCCATTAAGTTTGCCGATGCCCTGAATGTAGAAGGCAACACCCCATACGAGAAACTGATGACCGCCATGACCGACCCCGTATCGGGCAAGGTAAATCCCGCCATCATCGTCAACCAGATATGTCACAGTTGGCTGGGTAGCATAGGTGCCCTACTGGCCATCTTAGGTGTAGTAGCAGCACCCCTAACCTCGGGCGACACCGCCCTGCGCTGTGCACGACTGATAGCTGCAGACTTCATGAAGATCAAGCAAGACAAGATCATGAAGCGACTGCTACTTTGCCTTCCCATCTTCAGCATCAGTATCGCATTGATGTTCATTGACTTCAATGTCATCTGGCGCTACTTTGCATGGACCAATCAGACCCTGTCGGTATTCACCCTTTGGACCATCAGTGTATGGTTGGGCAAGCGACAGAAATGCTATTGGGTATCCCTGGTTCCTGCATGCTTCATGACCATCGTCTGCACTACCTATATCCTGATGGCTCCCGAAGGTTTCAACGCGCCCCAGTTACCCTCTGTGGCAGCAGGCTGTGCCTTAGCCTTTGGTTGCCTGGGCCTCTTCCTGCAGAAAACCAAAAAGTGGAGAAAATCCACCTCTAAAGCCTAACTCCTACCCCGAGAACCTTTACCTAAAGGTAAGCCAATAGAGAAAAAGCCGTCCAAAAAGTCATTTTTTGCTACATAGACTTTGCAAATTCGCTTTTTTTTGGTAATTTTGTGCCGTTAACTGCAGAAAACAAAAATGGAAGCCTTTTTCAAGACACACGCCTACCTTGTGGAGCATACCAATGCGCCCGTCAGGAGGGCCTTGATGGATGAGATCAACTGGAATGACAGACTCATCGGCATCAAGGGTTCGCGCGGTGTGGGTAAGACCACATTCCTGCTTCAGTATGCACGCGAACATTTCAGCGTAAATGACCACAAGTGTCTTTATGTGAACATGAACAATTTCTACTTTCAGGGCAAGAGTCTGACGGACTTTGCCGGAGAGTTTCACCGCAATGGCGGTCAGGTTTTGCTCATCGACCAGGTATACAAGTTGCCCGACTGGAGCTACGAACTGTATCGTTGCTACGAGCGTTATCCCGGACTGAAGATTGTGTTCACTGGCAGTAGTGTGATGAGACTCAAGGACGAGAACCCCATACTCAACGGTATCTGCGCATCCTACAATCTTAAAGGTTTCTCTCTTCGCGAATTTATCAACCTGCGTACCGGTCTGAGCCTCTCATCGTACACCCTGCAAGACATCCTCGAGAGACACGAGATGATCGCTGCGGCGATACTCCGCCAGGTGGACCCCAACGAACACATGCGCGCCTATTTGCGTCACGGATACTATCCTTTCTTTTTGGAAAAGTTCAACTTCACTGAGAATCTGCTCAAGGTGATGAACATGATGGTTGAGGTGGACATCTTGCTCATACAGCAGATAGAGCTCAAATACCTCAACAAGCTGAAGAAGCTCGTCTATATGCTTGCTACGGAAGGCAATGTGGCACCCAATGTGAGCCAGTTGGCTACAGATGTACAGACAAGTCGTGCCACGGTGATGAACTATTTCAAGTTCCTTGCCGATGCCCGACTCATCCATATGATATACCGCAAGGGCGAACAGCAGAGCAAGAAGCCCGCACGCATCTCCCTGCACAACACCAACCTGCTCTTCGCCATCTTCCCCAGATTCAACGACGAGCAAGCCCTGCACGAAGCATTCTTCCAGCAAACGCTATGCCCCGAGCATCAGGTTGCCGTAGGTGACAGAAGTTGCGGGTTCTATGTTGACGGCAAGCGTTTCCGAGTATGTACAGAAGATCCTCACCGCATCTCAAGCGATGTGTACTATGTACGCAACGGTCTGCAGAAAGGACACGACAAGCAGATACCGCTCTGGCTTTTCGGTTTCCTCTATTAGGGGGACGAAAGACGAAACGGCTGACGACTCTACAAATCGCTTTGCGATGAAAACGAAGACGAAAGACGAAAGACGAAAAACCAAAACGAAAGATAATTAAGGTAAAAAGAAATCATTACGAGACAAACAACATACAATCCATTAACAAATAATCAAAAAAACAATGGCTAAAGAAAAGAAATTTGTGACATGGGATGGTAACACCTGTGCCGGACATGTAGCTTACATGTGCAGCGAGGTTGCTGCCATCTACCCCATCACTCCTTCATCTCCCATGGCGGAGCATGTAGACGAGTGGGCCGCTCAGGGTCGTAAGAACCTCTTCGGCGACACAGTAATGGTACAGGAAATGCAGTCAGAGGCAGGTGCAGCAGGTGCTGTACACGGTTCACTGCAGGCAGGTGCTCTCACCACTACCTTTACCGCTTCTCAGGGTCTTCTTCTGATGATCCCCAACATGTACAAGATTGCTGGTGAGTTGCTCCCCAGCGTATTCCATGTATCAGCTCGTACCGTAGCCAGCCACTCTCTGTGTATCTTCGGTGATCACGGTGATGTCATGGCTTGCCGTCAGACCGGTTTCGCTATGTTGGCAGAAGGTTCTGTACAGGAGGTTATGGACCTTTCTGCAGTGGCTCACCTCGCAGCAATCGAGGCACGCGTACCCTTCATCAACTTCTTCGACGGTTTCCGTACCTCTCACGAGTATCAGAAGGTAGAGCTCATCGAGGACGATGATGTTCGCGACCTGGTTGACATGAAGGCTATCAGCGAGTTCCGTTCACGCGCACTCTCTCCCGAGCATCCCCAGGCAAAGGGTATGGCAGAGAACCCCGAGACCTTCTTCGCACACCGCGAGTCTTGCAACCGCTACTACGACGCTGTTCCCGGTATCGTTGAGAAGTATATGCAGGCCATCTCAGAGCGTACCGGTCGTAAGTACGACCTCTTCAGCTACTATGGTGCTGAGGACGCAGAGCAGGTTATCATCATGATGGGTTCTGGTACCGAGGCTGCTCGCGAGGCTATCGACTATGCTAATGCCAATGGCAAAAAGTATGGTATGGTTAGCGTACACTTGTATCGTCCCTTCTCTGTAAAGCATCTGTTGGCTGCAGTTCCCAAGACCTGCAAGCGTATCGCTGTTCTGGACCGCACCAAGGAGCCCGGAAGCAATGGCGAGCCTCTGTTGCTGGATGTTAAGGATGCATTCTACGGAGTAGCTGGTGCTCCCGAGATCGTTGGCGGACGCTACGGTCTGGGTTCAAACGACACCACTCCCACCATGATTCTCGGCGTTTACGAGAACCTGGAGTTGCCTCAGCCCAAGGATCACTTCACCGTTGGTATCAACGATGACCTGACCATGACCTCTCTGCCCGCTAAGGAGGAGATGGCACTCGGTGGTGAGGGTATCTTCGAGGCTAAGTTCTTCGGTCTGGGTGCTGATGGTACCGTAGGTGCTAACAAGAACTCAGTTAAGATCATCGGTGACAACACCAACAAGTACTGCCAGGCATACTTCTCATACGACTCAAAGAAGTCTGGTGGTTTCACCTGCTCACACTTGCGTTTCGGTGACACTCCCATCCGTAGTACTTATCAGATTAAGACTCCCAACTTCGTAGCTTGCCATGTA
The DNA here is from genome assembly GCA_045629325.1 of Bacteroidaceae bacterium. GTDB lineage: Bacteria > Bacteroidota > Bacteroidia > Bacteroidales > Bacteroidaceae > Physcousia. The sequence goes on along the minus strand of JAZQQX010000019.1, from coordinate 19,293 downwards.
CAGGCTTACCTTCGTATGTATGATGTACTTCGCGGTCTGCGCCAGAATGGCCAGTTCCTGCTGAACACCATCTTCGAGGGCGAGGAGCTCGTAAACTTCCTGCCCAACAGCGTGAAAAAGTACTTCGCAGAGAAGAACATCACCGTTTACTATATCAACGCTACCAAGATTGCTCAGGAGATTGGTCTGGGCAACCGTACCAACACCATCCTGCAGTCTGCATTCTTCCGTATCACCGAGGTTATCCCCGTTGAGCTGGCAGTAGAGCAGATGAAGAAGGCTATCGTGAAGTCTTACGGCAAGAAGGGTGAGGATGTTGTCAACATGAACTATGCAGCTGTTGACCGCGGTTCTGAATACAAGACTCTCGCTGTTGATCCCGCTTGGGCTAACCTGCCCGAGGACGAGGCTATCGTACGCGACGAGCCCGCATACATCACCAACTTGGTACGCGTAATCAACGCTCAGAATGGCGACTTGCTTCCCGTTTCTGCTTACAAGGGCATCGAGGATGGTACTTGGGAGCAGGGTACCGCTGCTTACGAGAAGCGCGGTGTAGCAGGTTTCGTTCCCGTTTGGAACGCTGAGAACTGTATCCAGTGTAACAAGTGTGCATTCGTTTGTCCTCACGCTTGTATCCGTCCCTTCGTGCTCAACAACGAGGAGAAGGCAGGCTTCGAGGGTCAGACTATCGAGATGAAGGCTCCCGCTGCAATGAAGGGTATGCACTTCGTAATGCAGGTAGGCGTTAAGGACTGTCTGGGTTGCGGTAACTGTGCTGATGTATGTCCCGGCAATCCCAAGCTCGGTGGCAGCGCACTCAAGATGGTGGCTTACGACGACTCTTCAGCTGCAGCAGCTCAGGAAGCAAAGAACTGGGATTACTGCGTGAAGAATGTTGCTTCAAAGCAGGATCTCGTAGACATCAAGCAGAGCCCCAAGAACAGCCAGTTCGCTACTCCTCTCTTCGAGTTCAGCGGTGCTTGCTCTGGTTGTGGTGAGACTCCCTATGTGAAGTTGATCTCTCAGCTCTTCGGTGACCGTCAGATGGTGGCTAACGCTACTGGTTGTTCATCTATCTACTCTGGTTCTATCCCCTCAACTCCTTACACCAAGAACGAGAAGGGTCAGGGTCCCGCTTGGGCTAACTCACTGTTTGAGGACTTCTGCGAGTTCGGTATGGGTATGGTACTCGCTAACAAGAAGATGAAGAATCGTATCACCGAGTTGCTCAGCGGTCTTATCGCTGACGAGAAGACTCCTGCTGACTTCAAGGCAGCAGCACAGACTTGGATCGAGCAGAAGAATGACGCAGAGGGTTCAAAGGCAGCTGCTGCCGCTCTGAAGCCCCTGATCGCTGCTGGTGCAGAGGCAGGTTGCCCCACTTGTGCACAGTTGAAGGAGCTCGACCACTATCTGGTTAAGCGTTCACAGTGGATCATCGGTGGTGACGGTGCATCTTACGATATCGGTTACGGTGGTCTCGACCATGTTATCGGTAGCGGTGAGGATGTTAACATCTTCGTTATCGATACCGAGGTTTACTCTAACACTGGTGGTCAGGCTTCTAAGGCTACTCCTATCGGTGCTATTGCTCAGTTCGCTGCCAACGGTAAGCGTGCAGGCAAGAAGGATCTCGGTTTGATGCAGGCTACCTACGGCAATGTATATGTTGCTCAGGTTGCTATGGGTGCAGACCAGAGCCAGTGCTTGAAGGCCTTCCGTGAGGCTGAGGCTTGGAACGGTCCCTCACTCATCATCGGTTACGCTCCCTGTATCAACCACGGCTTGAAGGCTAAGGGCGGTATGGGTAAGAGCCAGGCTGAGGAGGCTAAGGCTGTAGAGTGTGGTTACTGGCAGTTGTGGCGCAACAATCCCGCTCTTGCTGCAGAGGGTAAGAACCCCTTCACCTTGGATAGCAAGGAGCCCGATTGGGACAAGTTCCAGGACTTCCTCGAGGGCGAGGTTCGCTTCCTCTCTCTGAAGAAGGCTGCTCCCGACGAGGCACAGGAGCTCTACGATGCATGTAAGGCTGCTGCTAAGCGTCGCTACCAGAGCTACATCCGCAAGACTCAGGAAGATTGGTCATTGCAGGACTAAGATAGAAGCCTCTACCCCATTCCCCTTAATACAGACTCGGAGTGATGACCAAGTCACTCCGAGTTTCCCGAAAGGGAGAGAGAGAATGACGGAACAAATGGATCACATGAAGATCCAGACGCGAGGCTATACCTTATTAATATAATATAGTAGGAGGTAACGCCGCTCATCAGAGAGGATTTACCTCCTGCTTTTTTAAGTAATGATTAATAAAAAACTTCATAACCATTACTAAACAACACCAACCATGACAGATATAAAGAAAATACTATTAGCAAGCATTGCACTAGTGCTCAGCATAGGAACATATTCAGCCAACAAAGAAGCCAAGATCACCATCGACAGTCGAGTGAAGTATCAGCATGTGACCGGCTTTGGAGGTTTTTCACCCAGCCCATCATGGCAATACTGGTTAGGAGATGCCGAGATGGACAAACTTTTTGGCAAAGGTGAAAATCAGTTGGGACTGAACATCCTGCGTGTCTATATTGCCAATAGTAAGAACGGTTGGGGAGCAGGTGTGGCAAATGTGAAACGAGCCAAGAAATACGGCGCGTTTGTCTTCGCTTCGCCTTGGTCGCCACCAGCGTCATGGAAAAGCAACAACAGCGACTCCAACGGAGGTGAACTGCTGGAGTCACACTATGCCGACTGGGCCAATTTCCTGAACGACTACTATGTATACATGAAAGGACAAGGTGCAAAGATAGATGCCGTATCTGTGCAGAACGAGCCCGACTGGAATGCAGAGTACCAGAGTTGTATCTGGAGTGGAAAACAGATGGCCAAGTTCCTGAAAGAACAAGGTTCGAAGATACAATGCAAGATTGTGGCACCTGAAGCCATTCACTTCACACGAGGTGTACACGAACCCATACTCAACGACCCCGAAGCCTGTGCCGAACTGGACATCCTCGGCGGTCACTTCTATGGCTGGGACGGTTCGTCATATCCCCTGGCCGCCCAAAAGGGAAAAGAAGTCTGGATGACCGAATTTCTCATCAACGAACGACAGCAAAACAACAACATCAATATAGACTGGAAAACCGACGGTTTCCTCTTTGCGCGCAGTGTCAACGATGCCATGCTTGCCAACATGAGTGCATGGGTACACTACTCGCTCAAGCGCTACTATGGCTGTTTAGGAGACGGCCAGTTTGGCACCTCCAACAATGTCATCACCAAGCGAGGATACATCCTCTCTCATTATGCCAAATATGTATCGGGAAGCACGCGTGTGCGCCACTCCCTGGAGGACAGTACCAACAAACTCACTGCATCATCCTACCTCTCAGTAACAGGAGATAGCATCATCGTGATGCTACTCAACACAGGCGACCAGACCTACGACACTACCATTGAACTACCTTTCAACACCGAAGGAGGTAGGCAAATCGTCACTACCGAGACCCAAAATGTAAAGAAGACAACACTCACCTACGAAGAAGAGACCTATCAGCCCGTGATGGAGGTAGCGCCCTACAGCGTCAACACCTATATCTTCAAGAAGAGTTCAATACGCGAGGACATGCCCTCAGAAGACGAGTCGCGCAATGCCATCTTCGCAGATGAGTTTGACCTCAACGGTGCATCATGCATCCCAACAGGTTGGAAGAGCAAGTACGAAGATGGCACGCGCAGTGCTGGCAGTTACTCTTCCGGACCACGCATCATGTCCTTCTCTCCCGAGGGTATCATGCCCTACGCCTTCTATTTCCGTGCCGGAACCAACGGAGTGGGATATGCATCGTATGGTGAGGACACAAAGAACAGACTGACCTTGGAGCCAGGCACATACACCCTCTACTACTCTCTGGTGGGATGGAAGGCCAAGCCAACCGTGACCACCTATGTACAGACCAGCAAGAGCAAACGAATAAAGAGCAGTGCAGGAGCACCCAAGACCAGTATATCCGCAAACGGTTCTGCCTCACGCATCACCTCAACCACCGACAAAGAACTGGAATTTGAAATCACCGAGGCTGGTGACTACATACTGAAATGGCAAGTGCCTCAGGCATCAAGTGGTCTCAACGAGATGCTCGTGGGAAACATCATGCTTGTTCGCCACGATGAAGAGACAGGCATGCAAACCATCATCCCGCTTAATCTCCCCACAAGCAACGAGTTATACGACCTTAACGGACGACTCGTGGAGAAAGTCAACCAAAAAGGTATCTACATCCAAAACGGCAAGAAGATACTCAAACACTAAAGACAAATCCTCCGATTTCTTAACCATCACTAAAAATGGAGAAACTCTGGACAAAAGACTATATCAAGGCATGGACATGCAACTTCCTCATCTTCTTTGCCTTCATGATGGTGACACCTCTCCTGCCACTCTATATGAAGGAAAGTTTTGGGGCAGACAAGCACTTGATAGGTATCGTGCTGAGCGGATACACCCTGATGGCCCTGTTTAGCAGAAGTGTTGCCGGCTATCTGGTAGACTCTTTGCCCAGAAAGATGGTGCTGGTGGTCAGTTGGATTGCCTTTAGCCTGTTCTTCGCAGGTTATTTCATCACCACCTCCTTGGCACTCTTCGCCATAGTGCGCACCCTGCACGGTGTACCTTTTGCCACCACTTGTGTGAGCAACTCCACCGTTGCCATCGATGTGACACACTCCTCCCGCAGAGCAGAAGGCATCGGACTGTATGGACTAAGCAATAACCTTGCCACAGCCACAGCGCCCATGGTGGGACTGTACATCTACGAGGTGTGCGACAGTTTCGACCTCATCTTCAGCATAGCCTTGGGGACAGCAATGGTCGGCGTACTACTCTCGGCAAGTATCAATCTGAAAAAGCGTGAGATTATACCCAACAAACAACCCATCAGTCTCGACCGTTTCTTCCTGGTAAAAGGTTGGAGTCAGGGCGTGTGCATCACCGGATTTGCACTTGCCTACGGCGTGCTCGCCACCTATCTGGCCATCTACTGCAAAGAAGAGATGGGCAACGCAGGAGCCAGCGGAAACTTTTTCCTGATATTAGCTCTGGGCCTCATCTGCTCACGCCTAGTGGGAAGTCGAACACTACGCAAAGGAAAGATCGTAGAGAATGCCACTTTCGGCGTAGCCTTCTCCGTACTGGGATATGGTGCCTTTGCCATTTGGCACAACCTTTGGTCGTGCTATCTCTGTGCCATCATCGTAGGACTGGGCAACGGTCATATGTTCCCTGCCTTCAGCAATATGTTTGTGAACCTTGCCCCTGCCAACCAACGAGGTACAGCCAATGCCACCCTACTCACCATGTGGGATGTAGGTATGGGCTTGGGTATCGTACTGGGAGGGTACCTGGCCGAACATTGGGGTTACGAATGGGCATTCCGACTCAGCGCACTGAGCCAGTTGCTGGGCATGCTGTTCTTCTTCGCAGTAGCTCGAGGACGATATATCAAACAGCGACTTACTGCTTTTTAGCAAACAGCCTTATCGCTCCTCGGGCAACTTCACCATAGCACTCACAGCAAAGGTGACGAGGCAACAGATGACAACGAAGGTAAAGAAGAGGGTGAAACCAAGTTGATCGGCCAACCAACCCGCAAACATACCCGGCAACATCATACCCAAAGCCTGAAAGGCCGTGCAGAGACTGAAGACGCTCGTACTGCGCTCACCTCGTGAGAAATAGACGAGGAAAAGACTGTACGCCGTAAAACCGAAACCATAGCCCAACTGTTCCAGAGCCACACCCGCATGAATGAGGTAGATATTGGTGGGTTGGAACATAGAGAAAAACACATAGACCAAATCAGGCACGGAGATAGCCAGAACCATAGGCCACCACCAGCGACGCAGACCATTTCGGGAAACGAGGATGCCACCCACAATGCCTCCGAGCAAGAGTCCGCAAAGACCTATCGTGCCGTATGCCAAACCCACATCCACATTGTCCAGACCCAAGCCACCCTCTTCTACCTTACGAAGCATGAAGGGCTGAGCCATCTTGGCCAACTGAGCCTCAGGGAAACGGAAAAGCAACATAAACAGCATGGCCGTCAACAGATGAGGTTTGCAGGCAAAGGTCTTCACGGTTTGTCCAAAACCACGAAACACATCAATTACATTATCACCAATCGCTGTCTTCACATCCTCTAATTTCACATTCTCTGCGCTGTCCGTCTCCACCTTAGGAACGGTAAGCGTATGCCAAGAAGCCAGCAAAGCCATCACCACTGCCAGGAGTAGCATCGTGATGCTCCATCCTAAAGAGACACCATAGTGATTGTTTAAGAAACCAGCCAACACTACGATGAGACCCTGGCAGAATATCATACCGACACGGTATGCCGTGCTACGAATACCAACAAAAAGTGCCTGTTCCTTATCATTCAGGCCGAGAATATAAAAGCCATCGGCGGCAATATCATGCGTAGCACTTCCAAAAGCCATCAGCCAAAAAAAGCAGAGCGAACCCTTGAGCCACCAACTCGTCTGCAATGTCAGCGCCACAGCTCCCAGAGCAGCTCCTGCCAACAACTGCATGACCACAATCCACCAACGCTTCGTCTTCAGAGAATCCACCAGAGGACTCCAAATCGGCTTGATCACCCAAGGCAGGTAAAGCCATGAGGTGTACAGGGCCAACTCCGTGTTGGAAAGACCGAGGTTGGTGTACATGATGACACTGAGCGTCATTACTGCTACATAAGGCACAGCCTCTGCGAAATAAAGCGAAGGCACCCATGCATAAGGCGTTTTAAGAAACTGGCTCATAGGATATTTCAGAATTTAACAAGCGTTTGGGAAAGAAAAACAATGCCACCCATGCCACCACCGATGTGAGGACATCGAGCAGGAAGAAACCTTGGAAGCCCAAGAGATTGACCAGCCACCCACTCAGCATCATCGGAACGATCATCACCATAGCCACCATAGGCACATAGAGATAATTGATAGTGTTGCGATAACGCGCTCCACTTATCTCATGAACGAAGAGGTGACAAGCATCCAGACCCACACCGAAGCAGAACTGTGCAACGAATGAAGCAAGGGACAGTTGCCAGAGTACCAGGTTGGACAGATGAGACAGGAGCAGATAGACAAAGGGGGAGAGGGTGAGGATAAAGAGGAAGTAGGGAACAAGACGCTCCGAACGACGACCCAAGGTGATGCCAAGACAGAAGGCAATCACACCCATCACACCCTGCGCAAATGCTACATCCTGGATGCTACGCCCCAATCCGCCATCCGCCAAGGGAGCAAGGAAGAACAGTACACGGCTGTAGAACATCAGCGACTGAGGCAAGAGGAGCACAAACAGCAACAAGACAGGGAGATACCACTTCGGACGCTTACGGATACGCTCCAGTATGTGCCATTCCGTCTTCACCGCATGAAGCATTGTGCCAGCCTGGGCGTTGTCGCCCACAGGGCAAGCATGCAAAGTAAAGAGATGATAGACAAAAAAGATGGAGAGAACCAGCGCCGTGAGGAGCATACCCATAGACCACGCCATGAAGATGCTTCGGTACAACACCTGCAAAGTGCCCACAAAGACGATCAGCAGACCGTAGGTGAAGACCACCATCATCTGCGACACGAAGATCTTCGGACCATTGTAGAAACGCTGAAGACTTGGACGCAACATACGCTCATAATACATACGCGCTGCCAGTTCGTGCCAAGCCGTGAGAAGCGACAAGAAGAAAAGCAATAAGAACACACCTATGCCGCTTCCTCTCATCTGGCCCATCCAACTGAACATCCTCGTTGAAGGATTCAAGGACAAGCCCAAGAACAGCAGACACAACACCATGAGCAACTCACTCCACTGCAAGGCCCGGCGAAAACGGGCCATACGACGAATCTTCTCACGAAGAAAAGACTTCAGCACCCAAGGCAGGAAAAGCAAAGACGAGAAGCACACCGATGCAACAGGTGTGCTTCCCGTCTGTAGGAAAAGCAGCAGAGAGACAAAGGTTATCATCGCTGCAGGGATTTCCTCTGCTGCGAAGAGAGATAGTATAGCACCTTCCCTCTGCATCAATCAGTCAGTTAATAGCTGCAAGAATCAGTCAATTAATAACTACGGGCAATCAGTACGCGAGCCACACTGGGCTTACCGCTAACCATATCCACGCCGGGGGTCTGCTCCACTCCAAAGGGCACACAGCGGATGGTGGCCTGAGTCTCAGCCTTGATCTGTGCCTCAGTCTCAGCCGTACCGTCCCAGTGGCAAAGGAAGAATCCGCCGTCCTTCACACGCTGCTTGAACTCCTCGTAGTTGTCGCACTCATAGATACGCTCATCACGATACTTCTTAGCCTTCTCGAAGATGTTGGTCTGAATGTCGTCGAGCAAGCCCTGAACATATTCAACGATGCCCTCGAGAGGACGAGTCTCCTTCTCCAATGTATCACGGCGCATCACCTCAACGGTACCGTTCTCCAAGTCGCGAGCACCAAGTACGAGGCGTACAGGTACACCCTTGAGTTCGTAGTCAGCAAACTTAAATCCAGGACGCTTATTGTCGGCATTGTCATACTTCACAGTGATGCCCAACTTCTTCAACTGCTCAACGATAGGAGCCACAGCGGCATCCACGGTAGCCAGTTGCTCAGCGCTCTTGTAGATAGGTACGATAACCACCTGGATAGGAGCCAGGGCAGGAGGCAGAACAAGACCGTTGTCATCAGAGTGAGTCATAATCAAGGCACCCATCAAGCGAGTACTTACACCCCATGAGGTAGCCCATGCATACTGTTGCTGGTTCTGCTCATCCATGAAGGTTACATCGAAAGCCTTACCGAAGTTCTGACCCAGGAAGTGGCTGGTACCACTCTGGAGAGCCTTGCCATCCTGCATCATAGCCTCGATGGTGTAGGTGTCAAGTGCACCGGCGAAGCGCTCAGTCTCACTCTTCACACCCTGAACCACGGGAACAGCCATGTACTTCTCTGCAAACTCAGCATATACCTTCAGCATCTGCTGTGCACGCTGCTCAGCCTCCTCACGGGTAGCATGAGCGGTGTGACCCTCCTGCCAGAGGAACTCGCTGGTACGCAAGAAGAGGCGTGTACGCATCTCCCAACGCATCACATTACACCACTGGTTGACGAGCAAAGGCAGGTCACGGTAAGAATGGATCCAGTTCTTGAAGGTATTCCAGATGATAGTCTCCGAGGTAGGACGGATGATCAGTTCCTCCTCCAACTTAGCAGCGGGGTCTACCACCACACCGTCGTGCGTATCGTTGGTCTTCAAGCGATAGTGAGTCACTACGGCACACTCCTTAGCAAAACCCTCAACATGCTCAGCCTCACGGCTCAGGAAACTCTTTGGGATAAGCAAGGGGAAATAAGCATTCTGCACGCCAGTCTCCTTGAACATATCGTCCAGCACACGCTGCATCTTCTCCCAGATGGCATATCCATAAGGCTTAATCACCATACAGCCACGCACATCAGCCTGCTCTGCCAGGTCGGCCTTTACCACCAGTTCATTATACCATTTTGAATAGTCTGTACTCCTTTTTGTAAGGAAATCCAATTCTTTTGCCATATTAAATTTTGTTATTTTTGCGATTGAGTGTGCAAATTTACTAAAAAAACGGGTAATTATATAAGGTATTTGGAAAAAATAAGTAACTTTGCACCATATTTGAGCAGAAAAAAACATTATTAACTAAATAAACATTCAAGATTATGAAAGGAATGAAAATGATTCTTGGCGTACTTTGCGCCAGTATGATGTTGGGTAGCTGTAACATGACCAATACCGCTAAGGGTGCTCTCATCGGTGCTGGTGGTGGTGGCGCTGCAGGTGCTGGTATCGGTGCTGGTATCGGTGCTTTGGTTAACGGTAAGAAGGGTGCTAAGCTCGGTGCTGCTATCGGTGCTGCTGCTGGTGTTGCTGCTGGTACTACCGCAGGTGCTCTCATCGGTAAGAAGATGGATAAGGCTAAGGCTGCAGCTGCTGCTATTGCTCAGGCAGAGACCTTCACCGACGCTAACGGTCTGGAGGGTGTAAAGGTTACCTTCGACAATGGTATCCTCTTCCAGGTAGGCAAGAGCGACCTTAAGTCTGCTGCTCAGCAGAGCTTGAAGAAGTTCGCTGACAATGTACTGAATGTATACACCGACTGTGATGTTAACATCTACGGTTTCGCAAGCAGCGATGGTTCTGACGCTACCAACCTCACTTTGAGCGAGTCTCGTGCTAAGTCTGTAGCAAACTATCTGACTGGTGCTTGCAAGGTTGCTAGCAAGCAGATCCGTACCACCAAGGGTTTCGGTGAGGATCCCGACTACCTCATCTACAACGCTGACGGTAAGGAGAATCTTCAGGCAAGCCGTCGTGTAGAGGTTTACCTGTACGCAAGCGAGGAGATGATCAAGGCTGCCAACGAGGGTACCTTGAAGTAATGAGGTGATTTTCCCTCACTAATTCAGCGAATTATCGGGTTATCGAGATATCGAGCAGTCGAGATGTCGAATATCCGAATCATCGAAACTTCGAAATAAATTGAAGAAACTTCGCAAGATACTTATATGGATTGTGCTCCTCTTTTTTGGGAGCACAATCTTTTTTGTAATCCTCTACAAGTGGATACCTGTGTACTACACCCCTCTGATGTTTATTCGCAAGTCAGAAGCCAGCAAAGAGGGGCGAGAGTCGCGTATCACACACCACTGGGTGCCACTTGAGCGCATCTCCCCCCACATGCCCGTTGCGGTCATTGCCTCGGAAGATCAGCTCTACACACAGCACAACGGTTTCGACTTGAAAGCCATTGAGCAGGCACGCAAGGAGGCTGCACAAGGCAAGCGTCGCCGTGGTGCCAGCACCATCAGTCAGCAGACGGCCAAGAATGTATTCCTCTGGCCCAAATCATCCTGGACACGCAAGGGCTTTGAGGTATATTTCACCTTCCTCATCGAAAAGATATGGGGCAAGGAACGCATCATGGAGGTCTATCTCAACTCCATAGAGATGGGCGAAGGCATCTACGGTGTCGACGCTGTTGCCCACGAGCATTTCCACCGTGATGCATCCGACCTGACCCGTGCCCAATGTGCCCTGATAGCGGGCACACTGCCCAATCCTCGTCGCTACAGTAGCAAGAATCCATCAGCCTACATGTACAAGCGCCAACGCCAGATACAGAGGCAGATGAACTATGTGGAGCATCTCTGGAAGGAATACCTCGCAGAAGAACCCTGACCTCGATTTCCCGAGGGGGAAGAGCCTCACAAGCGAGAATTGCAAGAAAAAAAGGGAGAGGTTGGAAAAACCTTGATTGATAAAGCATGAAGAATACTGTAATCACACTGATACTACTTGTCATTACCATCTTGCCGGGATATGCAGTCCAATACACCAAGCAGGACAGCATCCATGTGGAGAAGATGCTGAAGGACGGAGCCAAGCAAGCCAAGGGCACAACACTGATGCTCTACTATGCCAACCAACTGAAAGGCATACCCTATGTGGCTGCAACGCTGGAAGTTAATCCTACGGAGCAACTGGCCGTCAATCTCACACAGATGGACTGCCTCACGCTGATAGAGAACTGCCTGGCACTGACCCTTACCACACAGCATGGGAGTACAAGTTTTAAGGACTTCTGCACATGGCTTGAACGCATCCGTTATCGCAATGGCAAACTGGACGGCTATGCCTCTCGCAATCACTACTTCACACAGTGGTGCCAGAGCAATGCCAAGCAAGGTTTTGTCAGTGAAATTCAAGGTGAAGCCACCAAGAACTACTCTCCATTCACCGCCACAAAGAAGATCGACCTGCACTATATGACCATGCACCCCGGCAGTTATCCCATGCTCAAGAAGGACAAGTCACAGCAGGCCCTTATCACACAATATGAGAAAGAGGCAAGCGGTCAGACTGTTCGTTACATCCCACGCAGCATGCTCAACAAAGGCAAAGATGTGCTCGGAACTGTTCACGATGGTGACATCCTCGCCATCGTAACTAAAAAAGACGGGCTTGATGTCTCTCATCTCGGTCTTGCCGTATGGGGCAAGGATGGCAAACTTCATCTGCTCAACGCAAGCAGTATACACCACAAAGTGGTGCTCGAACCTATGACCCTCTTCGAGTATATGGGTCATCATCCTTCACAGATGGGAGTGAGAGTGGTTAGAGTGAAGGAATGAGAGAGTGAATGAAAGAGTGAAAAAATGATAAAGTGAAAGAGTGAGTGAAAAAATGAAACAGCTGATTACTGCCCTACTTCTGACAGTCTCGTCCACAATGTTTGCCCAGCAGCAAACCATCCACGACACAGAGAACCTGCACTCCTTGCAACTCATCGTCGACGAGGATGTGCTCCTGCCTCCCGTTGTGGAATTGAACAAACGCTGGAGCATCAACATCGGTTTTGATGAGATGAGTCACGACTATCGTCGTTTCCGCTATCACATCGACCACTGTGAGGCCGACTGGACCGTAAGCGAAGAGATCTTTGAGTCGGACTACCTTTCGGGACTCAACGATCAACTCATCGAGGACTATGAGAAGAGTTTCAACACCACCCAGATATACACCCACTATCAGCTCGACCTTCCCAACGAAGATGTAAAACTCCTGATATCAGGCAATTACAGAGTCAGCATCTACGATGAGGAGGACGATGACAAGACAGCCTTGGTCACGGCAGAATTCTGCATCGTCGACCGCAAGGTGAATCTCTCTGCATCCGTGACGGGCAATACCGACCTCGACTTCCAACAGCAACACCAGCAACTCTCCATCAACATAGGCTACGGTGCCCTGCGTGTCACCGACCCACAGCGCGAACTCAAGACCTTCGTGACACAAAACCGCCGTGCCGACCTCATGGTTCAAGTAAAGCCTAATATGCAAAATGCCGCTGGAGTGGAGTTCAATCACCAGCGTAGCCTCATCTTCCCCGGAGGCAATGAGTGTCATAAGTTTGAGATACTCGATGTACAGCGCGTGAACATGGGCGTGGACAACATGCGCTGGCACGATCCATACTACCATGCTACGCTCTATGAGGAACTGCCCTCGCGCCACTATGCCATAGAGAACGACCAGAACGGTGTCTTCGTGATGCGCAACAGCGACAATGAGGACAACGAGACAACCAGCGAATATGTCTTCGTACACTTCCGCCTCAAGACACCTCCCCTACCCGGTGGTCCTGTCTATGTGCACGGCAACTGGGCCAATCAGTGGCCTTCGGACACCTACAAGATGGAGTACAACCAGGAAGAGGGTGAATACCAGTGTGCCGTACTGCTCAAGCAAGGCTACTATGACTACCGTTTCCTTCAGATAGAAAACGGGAAAGGAAGTTCACGGAACACCGACGGTGACTTCTACCAGACACAAAACGAATACCAGGTCCTCGTGTACTACCGCGAACCAGGTGGGCGCACAGACAAACTCGTGGGCGCACTTTTCCTACAAGAATAGAGAGAGGCTACTCCATATCCTCACCCTTGAGTATGGGGAGATGCCAATGGTATTTCACAGCCAGCACACGGATCAGGATAACCACCACGCTGCTGAAGAGCGCATTGAGCTCTGCATTGAGTCCCCACATGGCATGACAGGTGACATAGGTCACGCCACCGAGAATACAGGCCACAGCATAGATTTCCTTGCGGAAGATGAGAGGCACCTCATTGATGAGCACATCGCGTATCACACCACCGGCAGCACCCGTGATGCAACCCATCACGATGGCGGTCCAGTAGGGATAATCCATATTAAGGGTTTTCTCGATACCGATCACATTGAAAAGCGCCAGACCGATGGTATCGAAGATAAACCAAGTATTGTTCTGGCGAATCATATACTTGCTAAACGCCATCACCCACAGCAGGGAGATGATACAACAGATGATGTAAACCTTGTTGGTGAGCCAGAAGGGTGTGATGCCCAGCATCATATCGCGTAGTGTACCACCACCGATGGCTGTAGCCATACCCACAATCAATGCACCAAAAAGGTCGAATCGCTTTGCCGATGCCATGCGAATGCCCGAGATGGCAAAGGCCATGGTACCCACAAACTCAATAATCACAAACGAGGTTGGGATGCGCAAGGCATGGCCCAACTGCTGCAAGACGCTTAAAACATCCGTCATCACCCCTCAATCAGTCCAAGTTCCTTCCACTCTGCTGCAATCTTTGAGGCATCAGCAAGAGCGGTCACATCGTCCACTTCATATTCATCGGTGAGTGCCTTGGCCATATCCTCCACACTAAAGTCCTTGCCTTCTGCTGCCTTCCACATCAGTGTGGCGCTCTCGTTCAGACTGATCACCTTACTGAAATCAATATTTGCCATTCCGGTAGCCACGATGACATGGTCATTGCAGAGATCTACCAGTTCAAATCCATCCTTTATCTTCATTGCTTTATTGTATATTTAGGGCTAAGAATTTTTAACTTTTAACTTTTAATTCTTAACTTTTAATTTTTCAAATCGTGCTCTTATATATTAATAATAGGTATCGGCGTACGGGAAGCAGTTTTCTCCACAGTCTGATACGCTTTTGTAGGGTCTCGTCGCTGGCTGACAAGGTGCGCTTCGGACGAATATAATGCGTGACGAGACCACGCACATCCTTCAGCCTGCACTGTTCTGTTCCCTTGATGTTGCCATCACCCATCAGTGTGATATGCTCTCCCTGAATGTCGATAATACGGTGGAGCACATAGTGCCCTGGAGCAATCTCTGCCAGGACGGCATCGCCCACATGGAGTGGCTCTGTGATGGGAGTGAGTACCACCTTGTCGCGCTCATGCTCCAGGAAGGGACGCATGCTGTAGCCCTTCACGATGATGGTGGCATCCTTGCCCTGGGCCATATAGCGGCACACCAGCCCGAGCAGTGCATCGTTGGGATACTCCTGGCGCCCCGAGGTGTCGGTCACACCGTCGCGCTTCTCCCTACGCTTACGCCAGGGAGCCAGCAAGAGTCTGAGCAGGGATTTAATCAGCGTCTTCATGGGGAGTCATTTTCACAGCCTCATAGCACACATGAGCCGCTTCGGCATCGGGCAGACAACCCAGTTCGTAGATAGCCACCTTGGCTATCAGGGCACTCACGGTGTTGCATATCCCCTTATACACGCGCTTGTCCCACTTCATACTGCTCACAGCAGGGAGCAAGGTGGTGAAGGCTTCGATGTTGGACATGCGGCGTATTTCATTCTTTGGGCGCTGCTGTATGCGAACGAAGGCACCGATAGGTGCCTGAATGTTGCGATAACAGGGGGTCTTGCCACTCCAGGGACTACCATAGATGATGGCCTCTCCCTCATCTGTGACACGGACCACGGGATTGTCATCGTTCATCAGGTCGCATCCGGGTATATTCTTGTACCAAAGGTAGGTGTGGGTACTCTTGCCCGTGCCGCTGGGTGCTGTCATGAGGTAGCCATAGCCATCCTTGCGTATCACGCTGGCATGGAAGAGCAATGTGCCTTGTGTGGCAAAGCAGAAGGCATAGGCCATCATCACGGCATTGTTGAGTCCGAAGTTGCGCTGTGATGCGCTCTGTCCCAACAGGGCTACCTGGCAGTGACTGAAGTCGGCATTGCTCTGCATGTGAGAGCACACCTCGCCTCGCACATCGCTCACCACAAACTGATACCCGCCGTCGTCCAGCAGGTACACGCCGTGGTTGCAACCACCACAGTCAAACTGGCCTACCTCGCGGCCTAATGATGAAAAATGGAAATCGTCCTTCACGCTCACCACCAGGGCAGGACTTTCGTCTTGCGCATCGTCGTCGGTAAGCACAAAAGGAGCAAAAGAAGGCAATAGCGAAGCATCATTGTGATCGTCGTGGAATACCACTTCAACAAGATGGCCTGCTATCCTGCAACGCATCGTGCTCATTTCTTGGACTTCTTTGTCTTCTTATTCTTCTTGGCATTGCCTGCCTGGCTTGCAGCATTGGCAGCACTCTCGGCCACCTCCATCACGATCTGCTCCTCATGTTCTTCCGGGATAAACATGAAATCGTCGTCTGTAAGGAGTATCAGTTTGACATTGGGATCGCTCTGATAGAGTTTCTTCACCTTCTGATACTTCTTGGCCAACTTCTGCGGTTTGAGGTCGAAGAAGATAGCAGTAGTGGGGTTGGCCATGCCTCGCTTCTCATTGGCATATCCGTAGAGCTGCAAACTGTAGAGTGCGCGCTCGGCCAGAAAACCGCTCGACAGGACATAGGTAGAGTCGAGGGTCTGCACATCAGTGAGATAGGCCACAGAGTCGTTGAAGGCAGAGCAGAATCCGAAGATGTGAACCTTCTTCATGCCGGCTGTCTTCTTCTTGGCCACGCAGACATTCGTCGATGCTACCAGCATCACCGCGCACAAAATATATCGTAAGAATCTGTACATGTTTGAGAGTTGGTTTGCTTATCCCAGATAGGTCTTCAAGAGCTTGCTCTTGCTGTTCTGACGCAGACGGCGGATAGCCTTCTCCTTGATCTGGCGCACACGCTCACGGGTCAGACCGAAACGGTCACCTATCTCCTCAAGTGTCATCTCCTGATGGTCGATACCGAAGAACATCTGAATGATCTCCTTCTCGCGCTCGGTGAGCGTGCTTAGGGCACGGTCTATCTCACGGTGCAACGACTCGCCAACGAGGGTCTTGTCGGCCATGGGGCTGTCGTCGTTTACGAGCACATCGAGCAGACTGTTGTCCTCACCTTCTACGAAGGGGGCATCCACAGATACATGGCGGCCACTCACCTTCAGCGTGTCGCTTATCTTGTCAACGGGTAGGTCGAGCTCCTGGGCCAACTCCTCTGGACTGGGGCGACGCTCGTTCTCCTGCTCAAACTTGCTCAGCGCCTTGCTGATCTTGTTGAGCGAACCTACCTGGTTGAGGGGCAGACGAACGATACGGCTCTGCTCTGCCAAAGCCTGAAGAATGCTCTGACGGATCCACCATACTGCGTATGAGATGAACTTAAAACCGCGGGTCTCATCAAACTTCTCTGCAGCCTTGATCAAGCCGAGGTTGCCTTCGTTGATAAGGTCGGGCAGACTAAGTCCCTGATTTTGATATTGCTTTGCTACACTGACCACAAAACGCAAGTTGGCACGAGTAAGGCGCTCCAGAGCCTCACGGTCACCCTTGCGGATGCGCTGTGCCAGCTCCACCTCTTCCTCCACCGTGATCAGTTCCTCACGACCGATTTCCTGAAGATATTTGTCGAGCGAAGCACTCTCACGATTTGTGATACTTTTGGTAATCTTTAATTGTCTCATAAGCCTATTTATTCAATTTGCGCGCAAAAGTACGGAAAATAAATAAGAAAACCAAAAAAAAGAAGGAAAAAAACGAAGGGAGGGAGTAGATACAGCATGCTATGGTATTGCAAGTTGTAACCACTCCCTCCCTTCGGGGAAGGTAAGGGACAGGGGACTTTATTTCTTCTTTTCGTCCTCGAGTTCTACCACGAAGCTGGCCTTTCTGCCACTGGGCGTGAGGGCGCGAATCCACAAGGTGCGATCCTTGCTCTTGTTCGCATTTTTCACAATCTCTTCCCAGTCTTCAGGAGTCTGCATCTTCTCATCGTTGACCATGAGGATGATCATACCCTTGGTCAATCCGGCATCCATCAGTTTGCCCTTCTTGAGGTTGCTTACCACCAGACCGTAAGAGATGTCGTACATGTTACGCTCTCTGCCACCGATGGGAATCAGCTGTACGCCAAAATCATCGATGTCAACTTCTTTCATCACGGCAGTATTGCCCTGTGAGTTGCGCAAGGTCACATTCTTCGTAGACTCATTCTTGTCGCGGATGTAGGTTACGCTCACCTTGTCGCCAGGACGGAACTGAGAGAGTGCCTCTTGCATCTCTGCCATCTTATTGACATTCTTGCCGTTGATCTTTGTCACCACATCACCCTTCTTCAGACCGGCATCCTCTGCAGCGCTGTTCTCCGACACTTCGTTGACATACACGCCGTTGTTGGTGCCGAGGTCAGGCTCGTTGCCTTTGGACTTCTCGCTGTCAATATAGTTGGTCACATCGGTACCAGCCACACCCAGCAAGGCACGCTGTACGGTACCGAACTCCTTCAGGTCGGCCACTACCTTATTCATAATCGTAGTGGGGATGGCAAAACCATAACCGCTGTAGCTACCCGTCTGGCTGTAGAGCATGGCATTGATACCCACCAGTTCGCCCTTCTCGTTGACCAGCGCACCACCGCTGTTTCCTGCATTGATAGCAGCGTCCGTTTGTATGAAACTTTCAATGCTGTTTGCACCCAGGCTACGCGCCTTGGCACTGACGATACCGGCTGTCACGGTGCTTGTCAGGTTGAAGGGATTGCCCACTGCGAGCACCCACTGACCGAGTTTCAGTTCGTCGCTATTGCCTATCTTGATGGCAGGCAGACCCTTGGCGTCCACCTTGACAAGGGCCAGGTCGGTGGTTTCGTCGAGACCTACGATACGACCCGTGAACTCACGATTGTCATTCAATTTCACAGTGATCTCATTGGCATCATGCACCACATGATTGTTGGTCACGATATAACCGTCGGCACTGATAATCACACCGCTACCTGCAGCCTCACGCTTGGGAGTCTGTATCTCGCGCTGCTGACCGCGACCTCTGCCTCGGCCACCGAAACCGAAGAAGTCACCGAAGAAATCCTCAAAGGGATCCTGCACGGTCACGGTCTGTGTCTGACCGCCTGTCACCACCTTGATATACACTACACTGTTCACACTCGTCTCTGCTGCAGTGGTGAGGTCCACCAGTCCGGCAACAGGTTGTGGAGCCTGCACTTCGGCAGAGTTTGCACCCACGCACATGGTCATGGCAACCATGGCCAAACATGCACAACTTAATGTTTTCATCGTTTTCCTATATGTTTGATTGTTTTCGTTCATTTTCTCCTATTTGTAAGGTTCAACAGGCCTATCCAGCCTCATCTTCTACCAAATACGACGCAAAAGTAATACAAAAGTTTATTCGTTGTACCACCCAACTTGCTTTTTTCCTATTATTTAACGAATACACCCCTCCGCGTTAAAGTGCGTTAATGAACTGCCATCCGAGACAATATGCGACAAACGACAAACGACAAACGACAATAGAGCCCCCCCCCTGGGGAGAAGACGCTATATAATAAATAATAATAAATTTATAAATTTATAAATCTATAAATTGCTATATTAGCATTTTCCCACCACCTCATGGTGTGTTG
>JAZQQX010000018.1:0-74302 GCA_045629325.1 Bacteroidaceae bacterium | reverse complement strand
GTTGGATTCCCCGTACTGGTACGTCCCTCATACGTACTCTCAGGCGCAGCCATGAACGTATGCTCTAACCAGGATGAGCTTGAACGCTTCCTGACCCTGGCAGCAAACGTGAGCAAGAAGCACCCCGTAGTCATAAGCAAGTTTATGCAGAACACCAAGGAGGTGGAGATGGATGCTGTGGCGCGCAATGGTGAGATCATTGCCTACGCCATCAGTGAGCATATCGAGTTTGCGGGTGTGCACAGTGGTGATGCTACCATTCAGTTCCCTGCCCAGAAGTTGTATGTGGAGACGGTGCGTAGGATTAAGAAGATCAGTTCGCAGATTGCCAAGGAATTGAACATCAGCGGTCCTTTCAATATACAGTACCTTGCGAGGGACAATGAGATTAAGGTTATCGAGTGCAACCTGCGTGCATCGCGCTCGTTCCCATTTGTAAGTAAGGTTTTGAAGATCAACCTCATCGAACTGGCAACGAAAGTCATGCTCGGCCTTCCTGTGGAGAAGCCACACAAGTCATTCTTCGACTTTGACTATGTGGGTATCAAGGCCAGTCAGTTCTCATTCAATCGCTTGCAGAAGGCCGACCCTGTGCTCGGTGTGGATATGAGTTCTACGGGTGAGGTGGGATGCCTCGGTGATGATACCAGTTGTGCGCTGCTCAAGTCCATGCTGTCGGTGGGTCATCGCATTCCTGAGAAGACCGTGCTGCTGAGTACCGGTACCACGAAGGAGAAGGCGGCGATGCTCGATGCCGCCAAGATGCTCCAGGAGCATGGGTATGAGATCTATGCCACCGGTGGTACAAGTAAGTTCCTGACCGACAATGGCGTGGCCAATACCATGGTGTACTGGCCCAGCGAGGAGAACATGCAACCACAGGCGCTTGACCTGCTCCATGAGCATAAGATCGATATGGTAGTCAATATCCCCAAGGACCTTACGGCAGGAGAGCTGACCAATGGATATAAGATACGCCGTGCTGCGGTCGATCTGAATGTGCCCTTGATAACCAACAGCCGCCTCGCCAGTTCATTTATCCGTGCCTTCTGCAGTATGAAACCGGATGATCTTGCTATCAAGAGTTGGGATGAATACAAATAATATGGCAATTTGTGCTTACTTGATAAGCACAAATAATCAATATTATTTGGAATAAAGTGTTAAATGTTGTATCTTTGCCAAAATATAATCGCAAGGGTATGACATTTAATGTAATATTTGTGTTTGTCTGCTTGGTACTCATGGTGTGTGCCCTCATAGCAGATAAATTACGACCAGGACTTATACTTTTCAGTGTCGTCGTATTAATGCTCTGTGCAGGAATCCTTACACCGAAGCAGTGCCTGGAGGGTTTCTCCAACAAGGGTATGATCACCGTAGCTCTCCTCTTCCTTGTGAGCGAGGGCGTGAGAAGAAGTGGTGTACTGGAGCGCCTCATATTTGGTCTCTTACCCCAAAAGAAGACGAGCCTCCCTGCTGCCAAACTGCGCATGCTACCCACCGTCTCATTCATCTCGGCATTCCTCAACAACACACCCGTGGTAGTCATCTTCGGTCCGATGATCAAGAACTGGTGCCGCAAGGTCAATCTCGCACCCACAAAATTCTTAATACCACTGAGTTACGCCACAATCCTCGGTGGTGTATGCACCCTTATCGGCACGAGCACCAACCTGGTGGTGGACGGTCTGATCCAGGAATCGGGTAGGGAAGGACTCGGTATGTTTGAGATAGGAAAAGTGGGTATCATCATCGCCATTGTGGGTTTGATATACCTGATCTTCGCGAGCCACTACCTACTCCCAGACAACCGCAAAGTGGAGGTGGATACCGATGAGCAGCCCGAAGGAATGAAGTTGGTCGAGATCGTACTCCGCAGTCGCTTCCCGGGCATAGGAAGAAGCCTCCGCGAGTTTGATTTTTTCAGACATTATGGCGGTACCGTCAAGAGCATTCGCAGGAGTGGCGAACTGCTCACCGGCGACTGGATGAACCAACCCCTGCAAAACCACGACACCCTGATCATCGAGACCGACGATAAGTTTGTCAAGACATGGGGCGACAGTGCGGTATTTCTGATTTCCGACTACAAGAGCGACGGTGCAGAGATGAGCGAGAAGAAACGCTGGTTCGCCTTCTTCCTCCTCTTCTTCATGGTGATCGGTGCCACACTTGGCGAATTGCCCTTTGTGAAAGAGGCCGTCCCCGGGTTCAAGTTTGACATGTTCTTCTTCGTATGTATCACCACCGTCATCATGGCCTGGACCGGCATGTTCAACCCCAAGAAATACAGCAAGTTCGTATCGTGGGATGTACTCGTCACGATAGCCTGTGCATTTGCCATCAGCAAGGGCATGCAAGAGTCAGGATTTGCCGATTATATAGCAGAATTTATCATCAAAGCCTCACAGACCATCGGTCATGCCCATGGTGGCATATATGCCATGATGGCCATCCTGTTCCTCATAACAAATATCTTTACGGAACTGATCACCAACAACGCCGCAGCAGCACTTGCCTTCCCCCTGGCCCTCTCCATGTCAAAGGAACTGGGCTGTGACCCCATGCCCTTCTTCATCTGCATCTGCATGGCCGCATCTGCCGCCTTCTCAACCCCCATCGGTTACCAGACCAACCTGCTTGTTCAGGGTATTGGCGGATACAAGTTTACCGACTATGTCAAGGTAGGCCTCCCACTCAACATTATCGTGTTCCTTTTGAGCGTATTCCTCATTCCCCAAATCTGGAATTTCTAATCATTCGCTGAAATAAGGTAATTTGTGCTCCTTATATTTAGTCGAAAAAGGGGAGTTTTCGCTCTTTTTATTTTATAATGTGGGAAATTATAGTTACCTTTGTATCGAAATAGAATATTATTCGATAACAATGGCAGAAAATATTTATCCCATATACGACAAAATGATGACGCGTTCGGACAAAGAGCAATTGTTGGGACAGAAGGGCGTCATGATTTGGTTTACCGGTCTGAGCGGAAGTGGCAAGAGCACCGTGGCAATGGGAGTGGAGCGCGAACTACATAAGCGTGGCATACTTTGCCGTATCCTTGACGGTGACAACATCAGAGCCGGAATCAACAACAATTTAGGTTTTAGCGAAGAGGACAGAAAGGAAAATATCCGCCGTATAGCAGAGATAGGAAAACTCTTTGTACATACCGGCATTGTCACACTGGCCTGTTTTGTGAGTCCAACCATTGAGATCCGCAATATGGCAAAGGAGATCATTGGCGAGGAAGATTTCAAGGAAGTATTTGTCTCCACCCCCATCGAAGAATGTGAGAGAAGAGATGTGAAAGGCCTCTATGCCCGTGCTCGCAAGGGAGAGGTAAAGGATTTCACAGGCATCAGTGCACCCTTTGAAGCACCCGAGCATCCCGCATTGAGCATTGATACAAGCCAGCTCACCCTGGAGGAAAGTGTCAATGAGGTGCTGGAACTGATATGCGGATAATCGATTAATGTGAAAACGAGTAAGTTTAGCGTGACGAAGTCAACGAAACGGCGAAAATTAAAAAGAATTTGAAACCGAGAACGAAACGAACAAAACGAACGGAAATATCTGACTCTTTTCACATAC
Organism: Bacteroidaceae bacterium; assembly: GCA_045629325.1. GTDB lineage: Bacteria > Bacteroidota > Bacteroidia > Bacteroidales > Bacteroidaceae > Physcousia. The sequence continues at coordinate 70,702 of JAZQQX010000018.1, read as the reverse complement.
GATCAATAACATGTAAGATATATACAACAAAAGAAATAGAAAATATACACAACAAGATATATGGAATATAATTTGAGTCATTTGCAGGAACTTGAAGCAGAAAGTATTCACATCATTCGTGAAGTGGCTGCTGAATTTGAGAATCCTGTAATGCTGTACAGCATCGGTAAAGACAGTAGTGTGATGGTTAGACTTGCCGAGAAGGCTTTTGCCCCAGGCAAAGTACCATTCCCCTTGATGCACATTGACAGCAAATGGAAATTTAAGGAAATGATTGAGTTCCGCGATACATATGCCAAAGAGCATGGATGGAACCTCATCGTAGAGAGCAATATGGAAGCATTCAATGCCGGTGTTGGTCCTTTCACCCACGGTAGTAAGGTACATACCGACCTGATGAAGACCAAAGCCCTTCTGGATGCACTCAACAAATACAAGTTTGACGCAGCCTTCGGCGGTGCCCGTCGTGACGAAGAGAAGAGCCGTGCAAAGGAGCGCATCTTCTCATTCAGAGACCAGTTCAACCAGTGGGATCCCAAGAATCAGCGTCCTGAACTCTGGGACATCTACAACAGCAGAGTACACAAGGGCGAGAGCATCCGCGTGTTCCCCTTGAGCAACTGGACCGAACTCGACATCTGGCAGTACATCCGTCTGGAGAACATCCCCATCGTACCCCTCTACTATGCCAAAGAGCGTCCCTGCGTAGAGATAGACGGCAACCTCATCATGGCCGACGATGACCGTCTGCCCGAGAACCTTGTTCCACTCATCAAGCCCCGCATGGTGCGTTTCCGTACCTTAGGATGCTGGCCTTTGACCGGCGCCGTAGAGAGCAATGCCACTACGATTGAGGAAATCGTGGAGGAGATGATGACCACCACCAAGAGTGAGCGCACAACCCGTGTCATCGACTTCGACCAGGAGGCAAGTATGGAACAAAAGAAGCGTGAGGGATACTTTTAAAATTGAAAATTGAAAATTGAAGGTTGCGATTAAGCGAGAGCCATGACAAGCTCACTTGAACATGGCCGAGCGAAAACAAGCTCGAAGCGAAGCATCAAAATTGAGTTCAAAGCCAACTCTAAAAAAAAAATAATGAAAGAAATTGATATAAAAGCATACTTGGACCAAGACGAGCAGAAGGATCTTCTCCGTCTTCTTACAGCAGGCAGTGTGGACGATGGCAAGTCAACATTGATAGGTTGCCTTCTCTATCACAGCAAGAAACTCTATGAGGATCAGTTGCAAGCACTTGAACGCGACTCAAAGCGCGTGGGTAATGCAGGCGAGCATATCGACTATGCCCTGCTTCTCGATGGTCTGAAGGCAGAGCGCGAAGAGGGAATCACCATTGATGTAGCCTATCGCTATTTCAGTACCAATCAGCGTAAATTCATCATTGCCGACACTCCGGGACACGAGCAGTACACCAGAAACATGATTACAGGCGGTTCGACAGCCAACCTTGCCATCATCCTTGTGGATTGCCGTACGGGTGTCATCACACAGACCCGTCGTCACACCTTCCTTGTAAGTCTGCTGGGCATCAAACATATCGTGTTGGCAGTCAACAAGATGGACCTGATAGACTTTGACAAGGCCACATTTGACAAGATAACAGGCGAGTATCTCGAATTGGCACATCAGTTGGGCATCGAGGATGTCACCTGCTTCCCCCTGTCAGCTCTCGATGGAGACAATGTGGTGGTGAAGAGTGACCGCACACCCTGGTATGAGGGACCCGCATTGCTCGACTACCTGGAGACCGTACCCATACATCGCGACCGAAACATGGACGACTTCCGTTATCCCGTGCAGTATGTACTCCGTCCCAACCTGGATTTCCGCGGATTCTGCGGTAAGATAGCAAGTGGCGTCATTCGCAAGGGAGACGAGGTGATGGCCCTGCCCAGTATGAAGAAGAGCAAGGTGAAGAGTATCGTCACCTACGAAGGCGAACTGGAAGAAGCATTCTGCCCCCAGAGCGTCACCATAACCCTTGAAGATGAGATAGACATCAGTAGAGGAGAGATGATAGTTCATCCCGACAACACACCCTGCATCGGTCGTCACTTTGAGACCATGCTGGTATGGATGGATGAGCAACCCATGGACAGAAGCAAGCAGTTCTTCCTCAAGCACAACACCAACACGACCCGTGCAACGGTTGACAATGTGCTCTATCAGGTGGATGTCAACACGATGGAGAAGCACGAGACAGAAGCATTCAAGTTGAATGAGATAGGCAAGGTACAGATCACCACAGCCAAGACCCTCTTCTTCGATCCCTACAAGGAGAACAAGGCAACAGGTGCATTCATCCTGATAGACCCCATCACCAACAACACCTCGGCTGTGGGTATGATCATCTCACAACTCGAAGAGAAAGATATAAATCAACTTGAAGTTCCCACTCTCGACCTGAACAAGCTGGGAATAGAGGAGATACACTATGAGGCCATCGAGAAAGCCGTAAAGGAACTCTCCCGTCAAGGACTTGAAATAAAGATAATCAAATAAGCCACTATATATGGGACTTATCGAATTTAGCAAACTACCAGTAAATACACTCGTTGGTGCAGACTGGGAAACTTTCAAGAAGATAACAGCCAATCAGAAGATTGCGAAGAACAAGCGTACCAAGTTTTTCCTGACAAAGGCCATCTGCCGTCTGCTGAGTACGCTCACCCCACTGCAGAATCGCAAGTATAAGAAGGAATTGGCCAACAAACCATTAGAGCACGATCCGGTATTCATACTCGGACATTGGCGTAGCGGTACCACATTTGTACACAACATCTTTGCACAAGATCCACGCTTTGGCTACACCACCACATACCAGACCGTATTCCCTCACTATATGATGGCCATGCAGTGGTTGTTTAAGCCCGTGATGGGATGGTTGATGCCCGACAAACGACCAACGGACAATATGGAACTCGCTCCCGACCTGCCACAAGAGGAGGAGTTTGCCTTCCAGAATATGTGCCCCTATACCTATTATAATTTCTGGGTATATCCAGAGAATATGAATGAGTATTGCGACCGTTTCCTTACGATGAAGACCGCCAAAGCGGACGAGATAAGCGAGTTCAAGGAGAAATTCATGAAACTTGTGAAGATCTCGCTCTGGAATACCCGTCGTAACACAAAGGATGCACAATACCTGAGCAAGAATCCCCCTCACACCGGTCGTGTGAAGACCCTGGTTGAGATGTTCCCCAATGCTAAGTTCATCTTCCTGATGCGCAATCCCTATACCGTGTTTGAAAGTACCCGTTCATTCTACACCAACACGATTGCCCCCCTTGAACTCCACAGCATACCTTTGGAAAAGATGGAGGAAAACATCATTCGCAACTATGTAGAACTCTACGATGCATATCAGGAGCAGAAGAAATACATACCCGAAGGCAATCTGTTTGAGGTGAAGTTTGAGGATATTGAGAAGGATGCCTTCGGCATCACCGAACGCATTTACAAAGAACTCAATATACCTGGTTGGGAAGAGGCCAAACCCGGAATACAGAAGTACCTGGACAAGAAGAAAGGGTATAAGAAGAACAAATATGAATACAAACCCCGTACCATACAGCTCGTGAATAGCAAGTGGACACCTATACTGAAGGAGTGGGGGTATGAAGTAATTGAAAATTGAAAATGGAAAATTGAAAATTTAGGATGGAGATTTCTAAATTGAAAATTGAAAGTTGAAAATTGAGAATTCTAAATTGAGAATTGAAAATTCTAAATGGAAAATTGAAAATTGAGAATTGAAGGGTAAGGTTAATCATTGTAATGATTAACACAGAACTTACACTGTATAACAACAAAGGCTCTTCCTATTGATGGAAGAGCCTTTTATATAATATATAAGGTGAAAACCTCAAAAGGTAAAAACCTTATAACCTTATAACCTTATAAACTCAAAACCTTGCAATTTACAATTTCATCTTGAGGAGACGGCCACTGTGAGCAGGAACTAACAGTTCGGTGGGGCAGGTACTGCAGAAGCTAATGTTGAAAGGAGCACCCGTGAGGAGACCGTCGGCCTTGATCTTGTCAACCTCAGGCAGACCGTAGAAGTCGAAGACATGCTTGGGAATGTTGACAGAAAGTTTGCAGTCTTCACCAGAGAAATTGGTAACAATCAAGATCACCTCATTGTCCTTCCTGCGAAGGAAAGCATAATGATGAGAAGGGTTGAAGTTGTCCGTGCGAGGATTAGCATACATCAAATCGTAGAACTCACCCTCACGAATAGCCTTCTCTGTGTTGCAGATGGTGAGCAGGTTGCTATAGAATTCCTGAAGAGAAACCTCATCGGGAGTCAACTGACGACCATCGAACTTACCCTCATTTCTCCAGCGACGGATAGTATCCACCATCCAGTAGTCGAAGATAGTGGTACGGCCATCCTTACCGCTGAAACCCTCGGCATCCATACCTCTCTCACCCAGTTCCTGACCAAAGTAGATCATCACGGGATTGGTACCCATGCAAGCACTGACAATCATACCAGGACGGCCCTTCTTTGCATCGCCAGCATAGAAATCACTTGCAAGGCGTTGCTCATCATGATTCTCGAGGAAGTTGAGCATGTGGTCGCGGATGTCATCAATCTTCTGCCAGCTTTCAGTAATCGTATTGGTGCCAGCATACTCACAGATGACATTGCGAAGCGTGTCATAGAGACCCACCTTGTCATAGAGGTAGTCAAAGTGACCGTTGTAGATATAGTTGCGGTATTCGGCAGGATTGTAAACCTCTGCAATGAACAGCACATCAGGATATTGCTCCTTGACACGACTGATAGCAAAGCCCCAGAACTCAACGGGAACCATCTCAGCCATGTCACAGCGGAAACCATCAACACCCTTGCCAGCCCAATACAGAAGAATGTCGAGCATCTTGTTCCATGTGTCAGGAACGGGATCAAAATGACATACGCGACCACCACAATAATCAACACCATAGTTCAACTTGACCGTCTCGTACCAGTCATTCTGATGAGCCCAACTTGAGAAGTTGTCATTACCCGTAGCCTTGGCAGGATACTCATGATAACCCTGCATGTCGAAGTCAGCATGAAGTTCATCATTGGGTATATAGTAGAAGTTGTTGTTGGGATCAAAACCCTTACCGCAATCGTCATCAGCACCCAGATCCACCACACCCTTGGGTGAAGCATCACTGTGGTAATTGCGAGCCACATGATTGGGGACAAAGTCGATAATCATCTTCAGACCAGCCTTGTGAGTGCGCTTCACCAACGAGTCAAACTCCTTCATACGCGCAATAACGCTACTTGAAAGGTCAGGGTCAATATCATAATAATCCTTAATGGCATAGGCAGAACCCGCCTTGCCCTTGACTACACCAGGATGATCTAAAGGAATGTTGAAGAAAGTGTAGTCGGTCTGAGTGGCATGTTCGATAAGACCCGTATACCAAATATGAGTGGTACCCAAAGCCTTAATCTGCTGAAGAGCACGAGCAGTAAAGTCGTTCATCAGTCCACAGCCATTGGTTGCTTTATCACCCCATGGTTCACAAGTTCGGCAATCGTTACCGAAGAGGCGAGTAAAGACTTGATATATAACAATCTTTTCCATTTACCTTAAAAATATATTCTAAAGGATAAGACCCAATACTGTAAGTAATCAAAATTACATGTATGTCCTATCCTTTAGAACAGAAATATTCGATTAGAGACCGTGAGCTGTTACTGCATCATTGCCCTTGGCAATCTTGGCAATCATACCCTGAAGAGCCTTACCAGGACCACACTCAACGAACTCGGTAGCACCAGCCTCAACCATGTTCTGAACCTCCTGTGTCCAGCGTACACTTGCAGTAAGCTGTGCAATCAAGTTGGCCTTGATCTCCTCAGCATCGGTATGAGCCTTTGCATCAACATTCTGATATACAGGGCACATAGGAGTAGCAAACTCAGTGGCCTCGATAGCAGCCTGAAGTTCGTCCTTGGCAGGTTGCATCAAAGGAGAGTGGAAAGCACCACCAACGGGGAGGGGAAGAGCACGCTTTGCACCAGCAGCCTTCAGAGCCTCGCAAGCCTTGTTGACAGCCTCAATGTTACCGCTGATAACCAACTGACCGGGGCAGTTGTAGTTGGCAGGAACGACGATGCATCCCTCAGTGCTAACCTCAGCACAGATATTCTCAATAGTAGCATCGTCCAAACCAACGATGGCAGCCATAGTGCTGGGAGCAGCCTCACAAGCCTTCTGCATAGCCATAGCACGAGCATATACAAGACGGAGACCATCCTCAAACTTCAAAGCACCAGCAGCAGTAAGCGCACTAAACTCACCCAGAGAGTGACCTGCAACCATAGCGGGCTTGAACTCGTCACCCAGGCAAAGAGCGCTGATAACACTGTGAAGGAATACGGCAGGCTGAGTAACCTTGGTCTGCTTCAGCTCGTCGGCAGTACCTTCAAACATAATATCAGTAATGCGGAAGCCCAGAATATCGTTGGCCTTCTCAAAGAGTTCCTTAGCAAGAGGATTGTTCTCATACAAGTCCTTGCCCATACCAGTAAACTGGGCACCCTGACCGGGGAATACAAATACTTTCATTGTTTCTGTTTTTAGTTTGTGCAAATTATCCAATTAATTTCAATGCAAAATTATACAAAACATTGCAAACCGTAAGTTTTCGCCACATTATAATATATATATAATAAGATTTCTTGTCTAAAATCAATTTTAGTAATGGTAAAATATTAACTTAATGAAAACCCGCGAAATGATTTTCGTCCTTTTGGCAAATATATTTGGCTTTTCAATATGTTATTTGTAACTTTGCAAAGATAATACTAAAAAGATGCATACACATGGAATCTTATAATCACCTTGTAATTATGGCTGGAGGCATCGGTAGCCGATTCTGGCCTATGAGTACACCCGAATGTCCCAAGCAGTTTGTAGATGTTTTAGGCTGTGGAAGAACATTATTGCAACTTACCATCGATAGATTTAAGGGAATATGTCCTCCCGAGAATGTATGGATCGTGACATCAGCCAACTATGCCGAAATAGTGAAGGAGCAACTTCCAGATATCCCCACATCAAATATACTGCTTGAACCATGCAGACGCAACACAGCACCCTGCATAGCCTATGTAAGCTGGAGAATCAAGAAAGTTTGTCCAAAGGCCAATATTGTGGTTTCTCCAAGTGATCATATCGTAATGAATGTGGAAGAATTCCAGCGCGTGATAAAGTCATCGTTGCAATTCTCAGGCGAAACCGACTCGATCATTACACTCGGTATGAAGCCCACTCGCCCCGAGACCGGTTACGGATACATACAGGCCGACCTGTCAGCATCGAGTGCATCAAACAAAGAATTGTTCCAGGTAGAGAAATTCCGTGAGAAACCCAATCTGGAAACCGCCATGGAGTATGTTTCGCACAACAATTTCTTCTGGAATAGCGGACTCTTCATCTGGAGTGCCAACACGATAATCAATGCGTTCCGCATCTATGAGCCCGATATAGCACAGATCTTTGAAAACCTCATGCCAGTACTTGGAACCGACGAAGAGCAGAAATACATCAACGAGGAATTTCCCAAGTGCAAGAACATCTCCGTTGACTATGCCATCCTGGAAAAGGCAGAGGAAATATTTGTTTTCCCTTCAAGTTTTGGATGGAGTGATCTCGGCACATGGGGATCGTTGCACGAAAACTCAACAAAAGACGCCTCGGGCAACGCACTTATCGGACCGAGAATTGATACATACGAAACGACCAACTGCATCGTACATACCACAAATGAGAAGCATGTTGTAGTACAAGGACTCGATGGCTACATCGTAGCTGAAAAGAATGGAACATTGCTAATCTGCAAATTGAGCGAGGAGCAAAGAATCAAGCAATTCAGTTCTGGCGAAAAATAAGTCACACGACCTAAATCGAACCATCAGGCATCAGATTCAAACAAACACGATAAATACCACATATACAATCATATAGTGATGAAGAAACTGTTATCATTACCTCCCAATCTGGTAGAATGTTTTCACGACATAGAGAATGTTTCTCGAGATGAATATTTTTGCACGAATGACCCTATTGGTGCGAAACTCGGTTCAGGTGGTGGTACAACATGGTTGCTTGAGGCCTGTCATCAAGAGTGGGGTAAGGATCAGGCATTCGATGAATGGCTCAAGCAAGAGAAGCGCATACTGCTTCATGCTGGAGGGCAGAGTAGAAGACTGCCTTCCTATGCCCCAAGCGGAAAGATTCTTACACCCATACCCGTATTCAGATGGGAGAGAGGCCAGCGTATAAGCCAGGATCTTCTTGCCATACAGTTGCCCTTGTATGAAAGAATAATGAAATCCGCACCCGACAATCTTCACACCCTGATAGCCAGTGGAGATGTGTTTATCCGTGCAGGAAAACTACAGCAAATACCCGATGCAGATGTGGTTTGCTATGGATTGTGGGTTGACTCCTCATTAGCAAAGAATCATGGCGTGTTTGTGTCGAAGCGTCAACAGCCCGACAAGTTGGACTTCATGCTTCAGAAGCCATCCGTGAGTCGCTTGAGTGAACTTCTTCACACGCATCTCTACCTAATGGATGTTGGTATTTGGCTATTGAGCGACAAGGCTGTAAAACTACTCATGAAGCGCTCATTCAACAATGGAGAGCGAATCAATTATGACCTCTACAGTCAATTTGGCTGTGCTCTTGGAGAGAATCCAACCGTAAAGGACGAAGAATTGTCCTCTCTCTCAGTTGCCATATTGCCTCTGCAAGATGGCGAGTTCTATCATTACGGCACATCAAGAGAGATGATATCAAGTACCGTCTCCATACAAAATCTGGTATATGATCAGCGCTCTATCATGCATTTGGGAGCAAAGCCTCACCCAAGCATTTTCATACAGAATGCTGTAAAGGAGACCCCTCTACTGGCAAGCAATGAAAATACCTGGATTGAGAATTCCTATGTAGGAGCAAAGTGGACCCTGACCAGTCACAACATCATAACAGGTGTCCCCAACAATGATTGGGCAATACATTTGAAGAAGGGCATCTGTGTGGATGTCATTCCTATGAACAATGATGAATATGCCCTAAGACCCTACGGTTTTAACGATGCTTTTCGCGGTTCGCTCGAGGATGAAAGTGTGACTTATCTTGAAGCGCCCGTAACAGAATGGTTACGAGAGCGAAACATAAGTGCACAAGAAATAAATAAGTATCAGGACCTTCAGAGTGCACAGATATTCCCAGTCACAAGCAGTATTGACGACATGGGAAAGATGCTTCGATGGATGATAGAAGATGCAAATGATGCAGAAGGCCGTGAACTGTGGATCAAAGCCAACAAGATGAGTGCAGACGACATCTCTGCCTATGGTAACCTGAGACGACTTGACGCACAACGAAAGGAATTCAGGAAGAGAAATCTTAAGGAACTTGCTCATAATCACCGTCAAAGCGTGTTCTATCAATGCAACTTGGACGATTTGGCCAAGGAATTTGCTTCGTATGGACTGGACGCACCACATCCCTTGTCGGACGATGAACCGCTCCTAAAGCGCATCAACGACATGATGTTTCGCTCCCAACTCAAGCGCTATACGGGAGAAGAGAGTGGGGCAGAAGAGGCAAAGGCTTTCGAACTGCTGAGAAACGGACTGACAGAGAATGTGCTTTCTCACAAGCAAGATCCTCATCTTGATGTATATGCCGACCAGATAGTTTGGGGCCGTTCACCTGTCAGAATTGACATTGCTGGTGGTTGGACCGACACTCCACCTTATTGTTTGACCAATGGAGGCAATGTGGTCAACCTTGCCATAGAACTGAATGGGCAACCTCCCTTGCAAACCTATGTGAAACCATGTAAGGAGAAGAAAATCATACTCCGGAGTATTGATCTTGGCGCATCCGAAACCGTAAATACCTTTGACGAACTAAAAGATTTTGCCAAGGTCGGTTCGCCTTTCTCTATCCCCAAAGCCGCATTGTGCCTTGCCGGATTTCTACCACAATTCTCCGAGAAACGCTTCAAAACCCTGGAAGAGCAACTGGATGATTTCGGATGTGGTATAGAGGTTACGCTCTTGAGTGCCATACCCGCAGGTAGTGGTCTGGGTACAAGTAGCATCCTCGCCGCAACCGTATTAGGAGCGATATCCGACTTCTGTGGACTCAACTGGGATAAAGCAGAAATCTGCAACCGAACACTTGTACTCGAACAACTTCTCACCACAGGTGGAGGATGGCAGGATCAGTATGGCGGAGTATTGTCAGGCGTAAAATTGCTACAAACCAATCCTGGATTTAATCAGACACCGGAAGTGAAGTGGCTTCCGGACTTCCTCTATACCGACCCACAATATGCCCCATGTCATCTGCTCTATTATACTGGCATCACCCGTACAGCAAAGCAAATCCTTGCTGAAATAGTTCGAGGAATGTTCCTTTATGAGACAGAGCGACTCCAATTGTTGGGCGAGATGAAGGAGCATGCACTTGATCTGTATGATGCCATTCAGCGAAATGATTTCGCCACAATGGGAAGACTTGTAGGAAAGAGTTGGATTCAAAATAAAACATTGGACAACGGAACAAATCCCCCAGCCGTGGAACAGATCATACAACAGATACAAGACCTGTGCTTAGGTTTGAAGTTGCCTGGTGCAGGAGGAGGCGGTTATCTCTACATGATAGCCAAGGATCCCGATGCCGCAGCACGCATTCGTAAGATTCTGGATGAAAACCGGCCTAACAACTGTGCACGATTTGTTGACATGACACTCAGCAAGAGTGGATTGCAGATCAGCCGAAGTTAAAGAGTATCAAAAGCACATAATATTAAAGGAAACACTTGACAATCAAGAGTTTCCTTTAATTGATTTTAATGCCTTCTCATAATATTCGTTCACAGGTACACCTGGGTAGAATTGTGAGAAAAGGAATTGAGTAGTGTTCGGATTCAACTTGGCAGCTTCCTGAAGGAAACGCAGGTACAAGTCACGATTGTTGAGGAAAAGATGACAGTATGCCAAATAAGGTGAAGTCTTTTCCTCTGCATTCTCCATCGTGCTGTCATGCAAACTCTGGAAGATATCAACAGCCTTAGTGTAATGACCCGTCTCGCCCAAGGTGATACCAATCAGGAGAAGCGTGTCATAAGGATTATTGCTTTGCTGAATAGCAAGGTTGAAGTTGGCCTCGGCCTCCTCATATTGTTCGTTTTCGAGCAGAATATGCCCTCGGGCAAGGTTGTAATCAATGGGAGGTTCGGGAGCAGGGTAGTTGTGACACTCCTCCAAGTGTTCGAGCGCAAGAATGGGTGAACGCAACTTACTGAAGACATAAGCCAACTGCAAATGAATATGTATGCGTTCGGGAGCATCAGGATTACTCTTGTCAAGAGCAAGGAGTAGCGTGTCGCGAGCCTCTTCGTGACGCTCAAGATTGGCAAGACAAATGCCATCCAGATAGAGAACAGCATATTCGTCAGGATACATACGAAGATAGTCAGCATACTGACTGTGTGCTTCATCGATGCGATTCAGATAAAACAGATCGCTGGCTCTCGTAAGCATGGCTTCAGGATGCTTCTCGTTGATAGCCAAAAGATATTCGGTTGCCTCAAGCGAGTCCTCATACCTCTCAAGGAAAGCCAACGATTCAGCCTCAATCATCCATGCATTCTGGTTGAAAGTATCTTTACTGATGATGGTCTCAGCCTGCTGGTAAGCATCATCGTATCGATTCATTTTCATGTAGATATCAGCCAAAAGAAGATTGGCTTCAGGATAATTGGGATATGACTGAAGGAGTTGATTGGCCCATATCAAAGCCGACTCGCAAGCATCATATTCGTAGAAGATATCGGCCGTGTCATAGAGAAAGGCATCACGATCATCTTCTATCGACTCGAGTGTTTCACGCATCAAACGGTTTGCCTCTTCTACCTTCTTCTCTTTGAGAAGCAGTTCGGCATGCAGAAACTTCACCTCGCGATCTTCCTGGTCGTTGATGCTATAGAGAATACCGTATGCACCAGGGATATTGCCGTAGAATAATTGCTGGCGGGAAAGGAAGACCTGAGGATCAGTAGCATTGGGATGAAGCTCAACGGCAATGTCTATGCATTCGTTGGCTTTATCCTCCTGGCCATGCATCATATAGTATTCAGCAATGTCAGTCAGTTCCTCAGCATCCATATAGAGGGGCTCGTTGTTAGCACGAGCCCTCTCATATTGTTCCAGATTCTGTTGAAACTCTTTATCCTCAAAGTATGACAAATCGTCCTTTCTCATGTAAGTAAGTGAACAAACTTATTATTAAATATTACTTACTTTATCAAACTTTCACTTCCTTCAAACCTACGGTCTTGTTGAAGACAGGATGCTCGGGAGTAGAATCGGGATCCACATTGAAATATCCTGTACGCTGGAACTGCAGGTAGGTCAAAGGCTTCTGAGCTGAAGCCCACTCCTCGATGTAAGCCTTCTGAATATGAAGCGAATCGGGGTTGAGGAATGGACGCATCGACTCAATACCGCGAGTACCGTGCTCATCCTCATACTGCTTGATGGCATCACGAGGATTCTCACAAGTCCAGAGGCGCTCGTAGTTTCTAACCTCTGCCTCAACACAATGATCGGCACTAACCCAATGGAGGGTCTTACCCTTAATCTTGCGGTCAGCTCCGGGCATGCCGCTACGGCTCTCAGGATCGTATTCTGCATGAATCTCAATGATGTTGCCTTCTGAATCCTTGATGCAACTCTCCTCAACAGTATCGGGACACTTGATGATATAAGCATTCTTCAGGCGAACCTCCTTACCGGGACCTAAACGCTGGAACTTCTTACCACCGTCTTCCATAAAGTCTTCGCGCTCAATCCAAAGTTCGCGAGAGAACTTAATGGTGTGGGTGTTACCCTCTGAAATGGTGTTGCCCTCAGCATCGCGCAACTCGGGGTTGTTGATAGCTGTAAGTTCCTCAACCTGACCTTCAGGATAGTTGGTGATGATCAACTTAACGGGATTCAACACGGCACTAACACGCTGAGCACGAGTGTTCAAGTCCTCACGGGCACTCGCCTCGAGCAACTTGATATCGTTGAGCGCATCAAAGGTGGTGTAGCCAATCTTGTCAATAAACAGACGGAGAGACTCGGGACTATAACCTCTACGACGAATACCGCAGATAGTTGGCATACGAGGATCGTCCCAACCGCTAACCACACCTTCCTTCGTAAGAATCAGCAGATTGCGCTTTGACATCAAGGTGTAGTTCAGATTCAACTTATTGAACTCGAACTGACGAGGACGGTTGTCTTCAATGTCATGACCATTCTCCTGGGTCTCGCCCTTCCATTCCTTCATCCAAGTGACAAACAAGTCGTACAACTCATGATGAGGAACAAACTCCAAGGTACAGATACTGTGAGTCACACCTTCAAGATAGTCGCTCTGACCATGAGTGAAGTCATACATAGGATACGCATTCCACTTGTCAGCCGTACGGATATGAGGCATGTTGAGAATACGATACATGATAGGATCGCGGAAATGCATGTTGGGGCTTGCCATGTCAATCTTGGCACGGAGAATCATACTTCCAGGCTCCAACTTACCGCTATTCATCTGCTCAAAGAGAGCAAGACTCTCCTCTGCGGGACGATCGCGATAAGGACTGTTCGTACCGGGCTGGGTAGGGTTGCCCTTCTGAGAAGCAATCTCCTCGCTGGTCTGCTGATCGATGTAAGCACGATCATTCTTGATACACCATACCGCAAAATCCCAGAGATCCTGGAAGTAATCACTAGCATAAGTGATCTTGTCCCACTTATATCCAAGCCATTCGATATCACGCTTGATAGCCTCTACATATTCGTGGTCTTCCTTTTGAGGATTCGTGTCGTCCATACGAAGGCAACATGTACCTCCAAACTTCTCAGCCACACCAAAGTCCATGGCAATAGCCTTGGCATGACCAATATGCAAGTAACCGTTGGGTTCGGGTGGGAAGCGAGTCTGCACTCTGCCACCATTCTTACCCTCAGCCAGGTCTTTCTCTACTCTCTGCTCAATGAAGTTTAAGCTCTTCTTCTCTGTTGTAGCTGTTTCTAAAACTGCCATATTGATTATGTATTAAATTCTTTATGCAAAGATAATAAATATATTTTAAATAAGGTAATTGTGGTAAAATCATTTTGCTTGAGAGCCACATTTTTGATAAAAATCAAGTAGAATATAGCAATAAATGCCAAAAACATGTTATATAACATAAAAAAAGGCTTGCACCATTCAAAAAAAAGTCCGAACTTTGCGAACACATACAAAACAATCTTTTTACCTTAAAAACTAATACCTATTGAATTCTGAGTGAAGGCTGTGTCGCGAGATACGGCCTTTATTATTTTGCATGAGTTACAAAGTTGGCTTATCAAGTACACGATTTTGTCAAGAAAGTTTCATGAAGAATATTGCAGATAGGTAAATTTATCACAGACAACAATCCAACTTGTTGTAAATCGCAATAAGATACGAAAGAAACATAAACAATGACCCATCTTCGTCATAAGCATGACAAAGACAAGTCATAAGCATGATAAAACATAGCCATTATCGTGACAAAGCTTAGTCATAGTAATGACGAAGACGAGTCACCTTTAGCCTATATTTTATATAAAAAAAGGCGTTTTTTGGACACCAATACTATGCGTTCAACTTAGGATTATTGAGATGCCGAGTTGCGTCTCGAGCAGTTTTCTTTTGTAAGTTTCTTTCAAACGCATCTGTGATATCGATACCCGTTTGGTTGGCCAGGCAAAGAAGCACCCAAAGGATGTCGGCCATCTCATCGGCCGGATCCTGGTTCTCTCCAGCCTTAAACGACTGGTCACCATACTTGCGCGACATGATACGGGCCAATTCACCAACCTCTTCTGTAAGAATGGCCATATTTGTCAGTTCGCTGAAGTATCGGACACCATATTTCTTAATCCAAGCATCAACCAAGGCCTGAGCCTGCCTGATCGTAATATCGTTTGTTTCCATATATTGCTTTTCTTTGTAATAAACCGAATCAACATTGTTTCCTTACAAATGTAGTTATTTCTAATTGAATGAAAAAGGGGTAGGGGAAACAAAAAATAAAATTTAAGAAGAGAGCGAAAAGACACTGAAATAATTATGATAATCCCATAATTTTTATTACCTTTGCATGATTTTATAAAATAATGTTCGCATACGCATACGCATGACAAACACGAAAGATACCATAAGACATTTGGCAACTATCACAAAGATAGAAGGTAACACTTTGCATGTCAAGATGTTGCAAAGTTCTGCATGTAGTGGATGCCATGCCGCCAAACTCTGCCAAAGTTCTGAGACCAAGGAAAAAGAGGTGGATGTGACGACAACAACCCCCGAACAGTATCAGCCGGGACAGCAGGTCATGCTCCTTGGAAGTGTACGCCAAGGACTCAAGGCAACCATCTGGGCCTACATGATTCCAGTTGCCTTGCTTGTAGTCGTTCTCTGCGTATGTACCAAATTGGGCTTGAGCGAGATTCTTTCTGCCCTATGCTCCATCGGCACGCTTGCCATCTATTTCTTTGTCCTGTATCTGTGCAGAGACAAATTTCAGCAGTCTTTTTCATTTAGTGTAAGATCGCTGAACCAAACATTGTGAAAAGAAAAATCAAAATAAATTTTTAACTAAAACAACAACATCATGAATTTAATTCTGATTGCAGTAATCGTTCTCGGTGGCATCGGTTTAGTATCAGCCTTGGTACTTTTCGTTGCTTCTAAGAAGTTTGCTGTTCATGAAGACCCCCGTATCGGTCAGGTGGCAGAGGTACTTCCTCAGGCCAACTGTGGCGGTTGCGGTTACCCTGGATGTTCAGGTTTTGCTGGTGCATGCGTCAAAGCTGCCGATGCAGGGTCGCTCGAAGGCTACAACTGCCCCGTGGGTGGTCAGCCTGTGATGGAGAAGGTTGCTGGCATATTGGGTATGACAGCTGCCGCTTCTGCTCCCAAGGTAGCAGTAGTTCGTTGTAATGGTACCTGCGAGGCTCGTCCCCGTGTGGCCGAATTTGACGGAGCTACAAGTTGCCGAGTACAAAACATGACCGGTATGGGCGAGAGCCTCTGTGGCTATGGCTGTCTGGGCTGTGGCGACTGTGTGAAGGCTTGCCAGTTTGGTGCTATCAGCATCAACGCTGACGGTATCGCCGTAGTCGATGAGAGCAAGTGTACCGCTTGTGGCAGTTGTGTGAAGGCTTGTCCTCGCAACATCATCGAGATTCGCCTTGCAGGTCCTAAGGGTCGTCGCCTCGTTGTGATGTGCAACAACAAGGACAAGGGCGCTATTGCCAACAAGGCATGTAAGAATGCATGTATCGGTTGTGGCAAGTGTGTGAAGACCTGTGATAAGTTTGAGGCTATCACCATGGAGAACAATCTGGCATGGATCGATCCCGAGAAGTGTAAGATGTGTCGCAAGTGTGAAGAGGCTTGTCCCAAGGGCGCCATCCACGCTTTCAACTTCCCTCCTCGCAAGCCCAAGACTGAGGATGCAGCAGCACCTGCTCCCAAGGCACCCGTTGCTGAGGCACCCAAGGCTCCAGTTGCAGAAGCTCCCAAGGCTCCTGTTGCAGAGGTTGCAAAAGAAGAAACAAAATCAAACGATTAATAAAAGACAGTAAGCAGATATGAAGACATTTAAGTTAGGCGGTGTACATCCCGCAGAAAACAAGCTGTCTGCTGCCAGCCCCATTCGCGAGGCTGGTCTGCCCAAGCAGGCTGTTTTCAGTATGTTTCAGCACATTGGTGCTCCTGCCAAGCCCGTTGTCCAAAAGGGTGATGTGGTAAAGGTTGGTACACTCTTGGCTGAGGCTGGTGGTTTCGTAAGCGCTCCTATCTACAGTAGTGTAAGCGGTAAGGTTAGCAAGGTTGATGTGGCTCTCGATGCAAGCAACACAAGACGCCTTGCCGTATATGTAGATGTAGAAGGTGACGAGTGGGAAGAGAGCATTGACAGAAGTGCCGACCTCGTTAAGTTGAGTGATCGTCCCGAACTCGACAGCAAAACCATCGTTGAGAAGATCAAGAACGCAGGTATCGTAGGTTTGGGTGGTGCAACCTTCCCTTGCCATGTAAAGCTCTGTCCTCCTCCCGGATGCAAGGCCGAATGCGTTATCATCAATGCCGTAGAGTGTGAGCCTTACCTCACAGCCGACCATCGTTTGATGCTTGAGCATGCAGACGAGATCCTCGTTGGTGTAAGTCTTATCATGAAGGCTGTTGATGTCCAGAAGGGTTACATCGGTATTGAGAACAACAAGCCCGATGCTATCAAGTTGATGACAGAGAAGGCTCAGGAATATCCCAACATTGAGGTTGTGCCTCTCCAGGTAAAATATCCTCAGGGTGGTGAGAAGCAGTTGATCGATGCCGTCATCGGTCGTCAGGTTCCTGCACCTCCAGCCATTCCTATCAATGTTGGAGCTGTGGTTCAGAATGTAGGTACTGCATTTGCTATCTATCAGGCTGTTATGAAGAACAAGCCTCTTATCGACCGTATCATTACCGTTACGGGTAAGAGCGTAAGCAATCCCAGCAACCTCCTGGCACGCTTGGGCACTCCTTTCCAGCAACTCATCGACGAGTGTGGCGGTCTGCCCGAGGATACTGGTAAGATCATCGGTGGTGGTCCAATGATGGGTAAGGCTCTCATGAGTCTTGAGACTCCTATGACCAAGGGATCGAGCGGTCTTCTGATCATGAATGAGAAGGAAGCCCGTCGTTCGGAACCCGAGCCCTGTATCCGTTGTGCCAAGTGTGTGAGCGCTTGTCCCATGGGATTGGAGCCCTACCTCTTGGCTACCGTTAGTGCTCAGGCCGACTGGGAAACTGCAGAGTCCAACGATATCGTTAGCTGTATCGAATGTGGTAGCTGTCAGTTCACATGTCCCAGCCACCGTCCTTTGCTCGACAACATCCGTGTGGGCAAGACCACGGTAATGGGTATCATCCGTAGCAGAGCTCAAAAATAACGATAAAAAAGAAAGGGAGTAGGAAGTAATACTCCACAATGACTGAAAAAAGTGTGAAACTGTGAAAGTGTGAAACTACAAAATCAAACTTTTTTTCTTCATTCTCCCATACACCTTATTTTATAATAAAGAACAATCATGGCAAATAAATTAATAGTTTCACTTTCACCTCATGTTCATGGTGGCGATTCGGTCAAGAAGAACATGTATGGTGTATGTATAGCCTTGATTCCTGCCCTCATCATGTCGTTGCTCGTCTTCGGCCTCGGTGCAGTAATCGTTATGGCTACCTCGGTGCTTAGCTGTGTATTCTTTGAGTGGGCCATCACAAAGTTCATTCTCAAGCGCGAGCGCCAGACCATTTGTGACGGTTCTGCCATTCTCACCGGTCTCCTCTTGGCATTCAATGTGCCCAGCACACTGCCCATCTGGATTATCATCATCGGTGCATTGGTAGCAATCGGCATTGGCAAGATGACCTTCGGCGGTCTGGGCCAGAACCCTTTCAACCCCGCACTTGTAGGTCGTGTATTCCTGCTCATCTCATTCCCCGCACAGATGACCAACTGGGCTGTACCTGAGAGTTATGGCAGTCTGTTCCTGACCGATGTTGACGGTATGACAGATGCTACTCCCTTGGCTCAGCTGAGCTTCATGACTCCCAAGGAGATTACCGAGCAGTTTGATATGTTGCAGAACTTTATCGGTATCTCTCACGGTTCTCTGGGTGAGGTCAGTGCACTTTGCCTTCTCTTAGGTCTTGGCTATATGTTGTGGAAGAAGATCGTCACATGGCACATCCCTGTAAGTATCATCGGTACCGTTGTAGTCTTCACTGGTGCTTTGTGGCTCATCGATCCCACTCACTACATCAATCCCTTGTTCCATGTATTGACTGGTGGTTTGCTCCTCGGTGCCTGCTTCATGGCAACTGATTATGTCACCTCACCTATGACTCACAAGGGTCAGATCATCTACGGTTGTGCTATTGGTTTCCTCACCGTTGTCATTCGTCTCTGGGGTGCATATCCCGAGGGTATGAGTTTTGCAATTCTTATCATGAATGCATTTACTCCTATCATCAACACCTATTGCAAACCCAAGCGCTTCGGTGAAGTAGTAAGAAAGGAGGCATCAAAATGAAAAAGCTTCAATCTACATGGTATAATATGGCCATTGTATTGACTGTCATTGCAGTCATTGCCGGTGGTCTTCTGGCTTATGTCAACAAGATGACTAAGGACCAGATTGAGAAAATCAAGGCAGAGAACGAACAGCAGGCTATCAAGGATGTGCTGAAGAACGACAATGTGAAAATCCTCGAGGAAATCGAGGTAAATGGCATGACCGTTTATCACGCAGAGAATGGTAGTGTGGCTGTGAAGGCTGTCGATCCTAATAATGCAAGTTTCGGTGGCGATCTCACTATCATGGTGGGCTTTGACAACGAAGGCAAGATCCTGGGTTACAGCATTCTTGAGACCAAGGAGACCCCCGGTCTTGGTGCTAAGGCAAGTGATTGGTTCCAGGAAGGCCAGAAGGGTTGTATCATCGGTTTGACCCCCGGTGTCGACAAGGTAAGTGTTTCAAAGGACGGTGGCGATGTTGATGCTATTACCGCATCTACCATTACCAGTCGCTCATTCCTTCGTGCAGTCAATGCGGCTCACAGTGCAGCAGTAGAGGCTGGCTTCATCAAGGCCAACGGTTCTGCTTCAGCTGGTGAACTCAGCGTTGACGATGAAGGTTATGATCTTATGTCTGGTGACGAAGCAGACGGCATGACTTCTGCCACTCAACAAAATTAAAAGAAAGGAGACTCTGATATGAATTACATTAAAGTATTATTGAATGGTATCATCAAGGAGAATCCTACCTTTGTTCTTCTCCTTGGTATGTGTCCCACACTGGGTACTACCTCAAGTGCACTCAACGGTATGTCGATGGGTCTGGCTACAATGGCTGTATTGATTTGCAGTAACTTTGTAATCTCACTCATCAAGAACCTTATCCCCGATATGGTTCGTATTCCTTCATTTATCGTAGTTATTGCATCTCTCGTTACCATACTTCAGATGTGTCTGCAAGCCTATGTTCCCGATGTTTACGCATCACTGGGTTTGTTCATTCCTCTGATTGTAGTTAACTGTATCATCCTTGGTCGTGCAGAAGCATTTGCTGCCAAAAACTCACCCATTGCCAGCATCTTCGATGGTATCGGTATGGGTCTTGGTTTCACCATTGCTCTGACTCTTCTGGGTGGTGTTCGTGAGTTGCTCGGCACTGGTAAAGTATTCGGCTTTGAGATTTTCCCCGACAGCTACGGAGCACTCGTATTTGTACTTGCTCCTGGTGCATTTATCGCTTTGGGTTATCTTATTGCTATTGTTAACAAAATCAAGAAAGCATAATCGATATGGCATACATTCTTATTTTCATCACAGCTATATTTGTAAATAATGTAGTGTTGTCACAGTTCCTCGGTATCTGTCCCTTCCTTGGCGTTAGTAAGAAAGTTGAGACTGCTACCGGTATGGGCGCTGCTGTTGCTTTCGTGCTTACTATTGCTACGATAGTAACCTATTTGATTCAGGTATTGCTTCTCGTACCCAATGATCTCGTATATTTGCAGACTATTGCATTTATCTTGGTCATTGCAGCATTGGTACAGATGGTTGAGATCGTTCTCAAGAAGGTTAGCCCCAGCCTCTATCAGGCTCTGGGTGTGTTCCTTCCTTTGATCACCACCAACTGCTGTATCCTCGGTGTTGCCATCCAGGTAGCACAGGGTACATATGCTCATACAGGTATCGAAGAGGCAGGACTCCTGACTGGTGTTGTTTACGCATTGAGTACTGCCATCGGTTTTGCACTTGCAATGATTGTCTTTGCAGGTATCCGTGAGCAGTTGAGCCGTGTTGCCATTCCCAAATCACTTCAGGGTATGAGTATTGCTCTCGTAACTGCAGGTTTGCTCGCAATGGCATTTATGGGATTCAGTGGCGTAGATAAGGGTTTGGCTACCTTGTTCGGTCTGAACTAATCTACACCTTATTATATATATTATGGTCCATGTAGGAATTACCTATATGGACCATAATTATTTGTATACAATGGGGCATTTATTAACCTAAAAAGATATTTTGATGCATCAAAACGAAAAAAAAGAAGAAAACTTTTGCTTATTTGCAAAATATATTGTTAATTTGTAATTTGGAAAAAGAACTTAATAATACATAGCATGAAAGAGACAATTTTGGTAACAGGCGGTACCGGTTTTATCGGGTCACATACCACTGTTGAATTGCAAAACGCTGGCTATGAGGTTGTAATTGTAGACAATTTGAGCAACTCATCAGCTGATGTTATTGACGGTATAGAGAAGATTACAGGTATTCGTCCTGCATTTGAGCAGGTTGACCTCCGTGATTTTGAAGCAACTGAAGCTGTATTCCAGAAATATCCCAAGATTAGTGGTATCATTCACTTTGCTGCAAGCAAGGCTGTAGGAGAGAGTGTAGAGAAGCCTTTGCTCTATTATCGTAACAATGTAATCAGTTTGGTCAACCTTCTTGAACTGATGCCCAAGTACGATGTTAAGGGTATTATCTTCTCATCATCTTGTACCGTTTATGGCCAGCCCACTCCTGAGAACCTTCCTGTAACAGAGAAGGCTCCTATTCAGCAGGCATTGTCTCCCTATGGTAATACCAAGCAAATCAACGAGGAAATCATTCAGGACTACATCCATTCTGGAGCAAACATCAAGTCTATCATCCTTCGTTACTTCAATCCCATTGGTGCTCATCCCACAGCATATATCGGAGAGCTTCCTAATGGTGTACCCATGAATCTTATTCCTTTCGTTACACAGACCGCTATCGGCATTCGCAAGGAACTGAAGATCTTTGGTAATGACTATAACACTCCCGATGGTACATGTATCCGCGATTACATATATGTCGTAGACCTCGCCAAGGCTCATGTCAAGGCTATGGAGCGTGTACTTGAGAAAGATACCGACCCTGTTGAGGTATTCAACATCGGAACTGGTACTGGACTTTCTACACTTGAGGTCATCCAGGGCTTTGAGAAGGCTACCGGTGTTAAGTTGCCTTGGAGCTATGCACCTCGTCGTGAGGGTGATATCGAAAAGGTATGGGGTGATGTTACCAAGGCCAACGAAGTATTGGGCTGGAAGGCTGACACACCTGTTGAAGATGTATTGGCATCAGCATGGAAGTGGCAGTGTGCCCTTCGTGAAAGAGGCATCATGTAATAGATGCACTTGACATTCCACACAGAAGATTTTAAAGTAAAATTTCAATAAACGATATTTGATGTGGGGTAGGAGGACGATGTGAATCGGAGTCGCCCCTATAGGTGAAAACTTATAGCATCAAATATAATCGTGTTTTATTTTGTGTTTGTGTTGTGGTTGTCCTCAGACGCGAGTTTGGGGACAACACTTTTTTTATGCAAAAAAAAGAAGCAAAGGAAAGTTCCAATGCTTCTTAATCATATTGAATTAAGTACTATGTATATAACCAAAATCAACGCTTATTCCGGGAAAAAAGATGCTTGATCTTAACAATAGTACTAATTGCAGTTCCTATCTTTAATCCTATGCGAAGGCCATTCACTATAGTTCCACTTCTCGAAAGAAAATATGCAGTTTTCCCCCATTTATCCGATGGAATCTTATCTTTGTTAGTAATAACATTATAGCTTTCCATCATTCTCAGCTTGCTTTTCTCCATCTCTTGTTTGAGAAAAGCTTTGCGGTACTGGAGGATCTCCAGTTCGTCCATAGGTTGCAAAGGGCGAGAACTCTGAAAGTCATTATTAGTCCTATTCATCGTGCAAATCTACATTATCTTTTTTAGAAGTATCTGAAAGAAACACACGAGTCATAACCCTGGCAAGTGGAAGAACGATGATCTTTCTTCTGAAAATATAGATGCATGCCAAAATTATACCCATAAACAGGGCAAAAATGGCATAACATAGACCTATATTGTGAATAGCTTCGCCAATCCAATGAACTAAAGCCAACCCCAGAAGAACAAAAATAACCAGTGCCATCGATATAATTATAAAACCAATAGCAATTGTGCCGAGCACCTGGGTCAGTTGCTCAGCTATAGTTATTTTAAGAAACTCCTTCTGGTAACCATAGTATGACTTGGCTTCAAGGAGGAGCTTCTTCAATTCTTCCTGGGTGCTCTCCGTTTTCATTCTTCGTTGTTTTGGAGTTCCTCTGCTATCTCGTCTACAAGGCTCTCCATCTCCTTCTTGTTAAGACGAATACCACGCTTATGGAGCGCCTCTACGATTTTTGCACGAAGATCCGAACCCTTTTCAGGTGCCAAAAGAAGACCAGCAGCTGCACCTACTGCAGCACCACCAATAAAAGCTAAAAGATAATTAATACTCTTCATAATCTTGATGAATTTAATGTGTCTGAGCACAAAGATAGTAAATAAATGTTTACGACCAACATTTAATTTCGCTTTTTAACTTTTTTTTATGCAAACTCCTTTTTTAATAGGAAAAAAATCATTATCTTTGTGCCTAAAATATACTAATATTGAAATTAACAACAAACCATTTCATAAGTCATACAAATATGAAGAAGATTTTCGTATTGGGCGCTGCCCTGACTGTGGCATTTGCCATGACATCTTGCAAGAGTAAAGAGAGTGCATACAAGAAGGCTTACGACAAGGCTGTTGCTGCTCAGCAGACTGCGGTTCAGACTCCTACTACCGTACAGACTACCACTCCTACTCAGGTTACTACTACCACTACAACTGTTACTCCCGTACAGGACATCAGCAACTTGCCCGTTCGTACTGAGAATGTAATCTTGGTTAGCGGTTCTCCCCTGAAGGCTTACAGCGTAGTTGTAGCAAGTATGAGTGTACCTGCTAATGCTACTGCATTGTACAACAAACTTGCAAGTGCCGGTTATTCACCCCGCGTTGTAAAGGCTACAGTGAATGGCAGTGAGTGGTATCGTGTAGTTGCTACCAGCTACGACACCAAGGCTGAGGCTGCATCGAGCCGTGCTACACTCGAAAGCCAATATCAGGGCGCTTGGTTGCTTTACGCAAAATAATCACATCTGCCAACTGTTGATATAATCTAAATAAAACACCCTAAAAGGTCTTGTTAGATTATCTCTATAATTAAACTTATAATTTCACCGCTTTCTACCAATGAATGTTATATCATAGGGTGGAAAGCGGTGAAGAATTTATAAAATGAGTAGAATTTTAGCTGTTGATTTTGGAGCTAAGCGTACTGGACTGGCAGTAACAGATCCACTTCAGATCATACCTGGAGGACTGACTACAGTTGCCACCAAAGATGTACTTCAATACATCAAGCAGTATGTAGCCAAAGAAGATGTGGAGCGAATCATCGTAGGCTTGCCTAAGCAAACCAACGGTGAGGACAGCGACAACCTACCTCGTGTGAAGGCATTTGTCAATCAGCTCTCTACGCAGTTGCCCGATATGGCAGTTGAGATGTACGATGAACGATACACAAGCGTTATGGCACATCGCACAATGCTTGAGGCAGGTCTCAAAAAGAAAGCCAGACAAAACAAGGCTTTGGTTGATGAGATAAGTGCCACTATCATTCTGCAGAGTTGGATGGAGTCTCGAAACAATCCTCTATCTAATATGAATCTATAATTTTACACCGAGTTTATCGTTATAATTCACTCATTTTCTTATAAAGATAAAAATACAAATCAATATGGTTTTACCCATTTACACTTTTGGACAACCCGTTCTACGCAAGGTAGCTGAAGATATTACCCCCGAATATCCCAACTTGGAGGAACTCATCACCAATATGTACGACACGCTCGACAGGAGCGAAGGTATCGGTTTGGCCGCTCCTCAGATTGGCCTCCCCATTCGATTGGTCGTAATCAATTTGGATTTACTGAGCGAAGACTTGCCCGAATACAAAGGTTTTATCCACACATTTATCAACGCTCATATCGTTGAATACGACGACACTGAGAAAGATTCCTCTGAGGAGGGTTGTCTCTCGCTTCCTGGTATTCACGAGAAAGTGGTTCGTCCCACCCGTATTCGAGTGAAGTATATGGATGAAAAATTTGTGGAGCATGACGAATGGATAGATGGTTATCTTGCCCGTGTTATGCAACACGAATTTGACCATCTGGATGGCAAAGTGTTTACCGATCATCTTGTAGGTTTGAGAAAACAAATGGTCAAAGGCAAACTTAACAATCTTCTTAAAGGCAACTTCAGTTGTAATTATAAGGTAAAAGTTCGCCGATAATTACCTCATACCTATCACATTCTGATTGATGCACATCTTCAAGAGACATAAAGCAGATTTTCTTTGGCATAGGAGAATTTCCTATGCCTTGCTTTTCTTGTTGTGCCCATTTATCAGTTCATTTGCCCAGTTCAATACCGAAAGGGTAATGATAATGGGAAGAAGTGCATTGTACTATGAGGACTATGTACTGAGTATTCAGAGATTCAGCCTTGTCATCAACGCCAAGCCCCATCTCCCCGAACCTTATTTCTATAGAGGATTAGCTAAATTCTATCTTGAAGATTTTGTGGGAGCAGAAAGTGATGTCTCTCATGCCATCACGCTTAACCCTTATACGGCCAACTACTATGTACTTAGAGGGCTTTGCAAGATCAACAACAAAAAGTATGACGAAGCTGAGAAAGATTACAAAAAATCTATTGAGATAAATCCTTCAGATGCAGACAGTTGGCACAATATGGTTCTATGTCAACTTGAACAAAAAGAGTACCACAGAGCCGACTCCTGTCTGGATTTGATGATTAAGAAATGGCCCAAGACATCTAACAACTACACCATTAAAGCGCAAGTGGCTTTAGCTACTGAAGACTCTGTTGAAGCAGAGAAATGGATTGATAAGGCTATTGAGGTTAACGCTTTCGAAGGCCAGGCATGGAGCATCAAAGCAATGTTCCTGCTCAAGAGAAACTTGTATGCAGAAGGCGAAGAGGCACTCAACAAAGCCATCATACAAACTCCACGACAAGCTGACCTTTATATCAATCGTGCACTTGCAAGATATTATCAGGATAACCTCCGTGGTGCAATGAGCGACTACGACGCTGCACTGGAAATCAACAACAACAGTTTTGTGGGGCATATCAACAGAGCCTTATTGAGAGCGCAAGTTGGTGATGACAATCGTGCAATCGAAGATTTCAATTTTGTGATTGAAAGAGAACCAGACAACTATGTTGCCATTTACAATAGGGCTATTTTGCTGAATAATACGGGTGATTACAAAGGTGCCATTCGCGACATCACTACCATCTTGACTGAATATCCCAACTTCTGGGACGGATATTCTTTGCGAGCTACCATCCGCAGAAAGATGGGAGACACCTATGGTGCTGAACGCGATGAATTCAAGGTTTTAAAAGCCAGAATGGAAGGCACTTTAGCTGGCAAGAAGCGTAACAACAATAAAACAAGAAAGGAGAGCGACCAGAATCTTGAGGACTACAACAAACTTGTTGTTGCTGACGAAGAAGAGTATCACGAGCAGTATGCCAACGAGTACAGAGGTAAGGTTCAGGACCGTGAAACTGAAATCAACATTGAGAAAAACTTTGTATTGTCATATTATACAAAAGAATCAATAGGACAGCAAGCTACAACCTATCATCCATTAATCGAGCAGTTTAACAAAGAAAACCAAACATTTGGAAATCTGCTTATTACAAATAACGAAGGCAAAGAAGGTTCTATAAATAGCGATAAGTTTTTTGATGATATCAACAAGCAATCTGAGGTCATTGAACAGTCTCAATCTAATAAAGAGAAGTTGTCCAAAGCTCTCATCCTTAGAACCATCGATTATTATTTTGTGAGAGATTTCGAGTCGGCAATTGTTGATATGGATATACTTTTGGCCTACGAACCCAACAACCTGTTAGGTCTCTTCCTGCGTGCACAGATGAGATGTGCCCTATATGCAAATGCCGAAGATATCACAAAAGAAATACGCCTTGAACTCAACAAAGCATGTGATGACTTCAAGGCTGTTTACAATCGTGATAATGAATTTATCTGTGCACTATATAATCTCGGCAACATTTACTACCGACTGCAAGACTATGACAAGGCAGAAGAAACTTACAGCCAAGTATTGCAACATGATCCTAAGTTTGCAGAAGCATTCTACAACAGAGGACTCACTTTGATCATGAAAGGTCAGGTGGACAAGGGACTGTCCGATTTAAGTCAGGCTGGCGAATATGGCTTGTATTCGGCATACAACCTGATCAAACGGTATTCAAAGAATAAGAAGGAATAAAATTTGAGGAGACACAACTATTCGTCATCATCGTCAGCAGAAGCCTTTGACGATGTACCTTCTATCTTACTCATTTTGTCGTTCAACAAATCAAAACAGTACCAAACCTTCTTTGCCGAAATCACCTCAAGGAATTTCTTCTGATACTTTTCCTTTATAGCCACTTCCTTCTTGGCGGTATCCCACTTAGCTGTGAGTAGGGCAGAGGCGACCTTGTCGTTGATACTACCATTCTTGATGTTTGCTTTATACTTATCCTTTAAATCATCATAAGGCTTCTGGGCAGCCTTCAATTCCGTAAGATAAGCCATCAGTATAGGTTGAAGTGTCTTTGATGTATTAGCATCAAGTTTCAAATTCTTTATGGCATAAGCCACTTTCTTCTGTTGTTTCGTTGGAGCAGCGTTAGCAGACAAAGAACAAACTGAAAGAAACATAAAGCCAGAAAGGGCCATCAACAAAATTCTTCTCATAACATTTATTATTTAATACATGACAAAGTTATTTATATTTTTTGAATTATGATTAAAAAGTAATGTATAAATACATATCTCTTTTGTTTTTTTAAGATTTTATCCCTATCTTTGCAAGGTTGTATTAAGACAACAACACGACAGCAATCATTACCAATGTTTACTATATAATCATACTACTATATGGCTACTAATACTAGTACTCGAAGAAATTCAACTAAAAAGGTGGTCGAAGTGCCTCAAATGGATACACTTGGACACACTCAGCCTCAAAACCTCGACATGGAGACAGCCGTCATAGGTGCTATCATGATCGAACAGGATGCCTACAGTCAGGTTTGCGAACTGCTTACCCCTGAGTCGTTCTACGACCATCGCCATCAACTCATTTATAGTGCTGTGCGCAACCTCAACATACAACAGAAGCCTATCGATATGCTTACTGTCATAGACGAGTTGGAGTCGCAAGAAGTTCTCGAGGAAGCAGGTGGACCTGTTTATATCACTTCTTTGGCAGGCAATGTTACCAGTTCTGCCCACATCACATATCATGCTAAGATCATCAAGCAAAAGCACATGGCGCGACAGCTCATCACTTTTGCTTCGAGAGTGCTTGATGGTGCCTTTGACCCTTCGTCGGATGTGGGCGAATTGATGCAGAAGGTTGAAGCTGAACTCTTCCAAATCTCACAAACTAACATGAAGGGTACTGCAGACCAGATCAATCCAGCCATTGAAGAGGCACTCACAATGCTCAAAAAAGCGGCTGCAATGGAAGGTGGACTGAGTGGTCTGACCAGTGGATTCCCTTCTCTTGACAAGATGACCAACGGTTGGCAGAATAGTGACCTTGTCATCATTGCTGCCCGTCCTGCCATGGGTAAGACAGCGCTTGTGTTGAGTATGATGAAGAAAATGGCTTGCGACAACCGAATTCCCGTAGCACTTTTCTCTCTCGAAATGGCCACAGTACAGCTGGTACGCCGTCTCATGGGTAATGTTTGTGAGATTAGTGGTGAGAAGTTGCGCAACGGACAACTTGCTCCTCACGAGTGGGCACAACTTGATGCACGCATCAATCAGTTGCAGGATGCACCCATCTATGTGGACGATACCAGCGGACTGAGCATTTTCGAACTACGCACTAAGGCTCGCCGACTCGTACGCGAGCATGGTGTGAAAATGATTATGATCGACTATCTCCAACTTATGACGGCTTCTGGTATGAACTATGGCAGTCGTCAGGAAGAGGTGAGTATGATTAGCCGTAACCTCAAGGGATTGGCTAAGGAATTAAACATACCTATCATCGCACTGAGTCAGCTCAACCGTGGTGTAGAGGGTCGTGAAGGTATTGAGGGTAAGCGTCCTCAGTTGAGTGACCTCCGTGAGTCGGGAGCCATCGAGCAGGATGCGGATATCGTATGTTTCATCCACCGACCTGAATACTATCATCTCTATCAGGATGACAAGGGTAGGGATCTTCGTGGTAAGGCACAGATCATCATTGCGAAGCATCGTAACGGTGCCGTGGGTGATGTGACACTCAACTTTAGGGGAGAGTTTGCACGATTTGAGGAGCCAGGAGAGAATGTATATGTTCCAATGCCTGGCGAAGAGGTTACCTTTAGTTCTCAAATCAACACTGCGGATGCTCCATTGCCAGCTGACAACCCATTTGCTCCACCACCAGCTGAAGACATGCCTTTCTAATCATACATTTATTTCCGTATAGAATGTTAAAATTGAAGATAAGTAACACTTTCTGACATTATACACCTAATTTATAAAAAGAAATTTGTGATTTCGCGTATGTTTTAGTAAATTTGCGCGATTTTTAAGAAACATACATCAAAAGAACATGAATATATCTTATAAATGGCTTCGTGAGTTCGTTGACTTTGACATGTCTGCAGAGGAAGTTGCAGCAGCTCTTACCAGTGGCGGACTTGAAGTCGGAAGCGTTGAAGAAGTACAGTCTATCAAAGGTGGTCTGGAAGGTATTGTAATTGGAGAGGTCCTTACATGTGAGCCCCATCCGAACAGTGACCACATGCATGTCACCACAGTCAATCTTGGTGAAGGTGATCCCGTACAGATCGTTTGTGGTGCACCCAATGTAGCAGCAGGGCAGAAGGTAGTCGTTGCTACTCTTGGCACGAAGTTGTATGATGGTGATGAGTGTTTCACCATCAAGCGTAGCAAACTTCGTGGCATTGAGTCATTGGGTATGATCTGCGCTGAGGATGAGATTGGCATTGGAACCTCACACGATGGTATCATCGTTTTGCCCGAGGATGCTGTGCCAGGCACACCTGCAGCTGAATACTATAATATCCAGAGTGACTATATCATTGAGGTTGACATCACACCCAACCGTGCTGACGGTTGCAGTCACTATGGTGTAGCTCGTGACCTCTATGCTTGGCTTGTACAGAATGGCAAGCAGACTTCTCTTCATCGTCCTTCTGTAGATGAGTTCAAAGTTGACAATCACGATCTTCCCGTGGAGGTTGTTGTTGAGAATGAGGTAGCTTGTCCTCGCTACTGTGCCGTAAGCTTGAAGAACTGCAAGGTTGCCGAGAGCCCCGAATGGTTGCAGGATTGTTTGCGCATCATCGGTCTTCGTCCTATCAACAACATTGTGGATATCACCAACTATATCATGATGGCTTATGGTCAACCTCTGCATTGCTTCGATGCAGATATGATCAAGGGCAACAAGATTGTGGTGAAAACCATGCCACAAGGCACTCCTTTCGTAACCCTTGATGGTGAAACTCATGAGTTGAGCGATCAGGACCTGGCTATCTGCAATGTCGAAGAACCCATGTGTATTGCAGGAGTCTTTGGTGGAAAGGGTAGTGGTACATACGATTCAACCACCAATGTAGTACTGGAGAGTGCTTATTTCAATCCCACCTGGATTCGTAAGAGTGCTCGTCGTCATGGTCTGTCTACCGATGCAAGCTTCCGTTTTGAGCGTGGCATCGATCCTAACGGTCAGATCTATGCTCTGAAGCAGGCTGCGCTTATGGCTAAAGAACTGGCAGGTGCAGAAATTAGCATGGAGATCGTTGATATCAATCCATGTCCTGCCAAGGATTTTGAGATTGAGCTATCATACGATTACTGCGACCGTCTCATCGGTAAGCATATCCCCGCCGAGACCATCAAGAGCATCGTTACCAGTCTTGAAATGAAGATTGCCAACGAGACAAGTGAGGGTCTTTCACTTCTCGTTCCTCCCTATCGTGTAGATGTACAGCGTCCTTGTGATGTAGTTGAGGATATCCTCCGCATCTATGGTTACAACAATATTGAGATTCCTCAGACGGTCAATAGTTCACTCAGCGTAAAGGGTGAAAATGACCGTAGCCACAAACTACAAAACCTCATCGGTGAGCAACTTGTAGGTGGTGGATTCAACGAGATACTAAACAATTCTCTTCAGCGTGGTGCATACTATGACGGACTGGAGAGCCATAAGGCAGAAAACCTTGTCAAGCTCATCAATCCGCTCAGCAATGACCTTAATGCGCTCCGTCAGACACTACTCTTCGGTGGCCTTGAGAGCATTGCGCGCAACATCAACCATCGTAATCCCAATCTTCGTTTCTTTGAGTATGGCAATTGCTATTACTTCAACGAGGAGCGTAAGTGCAAAGATATCATCCCTGGCGTAAGCAGTAGTCGTGATCCTGAAGTGATCAAGCATGTACTTGATGCCTATAGCGAGGACTATCACCTGGGACTCTGGCTCACCGGCAAGCGTGTGGAAGGTTCATGGGCACATGCTGACGAGGATCTTACTTTTGCCGAATTGAAGGCTAATGTGATGAACATCCTTGCTCGTGTGGGCGTGTCTATGGGAAGCATTGTCTTTGCCAAGTGTGAGAGTGACCTCTTCGACAAGGCTCAAGAGATTCAAAACAGAGGTGGCAAGGCACTAGTGAAGATGGGTATAGTTTCTCACAAAATTCTCAAGCAGTTTGACATTGATGCTCCCGTATATTTTGCGGACATCAATTGGAACTTGCTCATGAAACTCACTCGTTCACAGCATGTCACATATTACGAAATCAGCAAGTTCCCCGCTGTAAGTCGTGACCTTGCACTGTTGCTTGACAAGAACATTGAGTTTGCTGAAATTGAGAAAATTGCATACGCCACAGAGAAGAAACTGCTTCGCGAGGTTCACCTGTTCGATGTATACGAGGGCAAAAACCTTCCTGCCGGCAAGAAGAGCTATGCTGTCAACTTCATCTTACAAGATCTTGAGAAGACACTCAACGACAAGCAGATTGACGCCATCATGCAGAAACTCATCACCAACCTCACAAAACAGTTGGGTGCAGAATTGCGATAAAAACATATTTAGAAAAACATAAATAATAAATAATGTATTAAGAAGAAGATATAAATTCTTTTTTCTTAATTCTTAATTCTTACAAAAATGGGAAGAGCATTTGAATACCGTAAAGCTACAAAGCTTAAGAGATGGGGCCACATGGCCAAGACATTTACTCGTCTGGGCAAGCAAATTGCCATTGCCGTACAGAGCGGTGGTCCAGAGCCTGAGAACAACCCCTCACTGCGTTCTGTTATCGCTGTCTGCAAGCGCGAGAACATGCCGAAGGACAACATTGAGCGTGCCATCAAGAACGCACTGGGCAAAGATAAGTCTGCCTACAAATCAGTTACATATGAAGGATACGGCCCTCACGGAGTTGCTGTATTCGTTGACACCCTTACCGACAACACTACTCGTACCGTAGCAGATGTTCGTAGCGTATTCAACAAGTTTAGTGGTAACATGGGAACCACAGGTTCTCTCTCATTCCTCTTCGACCATAAGTGTGTCTTCACCTTCAAGAAGAAGGCTGACATGGACATGGACGACTTTGTACTGGAGATGATCGACTTCGGAGTAGATGAGGAGTACGATGAGGAATACGATGAGGAGAAGGACGAGACCACCATCACTATCTATGGCGAGCCCACCAGCTACAACGACATCCAGAAGAAGCTTGAGGCTGACGGCTATGAAGAGGTGGGTGGTGAGTTCACCTACATTCCCAACGACCTGAAGGAGGTTGACGATGAGGCAAGAGCCACCATCAACAAGATGGTCGAGAAACTCGAGGAGTTTGACGATGTTCAGACCGTCTACACCAACATGAAGCCCGAAGAATAAGGCAATTAATTCTTTAATTAACACAAGACAATGGAATCTACAATCTGCCAACAAGACGATACTAAGAAAATAGTCTACAAGACCCGTGGTACATGTAGTCAGTTCATCGAGGTTACTATAAAGGACGACATCGTCACAGCATGCCAATTCTACGGTGGATGCGATGGAAATACCAAAGGACTAGCACAAATCGTTGTTGGCATGAAGGCAGAGGATGTAATCCAGAAATTGGATGGCGTGAAGTGTGGTATGAAACCCACCAGTTGTCCCGACCAACTTTGTCGCGCTATTGAAGAGTGTATGGCCCAATAGACATCACATCCTTCAACATTAAGATAAAAGAAAAGGGTAGCATTTCAAGATGCTACCCTTTTTCATATATACTCTCACTTTTACTATTTTACTTTTTAACTTTTTGTTTGTCACTTACTTTAATCTCCTTACCCTTGATGCTGATATCAAGCAGATGCTTGCCAGTTGACTTTGAGAGATACTCTACACGATAGTTCACACAACTATCATTTTCTTCTGATAGAGCATCATTCTCGCGGATTCCCTTGATAAGCATCTTTTTCATCTCTATCTTCACATCAGGGTATTGCTCCTGAAGATCTTGTATGTCCAACTCACCTTTGAGTTTGAATACATAGTTTATCACACAATTAATGCTGTCGAATGTAACCTTCTCCAACTGTGTACACTCATCTTGTTGTTCTGGACAATTGCGCAGAGTATAGTCATCCCATTTGCCAGTGATTCGCTCGTTGAATGAACGCACTTTCATCGGACCAGTATAATCATCCTTCGTAAAAAGGAGGTTGATCAATGGCTTACCTGTTGAAGCAGATATATATATGTAAGCAAAACCTATCTCTGCTTCCATCTGCTTCTTTAATTTTATCTCATTGCGAAGCGATTTAAGTAAAGTCTCTCGTATGTCCGCTACAAAGTTGTTGGTATAGAGTGTAGTATCGTCCATATGCTCAGAGAAGGTGTAGTAATGCTTTTGTGTACGCGACTGCATATCATAAACAATACTGTCCAGGGTAGTAGAGTCATCTATCTTTCTTGGGCACATCTGTTGTGTCTCCTTTTTTGCAGCCTCGTAAAACTGCTCATCAATACTCTTTCTCCCGCAAGCCACCAATGAGACCAAAACCAGAGAAAACAATAAAAGAAAAGCGAGATTATAAATAATCCGATTCATAAAATGTAAACAGTAAATAATGCAATTTAATCGATGAAATGGGGAAAAACACTTGTCCCATATACACATAGTGCAAAGTTACAGCAAAAATTGATATAAAACAAGAAATTATGCTGATAATCCACTTTGTAAAGATAAACACATATAACTAAAATAGAAAGTGTGTAAATTTGCATTGCAATTGAGAGAATTGCATTCAATAGGTAATAATGATTAATTGTAATTAAGAAAAACTATGAACGAAAAGATTGGAAGCATGGCAGGTGCTATCTGGACTGCCTTGAATGAGAATGGTGCAATGAACACCAAAGACTTGAAGAAGGTTGCAAAGATCAAGACCGACAAGGAGCTTTATCTGGCTATGGGTTGGTTGCTTCGTGAGGACAAGCTCAATGTAACTGAGGAAGGTAAGGATGTAACTGTTGTTCTGAAGTAATCATCCAGCAAACAAAGCATATACATTCAACAGTATATTTAATTTATTAAAAACAAAGGGCGCTGTGGTAACAGTGCCCTTTGTTGTATATACATTATAATATTCT
Organism: Bacteroidaceae bacterium; assembly: GCA_045629325.1. GTDB lineage: Bacteria > Bacteroidota > Bacteroidia > Bacteroidales > Bacteroidaceae > Physcousia. The sequence continues at coordinate 35,834 of JAZQQX010000018.1, read as the reverse complement.
TAGTGTTCTAAAGCATCAAACAAACGAGTCAATGCAATCTCTGGATCGTGCTCCTCATCAAGGAGAGTTACAAACTTACTACCGATAATGGCTCCCGCCGCGTTGCGCTGTGAACTCTCAAGAGTCTGCTTGTTACTAATACCAAAACCTATCATTCGAGGATTGCGCAACTGCATCTGATTGACCTTATTGAAGTATGCCTGCTTTGCATCATCAAACTCCTTTTGCGCTCCCGTAACAGCTGCACTACTTACCATATAAATAAAACCATCAGTGTTATCGTCGATAAAACGGATACGATCTTCACTTGTCTCAGGAGTGATAAGCATGATGACACGCACATCGTATTGGTCGGCTATAGGTTTTACCTCATCCTGATAATCACGGAAGGGGAGGTCTGGCATGATCACACCATCTATACCTATACGATTACACTCTTTAAAGAAAGCCTCATAACCATAGTGCCAGATAGGATTCATATAGCCCATTAACACAAGGGGGATACGCACATCCTGACGGATACCCTCTAACTGCTTGAAAAGTAACCTGAGCGACATACCGTTACGAAGCGCTTTAGACGCTGCATCTTGAATCACTGGGCCATCAGCCATAGGATCACTAAAGGGGATGCCAACCTCAATCATATCGATACCTTTGTGCTCAATGGCACGAATAATGTCGCATGTACTGTCAAGTGTGGGATGACCTGCACAGAAATATAGACTTAGAATGCCCTCTTTCTTTTGGGCAAATAGTTCGTTGATACGATTCATTGTGGTATATTAATTATGAATTAACTGGATATATTATGTATCATTAATCAGTCTCTAAAAATATATTTTACAAAATATATAATTATCTATCTGAATATTAACTCTTGTATATTTTTAATAAAAGTTTCTACCTGACTCACATTCTTGAAAGCAGGACTTTGTTCAAAACGACTATTAAGATCAATACCTGCAAAATAGGGATGATGAAATTGTTGTAGACGAGCCTCATCGCCGGGACCGATACCGCCTGCCAGGATAAAAGGAATAGGTCCATGATAGTGCTGAAGGATGTCCCAATCGAACTGCACTCCACTACCCCCTACACATTTGCACTTAGTATCAAAGAGAATATAGTCTGCAATGCCTACATATTCTTCGGCCTTGGCCACATCAGATTCGCAGAGCACACTAATGGCTTTGGTAAGAGGTAAATGCGTACGAGTAGCAATCTCCTTACACCGCCCTGGCGACTCCGACCCATGAAGCTGAATACGGTTGAGTTTGAGTATATCCACCATTTGATCGATATAAGCATCGTCGGCATCAACAAAAACTCCAACACGCGTACACTGTGGAAGATAAGAAGGTGAAACAGATACACAGCGCGACGAACGAGGCCAGCAGATAAATCCCATCCAATGGCATCCACACTGCTCTACATCGCGAATATTATCAGCATCGCGCATACCGCATACCTTGAGTATCATAGTGTATTTTTATATGGATTTCGCAGAAAACTAGAGAAATGGTTTAAGTAGAGAGTTTAAAGTTGAGCGAATACTGCCTCACAGAGAATACGAAAACAGGAGAGGAGTAGTTATTATATCGCAGAGATAAACTCTGCAAGTGCTTCTCCAGGATTATCATAACGCATGAAATGTTCGCCCATGAGAAATCCACGGTAACCTATCTCACGAAGAAGTCGTACAGTTTCAGGATTAGAAATACCACTCTCACTAACAAGCACTCGATCTGAAGGCAACTTGGATATCATAGCAAATGAATTGTCAACAGTAGTATGGAAAGTACCCAAATCGCGATTGTTGACACCAATCATATCAGCTTCAAGGTCACAGTAATCCAATTCTTTCTCTCCATGAATTTCTAGTAGTACCTCCAGGGAAAGCTCGTGAGCCATACGGATGAGTTGTCGGCACTCCGAAAGAGTGAGTTCAGCCGCTATGAGCAACACCGCATCGGCCTGCACAGCACGAGCCTGAAAAAGCTGGTACTCATCGATAATAAACTCCTTGCGTAGAATAGGTATATCAACCATAGGACGAGCCTTCTCAATGAATGAGAGATGACCACCGAAATATTTCTCATCCGTGAGAATGCTGATAGCAGAAGCCCCATGTGAAGCATATTGAGCAGGTATCACATCAGCTTTACCTTCTTCCTTAATCCAGCCTTTGGAAGGAGACTTACGCTTAAATTCAGAGATAATACCATAAGGTGACGAACTCAAACATCCACTCATAGAACGAAGCGATATACCTTCAGCCATGATATGCTCCACTTGTGCATAAAGTAGAGAAGGGGGTACCTCATTCTTCTGAATTTCAACCTCCTGTCGTTTCCAAGCAACTATTTCGTCTAATACATCGTGCATGAAAAGAATTAAGAATTAAGTTCAACAAACTTCTTGAAACAAGCAAGTGCTTTGCCACTTTCTATAGACTCACGAGCAATAGCTACAGAATCAAATATCGGGATGTTGGGATCCATCACAGAAATGCCACAAGCAGCATTAGCAATAACCACAGATTTTTGAGCATCGGAGGCCTTATTCTCCAGAACTGCATCGAAGATCTTCATCGCTTCCTGAGCAGTCTCACCTCCATAAATGTCAGACTGATTTACATAGCGTAGACCGAGATCAACGGGCGTAAGAACCTTCTCAAAGAAACGAGTGACAATCTTAAAGCCACTGGTAAGCGATATCTCATCATAGCCATCATAAGAGGTTATGACGCCATAGTTGTCACCAATCTTCTGGTGAATGGCAGAATATAAGCGTAACTGCCCCTGATTGGCCGTACCATGAAGAGAATTCTTGGGTTGGCAAGGATTAACAAGCGGTCCCAACAAATTGAAGCAAGTAGGTACTTGCAAAGCCTTGCGAGTGGGACCGACAAACTTCATACCATAAGCGAAGAGAGGTGCATGAAAATAGCAGATACCAGCCTCATCCAAAGAACGCATCAGAAGGTCAGCATCGGCTGTAAACTTCACACCATGACCCTCGAGTACATTGCTGGCACCACTGGCCGAAGTGCTTGCACCATTGCCATGCTTGGTCACCTTATATCCCGCACCTGCTATCACAAAGGCAGAGCAAGTAGAGATATTGAAAGTATTCTTACCATCACCACCTGTCCCTACAATATCAAGAGTATTGTAATCACTAAAATCTATATGTTTACCTGTTTCGAGCAAGCCCTGACGGAAGCCCAACAATTCATCTACTGTAGCACCTCGCGTCTGAATAGCCATCAACAACGCAGCAATCTGTTGAACAGGGTATTTTTCTTCAACGATGTTGAGCATTATTTGATATGTATCCTGCAGAGAGAGCGTCTCGCCATCAAGTAGTTTCAAAAGATATTGTTTCATGATTTGTCTTTATTAAATCAACGAATTCATAACATTTAATTCTTCAACCAATTATTGAGAATAGTCTTTCCGTCGGGAGTGAGCACACTTTCGGGATGATACTGAATGCCACGGATATCAAACTCTCTGTGACGAAGCGACATAATGTAACCTTCGTCACTCACAGATGTAACCTCCAGGCAAGAAGGAAAATCCTGCTGATCAACCACCCAGGAATGATAGCGACCAATCTCAATGTCGCAAGGAAGACTCGCAAAGAGATAGTCGACAGATGTGATATGACAAGGAGTAGCCACGCCGTGCACTACTTCACCAATGTTAGTAAGCTTACCGCCGAAACACTCGCCAATGGCCTGGTGACCGAGACATACACCCAAAATAGGCTTTTTACCCGCATACGCCTTGATAACATCAAGAAGAAGACCTGCCTCGCTTGGAATACCCGGACCTGGAGAAAGAATTATCTTATCGAAAACCTCCAACTGAGAAAGTTCAAACTTATCATTACGATAAACCGTAACCTCAGCACCCAGTTCTTTAACCAAATGACTCAAGTTGTATGTAAAGGAGTCGTAGTTGTCTATGATAACGATTTTCATAACATTTATAGTTTTTCTGCCATTGCTATAGCCTTGCGCAAAGCACCAAGTTTGTTGTTTACTTCTTGTAACTCGTATTCCACATCACTCTTAGCAACGATACCTCCACCAGCTTGAAACCAAAGTTCGCCATTGCGACTCACAAAGGTACGGATCGTAATAGCTTGATTGAGACTGCCATCAAAACCAATAAATCCGATACAACCACCATATTCACCACGACTGTGAGGCTCGTACTCGCTAATCAATTGCATAGCCCTCACCTTAGGTGCACCAGAAAGTGTGCCCGCAGGGAAGGTGTCAATGAAAGCTTGTACAGGATCTGCCTCTTCATCCAATGTACCACTCACACGACTCACCAAGTGAATGACATGACTGTAGAATTGCATATCCTTGTAGAAATCCACATGCACATCGTGACAATTTCGCGAGAGATCATTGCGAGCCAAATCCACCAGCATCACATGCTCTGCATTCTCTTTAGGATCAATACGAAGATATTCCGCATTCTTGCGGTCCTGCTCAGCATTTCCTGTGCGCTTCGTTGTACCAGCAATAGGATCAATGTAAGCATGACCGTTCTCTATCCTACAATGAGTCTCGGGAGACGAACCAAAGATACGGAAGCCACCAAAGTCAAAATAAAAAAGATAAGGCGAAGGATTAATGCTACGCAAAGCACGATAAAGTTTGAAATCATCGCCCTCATACTTCTGCTTGAAACGACGGGCGAGAACTATCTGGAATACATCACCACGAAGGCAATGTGCTATGCCTTTACGAATGTTGTCACGATGTTCATCGTCAGAGAGCGTGCTCCAGAAATCACCCACAGGACGGAAATCGTATGTCTGATAAGCACGAGAACCAAGGTCGCGCTCCAACTGCTCCAGGTCATGCTCCTCACCCTCTTGCATCAGTTCGATGAGAGTAACCTCATTACGGAAATGATCAAACACCACAACATCCTTATATAATATATATAACATATCGGGCGCATCATTTTCAGCCTGAGTCTCATCCTTCACATTGATATTCTCAAAATAGCGAACAGCATTGAAGGTGGTATATCCAAAGAGACCCACATACCGAGCATCATCACCCGTAATGCAAAAACTATGAAGAAAATCATTAATAGTCTGGGCACAGTCAGCATTAGAGAGAATATCGCGACGCATCACATTACCGTCAGGATAACGCGCAACACCTACGCCATGCTCAATGCTCACTTGAGCAATGGGATGTAAGCCAATATAACTCTTGGCATTCTCGCCCCCATGATAGTCACTACTCTCCATAAGCGCACTCTGTGGATACGCATCACGCACTTTCAAATAAGCACTCACAGGCGTCATAAGATCGCCCAGAATCTTCTTTGAAACAGTAGTATATTGATATGTCTTATTCATAATACATAAAAAGGATTGAAGAGATCATCGCTTAATAGCTTTCAGATAAGTATCCATGTCCTTATCGCCTCTACCACTGACCGTGAGAACCACCACATCGTCCTTTTTGAAAGACATCTTGGCCAACATTGCCAGCGCATGACTCGACTCCAGCGCAGGGATAATACCCTCTAGGCGAGTCAGTTCGAAAGCTGCATTGAGAGCTTCGTCGTCATTAATAGCCAAGATACGGGCACGCCCTGTCTCATAGAGATTACAATGCATAGGACCCGTACCAGGATAGTCCAGACCGGCAGAGATACTATATGGTTCTATAATCTGACCATCATCATCCAGCATTAGTTTGATACGACTACCGTGAAGAATACCAGGAGTACCAATGTTGAGTGAAGCAGCAGTCATCTGCGTATCGATGCCATAACCACCTGCCTCACCCAAAACTATATTCACACGTTCATCGTCAATATAATGATAAATAGTGCCCGCAGCATTGCTACCACCACCAATACAAGCCATCAGATAATCGGGATAATCACGGCCTATCTTCTCCATCAATTGCTCTTTGATTTCCTTGGAAATGATGCTTTGTAAGCGAGCCACCATGTCGGGATAGGGATGAGGACCAACCGTAGAACCGATAATGTAAAAAGTATCAGCAGGATGGCAGCACCAGTCACGGATAGCCTCGTTGGTGGCATCCTTCAATGTTTTGTTTCCACTTTCCACAGGGAAAACCTCTGCGCCCAACATACGCATGCGCTCCACATTGGGACGCTGGCGAGCAACATCAGTGGCTCCCATATACACTCTACATGGCATATCCATCAAAGCGCACACAGTAGCAGTAGCCACACCGTGCTGTCCGGCACCAGTCTCGGCAATGATACGCTTCTTGCCCATGCGCTTAGCAAGGAGAATCTGCCCGATTGCATTGTTAATCTTATGAGCACCTGTATGGTTAAGATCCTCACGCTTCAAATAAAGCTTGCAACCATATTTCTCACTCATACGCTTAGCAAAATAGAGTGGGGAAGGACGACCTACATAATCGCGCAGGAGAGTCATATATTCGTCCTGAAAATCAGCACTCTCTATGATGGGAAGATATTGCTCCTTAAGATGTTCTACCGTATGATAAAGAATCTCGGGAATATATGCACCACCAAATTCACCATAAAATCCATTCTCATCAACTTGGAAAGTCATTTTTCTATATTTTATGTTATTTACTCTTAAAAAAAAGAACCTATCGTAAGCACGAAAGGTTCTCATAAATCTATTATTACATATAGATACACGAACAAAAGGCTTACGGTTTTCTCAATCCTAAGCTTTGCCAACGCCAATATATGTTATACTTCTGTATCATTTCGAATGCAAAATAAATAAAAAACTGTCAAAGCGACAAATTTTTGAAAAGAAAAATGAGAATTTATAAGCAAAAAGAGTTATTTGCTTATCGTGAAAGCATAGACATAACGATCACCATAGTCATTCATCGGCTTGTCGGAGAGATCTGTAAGAATGTATTCGCCAGGACGCAGAGGTCGCTCGGGAGTGACGGCATAGAGGTTTTCCTTAAGCAATTCAATACGGCAGGTTGTGAGATCAACATATATCGGATCGCAGTACCTAATATCAGCCTTAGGAAAACGGCGATACTGTTTGCGACTTTGTAGACGAACAAGAACAATGTCGTGAAGTGTACCATGCTGAAGTTGAACGACCAAACGAGGCCGAGCGTTATCGCAGACTTGATGTGATGTCTTACCCCACAGATAACGAATAGCCTTGTCTGAAGTCTTAAAAACATCAGCTATATTCCATCCTGGTTTCACCTCGCATTGAGTCGGGGAGGGAGCAATGGGGTAGAGAGAATCACCAACTGTAATCCATACACGGTCAGATATCTTTGCCATTTGTGCATGACATACAAAGGACAAAAGAAGAGATGCAAATAACGCAATAATACGAAAATAATACATCATTATAATTATATAATAAAGATTTAATGACTCAAAGTTATCTATATTTCATCAATTAAGCAATTGTTTATTTGTAAAATGTTATAAAAAGAACTATTTTTGTACCCAAATATTTAAAAAGTGAAATAATACAAGTTCATTTTGAGATAATACACTTATAAACGGACATCAATAATCATATAAAATAAATACTCAATGACTTTAGCTATCGGCATCCTTATGATAATGTGTTACCTGCTTATTGCAAGTGAACATCTGACAAACATTAACAAAGCAGCAACGGCAATGTTTGCCGGAGTTGTTGGGTGGATTCTCTTTATGTGTACAGGTACTGAATACATCTCTACCATACACGAGACAGAGTTTGTCAGCTACCTCGCTGGTGCCGAGAGTGACTGGGAGCATGTACACCAGTTCATTGCTAATAATGTGTTCCTTTGTCATAGCGTTTATATATGTTCACTTGTGATGTACCTGTTGGCAACAATAGCCATAGTAGATGTGCTCAATTCGAATGAATGTTTTGACTTCATGAAAAGCTGGATACGCAATAGAAATAGCCAACTGGTGCTATGGATCTCATGCATACTGGCTTTCCTTATATCAGCCAATCTCGACAACCTAACAACAACAATGCTTATGTTGTTGATACTCAAAAAGGTGATTGAAGACGACAAACAAAGACTTTACCTCGGAGCAGCTGTGCTAATAGCCGCAAACTGTGGCGGGTGTTTAACTGTAATAGGCGACATAACATCGCTCATGGTGTGGTCGAAAGGTGCTGTGACACCAGGAAACTTCAGCGGTGCGCTTGTATTGCCAACAATCATTTCAATGATAGTACCCGTAGCACTCATCTCCAGAAAACTGCCATCAACTCTCACACTCGTACGCCCAACAATCATATTTCGTGGAGACGACAATGTATTGCCCCTCTGGCAACGCATCGTGTTGTTAGTGATAGGTATGTGCGGATTATGGTTTGTTCCCACCTTTCATCGCATCACCTTACTACCACCCTTCCTTGGTGCTCTCTGTGTACTATGCCTACTTTGGGTACTAAACGAGATATTCAATAGAAAGCGAATACTTTCCGAACAACCTTCCATCCTACAGGGAGGCGATCATCGTCTGCTATATGAAAGCATGCAGGTAATCATGTTCCTGGTGGGCATGTGCCTTGCAGTAAGTGTACTGATAGAATGTGGAGCCATGAGAGCCTTACATGATTGGGCAGAATCCGTGATACCAAATATCTATGCCTTTAGTATTATAATGGGATTCTTAAGTGCAGTGATGGACAATGTGGCACTCATACTTACCGGTATTAATGTATATGACATCATCCCGCTCGCCGAAGTAAGTGATGCACACGGCATGCTTTTCGCCCAGAACGGATCATACTGGCATCTCATCGTATACTGTGGCATTGTTGGCGGACTTCTTCTACCAATCGGCAACACAGCCGGATACGCATTTATGCGAAGTGAGGATGTAGGCGTATGGTGGTATTTCAAAAATATTACATGGAAGGTACTGCTAGGTTGGGCAATGGGGCTCGGAACCTATTTCTTTGTCATCTCAATGTGGAGATAGAAGAAAATAATTGATAGGTCTTAAACAAAAGAAAGGGATGACCAAGAAGCGTACTACTGAATGTAAGTTTTGAAGTATAAAACATGCAGACAGCAGTTATATACAACTCTCAAAATAGAATGAATACAAGCGAAATACTATCTCACTTAAATATAGACTTGCTCAACGGCATGCAACAAGAGATGCATGAGGCATGCCGTAAGCATAAAAATGTGATATTGCTTAGTCCAACGGGTAGTGGAAAAACATTGGCTTACCTTATACCCTTAGTACAAAGTGTAAAAGCAGAACTGAATGAAGTACAAGCTTTGATCCTTGTGCCATCGAGAGAATTGGCCATGCAGACTACACAAGTGCTTAAACAAATGAACTGTGGAATTAATGGAGTTGCTGTATATGGAGGACGACCTGCCATGGAAGAACATCGCACCATAAACGGCACAAAACCACAGATTATAATCGGAACGCCGGGTAGAGTGCTTGATCATCTGAACAAGAATAATTTCTCAACACATTTTTTATCACATCTTGTCATCGATGAGTTTGACAAGTGCCTCGAACTGGGCTTTCAAGAGGAAATGTCACAAGTTTTAGTTCATCTCCAACATCTTGAAACCAGATATCTTTTGTCAGCAACGGACTGTCCTGAAACAAGTCTTTTCATCAACGATGACAACAAAGTTAAAAAGATAAATTTCCTTGACAGCGACGAAAAGATACCAGAAAGGATAGAACTGTCAGTAGTCGATTCTCCTGTAAAAGACAAGTTGGAAACTTTAGCACGCCTACTTTGCATCATAGGGCAAAAATCATCACTGGTCTTCGTGGGATTCCGAGAAAGTGTGGACCGAGTGATAAAATATCTTAATCAGCAAGGATTCAGCGCAATAGGATTTCATGGTGGAATGGAACAGCAAGATAGAGAAAGATCCCTGTTTCGATTTGCTTGTGGTGCAACAAATGTGATGGTTTGCACCGACCTTGCAGCACGAGGCCTGGACATCCCAGATATTAAAAATGTTATACAATATCACCTACCTATAAATGAGCAAGCCTATATCCACCGAAATGGACGAACAGCCCGTTGGAATGCGGTAGGCAACGGATATATTATTTTAGGTCCCGAGGAATATCTGCCAGAATTTATTCCTTCTGACATTCCACATTTAGACCAGAAGTTGCTTCAAAATCCAAAATATGACTTGAACCACTTGAATATCCCCAAACCTAAATGGGAATCGTTATATATTGGAAAAGGCAAGAAGGACAAACTCTCCAAAGGAGATATTGCAGGATTTATGTTAAAAATAGGCGGATTGGAAAGAGACGAGGTGGGCCGTATAGAAGTACGCGATCACTGTGCTTATGTCTCTATTAGACGATCAAGGGTTAGAGAAGTTATGCTTCGCATTAAGGGGCAAAAGATAAAAGGAATGAAAACCATCATTGAACCTACCCGATAGAAAATAGGAGAGAGAAAGACTTAAGGAAATGGTTCTATGATACGCTTTTGGATATTATTTAAAGAGTATTGATTGAAATCATTGAAAAACCTATTTTTTTATAAAATAAATTTGGTTGGCTATCAAAAAATGTATAACTTTGTATCGGTAAAAAGATTTTAGGAACAAAGGTTTATTAAAAACATTTTATTAAAAATGAAAAAGTACAATTTCAATGCAGGACCTTCTATTCTTCCCCGCGAGGTAATTGAGGCTACTGCTCAGGCATGTCTTGATTTTGAAGGTTCAGGCCTTTCACTGATGGAAATGAGTCATCGTGCAAAGAACTTCCAGCCCGTTGTTGACGAGGCTGTTGCTTTGTTCAAGGAACTTCTTCAGATTCCTGATGGTTATAGTGTATTGTTCCTCGGTGGCGGTGCAAGTCTTGAATTCTGCATGGTGCCCTATAACTTCCTCGAGAATAAAGCAGCTTATCTAAACACTGGTGTTTGGGCTAAGAAGGCAATGAAGGAAGCTAAGGCATTTGGTGAGGTAGTAGAGATAGCTTCAAGTGCTGACAAGAATTTCTCATACTATCCCACACAGTTTGAAATACCTACTGACGCCGACTATCTTCACACCACAAGCAACAACACCATCTATGGTACTGAGTTGCGCAAGGACATCGATAGTCCTATTCCTCTCATCACTGATATGTCAAGCGACATTTTCAGCCGCCCTATTGATGTAAGTAAGTATGCTATGATTTATGGTGGTGCTCAGAAGAATCTTTCAATGGCTGGTGTAACATTTGTTATCGTTAAGGACGATGCTTTAGGTAAAGTTACCCGTCACATACCTACCATGCTTGACTATCGCACACATGTAAGCAAGGGTAGCATGTTCAACACTCCTCCAGTTGTACCTATCTACTGTGCTCTTCAGAATCTAAAGTGGATTAAGACTCAGGGTGGCGTTGAGGCTATGGACAAGCTCGCACAGGAGCGTGCCAAGATTGTTTATGATGCAATCGACAGCAACAAGTTGTTCCGTGCTACTGTTGAGGATGAGGCAAGCCGTTCACTGATGAACATCTGCTTTGTTATGCAGGATGAGTACAAGGAACTTGAGGCTGATTTCCTCAAGTTTGCTACTGAGAAGGGCATGGTTGGCGTTAAGGGTCACCGCGATGTTGGCGGTTTCCGCGCAAGTTGCTACAATGCACAGCCTATCGAAGGCGTTAAGGCTTTGGCTGCATGCATGAAAGAATTTGAAGCAATGCACTAATCTTCGTGAATTATAATTAATAAAGCAAATACTGTTAAAGGAGTTAGGGGATAGTCTTGACTCCTTTAACTCATAAAATACACAACAATGAAAGTATTAATCGCAACAGAAAAACCATTTGCAAGCGCAGCTGTAAATGGTATAAAAGAGGTTATTGAATCAGCTGGATACGAAGTTGTTCTACTGGAAAAATATACAGAGAAAAGTCAATTGCTTGATGCCGTAAAGGATGTAAAAGCTATCATAATCCGTAGCGACAAAGTTGACGCTGAGGTTTTAGAAGCTGCTAAGGAATTGAAGATTGTAGTTCGTGCAGGTGCCGGCTATGACAATGTAGACCTTGAAGCTGCTACTGCGCACAATGTGGTAGTGATGAACACACCCGGACAGAATGCAAACGCTGTAGCTGAGCTTGTTTTGGGTATGTTGGTATATGGTGTGCGTAACTTCTACAACGGCAAGGCTGGTTCAGAGTTGATGGGCAAAAAGTTGGGTATCCTTGCATTTGGTAATGTAGGTCGCAATGTAGCTCGTATTGCTAAAGGGTTTGGTATGGATGTTTGTGCTTATGACGCATACTGCCCTGCAGATGTAATCGAAGCAGCTGGCGTACACGCTGCAGCAAGCCAGGCTGAACTTTTCGAAACTTGTGATATTGTATCGCTTCATATCCCCGCAACTGCTGAAACAAAGCAAAGCATCAACAAGGCACTTGTAGGCAGCATGAAGAAGGGTGGTATCTTAATCAACACTGCCCGCAAGGAAGTCATCAACGAGCCCGAGCTCATCGAACTGATGCAAGAGCGTAACGACATTAAGTATATTACCGATATCATGCCCGATGCTGATGCCGATTTCAAACAGTTTGAGGGCCGTTACTTCTCTACACCTAAGAAGATGGGCGCACAGACTGCAGAAGCTAATACCAATGCAGGTATAGCCGCTGCAAAACAAATCGTAGGTTATCTGAAAGACGGTATCACGAAATTCCAAGTAAACAAGTAATTCAGGATTCTCTTGAATAGTAATAAAAACAAAAAAAACTAATACAATGGCTAAAATAAAACCTTTCAAAGGTCTTCGTCCACCAGTTGAGTTGGTTGAAGAAGTGGAAAGCCGTCCCTACGATGTACTTGACAGCGAAGAAGCTCGTGCCGAAGCTGGTGACAACGAGAAATCGCTCTATCATATCATTAAACCAGAAATTGATTTTCCCGTAGGCACAAGTGAATATGATGAAAAGGTCTACGAGAAAGCAGCTGAGAATTTCTCTAAATTCCAAAAAGAAGGATGGCTGAAACAGGATGAACAAGAGATGTACTACATCTATGCTCAAACCATGAACGGAAAGACTCAGTACGGACTTGTTGTAACGGCATATGTAGAGGACTACATGAATGGTGTTATCAAAAAGCATGAGTTGACCCGTCGTGACAAGGAAGAGGATCGCATGAAGCATGTCAGAGTGAATGATGCAAATATGGAACCCGTATTCTTTGCCTATCCAGACAATGCTGTTATCGATACGCTTGTAGAGAGACAAACAGTCAAGAAACCTATTTACGATTTCATTGCTCCTATTGATGGATTCGGACACAAGTTCTGGTTGGTAGATGATCCTCAAGACATTCAGACCATAACAGATACTTTTGCCAATATACCTTATTTATATATTGCAGACGGACATCATAGAAGTGCCGCTGCTGCACTTGTGGGAGCAGAGAAGGCTAAGCAGAACCCCAACCATAAGGGTGACGAGGAGTATAATTTCTTCATGGCAGTTTGCTTCCCCGCATCTCAGCTTACCATCCTCGACTACAACCGAGTAGTAAAAGACTTGAATGGCAGAACTGAAGAGGAATTTCTCCAGGCATTGGCAGAAGACTTTGACATAGAGAAGAGCGACAAGCTTTCAGCTCATCCTACTCAATATCATCAGTTTGCTCTTTACATGAATGGTCAATGGTATCGCCTTACGATGCACGAGGGACTCTGTGATGATAACGATCCTATCGGTTCACTCGATGTCAGCGTAAGTAGCAACCTTATCTTAAACAAGCTTCTTGGCATTACCGACCTTCGTAGTGACAAGCGTATTGACTTCGTTGGTGGTCTTCGCGGATACGAGGAACTTGAAAGACGAGTGGACAGCGGTGAGATGAAGATGGCATTGGCACTCTATCCCGTAAGCATGAAGCAAATAATGAACATTGCTGACAGTGGTAATATCATGCCTCCAAAGGCTACATGGTTTGAACCCAAACTCAGAAGCGGTTTGGTCGTACATAAACTGAGTGACTAAAAATAATAAGATGTTTTTCTATCTACTATAAATAAATGATAGATAGTTATCAAACAATCAATAAACCAGGAAAGGCAGAATACAGCGAGAAAAGAAGCAAATTTCTTGCTTTTGCCTTTCCTGTCACAAACACCGACGAAGTTAAACAACTTGTACAGCAACACGAAAAGGAATTTTACGACGCAAGACATGTTTGCTACGCATATATGCTCGGAGCCGAAAAAGAGATTTTCAGAGCTGTTGACAATGGAGAACCAAGTGGTACGGCAGGACGCCCTATATTAGGACAGATCAACAGTGCAGAACTAAGCGACATACTCATTATCGTAGTACGATATTTTGGAGGAGTAAAATTAGGTACCAGCGGACTTATAAACGCATATAAGATTGCTGCAGCCGAAGCAATACAAAACTGTGAAATAATAGAGAGAACAGTCGACGATTTAATAGATGTTCATTTTGAGTATCCACTCATGAACAATGTAATGAGAATTGTTAAGGAAGAGACACCAACAGTTCTCGGTCAAACATTTGAACAAGATTGTATTATACATCTCAGAATCAGAAGGGGACTTACTGAACAGCTAAAAAACAGATTTGAAGATATTCGTGGAGTTACAGTAGATATAAATCCCGCTTAAACATTAGAGCATTTTTATCAAATGAAAAATATAATCTTATGTATCTGCACATTGGTGATTATTGCTGCATGTCAGTCCAAACCTGAACAGGCAGAAGATACACCGATATCAGCCGATTTGACTTCAATCACAGATGTACAGTCGGGCGTCAATGCCAATAAAACATCTTTAAAGAAAACGGTTAAAAAGCTGGAAGAACAAGCTAACGATTCTACAGAAACAGACACTGAGAGTCTGGACTGTTATGTATGGACAAATACCTACCTTGCCACTACTGCGTTTGAAGACCAAGAAGGAGATCAATTTGAACTTCACATTGCCATAACACTTAACGAACTGGAGAACAATGATTACAACGGTACAATACACATGTATTTATCCGGTTGTGAAGAACAAATGTTTAAAGGAACCGTTACAGCCAAAGCTACATCAAACTATGTAGTGGTATATTTTGACAAAGATGTAGAAGGCATGGACGACATGTTCAAAAAAGGTGACAAGCTTGTTCAGTTTGAATTTGCATACGGTGAATATGTTGCATCGTGGTTTGCTGCTATGAATGACTATGTGGATGAGTATACTGTGTTGTCATTAGCTAACAAATAAAGAGCACATGCCATAAACACTTGGTATATATATTCAAATAGCCAACCCCCAACATTATTCGTCATCATCCATCATGATCTTAAGTATTACACTAATCCTTACTAATCTTTTTGTATTTTTCATCATAACCATTTTTTACAGTATTATTAAATGGATAGGAAAGTGGTTTAATATTAAGGTGAAATACAAAAGGTTTGGATTGATTTCCCTATCAATTTGCCTTATATGGACCCTTTTGGCCCTATATGGATATTGTTTTGGCAGATTTTGTTACGAAATTAAAGAGGTGAAAATTGAAGATGAGAGAATTCCTGCAGCTTTTGAGGATTATCGCATTATTCAAATATCCGACCTCCACATCAGTGGATTTATTGGACATGAAGCATTTGTAGATACATTAGTAAATGCTATTAATCGCCAAAAACCGGACTTAATATGTTTTACTGGTGACTTAGTATCCATAACACACAAAGAGGTATACCCTTTTATTAAGTCTCTTCAAAGACTCAAAGCAAGAGATGGAATAATTTCAATATTGGGAAATCATGACTATGGAGTATACAATAAACAATTAGATAACAATTCAGACCGGGAAAAGGAAAGGGAAAATATCATTGATATCCAAAGAGATTCACTTGATTGGAACATACTCTTAAACGGTAATTATATAATTCATCATGGTAACGACAGTATCTGTATCATTGGTGTAGAGAATCAGGCTTGCGGTGTACATCAAGTTGTAAGAAGAGGAGATTTAACAAAAGCTCTACCCAAAGAGAAGGTTAGTTATAGTATTTTATTAAGTCATGATCCTTCTCATTGGAAAGCTGAAGTAACAAGTCATAAAGAAATAGCATTAACTCTGTCCGGACATACTCACGCAATGCAATTCAGGATACTCGGTTGGACTCCAAGCAAATGGGCATACGAAGAATGTGACGGACTATATACAAATGGGGAACAGAAGCTATATGTAAATATAGGCTGTGGTGAACTTTTACCATTTAGAATTGGAGCCACCCCGGAAATTACGCAATTCACATTAAAACGAATAGCAAAAGAATAAAGCGAATATTCATGCTTAATAATGAAGACGGCAAGGAAACATCCAATATATTATCGCTAAACATCTAATAGAAAAATATCCATAACGATATATCCGTAAAGTGAAGACAATGAAGAAAAAGTGACTATTTATTGTACAAAAGTACCAAAATTATTCCCTTTTCGTAAAAAGATTATAGTATTTTTTTGGTGGTTATTATTTTTTTTATAATTTTGCAATGCTAAATAAATAAAAAAGGAGTACACACTAAAAATTCTAAATGCTATGACAAAAGCAGAGTTGGTACGTGCTGTAGCTGAGAAGACTGGTGCTGACCAGCCTACCGTTCAGAACATCGTTGCAGCAACAATGGAAGTGATCAAAGAGTCTCTTATTCAGAAAGAGAATGTTTATCTTCGTGGTTTTGGAACCTTCGGTTTGAAGCATCGCGCTGAAAAGACTGCTCGTAATATTTCCAAGAATACTACTTTGGTAGTACCTGCACACGATTTACCTCACTTTAAGCCTTGCAAAGAGTTTGTTCAGGCTATGACAAAGTAAACACAAACAAAAAAAACAATAATACCATCCAAAAAAATTTTGGATGGTATTATTGTTTTATAAACAAACTAAGCCAAAGCAAATGATTTAATTTCTTAATAAAATCGTGTAACAATATATTCTCAATTCACATGTAGCGAGGATTTAAAACAAGATTTTTTAAAACTTCTGTATATTAAAACAATAAGTTTATACCATTCACTGCATAAATCATTAAAAAAATAGCAATCAATATAAATATGTGACTTTTTTTTTTTAACTTTGCATTAAAATATAGATTATAAATAATAAGACATAAAAAATGATCAAGATCACTTTCCCTGATGGCAGTATCCGCGAATACGAAGCAGGTGTAACAGGTTTGCAAATTGCAGAAAGCATATCACAGCGTTTGGCTCAAGATGTAATTGCTTGTAGTATTAATGGCGAGTTAACCGAACTTAACAGACCTATCAATGAAGACGCTACCGTGATACTTCATAAATTTGATGATGATAAAGGGAAGCATGCATTCTGGCATACAAGTGCTCATTTGTTAGCAGAAGCTTTGCAGGAATTGTATCCTGGTATACAGTTCGGTTTTGGTCCTGCTGTTGAGAATGGTTTCTTCTATGATGTACTTCTTCCAAATGGAGAAATGATCAAAGAAGGAGATTTTAAGCAGATTGAAGACAAGATGTTGGAGCTCGCACGCAAGAACGAAGCTGTGGTACGCAAGGAGATAAGCAAAAACGATTGTTTAGCACAGTTTAAGGCTGCAGGTCAAATCTATAAGTGTGAACATATTGAGCAGGACCTTGAAGATGGGTCTATCACCACTTATACACAGGGTAACTTTACCGATCTCTGTAAGGGGCCACACATCATGAATACTGGTATCATCAAGGCCGTCAAACTGATGAGTGTAGCAGGTGCATTCTGGCGTGGTGACGCAACCAAAGACCAGATGCAGCGTCTCTATGGTATTTCATATCCCAAGAAGAAGATGCTCGATGAGTATCTTGTCATGCTCGAAGAGGCTAAGAAGCGTGACCACCGAAAAATCGGCAAGGAGATGGAACTTTTCATGTTCTCAGAGCGTGTTGGTAAGGGTTTGCCCATCTGGCTTCCCAAAGGAACCGACCTTCGCCTTCGTTTGCAGGACATGTTGCGTCGTATTCAAAAGAAGTATGGCTATCAGGAAGTTATCACACCAAACATCGGTGGAAAGAATCTATATATGACATCCGGACATTGGGATCACTATGGCAAAGATAGTTTCCAACCCATCCATACTCCCGAAGAGGATGAGGAATATTTGCTGAAGCCTATGAACTGTCCTCACCACTGTGAGGTATTTGCAAATCGTCCTCGTTCATACAAAGAATTACCTTTCCGTTGTGCCGAATTTGGTACGGTATACCGTTATGAACAAAGTGGAGAATTGCACGGTCTTACTCGCGTACGATGCTTCACACAGGATGATGCTCATATCTTCTGTCGCCCTGACCAAGTAAAGGATGAGTTTATCAAGGTAATGGAGATCATTCAGCGAGTATTCAAGACATTCAATTTCTCAGACGAGAATGTTGAAGTCCAGATTTCACTTCGCGATCCCAAGAATACAGAAAAATATATCGGTTCTGACGAAGATTGGGCAACAGCCGAACAAGCTATCATTGATGCCTGTGCAGAAAAAGGGATGAAGGCTAAGTGTGAATTAGGCGAAGCTGCTTTCTACGGTCCTAAACTTGACTTTATGGTGAAGGATGCAATCGGCCGTCGTTGGCAGTTGGGTACCATCCAAGTTGACTACCAATTACCTCAGCGCTTCCAGCTTGAGTATATCGGTGAGGATAATGCCAAGCATCGTCCTGTAATGATTCATCGTGCACCTTTCGGTAGTATGGAGCGTTTTTGCGCCGTACTTATTGAGCATACCGCTGGACATTTCCCATTGTGGCTGACACCCGATCAGGTTGCGATACTTCCTATTAGTGAGAAATTTGTTGATTACGCCCAGAAGGTAGCAGATTATCTTGGACAAAACGATGTTCGATCAATTATAGATGATCGAAACGAGAAAATAGGACGAAAGATCCGCGACAATGAGATGAAACATATTCCTTACATGCTTATTGTTGGAGAAAAAGAAGCCGAAGAAGGGCTTGTAAGTGTTCGTAAGCAGGGTGGTGAGGCACTCGGAAGTATGAAATTTGAAGATTTCGCAAAGAAAATTAATGAAGAAGTTCGTCAAATGACAGAAAATTGTTAACTTTGCAGTCGATTTGAGAGTTAAGTAGTTATTTAATAACTATATATGCTCAAAATCATTTAGTTAAATATAAAAAGTCAAGAAGAAAGAAGCAAACTACTGAATGAAGAAAGACAACATGAAGCAGCAGTATCGCGTTAACGAGCAAATACGCGTTCGCGAGGTACGAATTGTGGGTGATGATGTTGAGTCAATGGTTCTCCCAACCAATAAAGCTCTACAAATGGCAGAGCAAAAGGGAGTGGATCTTGTAGAGATTTCGCCCAATGCGCAACCACCCGTTTGCCGTCTGATTGACTTTAGCAAATTCCTTTACCAGCAAAAGAAAAAGCAGAAGGAAATCAAAGCTAAGCAAGTTAAGGTTGAAATCAAGGAAATTAGATTTGGACCACAGACTGATGACCATGACTACAACTTTAAGCTTAAACACGCTCAAGGATTCTTGAATGATGGTGACAAAGTAAAAGCTTATGTCTTTTTCAAAGGTCGCAGCATTCTTTTCAAAGAGCAAGGTGAAGTTTTGCTTCTGCGTTTTGCAGCAGATTTGGAAGAATATGGCAAGGTTGAGTCAATGCCTGTACTTGAAGGTAAGCGAATGACCATGTTTATAGCTCCAAAGAAAACCACAACGAAAAAAGAGGAGACAAGTACAAACAATACTGAAGAAAACCCCGAGTCAGCTCCTCAGAAAAAGGCTCCTCAGCAGAAAGCTAAGAAGGAATACACGGGTCCTAAAGTGGAAGGAGAAGACTGGGACGATTAATTTAGAAAAGATACGCGTAACGCCTGGTATATGCGTTGCCGTACATTATTAATAATTAATTAAATAATAAAAAAATGCCAAAAGTAAAGACTAAGTCTGCAGCAAAGAAGAGATTCGTGCTGACAGGTTCTGGTAAGGTAAAGCGTCATCACGCTTATCACAGCCACATCTTGACAAAGAAGACAAAGAAGCAGAAGAGAAACCTCGATCACAGCGCTATCGTTGTTACCGAGAACATGAAGCAGGTTCGCGATTGTCTCTGCCTCCGTTAATCTCAAAGTCAAGTTAGAGTTTACTTTAAGTTATTAACCGAGTGTTTAGCCCAAAAGCGCTTTTACATTGTTAATTGTAAAATTACAAAAAACAATATCAAAGCCGCTAACATTCAAAAAGAAACAAAATTATGCCAAGATCAGTAAATCATGTAGCTTCAAGAGCTAAGGGAAAGAAGATTCTGGGTTTGACCAGGGGTTACTATGGAGCACGCAAGAATGTGTGGACCGTTGCCAAGAATACTTGGGAGAAGGGTCTTACCTATGCCTTCCGTGATCGTCGTAACAAGAAGCGTACCTTCCGCGCATTGTGGATTCAGCGTATTAACGCTGCTGCTCGTTTGGAAGGTATGAGCTATTCTCAGTTGATGGGTGCATTGCACAAGGCTGGTATCGAGATCAACCGTAAGGTTCTTGCTGACCTCGCAATCAACAACCCTGATGCATTCAAGGCAATTGTTGCTAAGGTAAAGTAAAATCCTTTACTGAAAACAGAAAAAAGATTAAGGCTCGGTCAAAGTTTTGACTGAGCCTTAATTCTATTTATATTTACACTATTCCTATTACATATATACCAAATCATCTTAGGTAAAAATTATGTTTTCTTTCGTAACCAATAGTTGTTGGTCCACCATGACCCGGAAAGACCTTTACTTCATCTGGTAATACCATCAGTCTATTACAAATAGAGTCAATCTCTTGCATTTGATTACCACCTTCAAGGTCTGCACGCCCTACGCTACCACAGAACAAAGTATCACCAGAAATAAGCAGACTGTTTTCTTCACTATAAAAACATATGCTACCTTGAGAATGTCCAGGAGTATGAATAACCTTAATTGTTTCATCTCCAAGAATTATCACCTGATTGTCTTTCAGATAAGATTCTATTTCTGGCATGGCATCTCTCAGTCCAACTCCAAGTACATATTCTGTCATTTCATTCGCATGGGTATACCAATTTATATCACCTTCATGCATATGAGGTTTTAATTCAAACTCTTTGTAAAGATAGGGCAAACCAAAAATATGGTCAAAATGTCCATGTGTTAAAAGTACATGTTTAATATTCAATTTATTTTCCTGAATAAAAGTAGATATCTGATCGCATTCAAATTTTTCATATGCACCACAGTCAATGATAACGGCATCACTATCTTCATTATAAAGAATATAACAATTCTCACCTAAAGGATTTACACAGAAACTCTTTACTGAAAGCATATTTGTATATAATAATTATACCATAATGTTATAAAGAAACATATACAACACTTTTTGTGTCGAAATACTTTTCATCAAAGAAATCAGAAATAGGAGTAATTAGAGTGTGACTCTTTAAGGGCATAGCTTCGTGTTCCAGCTCACCTCCTTTAAGACATATCAACCCGTTAGGAATAGCATTAATTTGTTTAGAGTCTATATTTTTTCTTATTAGTTTAACCAAATCTACCAATGGCATAACGGCTCTCGACACAACAAAATCAAACTTCTCCTTTACATCCTCTGCTCTACACCAGCGAACTTCTACATTATCCAAGCCCAATGCATTTATAACTTCTAAACAAACTGTAGTTTTTTTGCGAACACTGTCAACAAGAAGAAAATTACAATCTGGAAATAAAATAGCTAAGGGGATACCTGGAAAACCACCACCAGTTCCTAAATCCATAATAACACTTCCGGGTTTAAATACAATAAATTTTGCTATACTGAGGGAGTGAAGAACATGGTGTTCATAAAGGTTATCGATATCCTTTCTTGATATCACATTGATCTTTGAATTCCAATCATGATAAAGCGCATCTAATGCCCGGAATTGCTCGACCTGTTTCTCTGAAAGATTATTAAAATACTTTAATATATGATCCATAATTTATTGATTCTTGAATGAATACGGCCCTACAATTATACTAATAAAAACACATACGATCATGATAAACGGATAGAAGAGGAACGGAATAATCTCCATCGTTCCTAAACCTGCAAGACTGCTTGCTATAAGAAGTTGTGCTCCATATGGAATGATACTCTGTGCAAAACATGAGAAAGTATCCAAAAGTGAAGCTGATTTTTTTGCATCAATTCCACATTTATTGGCAATCTCTTTAGCAATTGAACCAACTGCAAGAATTGAAATAGTATTATTGGCTGTACATAGATTAGCAAAGAAAGCCAAACCTCCAATGCTAAATTCTCCTTTTCGATGTGTGTTGATATTAACGAATAAACGGTTAACAACATAGTCCAAACCTCCGTTATAACGCAATATGGCTGTAAGACCACCAGCCATCAATGTGACAATAATCAATTCGGATAAATTTAGTATGCCATCACTCATGGCTGACATAAAAGGATGAATTTCCAGACAACCTTGTGAAAAACCTATCAAAAAATTAGAAAGAATACCCAAAAGTAAAACGACAAGAACATTAACTCCAGCAATAGCCGAACATAGTACAATAATATAAGGAAGTACAAGCCATATATTAGTTAATTGTTTCGGCATATCAACTATTATATCTTTTCCTAACCATAGATAGATAATCAACGAAAGAATTGCAGCTGGAGAGACAATTCTAAAATTTGTCTTAAATTTGTCTTTCATCTGACACCCCTGAGTACGGGTAGCCATAATAGTTGTATCACTTATAAAAGAAAGATTATCACCGAAATAAGAACCACCGACAATCAAACCAATCATTAATGAAGCAGAAACAGTTGTATGCTGAGCCAAACTAAATGCAATTGGAACCAACGCAGCAATCGTGCCTACACTTGTACCCATACTAAGAGAAAGAAAACATGAAGCAATAAACATCCCTGCTAAAAGAAAATTGCCAGGAAGAACAGAAAGCGCTAAATTTACTGTTGCATCAATCGAACCAATGTATTTTGCACCTGAAGCAAAAGCACCTGCTAAAATGAAAATATAGATCATCAACATGATATTTTGATCACCAGCTCCTTTACAAACTATATCCAATCTCTCATTTAATTTCTTACCATTCAAGGTGAACAGAGCAAAGATAAGTGTTAGAAGAAATGTGATCGCGATAGGGGTAGAGTAGAAGTCATTAGCGATGATACTACTACTAAAATAGAATATCACAAAAAAGAGCAGAGGAGACAAACTCCATAGTCCTCTAATCCATGTAATTTTATTGTTATTTTCCATCTATACTTATTTTATGTACGAAATTACTAATTATTTTTCTATTACTCACCGGATTTAATAAATATTTTTGTAATTTTGTATAATAGAAACCAAAACCAATAACTTATTTTCATATTATGGCTAAAATTGTAACAATGGGTGAAATAATGCTTCGCCTTTCACCCGAAGGTAATGATCGTTTTATACAGTCTGAAAGTTTTCGTATCATCCCCGGAGGAGGTGAAGCCAATGTAGCTATCAGTTGTGCCAATTATGGACATGATTGTTATTTTATATCGAAACTTCCTAAACATGAAATCGGTCAGATAGCAGTAAATGCACTTCGTCGTTATGGCGTAAATACAGAATTTATTGCAAGAGGTGGCGACCGTATTGGACTATATTATGCAGAAACAGGTGCCAGTATGCGTCCATCCAAGGTAATCTATGACCGCGCACACAGTTCTATTGCAGAGGCAAAGCCTGAAGATTGGGACTTTGATAAAGTTTTTGAAGGAGCAGACTGGTTTCACTGGTCAGGTATTACTCCTGCTATCAGCGATGAAAGTGCAGAATGTCTTCGACAGGCTTGTATCTGTGCAAAAAAACATGGCGTCAAAATATCTGTTGACCTTAACTTCCGCAAGAAGCTGTGGACAAGTGAAAAGGCCATCTCTATTATGCGTCCTCTAATGCAATATGTAGATGTCTGCATTGGTAATGAAGAAGACGCAGAACTTTGTCTCGGTTTCAAACCTGACGCTGATGTTGAAAGTGGTGAAACCAATGCAGCAGGTTATGAAGGTATCTTCAAACAAATGAAAGAAGAATTTAGCTTTGAGTATGTTGTAAGCACACTCCGTGAGTCATTCTCTGCGACACACAATGGATGGAAGGCCCTTATCTATAATGGTAAAGAGTTTTATCAGTCTAAGCGCTATGATGTCAATCCTATTATTGACCGCATTGGTGGAGGAGACTCATTCTCTGGTGGCTTAATACATGGACTGCTGACAAAAGCTACTCAGGGTGAAGCGCTTGAGTTTGCAGTTGCAGCAAGCGCATTAAAGCATACAATCAACGGTGACTTTAATCTGGTATCAGTTGAAGAGGTAGAAGCACTTGCCGCAGGTGCTGCCAATGGTCGTGTTCAACGCTAAAATCATATAGAATTTATGGCTAAGTTCAGCAAATATGAGGTGATGGCAAAAATTGCTGCCGCACCTATGGTTCCTGTTTTTTATAACAAGGATGTAGAGATTTGTAAGAATGTAGTAAAAGCGTGCTATGATGGTGGTGTGCGCGCGTTTGAGTTTACCAATCGTGGTGATTTTGCACATGAAGTATTTGGTGAACTAAGTAAATGGGTAAATATCAATTGTCCCGATTTGGCACTTGGAATTGGTAGTGTTGTAGATGCTCCAACTGCGGCACTGTATCTCCAACTTGGTGCTAATTTTGTAGTAGGACCACTGTTCAACCCCGATATTGCCCCAGTCTGCAATCGTCGAAGTGTAACTTATTGTCCCGGCTGTCTTACTCCCAGTGAAATAGGGAAGGCACAGGAGATGGGATGTGATTTTACTAAAGTATTCCCAGGTGATGTAGTAGGAGCAAACCTTGTCAAAGGTATTCTTGCTCCAATGCCTTGGTCAAAGATAATGGTAACAGGAGGTGTTGCACCAGAAAAAGAAAACCTTGAAAAGTGGTTCAAAGCAGGTGTCTTCTGTGTTGGTATGGGTTCAAAACTTTTCCCAAGTGACAAAGTAAAAGCGGGAGATTGGCAGTACATTACAGATAAATGTAGCGAATGCCTATATATCATCAATGAAATTCGTGGATAAATTCCATAGAACTCTACTGAAGATATCAAAGATTAACTAATATGAATTGCCCCCAACATCATAAAATGTTGGGGGCAATATCATTTATATATAATAGCTCTATTTCACAGGGATATCATCAATGCGTGTCTGATGTCTACCACTAGCAAATTCAGTACCAAAGAACTCATCTAAGCATTGACGACAAACCTCCTCAGTGATAAAACGACCAGGGAAGACAATTACATTAGCATTGTTATGCTCACGGATAAGGTGAGCAATCTCAGGTTGCCAAACAAGTCCAGCACGAATACTTTGATGCTTATTAAGAGTCATAGATATACCCTCACCACTACCACACATTGCGATACCGGGATAGACCTCACCTTTTTCTATACCTTCAGCTAATGCATGACCATAAGTAGCATAATTACACGAATCTTCGGTATAGGTTCCATAGTCTTTATAAGCAATACCTTTCTCTTCAAGATAGGTCTTAACAAATTGCTTTAGAGGGAATGCAGCGTGATCGCTTGCAAGTCCTACAGTTTGTATGTCCATATTTACATTATAAAAGAGGTTCTAGAAATTCCAGAATAACTAGAATATCTAGAACCTCGATGAATTATGATATAAATCTTAAAGCTTAGAGCATGCTCTTAACCTGCTCGTAAACATTTTCTGCAGTGTAACCCAGCTTCTCATCAAGTACCTTGTAAGGAGCAGAGAAACCGAAGCTTTCAAGACCCCATACCTTAGACTTAGTATCAGCACCGATAAGGAATGCCTGAAGATTAACAGGAAGACCAGCTGTCATACCAAATACCTTAGATCCACAGGGTACAACACTCTGCTGATACTCAGTACTCTGGCAACGGAATACACCTTCTGAAGGAACACTGACGATACGAACCTTAATACCATCCTTGCGAAGAAGTTCAGCACCAGCAACAAGAGTAGAGACCTCAGAACCGGTAGCAACACAAACAACATCAGGATTCTCGTCAGAGCCTGCTACAATGTAACCACCCTTGCGAGCCATTTCGTAGTCATTACCTTCAGGAAGATTATTGATATTCTGACGAGACAGAATGAGAGCAGTGGGGCTTTCCATGTTCTCCATAGCCATAGCCCAAGCGGTAGTAGTCTCCTTTGCATCTGCAGGACGGAGTACAAGACAAGAGTTCTTGCCATCGTGACGCTTCAACTTCTCCATCAGACGGATCTGTGCCTCATGCTCAACGGGCTCATGGGTAGGACCATCCTCACCAACACGGAATGCATCGTGAGTCCAGATGAACTTAACGGGCAATTGCATGAGAGCTGCCATACGAACAACGGGAAGCATATACTGAGAGAATACGAAGAAGGTACCACATGCGGGAATAACACCACCATGAAGAGCCATACCAACACAGCAACAAGCCATAGTAAACTCAGCAACACCTGCCTGGAAGAATGCACCAGAGAAGTCATCAGCAGTAAGAGCCTTTGTCTGCTTCAAGAAACCATCAGTCTTGTCAGAATTAGAAAGGTCTGCAGAAGCACAGATCATGTTGGGAACCTGCTGAGCTAATACGCTCAAACATGCAGCTGATGCGTTACGGGTAGCATCATTATCCTTCTGTGTACAAGCACTCCAATCAATCTTAGGTGCCTTACCAGAGAACCAGTCAGCCTGCTGAGCGGCCTTGTCAGGATTTGCATCAGCCCAAGCCTTTTCCTCTGCATAACGCTCAGCGCAAATAGCCTCAAGCTCTTTAGCACGGTTTGCATAAAGCTCTTGTACTTCGGGGAATATCTGGAATGGATTCTCAGGATCACCACCAAGATTCTTAATAGTATTGATATAAGCGTCACCACCAAGAGGAGCGCCATGAGTTTTGCAGTTAGCCTCATAAGAAGTACCATCTGCCTTCAAAGCACCCTTACCCATGATACACTTACCAATGATAAGAGTAGGCTTGCCAGTAACAGCCTGAGCCTTCTCTATTGCCTCACGAATCTGAGCTGCATCATTACCATTAATCTCAATAACTTCCCAGCCCTGAGCACGATATTTAGCAGCAGTATCTTCGTTCATAACATCCTTAGTCTCAGTAGAGAGCTGGATATCATTGCAATCGTAGAACATAATCAGGTTGTCCAAACCCAAGTTACCTGCAATACGAGCAGCACCTTGTGAAACCTCCTCCTGAATACCACCATCAGAGATGTAAGCATAGACGGTTTCCTTTGCGAAGGTAGGATTACCGGTATGTGCAGCAAGGAATTTAGCAGCAATAGCTGCACCGATAGCATAAGCATGACCCTGGCCAAGAGGACCAGAGGTGTTCTCAATACCACGAGCTACCTCGTATTCGGGGTGACCTGTAGTAGGAGAACCCCACTGACGAAGCTGAGCCAATTCATCAAGAGTAAACTTACCTGCCAAGCAGAGCTGAGAATACAGCATGGGAGCCATATGACCAGGATCGAGGAAGAAACGGTCACGACCTACCCATTCAGGATTCTTGGGATCATACTTAAGATACTCACTGTAAAGTACATTGATAAAGTCAGCACCACCCATAGCACCACCGGGGTGACCAGACTTAGCCTTCTCTACAGCACTTGCTGCAAGGATACGAATGTTATTCGCAGCCTTATTCAAAATTTCAATTGAATTTGCCATTTTTATATAATATAAATCATTAATAGTAAAAGTAAATAAGCTAAAGACCAAATACTACTTCTTACTTGCGACGGCAGTATGCTCAATAGCAAGACCTGCTTTGTAAATCTCAATGTATTTATTAAAGCCTTCAACATCCTCTTCTGTAGGAGCAATCTCGACGCCTGTATTACCTGCAAAAACAACATTCTCAAGCCAATCTGCAAGGTTGTCATTTTTAGCATTGTTTACACAATAAGCAGCAAGAAGAGCAATACCCCAAGCTCCGCCTTCACCAGCAGTCTCCATCACAGAGATAGGAGAATTAAGAGCAGCAGCAAGCACACGCTGACCTACACCGGGAGTCTTAAAGAGACCACCATGACCAGTAATACGGTCAACCTTAATCTTTTCTTCTTTAAACAATACATCGTTGCCCAGCTTTAGAACAGCAACTGTTGCATAAAGATTAGTACGGATAAAGTTAGCCAAATTGAACTTGTCATTAGCAGAACGAATGACCATAGGACGACCATCCTGGAGTCCGGCAACAGGTTCACCAGAAATATAGTTGTATGCTAAGACACCACCACAATCAGCATCACCAGTTAATGCATGGGTATACAATTTACCATAGACATCATTCATATCAACGGGTACACCTAACAACTCTTGATACTCCTTGAAAAGCTTAACCCAAGCATTAATGTCCGAAGTACAGTTATTACAATGAACCATAGCTACAAGAGAACCGTCAGGAGTTGTAACCATGTCAATCATTTCATTAGGCTTACTTAAATCCTTCTCCAAAACAATCATAGAGAATGAAGAAGTTCCAGCACTAACATTACCTGTACGCTGCTTAACAGCATTGGTTGCAACCATACCTGTGCCAGCATCACCTTCGGGAGGACAAAGAGGACAACCAGGCTTCAGATGTCCAGAAATGTCCAGGCGCTCAGCACCATGCTCTGTCAACACACCTGCATCAGCGCCGGCACAGAGACTCTCTGGCAAGATATCTTCAAGTTTCCAATCATAACCTTTAGGTGCAATGAGATTATTAAACTTAGCAACCATCTCTGCATTGTAAGTCTTAGTCTCAGGATCAACAGGAATCATACCTGAAGCGTCACCAACACCTAATACTTTCTTACCAGTAAGGCGCCAATGAATATATCCTGCAAGAGTGGTGAGATAAGTAATATTTTTAACATGCTCATCACCATTAAGAATGCACTGGTAAATGTGAGAAATAGACCAACGAAGAGGAATGTTATAATTGAAGAGAGCTGAAAGCTGAGCTGCAGCCTCGCCAGTATTAGTATTACGCCATGTACGGAAAGGTACAAGAATCTTATCATCCTTTCCAAAAGCCATGTAACCATGCATCATGGCAGAAATACCAATTGCAGCAAGATTCTCAATTTCGCAATCATACTCTGCATTTACATTCTTACGAAGATCAGCATAGCAATCCTGAAGACCATACCAAATACGGTCAATGCTATAGGTCCAAAGACCATCTACAAGCTGATTTTCCCATTCATGACTACCTTGCGCAATAGGTTTATTGTCTTGATCAATGAGAACAGCTTTGATACGAGTTGAACCAAACTCAATACCGAGAATGGCCTTTCCTGCTATAATGGTTTCTTTTGCATTCATAGTCTAAATATCTGAATAGATTATCAATGATAATAATTATTTCAATGCTTTGTTAAGCATATAATAAACTTCATTGTTACGAAGCTGCTGCTTGAAGCCTGAAATTGTTGTATCTTTGTTGATACCGATAAATTCAATGCCAGTAATCTCTGCAAAATCTTCCCAGTACTCTGCGGTGATTTCATAAGAGAATGCACTATGATGAGTACCACCAGCGAGTATCCATGCTGCAGCACCAACCTCAAAGTTTGGCAGAGGAACCCACAGAGCAGAAGCAACAGGGAGCTTAGGCATAGGCTTGGGCTCAATGCACTCTACATCAGAAGTAATAAGGCGGAAACGATTGCCGAGATCAACAATGGTTGCTTTGCATCCAGCGCCAGTCTTTGAAGTAAATACAAGACGAGCAGTCTCCTGCTTACGAATACCGATACCAAGGAAATGAACCTCAAGCTTTGGTTTGTCAGTTGCAATGAGAGGAGTAACCTCAAGCATATGGCTCTGGAGACTTGATGTACAATCATCAGCGAAATTCAAGGTATAATCCTCAAGGAAAGAACAACCCTTGTTCAAGCCCTGATTCATAACCCACAAGGTACGATAGAGACAAGCAGTCTTCCAGTCACCTTCGGCGCCGAAACCAATGCCCTCAGCCATCAAGCGCTGTGAAGCAAGACCAGGAATCTGATCAAAACCACAGAAGTTAGGACTGTCGATGTCAGCATCGCCAAGGTCGTCAAAATTGGTAGTGAAAGCAGTTGCATCTTCATCCTTAAGAACTCGACGAATTGCGATCTCAGCTTTGGCAGCATTACGAACCTTCTCCCAATAAACCTCCTCGCCACACTCATCTATCTTGACAGTGTATTGATTCTTATACTCCTCAACAAGAGCATCAACTTCGGCATCAGTAACTGCCTTAAAATAGTTCATCAAAGAAGAAACAGGGTAGTAATCTACATGGTAGCCAAGGCGCTGTTCAAACTCAACGCGGTCACCATCAGTAACTGCTACATTGTTCATATTCATACCGAACATCAAACAACGAACATCATGAGCATCAGCAACACCAGCTGCAACGCGTGCCCATACAGCAATCTTCTTCTGTGCTTCCTCGCTCTTCCAATAGCCAACAACAACCTTACGAGGAATTCGCATACGAGTGCAGATATGACCAAATTCAATATCACCGTGTGCAGACTGATTGAGATTCATGAAATCCATGTCCATGGTATCCCAAGGAATTTCTGCATTATATTGAGTATGGAAGTGGAGTAGGGGCTTCTTTAACTGTTGAAGACCTTTGATCCACATCTTAGCGGGTGAGAAGGTATGCATCCAAAGAATAACACCGGCACACTGACGAGCACTATTTGCCTCAAGCATTACATTCTCAACCTCCTTAGAAGAGTTAGCTGTACCTTTATATACAACCTTTACGGGGATAATGCCACTTTCATTCAATCCAGCAACCATCTCTTGAGAATGTCCGTCAACAATCTTAACAGTCTCACCACCATAGAGCAACTGAGCACCAGTTACCCACCAAAGTTCTAAATTATCGTACATGGTAAAATATAAATATTTTAGGTTAATAATATTATAGAGAGAAATTAATGTTTCTGACCCTTTTGGCCATAGTAAGCGTTGGGACCGTGCTTACGATTGTAATGCTTTTCAACAAGAAGAGGATTCATAGTAGTAAGAGGATTTACGCTGTAGCTTATGAATGCCATCTTAGCAACTTGTTCCATTACCTTTGCATTGTAAACTGCATTGTCAGGTGAAGTACCCCAAGAGAATGGTCCATGATTCTTGACAAGAACAGCGGGCGTATGATCAGGATTAATTTTACGAATATTCAGAATCTCGTCAACAATAACATTGCCAGTTTCCAGCTCATATTCGCCTTCAACCTCTTCCTTTGTCATATCACGAGTACATGGAATGGCCTTGTAGAAATAGTCAGCATGAGTGGTACCGATGTTAGGAATATCCTGTCCTGCCTGAGCAAAGGCTGTAGCATATGTGGAATGAGTATGTACAACTCCTTCAATGTTAGGGAATGCACGATAAAGCACAAGATGAGTAGGAGTATCACTTGAAGGATTCAGATCACCTTCAACCACCTTACCAGTATTAAGATCAACAACTACCATGTCGCTGGCTTTCATATCATCATAACTTACGCCACTTGGCTTAATTACAACAAGGCCTTTTTCTCTGTCAATACCAGACACATTGCCCCAGGTAAAAATAACCAAACCCTGTTTAACAAGATCAAGGTTAGCCTTAAATACTTTTTCTTTTAATTCTTCTAACATATTAGTGTGTTTTTAATGGATAAATATTTCTTTTATATATAGAGTCCTAAAATAGGAGATAATTCAAATTTGGTGGTGCTAAAAAAGCACAACAAATCGCGTCATTAAAAAGCCTAACGCCTGAGCCTATATATTATTAATAAGGTATACATTGATGCCGCTTTGAAAGAATCAAAGCAGCATCAATGTAATTATAGATTACCAGAGAGAGAGGTACAAGATAGTAAGCAGAATGATTACAACTGCAGAACCAATGTTGAATACCTTATCTGTCTTAAAGATTGCAAGGTCGATAGCAACGAGCTTCGTATCCTGAACCTTGTCGAGAGCATTTGAACGGAGGTAGTAAGCAATGGTAGCAGTGATAGCTGCGAAGAATGCCATTGCACCTTCCATACCGTAGATGTGGAGGGTTTCGTTGAAGAATGAAGCAACGAAGAGAGCTGCAGAAATACCAGCGATGATCCACATGATGCGGCTCCAGAAGAGCTGCTGCTTAACATCTGCCTCAGAGAGTTGGGTAGCAGCCTCGGTCTTGCTCTTGTTGGTCAGAGAGATGCCAACGAACATTACAACCAATACGATGAATACCAAACCTGAACGAACGAGGAAAGGAATCTCGGGGAAGGCAAACTTGAAGATAATAGAGAATGCGAATGTACCAATAGCACAAGCTACAGCAGCAGCACCACTTGCACGCTTCCACAACAGACCCAGACCAAAGATTACTACTACACCAGGATAAACAAATGCAGAGTACTCCTGAATGAACTGGAATGCCTGATCGATACCACCCATCAAAGGATATACAGCGATAAGAGCGATTACGAGAGCAGAGATAGAAGTCAAACGACCAACACTAACCAGCTTCTTCTCACTTGCATTCTTGTTAATGAACTGCTTGTAGATATCCATGGTAAACAATGTAGAAGTTGAGTTGAACATTGATGCCAATGAAGAAATAACAGCAGCAGCAAGAGCAGCAAATGAAAGACCCTTAACGAAAGTAGGAGTGAAGTTGTGGATCAGGTAAGGATATGCATCGTCAGAACGAGTGATTGCACCGTGGAGATGACCAGCGAGCTTCTCGAGTACGGGTACACCCTCAACATCACCATTCATAATAAAGAATGCACAAACACCGGGGATACATACGATGAAAGGAATCAAAATCTTCAGTACAGCAGCAAATACCATACCCTTCTTTGCCTCAGAAAGAGACTTTGCAGCCAAACCCTTCTGGATGATATACTGGTTGAAACCCCAGTAACCAAGGTTAGTCAGCCAAAGAGCACCGAATACAAGTACAAGACCGGGGTTAGTAAAGAAGGGATCCTCCTTCTGAACAACAGCACCAGCAGCATCCTTAACACCATTGATAACAGGATAGAGATCCTCATTACGCGTAACAATCAGGTTGAAGTGCTTATCACCTTCCTGACCTATACACCAATTGTAGATGTTGCCCAAAGCCTCAAGAGCACCGCAACCCCAAACCTCAGCACCGATAACTGACAGTGCAGCATAAGCAGTGATCAAACCACCACCTACGAGGAAGGTTACCTGCATTACATCGGTCCATGCTACAGAAGCCAAACCACCATAGATAGAGTAAAGACCTGCGATGAGGAAGAGAGCAAGGATGATAACGATACGAACCTGGTCAACTTCCATACCAGCAACATTAACAATCATGTCGGTGGGAAGACCAAGAATCTGCTGGATAGCAAGAGCACCAAGCCATGCAACAGAAGTAAGGTTAACAAATACATAGAGGAACAACCACAACAGAGAGAATGCAAGACCAACACCCCAGTTGTAACGCTCGCGGAGGAACTGAGGAATAGTAAAGATCTTCTTCTCGATCATCAAAGGCAAGAGGAACTTACCTACAACCAGAAGAGTAGCAGCAGCCATCAACTCGTATGCAGCCTGTGCAATACCAGATGCGAATGCAGAACCAGACATACCGATAAACTGCTCAGCAGAAATGTTAGCAGCAATCAGTGATGCACCCACTGCCCACCATGTCAGGGTATTACCTGCCAAGAAGTAGTCAGTAGAAGACTTTTCTTCTCCCTTCTTGCCACGGCTCAGGAAAATACCCATGCCGACAAGAATTACAATGTAAGCCGCGAAGACGATGTAGTCAATCGTAGCAAAGCCATTGTTTTGTAAAGCTTCAATTACTTTCATTTTGTTTTAAATTGTTTGAATTATTAAATAGTTAATGTCTTCAAAATTACTTCTCAACTGAGAATGCGTATTTGCAGTAGCTGTGATAAGGCTTCTCGGGAGAGATGAAGGGATTGGTCTTCTCGCCCCAACCTTCCATGGTCCACTTGTTGGGTGAATCGGGATACTTCTGAGACTCGAGGCAGATAGCGCACTGGTAGGGATACATGATGCCACCCTTGCCAGGGCAAGAGCTATCCTGGAAGTTTGCAGTGTAGCACTGGATACCGGGCTCGTTGGTGTAAACATCCAACTTGATACCAGAGCGAGGATCACTCAGAGTAACAGCAACCTTAGTCTCATCACAGTTGGTGTTCAAGCACCAGTTGTGGTCATAACCACCACCTGCAGCAACGATTTCAGGATCATTGTCGGGGAAGTTCAAACCAATCTTCTTTGCAGTGCGGAAATCAAATACGGTACCTGCAACGGGACGAATCTCACCGGTAGGAATATACCACTCGTCAGCAGGGGTGTAGTTGTCAGCATTGATGGTCAACAGAGCATCTGCGATAGTGTTGTTGAAATCGCCAGACAGGTTGAAGTAAGTGTGGTTTGTCATGTTAAGGATGGTCTCCTCAGTGGTAGTACCATCGTAGGTAATAGCGATAGCGTTATCATCAGAAAGCTCAAACTTAACAGTAACATCAACATCGCCAGGGAACTTGTTGTCAACACCGCCCTTGGTTGCAATGTGGAGCTTCAAGCTATTGTCAGTCTTCTCTACAACATCATAAACCTGATACTGCCAACCAGTGAAACCACCGTGGAGGCAAGCATGGTCATTGTTGTTCTTGTCAAGAGTGATAGTGTCTGTTCCACAAACGAACTGACCACCATCGATACGGTTAGCATAACGACCTACAGAGCTTCCGTAATCGGTAGCATAGTTCCAGGGGAAATAGTTCTCAACCTTGTCAAAACCAGCAGCTACATCAACGAGCTGACCATCCTTGTTGGGAACCATGATACTAACAATACGACCACCAAAATTGGTGATACAAACTTCCATGCCATTGGCATTCTTCAGGGTATGAAGCTCAACAGCCTTGGCGTTCTCTGCATCAGCCTCGAATGACTGAGTATCATAGTTGTAAGCAACACAGATAGTCGTGTCAAAGTCTGCAGGGTTCAAACCAGATGCAGTAAGGTTAGAACTGGGTTTAGGATCACATGAAGTTGCCAATGCCATTGAAGCAAGAGCAATGCTGCCTAAAGCAAGCGATTTCAATTCTTTTTTCATGGATTTATAATTAAAGTTAATACTATAATACATTTTACAACACAAATTTAGCAATAAATTCTTAATTAAGCCATTAAATCCTCATTTTTTTCAGTCTATCGTGCAAAAATATGTATTATATACATAAATAGTACAAAAAAATCCGCCCGAAACAAGTTCGAGCGGACTATTATGTTTCTATATTTTTGTAATTACATTAGCAAAGCTTGCGAGAACCATCACCAATGACAACATCAATAACGATAGGTTCTTTACCATACTTTTCTGCAAATTTAGCCTTAACAACCTCTTTGAAATGAGGAACAAGTTCATCAGCAACAAGGTTGATGGTGCAACCACCAAAACCGCCACCCATGATGCGTGAGCCGGTTACGCCTTCTTCCTTGGCAATGTCGTTGAGGTAGTCGAGCTCTTCGCACGAAACTTCATATTCCTTAGAGAGGCCATAGTGAGTTTCGTACATCATCTGACCTACTGTCTCGTAATCGTCCTTCTGGAGAGCGCCGCGAACGGTGAGAACGCGAACTACTTCGCCGATTACATACTTAGCGCGCTTGTATTCGTCTTCGGTAATCTGATC
>JAZQQX010000017.1:0-10678 GCA_045629325.1 Bacteroidaceae bacterium | reverse complement strand
GGAGCGATGAGCGTTGAGCGTGGAGCGTGGAGCGATGAGCGTTGAGCGTGGAGCGTGGAGCGATGAGCGTTGAGCGGGGAGCAATGAAAATAGAAGAGGCACACCGGGAAGATGTGCCTCTTGCTATATATACCTATTTTATAATATATATCAAACGAGAAAAGGGATGTGCGAGATCAGTTGTGAACGAGTGTACCAATCTCCTCGCCGTCCATAACCTTCTTGAGGTTGCCCACGATATCCATGTTGAAAACATAGATGGGGAGATTGTTTTGCATACACATAGCCGTAGCAGTGATGTCCATCACCTTCAAGCCACGAGAGATAACCTCCTCGTAGGTGATATCGTCGAACTTGGTGGCGAAGGGATCCTTCTCGGGATCGGCCGTATAGATGCCATCCACACGCGTGCCCTTGAGCATCACATCGGCCTCAATCTCAATACCACGGAGACTGCTACCCGTATCGGTGGTGAAATAAGGAGAACCCGTACCAGCACTCATGATGACAACCTCGCCAGCCTCCATGGCCTCGATAGCCTTCCACTTGCTGTAGAACTCACCTATGGGCTCCATGCGAATGGCAGTGAGCACACGAGTGGGCACACCAATAGCACCCAAGGCACTACTCAGAGCGAGAGAGTTGATGACTGTGGCACACATACCCATCTGGTCGCCCTTCACACGGTCGAAACCCTTGCCGGCACCAGTGAGACCACGGAAGATGTTGCCACCACCGATAACGATGCCAATCTGCACGCCCATCTCCTGGACCTCCTTGATCTGCTGAGCATACTCATTGAGACGATCGACATCGATACCATAACCTTGCTTGCCCATGAGGCTCTCGCCACTGAGCTTGAGAAGAATACGATTGAATTTAGCCATATCTATGATTGAAATGATGATTATTATTATTTGTTGAAAGTTCTTGTCCCCCAGATATCTACTTGAGTTGCTTCATAACCTTACTGAGCTCCGTATCGGCCATCTTGATCCTGCCACGCTCATCGACAAGCACAGCCATAGGGAGCTGTGTGATGCCCAACTGCTTGACGAGCGTACCCTGGAAACCCTGGTAGTCGCAATAGACAGGAATGTTGAGCGTAGAATCGTGGGTGACATTGAAAGTGAGCGTGTCGACATCGAGACTATAGCTGAGCGCACGAAGAGAAGAGCGCGACTCGAGCGAATCGGCAATGACACGATGCGTGCCATGCGAACTACCTATCCAGCCCGCCCAGAAATAGAGGAGAAGCTGATGGCCCTTGTAGTCGGAGAGAGAATGCTTGACGGAGTCGACAGTGGTGAGCGAGAAGTCGGGCACCGCCTTACCCTTCTGCAAAGCATAGCGTTGCTGAATGCGACCACCGAGGAGAGCCACCTCATTGTTGCGTGGCTGAGCCTTGCGCAACACCTGATAGAGACGGCGCACACTGTCGGAAGGAAGCACATCGGGCGCGTGCAGGAAATGCTTCTCGAGCAGATAGAGCGACACCGCGCTGACCGGATGCTGACGGATGAAAGCCGCAGCCAAGCGGCGTATGGCCACCGTATCGCCCGGTTCGTACTGCTGCCGGAACTCCGAGTAGAGTTCGTTCTCCTCATTGCCCTTCACACTGACCTTCGACAAGCTCTGCGCATCGCCACTGATGACAACATCATCGCCATTGTGCGCCCAGAGAGCCAGTTCGTCGCCATTGGGATAAAGAATGTGGAAAGTAGCATTGCGAGAGAGAGCCGTGAGAAACTCAAACTCCCCCTGACGGATATGTATGGTGTCCACCCTCTCCATACCCGCATCGGTGCTGTAGAGCAGAAAATCAGCCTGGTCGAGATGAGCATATTCACCGCGAATGCGGAGTTGCCCATAAGGCACTCCGCATCCAACGACGGTTATGATGACGAGGGAGATAATCCCACACAAAAGACAACGACGAGTCACGATGAATAGGGAAATGAAATAGAACTTTACTGCAGGAGACCCTTGATGGTGCTTGCGAACTGAGCGAACTCAAGGTCGCGAGCAGCACGAGCAGCGAGAGAGCGATCCTTCTGGATAGCCTCACGGAGATTGGTCATCAAGCCGCTGGTGTCGCTGGTGCGAGCACAAACAACAGCCTTGAGATAGCTGGTGATGGCATCCGCATTCTTCACAGCAGAGAGAGTCTGCTTAGCAGAAGCATAGTTCTTGTTGAGGATCTGTGCGAGAGCAGCAGTATTGTTGTTCACCTTAGACAAGTTGGTAGCAGCCTGAGTGTAGTTGCCCTTAGCCAAGTTGAGCGCACCCATGATCTCATCGAAGGCATCAGCACCCGAACCCTGAGCCAAATAAGTCTCAGCCTGCTGAGCATTGCCCTGAAGGAGAGCGATGAGAGCGAGGTTGGTGTTGACGGGAGCAGCGCTACGGTTGACACCCTGAGCCTTAGCCAGAAGCTGCTGAGCCTTCTGTACATCGCCCTGCTGGAAAGCAATCTGAGCAAGGTTGTTGAAAGCACGGTAGTCAGAAGGATAGATCTGCGAAGTCTTCTCGTACCAAGCCTGCTTCTCAGCAACAGTCTTAGCCAAAGCAGCACCATAGAGCATCTCCTCTACGCTAAGTTTGCTTGCATCGCTCTTGTACTGATCGATGATCTGCTCATCGCTACGGCCAATGACATCGTAGTTGACGATGAGGCGAGCACGACGCAACTCAGGCAAGATACCCTCCTTGATGTCGGTATAGATCTCGCTCATGTTGCGAATCTGAGTCTCACGCTCCTCGGGATCCTGATACATGCTCAGCACGCGGAGGATGACAGCCTTGTCCTGCAAGTTGCTCTGAGAGATGAGTTGCTGGAAGCCCTCCCAGTCCTCAGCAGTGAACTTCGTGTCGATGCTGGCATCCATCTTGATCTTCTTGAGCTCCTTCTTCAGATAGTCGGCACTGGCATTCTGACGCTTCTCAGCCAACTTCTCGTTGAAGCTGAAGCTACCATCGGGACTGGCATAAGCACTAACCTCGATATTGTTGAGTGCACGAGTCTCTGCATTGTCGTTGATCTCCTTGAGGATCTTCACGAGGTCAGAAACGCTGACACTCTTGAGTTCGCTTGCACGGAGATTGGCCTGAGCGATGAGGAACTTGATGTTGGCCTCCTGCTTCTGCTTGATGACACGCTGGTAAGCATCGGGAGCAAGCGAACCTGCAGAAGAAGCCAGACAGCGACCCAAGAGCGCGCTGGTGCCAACGACACCGTAGCCCACCTTCACCTCGGGAACGGTAACCACCTTCTTGCCCACCTTAGCATCGAAACGCAGGTAGAGATCGCTCTGGAGCATCTCATCGGTGTACTTCCAGGTGTTCTTCATCGTGTAGTTGCCACCCACCTTGTACTGAATGGTGGTAGCATTGCCCTGCACCTTCTCACCCTGGAAAGCAGCACTCTGACCAACAGCCTCGCCACCCTGATACTTCAGTACGGGAGTGACGGTGACCTGAGCCTTCTTCTTCATGTACTTCACGGGGAAAGTACCATTGATCGTAGCAGGTACCTCACCAGCAACAGCCTCCAGAGGAGTGGGGGTAACCGTGAAATTGTCGGCAGAGAGAGCGCCGAGCTTCTTACAGCCAGTGAGCATCACTACGCTACCAGCCAAAAGGAAAATCACATTTTTCTTCATGATGTATATTTGTTTTGATTACTAATTTCGCCTTAGAGCGCACAAAGGTAGAAAAAAAAGGCGAGAAGCCGAAGACTTGCGTACATTATTTAATACGCATTAACAATTTTTCTCCTTCCAGAGAATGTTGCGCGGATGATGCTCCAGAATCTGCTCCGTGAGATGCGTACGGTCGATGTGCGTATAGATCTCCGTAGTGGCGATGCTCTCATGGCCGAGCATGGCCTGGATGGCACGCAGATTGGCCCCACCCTCAAGCAGAGATGTAGCAAAAGAATGGCGGAAGGTGTGAGGCGATATATTCTTCTGAATACCAGCCAATTCGGCCAACTGCTTGATGCGCACAAAGAGCGTGATGCGACTCAGACGGGTACGGCGACGCATGGACACAAAGACATAATCCTCATGGCCCGCCTTGATGTCCAGTTGGGCCCTGTCCTCAAACCACTCCCTCAGGCACGAGATGGCTACGGGAGAGATAGGCACGAGGCGCTCCTTGTTGCCCTTGCCATGCACACGGATATAACCCTCGTCGAGATAAAGATTGCTGATGAGAAGATCGCAAAGTTCGCTCACACGCAGTCCGCAACTGAAGAGCATCTCTATGATGGCATGATCGCGACGAGCCTCACGCATGGCAGGGTCGATAGCCCCGATGATGGCATCCACCTCCTCCGTGGAAAGCACATCGGGGAGATGCTTGCCGATGTTGGGCGAAGCAAGGAGTTCGGTGGGGTCGGTCTCAATCTCCTTCTCAAGCGTGAGAAAACGGTAGAAGCTACGCACCCCGCTGAGGATGCGAGCCAACGAACGAGGCGCCACGCCCAGGTCGGAAATCTGAGCAGCGAACTGGTCGAGCTGAGCCAAGGTGATACGACGGAAATCGATACCCTCATCGCCCAGATAGTTGATGAGTTTCTGCAAATCGCGCACATAAGCATCGAGCGTGTTGCCCGTGTACGAGCGCTCCAAACGCAGGTACTGAATGTAGCGCGTCACGATGGGGCGAGGTACGGCCGTACCGGTGATCTCGCAGGCCTGAGGCTGATGTGTAGGAGACTTCTTCATCGCTATGTGACTGATTTTGCAGTAACTTTTTTGTTTATCTCAAATTTCTTCGTACCTTTGACCCCACAAAAGTACGAAAAAGAGATGAAAATACAAATTATCAACGGACCTAATCTGAACCTTTTGGGCAAAAGAGAGCCCGGCATCTATGGCAATGAGGGGTTTGAGACCTACCTGCAGACCCTGCGTGAGCGCTATGCCGACATCGAGATAGCTTACTACCAGAGCAATCACGAAGGCGACCTGATAGACAAGATACACGAAGTGGGATTCAGTTACGACGGCATCGTGCTCAACGCCGGTGCGTACACCCACACCAGCGTGGCTCTGCTCGATGCACTCAAGGCCGTCAGCACCCCCGCTATCGAGGTACACATCAGCAATGTACACCAGCGTGAGGAGTTTCGCCACAAAAGCCTCATCTCAGCAGGATGCAAGGGCGTGATATGCGGATTCGGTCTGGACAGTTACCGTCTGGCTATTGAGGCGTTGAGCGATGAGCGATGAGCGATGAGCGGTGAGCGATGAGAGGTGAACGATGAAAGTCCCCTACACCTCGAGTGGGATAAGATGAAGGTAGAGAAACAGCCTTGGAAAATAGAGAAAACCTTGGAACTGGACGAATACATACTGAAGCACATAGACGAAGAAGGTGAATACCTCCACGCACTGTGGCGCGACACACAGTTGCGACTCGCCTACGGACAGATGGCCAGCGGACATCTGCAGGGCCGACTGCTGAAGATGCTCGTGTCGATGATACGCCCACAGAGAGTGCTTGAGTTGGGTACCTTCTCCGGTTATTCGGCGCTGAGCATGGCCGAGGCCCTGGAAGATGGAGCCGAACTGCACACCTTCGAGGTGGTAGACGAGCAGGAAGACTTCCTCCGCCCCTGGTTTGAGGGAAGTCCCTATGCAGACAAGATACACCTCCACATAGGCGATGCACTCGACCTTCTGCCCCAGATGGACATAGAGTGGGACCTCGCCTTCATCGATGCCGACAAGCGCGAATATGTGGAGTACTACGAGATGGTGCTCCCCCGACTGCGAAAAGGAGGATTTATCATAGCCGACAACACCCTGTGGTACGGCCATGTGGTGGAAGAACATACACGAGAGAGCGACAAACAGACCTTAGGTGTGAAGGCCTTCAATGATCTCGTGGCCAAGGATCCACGCGTGGAAAAGGTGATTGTGCCCATAAGAGACGGACTGACCTTGATAAGGAAGATTGGTTGAGCGCTTCGCTAACGAAAGACGAAGTACGAAAGAAGAAAAAACAAAAAAACATGGAAACAACAAGACAAAACAAGATAGCCAGACTCCTGCAGAAGGAGCTGAGCGAGATATTCGTGGCACAGACCCGGCAGATGAGGGGTGTGCTGGTGAGCGTGAGCAAATGTCGCATCAGTCCCGACCTGAGCATTTGCCGT
Organism: Bacteroidaceae bacterium; assembly: GCA_045629325.1. Taxonomy (GTDB): domain Bacteria; phylum Bacteroidota; class Bacteroidia; order Bacteroidales; family Bacteroidaceae; genus Physcousia. The sequence goes on along the minus strand of JAZQQX010000017.1, from coordinate 4,512 downwards.
GCCTACCTGAGTGTGTTCCCCAGCGAGAAGGCCGAGGAGATAGTGAACAACATCAATGAGAACCAGAAGCAACTGCGCTTCGAACTGGGTCAGCGTGTGCGCTTTCAGTTGCGCATCATCCCCGAATTGAAGTTCTTCGTGGACGACTCACTGGACTATGTAGAGCATATTGACGAACTGCTGAAGAAGTAATGAATTTCAACCTGTTCATAGCCAAGCGATACCTCTTCTCCAAGAAGAGCCATCATGCCATCAACATCATCTCGGGCATCTCAGCCTGCGGTGTGGCAACAGCCACGATGGCCATGGTGTGCATCCTAAGCGTGTTCAATGGTTTCCAGGATTTCGTGGCCGATCTCTTCACCGCCTTCGACCCCGAACTGGAGATCACTGCCACCGAAGGTGCATCGTTCTCCTCCACCGACAAAGCCGTCACGGCACTGCGCAAGTACGACAAGATAGCCGTACTCTCCGAGTGTGTGGAGGGAAAGGCCCTGGTGGTACAAGGCGGACAGCAGGTGGTGGTGAATGTGCGAGGTGTGGAGGACAACTTCCTGCAACAGGTGAGCAGTGAGGAACTCTTCTTCGGTACCGGCCAGCTGGTGCTGGACGACGGTGTGAAGGACTATGGCATACTCGGCATTCAGCTGGCCGTGAGAATGGGACTGCAGGCCGAGTTTGAAAAACCCCTCACCATCTATGCCCCCAAGAAGGGCGAGCGTGTGAACCCGCAGAATCCACTGAGCAGTTTCAACGCCCGCGAACTGTATTCGCCCGGCGTGGTGTTCCAAGTGAAGCAAAGCAAATACGACGGCAGTTACATCCTCACCAGCATACGCTTCGCCCGCGAATTGCTCGACCGCAAGGGTGAGGTGACCTCACTCCATCTGCGCCTCAAGGACGATGCCAATGTGGGCCGTGCAAAGCGCGAGATAGAGAAGATGCTCGGGGAGAAATTCAAGGTGCGTGACCGATATGAGCAACAGGAAGAGGTGTTTCACATCATGAATGTGGAGAAGTTCATTGCCTACATCTTCCTTACCTTCATCCTCCTCGTAGCCTGCTTCAACATCGTAGGTTCGCTATCGATGCTGATGATAGACAAGAAGAAAGATGTAGAAACCCTGCGCAACCTCGGAGCCGACAACAAGCAGATATGCCAGATATTCATGCTCGAAGGTCGTATGATCAGTGCCTTCGGAGCCATTGTAGGCATCGTGATAGGTGTGGCACTCTGTCTCGTACAGCAAGAGTTGGGCCTCATCACCATGGGCGATGCAGAAGGCAGTTTCATCCGTGAAAGTTATCCCGTCAGCATTCAAGTGTGGGACCTCGTAGTGGTGTTCTTCACCGTACTCATTGTAGGATGGCTTGCCGTATGGTACCCCGTGAGGTATCTCAGCAAGAGTCTGCTGTAGGAAAGGACAGCGACCTACCTTTACAAGTAATGCCCCACCATTACTCAAACGAAAAACACATGAAAAGACTCCAACTGCTACTTTGCAGTGTGGCATTTTGCCTTACCTGCATAGCCCAGACGGAGGTGAATCTCACCCCGCGTCCCCAGTCACTCACGCCCGGACATGGTGAGTTGCTTCTCACCCAGGGATTGAAGGTCAGTTTTGGTGAGTTGCCCGATAGCATAAGTCGCGAGGCAGCACGCTTCGTGAGCGACATCAATGCCTCCACACCCCTCCAGGCCCAGGCCACAAACAGTACCGACGGTCTCATCCGCATGGAGCAGGACGCCACACTGTCTGATGAAGGGTACATGCTCGACATCACGCCCGACCATGCCCTTCTCAAGGCCAGCACCACAGCCGGATTCTACTACGGCATGCAGACACTCAAGAAACTGCTCCCTCCCTGTGTCATGGCCCGCGTGAAGGATCCCTCGGTGACACGATTTGCCCTACCCTGCCTCAGCATAAAGGATGAGCCCCGCTTCGGATACCGAGGATTCATGCTCGATGTAAGTCGCCACTATTTCCCCGTGGAGGAAATCAAGCGTATGCTCGACATCATGGCAGCCTACAAGATGAATGTGTTTCACTGGCATCTCACTGACGACCAAGGGTGGAGAGCCGAGATCAAACGCTATCCCAAACTGGTGAGCGTGGGCAGCGTGGCCAAGAATGTGCGCCTCAACCCTATGGACAAAGGCACCTACTGGACAGGACAACCCTATGCACACTACTACACCCAAGACGAGATGCGCGAAGTGGTGCGCTATGCAGCAGAGCGCCACATCAGTGTATTGCCCGAGGTGGATATGCCCGGACACTTCTGCGCAGCAATGGCCAGTTATCCAGAATACAGTTGTACACCCGAAGGTAAGCATGAGGTGCAGACCAACCAGGGAGGCGTATATGCCGATGTGATGAATGTGGCCAACCCCAAGGCTGTGGAGTTTGCCAAGAACATTCTCACCGAACTCATGGACATCTTCCCCTACCCCTATATCCACATAGGAGGTGACGAGTGTCCCACCAAGGCATGGGAGACCAACGAAGCCTGCCAGGCACGCTATAAGGAACTGGGGCTCAGCAGTTATCGCCAACTCCAGTCACACTTCATCAAGGAAATCAGTCAGCATGTACAGGCTCACGGCAAGCAACTCATCGTGTGGAACGAGAGCGTCACTGCCAAGGGGGCCGACCTCGACATCATGGCCCGCACCGGAGCCACGGTGATGAGCTGGAATCCCTGTCAGCGGGGAGCACGCATGGCAGCCGAACTGGGTCTGCGCACCATCATCACCGAGTACCACACAGCTCAGGGAGGCTACTATATCAATCGTAAGCAAGACCCCGCCGATCCCTATGCCGCAGCCGGTGCAGGCGACGACACCGTGGAGGGCACCTACAACTATGTGCCCGTGCCCGACGAAGTGCCTGCCTCACTGCAAGCAAAGTACATCGGTGTACAAGGCACCTTCTGGACCGAGTGGGTGAGTGACGGGCAGTATCTGGAGTATCTTGCCCTGCCCCGCCTCATAGCCCTTGCCGAGACAGGTTGGACGCCCCAGGAACTCAAGGACTTCGAGGACTTCCGCCGTCGCATGTCCCTCGACCGCCAGATGCTCGACTACAACCACTACCAGTACGGCAAGCACATATATAAGTAATGGCAAATAATATACCTGTCAGCATACGCGATGTTATTGAAACAAAAATAAACGTGAATAAACAAAAATATTAAATTATTCACCGCAGAAAGAAAAAATATCATTTTCGTTCATTTTCGTTCATTTTTGTTTCTTATCTCATCCTGCGTATTTAATTTTCAATTATCCATTTTCCATTTTCAATTCGTTCGCATGCTTTCTCCCCTCTATGTAATGGCCAAGCCAGTAGGTGCACGCTGCAACATGGCGTGCCAGTACTGCTACTACCTGGAGAAGGCCGGGCTCTACGATGAAGTGCCCAGCCATGTGATGAGCGACGAGGTGATGGAGGAGTACATCAAGCAGTACATCCAGTCGCAAGTCACCCCCGAGGTGCTCTTCACCTGGCATGGTGGCGAGGCCTTCATGCGTCCCCTGAGCTTCTTCAAGCGTGCCATGCAGCTGCAGCAGTACTATGCCGAGGGACGACCCGTGAGCAACTGCATCCAGACCAACGGCACCCTCATCACCCCCGAGTGGTGCCAGTTCCTGCACGACAACGGATGGCTCGTGGGCGTGAGCATCGACGGTCCGCAGGAGTTCCACGACGAGTACCGCCGCACCCGTCAGGGCAAACCCTCCTGGGCGAAGGTGATGCACGGCATCGACCTGCTCAACAAGTACGGAGTGGAGTGGAACGCCATGGCTGTGGTCAACGACTTCAATGCCGACTATCCACTCGACTTCTACCGCTTCTTCCGCGATGAGCTCCACTGCCACTACCTGCAGTTCACCCCCATCGTCGAACGCCTGAAACCATCGCCTGCCTCCCACCGTCCTTCGCTCGACGCTCAACGCTCATCGCTCGACGCATCGCTTGCTCACCTGGGCGACACCGAGGCCACCCTCGCGCCCTTCTCCGTCACACCGGAGCAGTGGGGCCGTTTCCTCTGCGCCATCTTCGACGAATGGGTGAGACACGATGTGGGAGAATACTTCGTGCAGCTCTTCGACGCCACGCTGGCAGGCTGGATGGGTATGGCTCCCGGCGTCTGCACCCTAGCCCGTGACTGTGGCCATGCCGCCGTGATGGAGTTCAATGGCGACATATACAGCTGCGACCATTTCGTCTTTCCCGAATACCGTCTGGGCAACATCCACCAGCAGACCATCTACCAACTCATGCACTCCCCCCAGCAGCAGGCCTTCTCGCGCATCAAGCAAGAGTGGCTACCCTCACAGTGCAAGGAGTGCGAGTGGCTCTTTGCTTGCAATGGCGAGTGCCCCCGCAACCGCTTTGCCCACACCGCCACGGGCGAACCCCATCTCAACCACCTCTGCCAGGGCTACCGCCAGTACTTCGTGCACGTGGCCCCCTACATGGACTTCATGAAGAAGTCGGAGGC
>JAZQQX010000016.1:0-52156 GCA_045629325.1 Bacteroidaceae bacterium | reverse complement strand
TACCTTTTCGCAATATTCCAATGCCTTTAAGGCTTTGTCTTTCTTTCCTTCCACAATCAATTCGGTAATAAGTAAACCAAACATTCTGCGGTGACTACTGCACATACGAAGCACGGTTTCGTCAAGATAGATTCCCTTGGTATCCACACCACCAAACTTGAACTTATTCATCAGGTTGTCGTACATCTTTTCAGAATCTATAGCATGATCGTTTGGATTGTCATCAATCAAACCATATTCTGCAAAATTGAATGGAGTAAGACGGTATGCCAAACCTTCCTGCAAGAAGTAGTTGTCCAATCCCAAGTGGTTCTCCCTACCAACAGTAATTGCCATATACATTGGTCGAACCCAGTTACAATTAGCCAACATCTCCAGCATCATCAATTCACTCTTATACAAACCACGCTTGTTACCCAAAGAGATGGTCATCACATCTGGAATAGAATCACCAGGGATACTCATGCCACTCTTGCGGATTGCTTCCTTATCAAGTGTGATATGCAAGGAATCGGTAGGAACATAGTGGAATTCTGGATTCAGAATCCAGTTCTTCAACACATTCTTCCGTTCGAAAGGATCTTCACCTAATGTCTTGCGGGCCTCCTCTGGATGCTCCTGGTTGAACATGCGGACACCTTCCTTCATTTCTGGGCGAACCTGAACATATTCATTGGTTCCTGAAACATAATCGATACGTTTCCAATCGATAGGCAGACTTGGAGAGTCAAAACTTGGACGACGCATCTGGTCGATATACCAATCGGTTTGCAGGTAACTCAAGTTACATACACGTGCATCGGTACGGAAACCTTCTACATCCTGATTGTACCACAATGGGAATGTATCATTGTCACCATTGGTGAAGATGATAGGATTACCCTCGTCGGAAAGACAAGAGAGATAGTTCATACCAAAGTCGCGACATGTGTATCGGCCTGAGCGATCGTGGTCATCCCAGTTCTGCGCAGCCATCTGCACAGGCACAGCCACGCAGACACAAGGAACAAGTGCAGTGATCAGTTTCATCTGCTTTGACATCTCGCCCTTCTTGCTCAAGAACTTGTTGATCATATCCGTGATGGCCACAACTGCCATACCTATCCAGATAGCAAATGCGTAGAAGCTACCTGCGTATGCATAGTCACGCTCACGAGGCTGACCGGGAGTCTGGTTCAGATAGATCACAATGGCAAGACCCGTCATGAAGAACAGGAAGAATACCACCCAGAACTGCTTCACGCTCTCATCGCTTTGCATGATCTGCCAGAACATACCGATGAGGCCCAGAAGCAAGGGCAACATGTAATATACATTGTGTCCCTTGTTGTTCTTCAAATCGTCGGGCAGAAGGTTCTGATTACCCAGACGGGCATTGTCTAGTACAGAGATACCCGAGATCCAGTTACCCTTCTCCAAATCGTAGCCATTGCCATTCTGAAGATCATTCTGACGACCTGCGAAATTCCACATGAAATAACGCAAATACATATTGCTTACCTGATAGCCAATGAAGAACTGAAGGTTCTCCAGCATAGTAGGCACATAGGCAGTGTACTCATGGCCATAGCGATCGGTCATATTCACAGGCTTGCCCTTGAATCCTCCAGGTAGCATGTTCAGATAGTCGTACTCATGACCATCATCGTACATTCGTGGGAAGAGCATGTTGTACTGATACTTGTACTTGTCATTGTAGCGAATGATCTTGTACTCATCAGGCTGATCCTTCGATGCCTTCTCTACACGCTGATAAACGGGTGCACCTTCAGTCTTGACGGGCATACCGTTGTTGTCCCACTGCAATTCGGAAGCAAAGGTCTGACCGTAGAGCAAAGGACGATCACCATACTGCTCACGATTGAGGTACTGGCCCAGGGTGAAGATATCCTCGGGTGAGTTCTGATCCATAGGAGTATTGGCTGCACTACGGATGACAATGACAGCATATGAACTGTATCCAATCATAATCATCAACAAGCAGAGCAAAGAGGTGCTCTTCAGACGAGGTGTGAGCCAAGACTTAAACCAGAGAACCCATGCCAGGATAGCAAGAAGCACGAGGCCTATCACGATGCTCTGTGCACCATATCCGTAGAAAGGTATACCCAGCAATGCCACACTCAGGATGTAAGCCACATTCGTACGATCCTTGCTTACACCACGATGTGTCTCCCAGATAGCCCACACAACAGTAGATACAAGAGCAATGATGTAGATGATGAGACCTGTATTGAAAGGCATGCCAAGCACATTGACAAAGAGCAACTCGCTCCAGCCACCTACCTTTACGATACCGGGTACGATACCGTAGAGTACAGCTGCAAGGATGACCACACTCACACACAGTGCCATGAATGTGCCCTTCATATCTACATTCTTGAACTTACGATAATAGTAGATGAGAACGAGAGCGGGCAAACAAAGCAAGTTGAGCAGGTGGACACCAATACTCAGACCCGTCATGTAGGCAATCAGGATAAGCCAACGGTCACTGCGTGGATCGTCTGCCTCATCCTCCCACTTCAACATCAACCATACTACAAGAGCTGTGAACCAAGAAGAGTAGGCATATACCTCACCCTCTACTGCACTGAACCAGAAAGTATCGCTCCATGTATAAGCCAATGCACCTACTACTGCACTTGCTTCAATGGAAATCAACTGGGGCAAAGTTTGTACCTGACCTGCCTTGCAAATCAAGCGACGAACCAAGTGTGAAATAGTCCAATAGAGGAACAATATACAGAATGCACTCAAAAGCGCAGACATAATGTTCACCATCTTGGCTACTTGTGAGGGATCGCTAACAAACTGTGTGAAGATGTTAGCCGTCAACATAAAGAAGGGTGCGCCTGGTGGGTGTCCAACCTCAAGCTTATAGCCTGTGGTAATAAACTCCGGGCAGTCCCAAAAGCTTGCCGTGGGTTCAATCGTACTGCAGTATGTGAACGCAGCTACGGCAAAGATAAGCCAACCCATCAGGTTGTCTATCAATCTGAAACTTTTCATTGTTTAATGGTTTTATTTGTTAATTGATAATAATCGCTTTCTCTATTTACTTTCTGTATTATATATTAATCTTATGTTTTATATGTATTAAATCTACATCATCTGCATGACAACCCATATTAGTACCAAGTATCTCAAAGACTTGCCTATTGTGATGCTGAACAGCGTAACATAAGGGTTTGCCCGAAGAAATCCCAAACTGACCGAGAGCACAGAACCCGCAACGGGAATGAAGGTGAAAAAACCAATCCATGCCCCATAGCGCTGTACAAACGACATGGCTCTTTGCATCTTCTCTTCGCTCACACGGGTGTACTTCTGGATTTTTATTGGGTCACCAAGACTGCCCACCCAGAAATTGAACATACTGCCCAGCACATTGCCTATCGTTGCGGAGAAGAAAAGGGGAATAGCCGAACTTCCCGCAATCAGGAGTCCCGTCAATATGGCCTCACTGCTGAAAGGAAAAACACTTCCAGCAATGAAAGAGGCAATGAACATGCCTATGTATCCATATGAGATGAGAAAGGAGAGCATCGTTATATCTATAAACTATCTTTTGTCAATGAGTCTTGAGTAGTTCTTATTTCAATGGGTTGATAATCATCTGTTTCCTGAGGTTGTAGCATCACGCTGTCCATACCCTGGTAATCTATCGTGTCAATACTTCTACGCTCCATCATCTCATATACAGGAACGGTCAACGAATCACTGTCCTTAGCGATGACGGGGGCTGGCTTCTGAGGTTTCTGCGGCTTAACCTTATGATGAGGAACAGGCTTCTGCTTTTGTGGTATTGCAAACAAACTTACGACTTTCTTCATCGGTATGTCAGCATTCCAAAGCGTGAGATATCCTACACCAGCAAGGCACATCAAACTGAGTATGAAGAGAAAGTTGGTGAACCAACTCTTCGTCAGTGCAAAGAAATGCCCAATAAAGACACATCCACACACCAGCATAGCCGGAATCAGCAGTTCGGCATACTGAGGTTGCAATGCACTAAACAGCAGAATGACAAGTGCATCCGTAAAAAGGATGTAGAGCATCATTCGCACACTGATTCTATCATCGTAGCTCGTGCAAAGGTAGTGTATGCCTCCCAGCAAGATAAGCAAGCATGGCAAAAGCCATGAGAGTACCTGCTGGAGCGTAAGTGCAAGATAATTCTCCGGAGCAATATACGAAACAGACATCAGCATGTCGTACCATTGTATGCACCGAGAATAGTCTTGTGTGAAGACCATAGGGGCCGTTACGAGCAAAGCAGGGAAGATACAACCTATGATAGTAGCAAAGAAGCAACGAAGGGTCTGACTACGCAGATAGACGGCTTGATGCAACTGGAAAAGAGGCAGAAACACCACTATCCAGGGTATGAACAGCGTACCGATACCTAAGAACAGACCCGTGTGGAAAGAGTCATTGACGGGTTGTCGCTTCTCATATGAAGAGAAGAGGAAGAAATGTGCTATTGCAAGGCATAAGGCCACAATCGTTCCGTGGTGCCATTCATGCAACGAGGCAATACATGCCGCGCAAAGCACCCAAGCACTGGCAACGATGCGTGAACGAACACGGATGAGTTGGAAACGGTTGTTGGTCTCCAGCAGTACAAAAGCGATGAGTGTAGCCAGGCCTAAGCCTATAGCATAACTAACATTGTACTGACCGAGGGGAAGCCACCATACCAAGACTGCAATGACAGCACATACAGGCAGCGTAAACACACTGCCTGCAACATGATTCTGCAGTCGTTTCTTTCTCATGCCTATCCTTCAGTTAACAACCGATGTATCTCCCTTCTTTGTTACCTGCCTCTCTACAACTTACAGGTCTGCACCAATATCAGAGCGGAAGTACTTCTTCTCAAACTGAATCTTCTGTGCCTCCTGGAAACTCTTTGAGAGAGCTTCTGCCTTGTTGGCGCCGTATGAACTGACTGCAATGACACGACCTCCAGCAGTCACTACCTGACCATCCTTTTCTGCCGTACCTGCATGGAATACGATACTTCCTTCTACCTCATTGATACCCGAAATAGCATATCCCTTTTCGTAAGCCTCAGGATAACCACCACTTACCAGCATCACACAAACGGCTGCACGCTCATCAAACTCAATGGTCTTCTCTGCCAAGGTCTGAGTAGCAACACCTTCGAGCAAGTCAACCAAGTCGCTCTTGATACGCAACATGACGCTCTCTGTCTCAGGATCACCCATACGAACATTGTACTCAATAACTTTGGGCTCGCCTTCTACATTGATTAGGCCAAAGAAGATAAATCCTTTATATTCAATGCCTTCCTCTGCCAAGCCATCAACAGTGGGACGGATGATGCGGTCCTCAACCTTCTTCATCCATTCTGCTGTAGCAAATGGTACAGGACTAACACTACCCATGCCACCAGTATTCAAGCCCGTATCATGCTCACCGATGCGCTTGTAGTCCTTTGCTTCTGGAAGGATGACATAGTCCTTACCATCCGTAAGAACGAAAACGGAGCACTCAATACCGCTCATAAATTCCTCGATGACAACACGACTGCTGGCACCGCCGAACATACCGCCAAGCATCTCTTCCAATTCCTTTTCAGCCTCCTCCAGCGTGGGAAGGATGAGCACACCCTTACCAGCACAAAGACCGTCTGCCTTCAATACATAAGGAGCCTGTAAGGTCTTCAAGAAAGCCTTTCCTTCGGCCAAAGTCTCACCAGTGAAAGTCTGGTAGGCAGCTGTGGGGATATTATGACGCTGCATAAAGCCCTTTGCAAAGTCCTTGCTTCCTTCCAATACAGCACCCTTCTTTGAAGGACCAATCACGGGGATAGCCTTCAATGCATCATCCTGCTTGAAATAATCGTAGATACCCTTTACGAGGGGATCCTCGGGACCTACAACAACCATGTCAACACCCTGAGTCAGTACGAACTGCTTGATAGCTTCAAAGTCATCAGCTTTGATTGCTACATTCTCCGATACACACTGAGGAGTGCATGTACATCCAGCACAAGGCATACCTGCTGTTCCTGCATTACCTGGAGCAATGAAGAGTTTTTCTACCTTCTTGCTCTGACTGATTTTCCAAGCAAGTGCGTGCTCACGACCGCCACTGCCCAACAATAAAATTTTCATTGTTTTCTTTATATATTAATAATGTATAATCGATGTATTACGAACTCTTATTTCAAATGGTCGTTGAAATAACGCGTGATGCGCTCATGCAGATGTACCTGGTCACGACCTGACATATTGTGACCCGCTCCGGGATAGGTGAACAGGTCGGGTTGAGTACCCGCATTGATACAAGCCTTCAGGAAAGACAAAGTGTGCTGAGGAACGCAAGTGGGATCGTTGTATCCAAAGATGATCTGCAGGCGGCCCTGTAGGTTCTTCGCTTTGTTCAACAGACTACTTGAGGCATAGCCCTCAGGATTGGTCTGCGGTGTGTCCATATAGCGCTCTCCGTACATCACCTCATAGTATTTCCAGTCGATGACAGGACCACCGGCTACACCTACCTTGAAGGCTTCGGGATAAGAGCACATAAGGTTGGTAGTCATAAAACCACCAAACGACCATCCATGCACACCCATACGGTCAGCATCCACATAAGGCAATGACTTCAGGTACTTCACACCCTCCATCTGATCCTGCATTTCGATGTCACCAAGATGACGGAAAGTAGCCTGTTCAAAGGCACGACCACGCCATTCACTGCCACGATTGTCCAGGATGAAGAGCAAATAGCCCTGCTGAGCCATATAAGCTTCCCATCCTCGCAGGCACCAGTGCCAGCGTGCATCCACATTGTGGGCATGAGGACCACCATAGACATAGACTACGGTAGGATATTTCTTGCTGGGATCGAAGTTGACAGGCTTGACCATACGATAGTAGAGATCAGTCTCACCATCAGCTGCCTTAATACTACCACTCGTTATCTCGGGGATATTATAGCCATTCTCCTTCCAAGGATCCTTGGCCGTCAGTAAGTTCTGCTTCGTACCTTTCTTCACATCAATCAGATCAATGGCATTAGGAATGGTAGGCGAAGAATACTTGTCGAGGATTTGCGACCCATCAGCACTGGGTACAGCACTGTGTACACCATCAGCCACGCTCAGCAACTGAAGTTTGCCACCCTTGACAGGAACACTATACACCAATGACTGGCGTGCATCCTGTGCATTAGCCTGGAAAAGAATAGCACGGGACTTCTCATTGAAGCCCAGGAAACTCTGTACCACCCACTTCTGATTGAGCGTAGATAGTGAGCCCTTTGTAATCTGCTGAACGGGAACATAGTCCAAGGCAGAACCACCATCCTCAAAGTTTGTCTGGCGAGGAGTTGAAGAAACTTTCGCAAGGTCAATCAAATAAAGATGATTGAACCCGTCTCGCTGGCTCTGCATTACAGCCTTCGTATTATCCCAAGGTAGGAATGTGAGGCCATTCAGAGGTTCCACATACTTGGGGTGGCACTCTTGCAAGATCAGTTGGATAGGCTTGCCTGTCTCGGAACTGTAGGCATAGAGACGCATATCATTCTGGTCGCGGTTCAGCTCAAAGATATAAAGCGTTTTGCCATCAGGAGCCCAGGAAAGGTTGGAATGATAGTCATCTGATGCACCTTCGAGTTCCAACCAAACAGTCTTTTGAGTCTGGACATTATAGATGCCCACCTTGACCTGATGACTCGTCTCACCGGCCATAGGGTAGTGGTCAGTGTAGGTTGTGCTGATGCGGGAGGTAATATCCACCTGAGGGTAGCTGGGCACCATGCTCTGGTCCATACGGTAGAAAGCAAGTTGCTGGCCATCAGGGCTCCAGAAAGTACCCTTTGTGATACCGAACTCATCACGGTGCACGCTCGTACCATACACGATGTTGTCCGAACCATCCGTACTGCCATCCGTGCTTATCTGCTGCTGGTTGCCTTTTGCATCCACCACATACAGGTTACCCTGGATGGTATAGGCCGTATGGAGGCTGATAGGGTTGAAGTCACTGTTCTGCGCACCACGAGGCAGAGTAACATCCAGCAGTACCTGCCCGGTCTTGAAATCAACCTGCACACGGCGATTGCTACGAACCGTCTCTACAACAGACTTATCTGCGTAAGGGAAGGATAGGTAGTGCCCGCTGTAAGCTGCCTTCTCGGGCAACCACTTATTGAACTGCTCCACACTGACAATCGTCTCACCCGTCAAGAGGTTCTTCACCTCGTCAGGTGTGGTCTCCAAGGGCGTGTTGCCCCACCACTGTGTATACTTTGTCTCGGGGCGCAGGTTATAAGCATTGCTACCACCCGACATAAGGTCATCGAGGGTGAATTGCTTCTGTGCCATGACGCTTGACATTGTCATCAACATGAGAAACAGGGCTGAAAGCGTCTTTTTAATCTTCATCATCGCGGAAACCTCTTGAAGAACCACCTCTCTTACCACCGAAGTCACGCTTACCTCCGAAGTCTCTTTTGCCTCCGAAACCGCCACGCTTCTCTTTGAAATCGCGCTTACCGCCAAAATCACGGCCTTCCTTGAAGTCACGCTTGCCACCAAAGTTACGCTTACGATCATCTTGACGATCACGGCGATCACGGAATCCACCGCGTGAGTCCTCTCCATCACCATCAAAACGACGGAATCCGCCACGACGATCACCACCACGACGATCATCACGATGATAACGACCATTGTGCTCATCCTTGTCGCTTCTGTGATAACGGCCATTGTGCTCATTGAGTTCCTCCTCCATACGGTCACGACGGCGTTGCTCAAAACTACGCTTATCATCAGCCTCGTCCAGACTCTTCTTGAAGTCACGGTTTTGCTTGAAACGGCGTTTTTCACCCATACGCTTCTTGTCATCGTCGGATTTGATCTCCTTTCCTTCAGCACGAGCTTCGCTATACTTACCACTGAACAGTTGGTACTTACGCAACTCACACTCCAGCGAACCATTGAAAAGAGGAGTCTTCAGAGAAGGCTTCAGGCCAATCTGGTCAAAACATTCCTCTCTATAACTCAATACCCAAGCCTCATTGTCCTGGAACTGATGCTTCAAACGCTCGCCAATCATCTTGTAAAGACCCAGCAAGTCGGGCGAAGAGATACGCTCTCCATAGGGAGGATTGGTGATGAGGATGCTCTTCTCTGCAGGTTGTGTGAAATCCTTAAAATCCTGCAAAGCGATAGTGATATCCTTGCTCAAACCTGCAGCACGCACATTGCCAGTAGCAATTTCTACAGCCTGACGGTTGCAGTCATAACCATAGATGTGATGCTCAAACTCGCGTTCCTGACTGTCATCGTTGTAAATCTTATCGAAGAGTTCCTGATCATAATCGGGCCACTTCTCAAAGGCATAGCCCTGACGGAAAAGTCCAGGAGCCATATTGCGAGCAATGAGAGCAGCCTCAATAGGCAATGTTCCACTACCACACATCGGATCGATGAAATCTGTCTCACCCTTCCATCCTGTCATCAAGATGATACCGGCAGCCAGCACCTCGTTGAGAGGAGCCTCTACCTGACGCTGGCGATAACCTCTGCGATGCAGGCTCTCACCACTTGAGTCGAGAGAAAGTGTGCAGTCATACTCTGCCACATGGATGTGGAGTTGTATATCAGGATTTGTGATGCTGATATTAGGTCGGTCACCCGTCTTTTCGCGGAACTGATCCACAATGGCATCCTTCACCTTGTAAGCCACGAATTTAGAGTGGCGAAACTCTGTGCTGAACACCACGCTATCCACAGCGAAAGTCGTGTCATTGTCCAGATACTGGCTCCAGTCCATCTTATGAACTGCCTCATACACTTCATCAGCACTTGTAGCACGGAAGTGCTTGATAGGCTTCAGTATTCGGATAGCCGTACGCAACTGGAAGTTAGCACGGTACATCATCTCCTGATCTCCTGTGAAAGAGACCATACGGCGACCTATCTGTATATTGTTTGCACCAAGGGCTGTCAACTCACTTGCCAGCACCTCCTCCAATCCTTGGAAGGTTTTGGCGATCAATTCAAATTCCATTTGTTATCTTATATCGTTAATGCGGTTGTTACTTATTTGTTTCTTTCCTAATTTGCCTTTCTCAATATACACTTCTATGTGTATCGAGAATTAGGCTGAATGATTATTATCGTTTGTCCAATTCCTCCTCACTCGGTTCCCTGACGAGGAAAAGTTTGTCATTGCGTCTTATCTTATGCTCCAGAGGAATGCTGATATGCCAGCCTTGCTTTGCCTCCTCCACAGGTTTCAGATCGTAGCGTATCTCACTAACTGTAGTATAGAGCGCTCCTGTGGTCGGACCCGTGATGAGAACCTTATCGCCAACCTTCAAGGGACAAGCCTCAATCTTAAATTCAGCAACCTGAAGTTTGGTGTAATATCTCACACCCTTACCACAATACTGCTTCTTCTCCGTGGCCACACTACCAGGTTTCTTGGTCCATTCTCCTAAAGGCTGACCTTGATAATAGCCATCCCAAAATCCTCGGTTGAAGACCTTGGCCAGACGCTCGTCCCAAGCATCTTTGGCAGCGTCACAAAAAGCCCCCCTATCCCCCGAGGGGGAATAAGATAGAGGACGCTCCACATCCTGCTCCACTGCATTATTACTCCCCCTCGGGGGCTGGGGGGGCTGTTGATCGCTCAAGACGGCATTGATGGCTTCATCGTAACAGCGAACCACCGTATCTACATATTCAGCACCACGAGCACGGCCCTCAATCTTGAAGACGCGTACACCCGCTTCCATCATACGGTCAATGAAACGGATAGTCTTCAAGTCCTTGGGAGACATAATGTATTTGTTATCAATATCGAGCTCGTTGCCTGTCTCACGATCACGCACCGTGTAACTACGACGGCATATCTGCATACATTCTCCACGATTGGCACTACGACCCATATTGTGAAGACTCATATAGCACTTACCACTGATAGCCATACAAAGTGCACCGTGACAGAACATCTCAATACGAATCTGCTGACCCGAAGGTCCACAGATATTCTCTTCAACGATGTGACGATAAATCTCTGCCACTTGATCCATATTGAGTTCACGGGCCAAAACCACCACATCTGCAAACTGTGCATAGAAGCGCAAGGCCTCGATATTGCTGATGTTGAGTTGAGTGCTCAAATGAACCTCCTGGCCTATCTTGTTGCAATAAGTCATCACAGCCACATCACTGGCAATGACAGCAGAAATGCCTGCCTCATGAGCAGCATCCAATATCTCTCGCATCAAGGCAAGATCCTCTCCGTAAATGATAGTGTTGACTGTAAGATAAGACTTTACGCCACAGTGCTTGCACTCCTGTGCAATGCGTTTGAGGTCGGCTATGCTGAATGTGCTTGCCGAATGAGCACGCATATTCAGATTCTCAATACCAAAATAAATACTATCTGCACCAGCTCTCAATGCTGCTGCAAAGGACTCTGGCGAGCCCACTGGTGCCATAATTTCGAAGTCGCTACGCTTCATTAAAATTTCTCTCGCTGGAGTTT
The DNA here is from genome assembly GCA_045629325.1 of Bacteroidaceae bacterium. GTDB lineage: Bacteria > Bacteroidota > Bacteroidia > Bacteroidales > Bacteroidaceae > Physcousia. The sequence continues at coordinate 40,619 of JAZQQX010000016.1, read as the reverse complement.
ATAAATTGCAATTCAAGCACAAAGTTAAGAATAAACGCGAGAAATGGCAAATAAAACAAGTTTTATTTAGATTTATTAAGCAAAAAGGGCATAGTCTATGACTATACCTGCTCCATTTTCGAAAGCAAATCCTCTACTTCATCCATAATGGCATACAAAGATTCCTCTGTTTCAGCACGAAGCATACGGATACGCGTTTCACGGAAATTGGGAATGCCTTTGAACAGAGGAGAAGCGGCAAGATGCCGACGCACATGCAAGATGCCTCGATACTCGTCTATGCGATCTACACTCTTCCTAATCTGCTCACGCAGTACATTCATCTTCCAATGAACATCCATATTCAAGCGAGGCATTTCGGGATGCAAATGTTCAGCAATTTCACGGAATATCCAAGGGCGACCAAAGGTTGCACGCCCCACCATCACAGCATCTACGCCATAGCGATCAAAACATTCCTTTGCCCTTTCAGGAGTAGTGATGTCACCATTTCCGATGATAGGAATATGCATACGGGGATTATTCTTTACCTCACCTATCAAGGTCCAGTCGGCCTCTCCTGTATACATTTGTGCACGAGTACGACCATGTATAGTAAGCGCTTGTATACCACAGTCTTGCAACTGCTCTGCAAGATCCACAATGATACGATGATCATGGTCCCATCCCAATCGTGTCTTCACCGTTACAGGAACATCCACTGCATCAACAACAGCACGAGTAATGTCAAGGAGTTTCGGTACATTCTGAAGCATTCCTGCACCAGCACCTTTACCAGCAACACGCTTCACAGGACAACCGAAATTGAGGTCGAGCACATCAGGATGTGCCTGTTCAACAACAATCTTCGCAGCATCGCGTACAGGTTCCACCTCCTTACCGTAAATCTGAATGGCTACTGGGCGCTCTTCTTCGCAAACCTGCAGTTTCTGCAAACTCTTGTTGACCATACGCACCAAGGCATCTGCAGCCACAAACTCACTATACACCATCGTAGCTCCCATCTGCTTGCATAGCAAACGGAAGCCAATGTCTGTGACATCCTCCATAGGAGCAAGCATCACAGGGCGCTCTCCGAGATCTATATTACCTATCTTCAATTTTTATCGAATGGAAAAGTGAGAATGATTGTGAATTGTGTGTGACTTGATATCAAATCTACTGTTTTGCCTGAAAAGCCAAAGCATAGAGTTTCATCTGCTTGAGCATAGCCAAGAGACCGTTGCTTCGTGTAGGAGAAAGATGTTCGCGCAGACCTATCTGCTCTATGAAATAGAGATCGGCATCCAATATCTCCTGCGGTGTATGACCAGACAGCACACGGATAAGCAAGGCCACAATACCCTTTACAATCAAGGCATCACTCTCAGCCTGGAATACAACATTTCCATCAACCATATCAGCCTGCAACCATACACGGCTCTGACATCCGTCAATGAGATTTTGCTCCGTCTTATATTCAGCAGGGAGAGGTTGCTCGTCACTTCCCAAGTCTATGAGCAGCTGATACTTATCCATCCAGTCTTCGAAGTCAGCGAACTCCTCGATCACTTCGTCTTGTATTTCATTTATTGTCATTGTTGAAATCTTAAGTAATGATTCATTTATTTCCAAAAAGTCCTTGGGGAAATCATATATGGACTATTCGGCTACATTATATACCAATTGAAGCAAAGTCTGTCCTACAGTCTTGAGAATCGTAGGATCGATATTCTCCGGTGTGTCATTGACAGTATGCCAAGTAGGACCAAAACTACTTCCGTGAGCATTCAAATGATTGGGAATGATATCCACGCAAGGGATACCAGCATATTGGTTCACCTGTACATGATCATCGGTTACGGCACCTCCCTCACGATTTTGGAAGATGTTACCATAACCCAGTTTGTTGGCGATATCCCAAATCATATTTACAACAGGCTGTGCATAATAGTCAGAATAACTCTCACGCGCAAAAGTAGCACCACGGCCACCTACCATGTCGAGCAATACACCAAACTGCGCCCAATAACCAGAAACATGAGGATGCTGTGACCAATATTTAGAACCTAAACACCAACCTCCGTCACCTGTCTCCTCACGGTCTTCCCATTGAGGCATACCCCAGTCCTCTGCATCGAAGCATACGAAGTCAACACCAAGTTCTGCAAGAGGTTGCTGTTGGATAGCACGAGCCATCTCCAACATCACAGCCACACCACTTGCGGCATCGTTGGCAGCGATGATGGGTGTATGATGATTGGCTTCGTCAGCATCATTGTCAGCCCAGGGACGGCAATCCCAGTGTGCACAGAAGAGCAGACGCTGTTTGGCTTCAGGATTGATGCTTGCTATGATATTACGACCAGGCAGTTTGGTACCGTCATAGGCTGTCAGTTCAGCCTTCTGTTCAGTGACCTTTGTACCAAGTTTCTCAAACATACTCACGATATAATCGCCACACAACTGATGTGCTTCTGTACCCGTCACACGAGGACCGAAATCACACTGCTTCAGAATATAACTCATAGCCGTGTCACCCGAAAATTCGGGACAGGCACTCATACCCTCTGTACGATTTGTCTGACTGACCGTTTCCTGTCCAGCACTCTGCTGATTACCCTTGTCTTTACAAGAGGTAAAGCACGAAAGGATAGCCAAACCCAATATTAAAGTTTTCATCATTATCTTGTCTTACTATTTTGACACAAATTCATCACTCTGAGGAAATTGATACCCCATAATTTCCTTATATCATCGCTCGAATAACCTCTGCGGAGCAAACCACGGGTAAGGTTGATCACCTCACTGGCATTTGCTAAGCCAGGCACACCACCATCACCATCAAAGTCAGTACCGATACCTACATGGTCAATACCCATCACACTCACTGCGTGATCAATGTGATTCAAAGCATCCTCTATCGTAGCCTGACCCTCCTCTTTCAAGAAACCATTGTAGAAGGTAACCTGCATCACACCACCTTTCTCTGCCAAGGCGCGCATCTGCTCGTCAGTGAGGTTGCGTGGATGATTGCAAAGGACCTTACAACTACTATGACTGCACACCACAGGTACACGACTCTCCTTCAGCACATCCCAGAAGGTGCTCTCGGCACTATGACTGAGGTCTATCATAAGACCCAAATCATTCATACGAGCCACAACATCCTTGCCGAAACGGCTCAATCCACCATGCTCATTCTTACCACGGGCAGAGTCGCAAATATCGTTATCACCATTATGGCAAAGCGTGATATACACTACGCCACGATTGCGATACTCATCCAGCAAATCCAGGTTTTTACCAATGGCATAACCATTCTCTATACCCTTCATTATTGCCCTTTTGCCCTGGTGCTTCAAGCCAATAAGTTCATCGGGAGTGCGTGCAAAACCCACATACGCACTATGGCTATCCACCATATCCTCCAGTTGTGTGAGCAAACTGTCAGTCAGTTCTTTAGCCTTCCCAAGCGAAGCATCATCACGCTCCTTTTGAGGCAGATAAGCCACCATAATGGAAGCGTCAAGTCCACCCTCCTTCATCTTATGAAGATCCACCAAGACATGTTCGTCACGATGATCGAAGCGCACACCCTGACCGAAGAACATAGGTGTGTCACAATGACTGTCGAGCGTAAGAATATGGTGATGCAAAGTGCGTGCACGATGATATAGATGAGCCTCCTCTACAAGCCATGAGAAGAGAGGCATCATCACGCTATTGCCAGCCAGTACAAAACATTCGGGATGCCACTGTACACCCAGCAAAGCCTTATGTTCCGTGCTCTCTATGGCCTCAATGACCCCATCAGCACTGCGAGCCGAAACACGCAGATGAGAACCAGGATTGGAAACAGCCTGATGATGAAACGAGTTGACAGCCAGTTCATTCACCTTCATAATGGTGTGAAGCATGCTGTCCTCCTCAATATTCACCTTATGAGAGGCATAGCAACGATCCAGTTGCTGATCGTGTTTCACCAAAGGACCATTCTCATATTGGCTATCAAGATCCTGATAAATGTCACCTCCCAGTGCTGTAGCCATCATCTGTATACCCCTACAGATGCCCAACATAGGAATCTGCCTGTCAAAAGCCAGACGAATAAGCAAGAGTTCGCAAAGGTCGCGCTTGGGATTGATGCTATGAAGCGAAGGCAGAGGATCCTCGTTGACGAAAAGTGGATTCATATCCCCACCTCCCGAAAGCAACAAGGCATCAACCTGATCCAATGTATTGAGCAAGGCTTCACGGTCCTCATAGGGTGGAATAATCATAGGTACACCACCTGCTTCAAGCACCGAACGATAGTATCCTTCGGCCAATTCACAGCCCTTGTCACCAAAATTGCCTGTGATGCCAATAACGGGACGACGATCATAACCAGGATAACCGTCATGCAGAGCATCGTACTTCTGCTTCCAATCAAAGTCTTTCAACACGCTTTTCCTATCTATATATAAATAAGGTATAAGGTGAATGCACACAGAAGGAAAAATCCCGCCATGTGGTTCACCTTAATATCAACACATATCAATGTCTATGCTCTCTCTCTTATACCTCATCCAATAAGTTGGGTTGAGACTCGGCATGCTGTTTGCCGATAGGTACCTCCTTCTTGATGCTCTGCTTCAGAGATATAAGCGTCTCTGTGCTGATCACACCAGGAATCTCCTGAATGCAACCATTGAGCAGTTCCATCAAGTGTGCATTATCGCGAGCATAGAGTTTGGCCAGCATAGAGTAGGGACCTGTAGTATAATGGCACTCCACGATTTCGGGCATTTTGCTCAAGGCATCACATACAGAGTTGTACATGCTACCCTTCTCCAATGTGATACCAATATATGTACAGGTGTTATAGCCCAAACTTGAAGGATTAACATGATAGCCAGAACCTACGATGACACCCAAATCAATCAAACGCTGTACGCGCTGGTGAATAGCAGCACGACTCACACCACACTCTGCAGCCACATCCTTGAAAGGAATACGCGCATTGTTGGAGATAATCTCAAGAATCTTCAAGTCAAGTTTATCAATCTTTTCCATAACAGAATCTATTGAATTTAACAATTTGTAAGCAAAGATAGGGAAAAAATTTATACAAAGCACTATTTTATGCAAAAAAAAGACACTGAATGCTATATTCAGTGCCTTTTTCTATAATATTTAGGTATAGTACCCTCTTACTTCACGATATCCAGCAATTCAACCTCGAAGATAAGCATGCTGAAGGGATCGATGCTACCAGTCTCGCGGTCACCATAAGCCAAGTCATAGGGGATGTAGAGCATCCACTTGCTACCTACAGGCATCATTGTAAGCGCCTCGGTCCAGCCAGAGATAACCTGACCACAACCGAAAGTAGCAGGTTCACCACGCTTGTAACTGCTGTCAAACTCCGTACCGTCGATCAAGGTACCACGATAGTGAACCTTCACATTGTCGCTTACAGTAGGAATGGCACCAGTACCCTTGGTGAGTACCTTGTACTGCAAACCGCTTGCAGTAACCTTCACACTGTCGTTCTTCGCATTCTTTGCCAGGAATTCCTCACCAGCCTTACGGTTGGCACCATACTTCGATTCCATCAGAGCCTTGTGATAGTACTCCATGTTCTTACGAACGATAGCCTGTGTGCTATCCATACTGATGCCAGGAACCTCGGTCTCAAGGATACCAGCACGGAAACCGTCAAGGAACTTTTCGTGATTCAGGAGATCCTTCTCCTCATCAATCTGCGCAGCAGCCTGGGGAATGACCTGCTCGTTCACCTGCTCACGAATCTCCATACCAGCCAGACGAGCCTTCATGCGCTTGTCCTCCTCTGTGAGTGCACCCTGCTCAAAGCCCTTCATGAAGTCATCCAAATACTTCACATCGATGCCCATGCGCTGAACCAGATAGTTCTTCAGGCCAGAAGTATTGGCACGACCGAAATGGAAACTAAACTCATCGATACCTACGGTGTCAACCACCTCAACGGGAGCAGAGTCTTTCTTCGACTTCTTACCACTCTTCTTGCTTGTGGTTTCTGTCTTTGCCTTCTTCTTGCTGGCACTGGTCTGTGCCTGCATAGAGAAACTAAAGAGCAGAAATGCAGGAAGTATCAGTAATCTCAATGTCTTCATATGTAGATTATTCTGATATGATTTCGATAGCGGGATCAGCATTCTCATCAAGGATGTCCAAAACCTCAATGGTGAAGATAAGGGTAGAGAAGCCCTTGATAGGACCATAACCCTCATCGCCATAACCCTGGCTGTAAGGAATATAAACAATCCACTTGCTACCTACAGGCATAGCGGTAAGAGCCTTTGTCCAACCGGGAATAACCTGTGTGGGAAGCAACTCGATAGGCTCGTTGCGCTCATAACTGCTATCAAATACATTGCCATCAATGGTCTTACCTTCGTAGTGTACGCGTACACGCTGTTCAGCAGTAGCAATAGCACCCTTACCCTCGGTTACAACCTCGTAGAGGATACCGTCACCCAGTTCCTTCACGCCGTCCTTCTTTGCTATCTTAGCCAAGTAGTCGTCGTTCTCCTTCTTGTAACCAGCATTCTGCTGTGCCTTGGTCTCCTCGTAGATCTTGCTCATCTTCTCGCGGATCATGCCCTGAAGCATATACTCCTCACCTTCGATACGAGAGGGACGGTTGGTGATACCAGCAACCAAACCAGCCAAGAAGTCGTTGGTATTGATAGTGTGGGTAGAATCCTCACGACCATAGAGTTCAGACTTTACGCCCTTCTCCAGGTACTGCTTCATCTCGAAGCCCATAGATACACCAGCCATGTAGGCATTCTTCTTTGCGTTTGAAGCGTTAGCGCCGTCCATCACACCCTTCAGGAACTCATCGATGTAAGCCGAATCAATGTTCATACCTTCCTTTGAGAAGATATTACTCTTCAACTGCTTACCATTGAGATTACCAATCACATAGCAAATGGTATCTACATCGTTGGCCAATTTTGCCTTACCACCCTTGCCAGCAGTGCTCATATTGATACCAGCACCACCTTCGCATGCTGCGAACAAGACAGCTGTAACAACAGCTACCAGGAACGAAAATTTCTTCATTGTTTTTGTATGTTTTTTGATTATTGTATAAACCTGTTGAATGAAATCACATTAAAGCACCTTGATGAGTTCAACATCAAAGATGAGAGTGCTGTAGGGAGGAATGCTTGCACCAGCACCACGCTCACCGTAACCCAGCAGATAGGGGATGTAGAAGCGATACTTGGCACCTTCCTTCATCAACTGAACACCTTCAGTCCATCCAGGAATCACCTGATTGAGTCCGAAATCAGCAGGTTCGCCACGCTGATAACTGCTGTCGAACACGCTACCATCAATGAGTTTGCCCTCATAGTGGCAACGCACCATATCGGTAGCCTTGGGCTGATTGCCAGTACCTTCGGTAATCACCTCATACTGCAAACCGCTCTTTGTGGTGACTACACCCTCGCGCTTACCGTTCTCCTCGAGGAAAACCTTACCGTCAGCAATAGCCTGCTGAGCCTGCTCCTGCTCCTTCTTTGCAAAATATTCATTAAGCATCTGCTGTGCATCGCGTGCATTGATTGCAGTGGGCTTATCTTCCATAACATCCTGAATACTACGAGCGAAGTCCTCTACGCTGAAGTTTTCGATATTCATACTCTTCAACTGATGACCGATACCCAGTCCCAGTGCATAACTGATTTTGTCCATATAATTTAATAATGTATAATATTTGAGGTGCAAATTTAATAATTTATTGTCATCCATCACCCATAATTCACAATTATCTTTGTTTTATTTGTAATTTTTATATACTTTTGTAGGAAAGATAATACAAATATTATGAAAAAAGTAGTCGTTTTGACAGGTGCTGGTATGAGTGCCGAGAGTGGAATCAGTACTTTCCGTGACAATAATGGATTGTGGGAACAATACCAAGTGGAAGATGTGGCAAGTATCGAAGGTTGGTACAGAGATCCAGCCTTGATGACACGCTTTTACAATGAAAGACGACTGCAACTACCTACTGTAAAACCTTGTAGAGGACACGAATTGGTGGCCGAACTGGAGCAAAACTATCAAGTTACCGTTGTGACACAGAATGTAGACGACCTTCACGAGCGTGCAGGAAGCAGTCATATCATCCACTTGCATGGCGAACTGCTCAAGGTGACCAGTAGCAAAGATCCTAATAACCCACGCTATATCAAGCAACTTCCCCAAGACCAACTTGAAGTGAAAATGGGAGACAAGGCAGAAGACGGAAGTCAGATTCGTCCCTTCATCGTATGGTTTGGTGAGGCTGTACCTCGCATTGAGGATGCCATCGAAGAGACACTGAAAGCCGACATCTACATCGTGATAGGTACGAGTCTGAATGTATATCCCGCAGCGGGCCTTCTCAACTATGTACCCACCGAAGCACCCATCTATCTCATTGATCCCAAGGATGTAAACTATTCAGGTTTTCACAGCATACACCACATCAAGAAAGGAGCCAGTGAGGGTATGCAAGAACTCATGGAAATACTTCAAGCGCGTTGAACGATGAACGATGAGCGTTGAACGATGAGCGTTGAACGGGAAATTTTAAGTGTTGAGTGATATCGTAACTATCACTTATACTCATCCTTTGCCACGATACGGAATACGAAGTTGTTGGAAGCATTTCCTGTGGTGATGCGTCTTCCATTGCTTTGCCAATAACTGCTACCACCCTTACCCGTTTGGCGAATAGAGAAATACTTATTCTGCTCCTCAATGCTGAATGAGTGATAGAGCACATCAAAGGGATTCTTCTCCATATCGCGCCAGAACGAACCAATCTCATTGATATATCTGCCATCCTGAACATTGGTGATGTTGTAGCATTCCAACTTCTCATTGTAAGCAAAATGCCATAGTTGTCGCTGTGGATTGATTACATCGCGCTCTGCCTGGAAGATAGGAAAATCGCCTGTCTGTGTGGGTGAAGCCAGTGAGTCTGTAAGCAATTTTCCGTTGAATATGATATAATAGTCACCATCGGGCAACACACCATGAGGGAATACATCCCAATGCTCCTTATACTGCATCTTATAGAGCGCAATCAGTGTGTCGCTCAACTGCTTGAGCAAAGGAGTAACCACATCACCCGAAAAAGCAGGTTGTGCCTTAACTATGCTACCTTCAAAATCACGACTGCGAAGATGCTTCTGTGCCAAATCCTTCTTATGATAGTCGCTATATGTAAAGATAAATTTATCATCATCCTTGTTTTTCAAATCATTGGCCATCTCTATTAAGTTCAGTCCACGAAGTCCTGCAAGATGCATAGCCTCAACCCAAGGTTTGATTTCGTTGAGCATCTCGGGCTGACGAACAGAGTCGGCCAAGAGTGTCTGTGATGCCCAAATCAGTTCGTTGAAATGAGCACGAAGTTGCTCTAAATTCAAATCATTGCAGAGCTTCTGTGTCAGTTCGTAGCCCAACTGCTTATTGACCTGCTTATTTGAAATCTTGCTTGCAGAAGTGTTGGAAGGTGTTTCGTTGAGAATCTGCAAGAAAGGTCTGAACTTCATGCTCTCACCTTCACGGCGCAAACCATGACCCGTTACACCCAGGTCTATATTGTTGTCACAGAATATCTTAAATGCCTCCACACTCGTAGGCATCACATATTTCAAGGCACGCTCCCAACTCTGTTCTGCGTTGTAAGCATTCATATTCCAAGTATATTCGGCTATGCTAAAGAGCGATACCTTGCTGGCTTCAGCATACTCCATAGGATTGGAACAGAAACCGCTCAACATATCAGCAATGTCACGACCATTACCGTAAGTCTTGCCCATCAAAATACGACTCTGGCAATAGTCATTCACGGGATAGTTGAGCCATATGAATGCCTTACGACCTATCTGCTGATTGATCCACTCCATATCATTTTTCTCAATCATATCCACCACCGAATTGCCTGTCCACATAATGCGGATCTCCGGATACATCATTTTGCCAAGTGTAGAGAGATAGTCACCACTGCTCCAAGACTTGTTATACTGGGTAGGGCAGAGTATGAGTGGCTTCACATCCTTGTGCTTCCTGACAAACTTATCCGTGATATAATTCATCAGTCCGGCCTGCTTGTCAGCCTTTGTGCCTTCACCGCTGATATCGTCAAAGAATACCGCAAAACTGTTCACGCCCAACTTATACACACTCTCCAGTTTCTCCACAATGGCAATGCTATCCTGCTTGTTCCACTTGATGTCGATACCAGGGTGCACAGCCCATACAAACTGTACATGATTCTTCTTTGCCTCACTGGCCAGTTCCTTGAGCAACTTGGCTTCCTTCTCTGGATAAGCCACACGCCAATGACGACGATGATAGGGATCATCTTTTGGACCATATACATAGGTGTTCATCTTATTCTTGCCATAGAACTCAAACTGGCGCAGACGGTCCTTATGACTCCAGGGATTGCCGTAGAAACCCTCAATAGCACCTCTGCACTCCACCGAAGGCCAGTCCTGAATCTCGGTCTCCACCACAGTATTGCTCTTTGCCAAGAGTTGTGCAAGCGTCTGTTCACCATAGTAAAGACCATCCTCATCACGACCGATGAGTATCAGTTGCTTCTTGCTTATCTTCAAGTAATAACCTTCCTTCTGTGTAGGTACTTTGTCGGCATATTTCTTAAATGCACGCTTACCTACCACACCCTTCACCACCTCCACATACTCGGGTATGGGCATATTGAAGGCAATGCCACCCTGCACCATATGCTGGGGTATGGGACAAATACCTGCATAACCCTTAACCTCGGTCATTATGGTACGAACCCTTACCTTTTTGGAACGGGCGAAACTGTCGGTTGAATGAAAAGTAAAAAGAATGGTGGTGAGTAAGGCTAATAGAAGTCTTGCGTGTCTCATTTTTATGTATATGTATTTGTTTTAAGTAAGTGATCTAAATTATTTTGTGGTGTTGCTGACAAGCCAAATTTTATCTCCTCGCTGAAAAACACGACTGGCTGAAGGAATGGATAGCGAACCATCTTCCTCCTCAAATCCTATGACCATGCAATTGAGGTCGTTGCGGATATCAGTGTCCTTCAGCATCTTGCCCAGATAGGGTGAATTAGCATCGAGCGTGATGGGGCGCAAATGAAGTTTGCCTGCTTCATCGTCCATAGGTTCTACCTCGCTCTGCATACGCAAGGAAAGCATCTCTATACTTGTATCATCACCCACTACCTCTATAATGTCGCGAGGAAAGAGAAGCGTGTGACCATCGGGTATGTTGATACGGTAAGATCCTCGCAGAATGGAGGCTATCAATACATTATCCTGACCACCTATCTGCAACTCCATCAGCGACTTACCACCCCAACTGCTATTGTCGGGCAGAGTGAGGCGGGCTATGTGCAAATCGTGACTCTGAAGACGGCGTGCATAGGCCATATCACCCCTTTGAGCAGACACTACCTCACGCCTTACAAGATTCTGGCGGAATGTTCGCTCTATGCGTATACTGGTCAGTTTCACTCGCTTGTTCATGCACATCAGCACCACAACCAGCATCGAAGCAACGATGTGATAGTACCACTTGAAAGGCGAGAGATAATTGAACACATAATACACGGCATTGCAAGCCAAAAGGAATCTTATGAAGACTGTTCCAATAAGCAATGTCAGATGAAAATTGCTCTTTTTAGAAAGATAATGAAACTCGCTTGAATGGTTCTTCCTCATCACAATGGCTCTGATGAAAGGCGAGATGAGTACGAGTGTGAGTATACCACACACCGCATTGCCTACCCAGTGACCAAAGATGCTCCTACAGGTGAGCAATACACCGGGCAGATTGATCATGATAATGGCCATAGTAATGACCATATACACCACCGTCTGGCGAACCAACACAGCTATCAGTCTGCGCCATATCTGATGTATATTTTCCTCTTTCTCCAGTTCTTTTATCTCCTCATTCTCACTTCTGCGCTCCATGGCCATCTTCATTCGCTCGGGCAGGAGTTTGTCAAATATTTTGTATGCTGGCACAGAAGCCTTTATCATATAAGGTGTGAGGAAGGTAGTGATGATACTTACTGCTACCACAACAGGATAGAGAAACTTATTGGTGACACCAAGCGACTCTCCCAAACCGGCAATGATGAAGGCAAATTCACCTATCTGTGCCATTGAGAAACCACTCTGTATGCCTCCCTTGAGATTTTGGCCGGAAAGGATGAAACTCATCGTTCCGAATATGCTCTGACCCAAAAGGATGGCTATGGTGATAACCAATATGGGCAACCAATACTGTATCAAGATGGAAGGATCGACGAGCATACCTACCGATACGAAAAAGATGGCTCCAAAGAGATCCTTCGTGCTTCCCACCACCTTCTCTATGCGTTCTGCCTCAACGGTTTCGGCAAGGATGCTACCCATCATAAAGGCACCGAAGGCAGGACTATAACCTGCATTGCTGGCCAGTACAACCATGGCAAAGCAGAGACCCAAACTGACTATAAGAAGTGTTTCGGCATTGATAAAACGACTGTTTTTCTTCAAGAAGAGAGGTACCATATAGATACCCACCACAAACCAAAGCAGAAGGAAGAAACCCAGTTTGAGTAGGTTGAAAGTGAGTTCGCCACCCTCAAAGCGCTGACTCACAGCCATTGCCGAGAGTACTACCATCAGCAAGATGCCCAGTATGTCCTCGAGTATGAGCACACTCATCACACCTTCGGCAAACTTCTTGGTGCGAAGACCCATATCGTCGAAGGCCTTGTATATGATGGTGGTACTGCTCATAGCAAGCATACCTCCCAAGAAGAGGCGGTCCATGTTACCCCAACCGAAGATTTTGCCTACACCGCTACCTACACCCATCATACACACCATAATCATAAGTGCAGAGATGACAGGACCCATACCCATCTTCACTATCTTCTTGAAGGAGAATTCCAGTCCAAGAGCAAACATCATGAAGATGACGCCTATCTGACTCCACACCTCAAGTGTTTCGTGATCGCCAACGGTAGGCGTATAGGGCATGTGAGGTCCTGCCAAAAATCCAGCCACAATGTATCCAAGCACCAAAGGTTGCTTGAGGCGCTTAAATACGATTGTCACCAAGCCTGCTACCATCAGTATCAGTGCCAGGTCGCTTATGATTTTAGGCAGTACTTCTTCCAAATTTTTTTATAAAAAAATGCACACAACGCTCAACGCTCAACGCTATACACTATACGCTATACGCTCAAAAATCAACGCTCAACGCTCAACTTTCCACGCTCAACGCTTCACGCTCCCTCAACTCATCTCCAACATACGATTGATAGGACGAATAGCCTTCTCTGCCACCTCGGGATCCACCTCAATGGTAGGCCATTCATACTTCAGGCAGTTGTAGAGTTTCTGCATAGTGATGAGTTTCATATAGTTGCACTCATTGCAGGCACAGGTTGTGTCGTTGGGAGGTGCAGGGATGAAGGTCTTTTCGGGACATGCCTTCTGCATCTCGTGGAGAATACCGCTCTCCGTAGCCACAATGAACTCTGTTGCCTCGTTCTCCTGACTGTACTTGAGCAACGCTGCGGTGCTACCTACCTTGTCGGCCAGTTTCACTACTGCACCCTTGCACTCAGGATGCACGAGTACCTTTGCTCCAGGATGCTCCTTCTTCAGTTCGATGATCTTTTCTACGGAGAACTTCTCATGCACATGGCAGGCTCCATGCCAGAGCAACATATTTCTGCCAGTCACACTATTTATATAGTTGCCCAGGTTCTGATCAGGACCGAATATGATCTTCTCGTCCTCTGGAAGCATATCCACTATCTTGCGAGCATTGCCACTCGTCACTACGATGTCGGTCAGAGCCTTCGTAGCAGCGGTGGTGTTGACATAACTGATGACGGTATGGTCGGGATGAGCCTCTACAAACTCCTTGAACTCCTTTGCATCACAACTCTCTGCCAAGGAGCATGAAGCCTTCATATCGGGCACTATCACCTTCTTGTCGGGACAGAGTATCTTGTTTGTCTCGCCCATAAAGTGTACACCACACATCACGATGATATCGGCATCGGTCTGCGCTGCCTTCTGTGCCAGAGCCAATGAGTCGCCAATGAAGTCGGCTATATCCTGCACCTCACCATCGGTGTAGTAGTGTGCCATGATCACGGCATTCTTCTCTTCACACATACGGCGGATTTCTGCCTTCAAGTCTGTACCTTCGGGGATAGGAGCAGTCACATAACCTTTTTCTTCCCAATCTTTATCAACCATAATCTTATTATTTTATATTTTTTTTCTTATTTAAAAAGTGAGGAAAATCTATGATGATGATGATAGCCTGTTCAAACAGTTCATAAAAAACTGCCTATTTTCTTGCATATGAAGTTATGATAGTGAGATAAAATGTAATGAACACCTTATGAACATCTCCTTCGAGTGCACTATTTATTTGCTATGCAAGGCTTGCGGACTGTATCACATGGTAGTTATAAACATCCTGTTCACAATTGCAAAGTTAACAACTTTCGGGCAATATAATGGTAAATAACTGACTAAATTTGTGTCGAAACTATTATTTTAACTTCTACATAACTTTTTTTGTAGTGTCATTTATTTGATTACACACGCTTTTTTTCATATAGCCAAATTTAAAAGCAAGTTTTTTTCAAATTATTATTGACAGGTTTTGCACCTTTTTTTATACCTTTGTACCAAGATATCAACAGGTGTAGGCAGACTATATGGCAAATGGGGCTTATCCCGTGCCATACTTGCTGTCTCCTTATATATAAATAGGTATATACATATGCGTAAACTCAAAGTGACGGAGATGAATCGCATCTCTACGGAAGAATTTAAGAAGGCGGAGAAACTGCCACTCATAGTAGTGCTCGATAATGTAAGGAGCCTTTATAATGTGGGTAGTGTGTTTCGCACAAGTGATGCTTTTCGTCTGGAGGGTATATGTCTGTGTGGCATCACGGCCCGTCCTCCTCACATTGAGATACACAAGACTGCACTTGGAGCCGAGGATAGTGTGATGTGGCGTTACTATGAGAGTACACTCGACTGTGTTCATAACCTCCAGCAAGAGGGTTTCACCGTGTTGAGCATTGAGCAGTGTGAGGGTAGTACGCTGCTGCCTAACTTGCAGATAGACAGCGCAAAGCGCTATGCCGTTGTTATGGGCAATGAGGTGAAGGGCGTACAGCAGGAAGTTGTTGATAACTCTGACGGTTGTATCGAAATTCCACAGTTTGGCACGAAGCACAGTATGAATGTCTCCGTTACTGCTGGCATCATCATTTGGGAATTTGCCCGCCAATGGATGAAGTTTAATGCTCAATAGTAGTTCCTTGCTTTTTTCCGCAATACCTTTTTAACCTTAAAACCATATAATATCAAAACCCTTTCTTGCGGTTTTCCGCAAGGTATTCTTAATATCATGTCTCCTTATATAGACATACACGCGCACCATGAGGCTTTGGACAACGAAAAAGTTGTTCAGCAGTCTGTTGATAGCATAGGTATACATCCTTGGGATGTGAAGCGTGAAAATGCTGAAAAACTGATACTTGAGTGGGAGGATAAGTTGAGTGAACGCTTGTTCATAACTGCTATCGGTGAGTGTGGATTGGACAAGGTATGCGATGCGCCTTTGGACATTCAGGAGTATGTTTTCCGCCATCAGATAGCCAAGAGTGAGTCATTGGGTGTACCCTTAATCTTGCATTGTGTGAAGGCCCAGGAGGAGATCCTTCGCATCAGAAAGGATATTTCTCCTCTTCAACCCTGGATTTTCCATGGTTTTCGTGGCAAACCCCAGCAGTTGGAACAACTCATCCGTGCAGGCATGTATGTGTCTTTTGGTGTTAAATACAATGCCGATTCGCTACTTTCCTGTCCGCTCGACCGCCTTTTTCTTGAAACAGATGAGGTATATCAGCCCATCAAGACCCTCTATTCCGAGGTTGCTTCCTTGCGAAACATAACAGTTGAGGAACTTCAAAACACAATAGAGATTAATTTTCTTACTTCTTTTTATACTCAATCATAAGTTCATCAGCAAGGTAATAGTCACTGAGGCAATGCATGTCGGAGATACCTTGACTAATGAGTTCATAAGTATTTGATTCATAGAAGAATGTGAGTGCATCTTCCAACGAAATTTTTGCAAGTTCAGCAAATCGCTCTACAATGCGACCATATTTCATGCGGAGAAGTGTTGGATTAGCATTCATCGTCGTTCTTCAATTCAATGGATTTCACAAAGTGTAAATGTTTGTCAATAAGTTCTTGATTACACAAGCATATTTGCCAGTTGGGAATCTTCTTCCGAAGTCGCTTGATAGCTTCTTCACGTGGAATGAGTTCTGCCATGTAAAGGTCGATGGCGTTCTACGCATCTGTCGGATGTGTGATAAAGTATCATGCTGCCAGTAGTCCTTTCTTCTTCATTAGCTGTGTAAGGTCATCTACGATGTATTCGCGAGAGAAAGAATGCAACACGTCAAAACATGGTACAATATATCCCATGATGATGTTGCCCTGTTGCATGAGCCGGTAAATATCCCGTGCATCGCGACCGAAACTTTCTGCCACTATTCCCACGCAATAGATGGTAAAATTAAGGTCTTCTTTCTTCATTTTCTTTATTACAATTGATGATCAGGAGAAGAGTAAACTCTATATTATTTGCTATGCCTCACATTTTTATTATAAAAATAAAATGTAGGGTAGGAAGCATTCTTTGAGCGCAGAGATATATATTTTCGGTGAATTAAAACAATAAAAGTATTTATTTGTACAATGTATGTATGTTTTTTTATATTTATTTTGCAGTTTATAGCTCTCACTAGATTATTGGGACGAATTCATTAAGGAGAGAAAATTATTAGTAAGGTTTTGTCATATAAGGACTGCATGTATTCACTATATATAGCTAGTACTTGTCACGAAAATTAAGGTCAACATTAAGAGTCTGCTCATGAAGGGCAGACTCTTACAATTATTGTGTGTAGATACAAGTATATTCTACAGCTTATGAATGAAAAAATAAATTATCGCTCAAGGATGGAGTCGACAGCATCATCTACATCCTTTAGTGTCGTACGGCCACTGGGCAAACCATCGATGGCGTCTACGAGAGTTCCCACAGTACCAGCCTTCACGGTGACGGTACAGGTGGCTGTGACATCAGGATAGTACATGCTCGTGGCGGTGATGGTTACTGTACCTGACTTACGGGCGGTGACGATACCATTCTGATCTACCGATGCGATTGCAGGGTTGGAAGATGACCATTTAACGTATTTCAATGATGCATCAGCAGGACTAAACTCTGCAGCCAAAGTTCTTTTTTTACCTTTTGCCAACGCTATCTCCTTTTCATTAAGCACGACAGATGTTAGAGGAATGATAGGGAGAACTTCCTTCACATTCCAATTGTCGTGATTCTTACATGTCTCCACAAGATCATTCGGAACATATACCTTTTCTCCTTCAACACTCCACACATTAGCAAAGCTAGGTGACAAGATATACACTTTCTCAGCCCTGCCAAGGTAGATACCATAATTACTTTTTAATTCCAACGTAGATGGGTAAACGACTTCCTTTAATTCCTTCATGTCATCAAGATATATACCGTACAAACCCTCTCCAACAGTAACAGTCCCTTCTGGAATAATGAGCTTATCTATTGCAGTACCTCTAAAGGCATTATATATTACCTTTAAAGAATCAGGCAGGGTAACATCTTGAAGTTTGGTGCAACCTTCAAATGCTTCACACCCAATATAAGTAATGTTATCAGGGAAATTAATAGTGTTTAATTCCGTCTGGTTTTGAAATGCATATTTCATAATAGAATGAATAGTGGTCGGAAGTTGAACAGAATTAATGGGGTTCCAACCATTGTTTTCCCAGATATAATACCAGCGAAATGCTTCTTCTGCGATAGAAATCACATCATAACTTTGTCCATCATATTCAATTGACTCGGGAATGATGACATTTTCCATTCCCTCTGTAGGACGTAATACGACAGCGCCATGATTCAGTATACGATATTGTATTCCATTTTCTGTAACTTTTATAGGTTGCTCATCAGCATCAAATTCATCAATAGATTTTATAAAGCGCCAATTTTTCCACCCGATTGCATTTCTGTATTGTTGCACACTACCACTTGGCACGTACAAAGTCCCCTCTACACTGCAAGAACCAATTGCGCCTTCTCCACCAGGATTCGGAACCTCTTTGGAATGGCAAATGATAGTAAACAGATTGGGAAGTCCTTCGTAAGAAGAGGGTACTTGCTTCACATTTTGTGGTATTTCGACTAAGTGCAGATTCTTGCAAGCGCCAAACCACCCAAAGGACACTTCTTCAATGAGATCAGGGATTCTAATTTTTTCAAGATTCTCGCAATATAAAAACGCACCAGCTCCAATTGAGGTGACACTATTGGGAATTGAAATTGACTTGGCATCACACCATTTGAAGGCATATGGCTTTATCGTTGTTAAAAATTGTGGAAGGATAACAGAATCACAATATACAGAACAGGCATCTTGTCCTATACTCACCACTTTGTACTCCTTGTTATTTACGTTGACAGCATCAGGAATAGTAATTGTTGGACTAGAATACAATACTTCCTTAACTTCTGCACCTGCGGGAATAATCTTGTACTCAATATTGTCAATTGTAAAAGTCTCTCCTATCATGGATAAATCTGTAGACTCGATAGGTACGATATTCTTCCAATCTTTCCAATGACGAGCAGACTTATATAAATCTATTGATGCCTCTGGCACAAGCAAGTATCCATTTTGGGCAGAGGCTGCTGAAAATGGTGGTGTGCCAAAAACAACATCTGTGGAGGGTGGTGTACTTGCTTTACAGATCAGAACCTCTATATTGTCACAATCTGCAAACACCCCGCTGCCCAGACTATCTAAAGTCGAAGGTAATTCTATGTATCCGAGTTTGTCACATCTTTCAAAAGCCCGGCTTCCGATAATTTTCGTACCCTCTGGTATTACAACACTTTCAAGAGAAGTACAAAGCCTGAAACATTCTCTCCTTATTTCTTTTAGATTGCAGGGAAGAGTAACGTTCTTTAGAGCTACACATCTATCAAAGGCGTACTCATAAAGTATTGATACGTTGTCTGGCAGTACGAGGTCTTGTATTCTTACACATCCCTGAAATCCAAGTTCTCTAATTATACGAAGGTTATCAGACAAACTAATAATCTTACTAATAGGGTATTCGTTGTAGGAGGCAGGAATATCATACGGAACAAAAGCTTTATAATCAACTATTATTACAGAATAATCTTCTCCCAGGTAGGAAACAACAGACGGAAGGGAAATCTCACCGATATAACGATCTTGAGGTTCGTCTTCTTCCGGTCTTATCACTTCTACGGTATGATATATTCTGCTGATCACCCTATATTTGAAGCCGTCGGCCCAGAAGATGTCCCCATAGTCTACATCTGCGTCGGAATCCAAAGTTGCTGGCTGTAATCTTACAACTGCTTGTTGGCGATATTCATATCCAAGCAGTGTACTTCCCTCAACAGGGGTCAGCTTGCAATAACAATCCAAAAAACCACCCCATCCCCAGTTGATGCTGTACATGTCATATTCGGAGCTGTATCCATGAACAATATATTCATGTCCTCCACCCTCTTGTTGAGCGCCAAAATAAATAACTGGACGGTTTTGGGTGAGTTCACCATAAATGATTTCTTCCCATGTCTGATCGTCAAATTCATCTCTGTAGATTTCCTTCGCTTTGGGACTATAGCCAAAGTATTTTTTCAGCCCTTCTTCAGGATTGGCCCCCGTAGTTTCACCTATACCGTAAATTCCAGAGCATGCAACTCCCACATGATACATTAATGTAGAAACTGCCCTGATTTGTTCTTCTGTTTCCTCGCCCGAATAATTATTGAGCATGTTGCCCCAGTCATAATAAGAATTCTGATAATCAATATTATGGGTTATCGCTCCAAATTCGGGTGCGGAACCTCCGGAGCCAATACTATAAGGATTCTCTCGGGAATAGTCAATGGTTCTTGATATACTACCTGTTCCATGCTCTGGGTAATTCCAATATTTCATAACCTGAGCAGTAGCAGTATGAACACATCCTGTAGGAGGCGTGAATTCCTCGCCAGTATTACTGTTGACAAGCTTGGGGATAGCTCTATTGTACGGATCCAATTGATCCCATGTCGTTTCTATTAGGTCTGGAATGTCCTCCTTCTGCACGGTTGTTGCCGCAACCTTTGCAGGACTCTTTGCTGGCTGGCTCTTTGCGACAAGCTTTGCCAAACTGATCTGTTCGGTATACTGTGAGAGCATGTCCTTGAAATTGACAGGTGCCTTGTCGTAGTCAAAGTGTCCGTGATCACTGTAGGCCAAGATCTCCTGTGCCACCTCGTCACCACCAACGATGACGAAGCCACCATCGGTGCCGTTGTTGTAGACATAGAAGCAGGTCTTGCCGTCCTTCTCACTGGTATAGGCCAGCTTGACATTGCTCACTGCTGGTGCCTTGCGCTTCACGCCTTTCCTTGCAGGGAGATTCTTGGCTCCGGTGGAGAAGAAATCCATAGCCTTCGCACGAGCAGCCTCGGGGCTGACCGTCTGAGCATGAAGACTTAGGCAGGATGCTATGAGAGATAGCACAAATGCAAAGAATACTTTTGATCTCATGGTATTGTAATTGATGAATGTTTTTGAATGAAAGATGAGCAACAAGCATGGAACAAGAAAGCGCAGGGGAATGTCTTTACTCATCTTATCTCTGGTATCGCCAAACACCATCAACCGAAATGAATAGTTACATCACACCTACGCCGTATATGCTCGAGCAATACGGCGTAGGAACCGTATGCAAACGAAACATACAGGATAGGCGTCCTGCACACTTCATCCTTCAGCTTTGAAATTGGCGATTTCGAAATTAAGGATGAAAGCTTGGAACGCTTTCTTGGATAGTATGGCTGTCATAGCGTGCTATAAACACACTAAGGTCCACACTTCGTTCGCAAAATTAGACATTTGAAGTGTATCTACCAAATATTGATAAGATAAAAATGAAAAATGGTTGCAGATTCCGACCTCTCTGCTATATCATCTTGAAAATACTTTTTTCCAAAAGTGCCTTCACGCCTTCACACTTCTATGTTTTCACTTGGTTTTGTGAAGGAAGGGGATGAGAAAATAAGCCGATGTGAAGGCGTGAAGGCACTTTTGGGAAAAGTTTTTTTCAGAATTTTCGCATAATACTTTCACTCAAAGAATATAAATGGTGGGTTGTACCATAAATATGGTACAAAAAATCGCGTATAGTGGCTCGCCTTAGTCATAAGCGTGACTGAGCCTTGCCATTATAGGTGACTGAGCCTTGCCACGCTACGAGATAAAAATGGGTATAAAGGGGTAGGTGTTTTGGCGACCCATTTGATGTTTCTCCCCATGTTGGACATTGGACATTGGACAATGGACAATAGAGCCTCCCCCCGGGAGAATTGCTAATAATTATTATTTATATATTTATTTTATTTTATAAATTTATATTTAACCTTTTCCTACCACCTATCGGTGTGTTGTCCATTGTCCAATGTCCAACATGCGCGAGACACACCCCTATATTTAGGGTAGGCGAAGGGTGGCGATGAAGGGATTGTGATCGCTCATGAGTTGTTCGATGGCCGAAGGTGTGCGGTCTTCTTCGGGAATGAATGTACGGAGCACCTTGATGGATGGCGATACGAAGATGAAGTCTATCTTGCTACAACGGGCAACGGGTAGGCTGACATAGTTGTGCCAGGTGTAGCGGACACCCTCGTGAGGTGCATCACAGCAGTAGGTGTCGACAATGGGAAACTGGGGATGATGTGTGATGCTTTGATACACATCCGACTCCATACCTACATTGAAGTCGCCCGTGAGAACCAGAGGTACATTGCCAGCCAGCGTGCGTGCTTTCTCAAGGATGAGTTTGCCACTCTCCACGCGGGCCACCTGACCTACATGGTCGAAGTGTGTGTTGATAGCCATCAGTTGTTTGCCTGAGGTGCGATGTTCAAGGAGTGCCCAGGTGGCAATGCGCGTACATGCTGCATCCCAACCCATACTGCCTGGCACATCGGGCGTGGAGGAGAGCCAGAAGGTACCGCTCTTCAGGGCTTTCCATTCGTTGCGAAGGAAGAAGATGGGACTGTACTCGCCTTTCTTCTTGCCATCCTCACGACCCACACCCACATAGTCGTACTCGGGCATACGCTTCTGCAAATCCTTAATCTGCTCATCCAGAGCCTCTTGCATACCGCAGATGCTGAGATGCTGTGCCTGTATGAAATGTGCCATACTGTCGCGTCGCATCTTCCAGTCGTGCACGGTATGGCGATCACCTCCTGCATAGCGGATATTGAAGGTGCCATAGTGGATGTCCTGTGCACATACGGCAAGGGAGATGAAGAATAAATTGAGGAATAAAAGACGGTATCTCATACGCTTTTAGTAATGATTTTAAAAATAACTTCCTAAAGTATATGGTTAATTGGCAACTACAGCTTTGATTGTCTCTAATCAAATCTTCCGAAGTTATTCTTTAACCATTACTTATTTGATGTATTATTTTTCGGTACTTGTGGGAATAGTGTGAATTATAATTTTTGGTTTCAAACAAATCCTTAATTATCGCAAGGTTTTCTTGCCTCGCTTGATGGTGATACCCTTGTAGTTCTCACTTACGGGTTGTCCCTGTGTGTTGTACAGCGTCTGTTGCGAGTTGTCTGCATGAACCGACTGAATGGCTGTGGCATTGACGATATGAATCTCATCGCCAGCCTGGGTATCTATGGCATAGTCGTAGGCAAAACTCTTACCAGTGAGGCCTATACGGTTTTGCTTGATGAGTTCGGCACCAGGGATATCAAGTTTGGCATAGGAGCGAACAATGAGTTGTCCACCCACACTGCTTCGTATCACAGCACTGGTGATGACAGCCTTCTCCCACTCCATGTCCACCTCAAAACCACCACGGGCACGCAAGCCCTTCACAAAACCCGTCTTCCAAGTGGTGGGAAGGGCAGGAAGGAGATGCACGGCACCATCCTGGCTCTGCAAGAGCATCTCTGCAATACCCGCAGTCACACCAAAATTGCCATCAATCTGGAAGGGTGGGTGTGCATCAAAGAGATTGGGGAAGGTACGGCCCTTGGGATACTTGCTCACATCAGCATCCGACTCAGAAGGAAGCAGGTTGAGCATATTCTTGATAATGGTATAGGCATGGTTGCCATCGAGCATACGAGCCCAGAAGTTGGTCTTCCAACCCAGACTCCAACCAGTGGCTTCATCGCCTCGCTGTGCCAGGGTAACCTTGGCACCTTCGTAGAGTTTGGGTGTGGATATCTTACTAATCTGATTGCTGGGATAGAGTCCGTAGAGATGACTGATGTGTCGGTGCTGGTCGTTGGGATTGTCGAGGTCTTCTATCCACTCCTGCAACTGTCCGTGCCTGCCCACCTTCATAGGAGGAAGCAGACTGATAGCCTCCTTGAGAGAGTCCTGAAAGGCTTCGTCAAGGCCCAGTATCTCTGCCGAGTGAAGCGCATTGCTCAAGGCATCGAAGGCTATCTGATTGTCCATCGTGCAACCAGCCGTGATAGGTGTTGACTTACCCATAGGAGCCAATTCAGGACTGACTGACGGTACCACTACGAGATAGCCATACTTGGGATGCTTCTGCATATAGTCCAGATAGAAGGTGGCCGAACCCTTGATGACGGGATACCACTCCTTGAGGAAATCGCGGTCCATGGTGAACTGATAGTGCTCCCAGAGATGTGTGGCAAGCCAAGCACCACCATTGGGATACATACCCCAGAAGGCACCATCCACGGGTCCTGCCACACGCCATATATCGGTGTTGTGGTGGGCCATCCATCCACGGCATCCATACATCGTCTTTGCAGTCTTGGCACCCGTCTCGCTCAAGTCGCGTATCATAGAGAAGAGCGGTTCGGCCGTCTCGCTCAAGTTGCATACTTCGGCAGGCCAGTAGTTCATCTCCGCATTGATATTGATGGTGTACTTGCTATCCCAGGGTGCATCGCGCTTGTCGTTCCATATACCCTGCAGATTGGCAGGCTGACCGCCAGGCTGTGAACTCGAAATGAGGAGATATCGGCCGTAGTTGAACATCAGCGTCACCATGCCCAGGTCGGTCTGCTTCTTGCTGAATGCCTCCAGACGCTTGTTGGTGGGCAGAAGCGCATTGGCAGTAGGTTCGCCCATATAGAGACCCACACGCCCATACTGACTCTGATACTTCTCTATGTGGCGTGCGAGAAGTTCGTCATAGGAGTGTGTGCGTGCCATATCAAGCAGGCGTTTGTTTTTGGCATCAGCATTGCCCTTCGTGTTGTTGTAACTCTGGAAATTGGTTGATGCACAGATATACAGTATCACATCGGTAGCATTGCGTATGTTAAGATAGTTGGTGCTCTTGGATATCTTGCCATCCGTCTCCACCTCCACCTTGCACTTGGCTGTGAGTGCTCCCGATATGCCCTCCTGACCATCGCCCTTGATGCTTGCTGTGAGATAGTTGGTGCCCAGGGTGATAGTGGTGCTGAAGGTACAGTCGTGCGTGAGTTTGAGGTTCATTGTGGTGTCGCACTTCAGTCGTACCACGATGATACTGTCGGCCAGCGAGGCAAAGGCTGTACGCTCGTATCGGTGTCCGTCAGAGACAAACGAACTGCGTGTCACTCCCTCCTCCAGACTCAACTCGCGCTGGTAGTCGGTGAGGTTGTTGTCGAGCGACTTGGTGGAGGTTATCTTCAGGTTGCCCAGAGTGAGGTAGCGCATACCGTGAGGACCCTTCACGAAGTCGGCATTGATGATATCCTCGGCCTCCTTCTCCTTACCGTTGAAGATGAGGTCGCGCACCTCCTGCAGGCGAGAGAGCGACTTAGTACTGTTGTTGTTGTGTGGACCGCCACTCCAGAAAGTCTCTTCGTTGAGTTGTATCTGCTCGGTGGTAGTACCGCCATATACCATACCACCCAGTTTGGAATTTCCAATAGGCAGAGCCTCGAGCCATATCTTTGCCGGAGCATCATACCACAAACGATTGTCACAGGCATTCTGTGCAAAAGTATTCATTGCATTCACGCCCAACAAGCACAATAGTGCGATGCGCTTTAGTACCTTCATCGTGTATCGTATTTTTTAGGTTAATATTTTCTCTTTTAATAATATATAAGGTATGCACACTACGGTTTGCGCACCTTTCGGTTGGCCACGACATAGAGTCCGGAGGGCAGATGAACGGGCAGGTGGCCTTGCTGGTCCAGGGTGCCACAGAGGCGTCCCTGGAGGTCATATACCGCAGTTGAAGCCATAAGGTGACCCGTCTTGAGAGCAGGCAGAGCATCCTCATCGCTGTACCATCCCTTGTTTTTCAACTGTGAGATGACATTGCCCGTGCGTACGGGGAAGTACTCTGAAAGGAGGCGCGTACGCTCATTCTGGTAGTAAGTGTCCACACGATATCGATGGCCCTTGGCCGTGTAGGGATGTATGTCACGGCGATAGTCTCCCCAGCGTGCCGACTCATCGTAGAGCGCATTCTCAATGTTGTAGTACAGACTGTCCCACACCTCGCGTACACCCTGTTCGGTGAGCCATCCGCCCTCATCGGTCAGCAGTACATGGGCACGATGGTTGAAGAGGTGGCGAAACTCACTGTTGCGCATCAGGCAGTTGAGTATGCGTGAGGGTTTGCCCGAGTGGTCATTGTTCGTCACATTCTCACTACGGCTTCCGAAGATCAGTTCGGTATCCCAGCAAATGAACTGAAACCCCTTTCCCGGATCTACCTTGTTGCGTATGGCATACCAGTTGTGGTGGTCCCAGTCGGTGTTGCCTCCATAGAAGTTGATGAGCATATAGTCGCAGAAACTCTCCACATCGAGCAACGCCTCGTAGTCGTCACAGGGCATGCCTTCTTCGTCCAGGCCTTGCAGTTGGTAGTAGGCATCGTTGTCGTTGTCGGTCACACGATTCACCACAGCCAGCATCTCCTTCCACGACACGAGGTCGCCATCCGATGCCACCACTTTCTCGCCTTCGGTCTCTTCCACCTTGATCACATCCCAGTCCTCCTTCTCACCTCCGAAATGCTCCACACAGTGGTCCTTGTTGATGCGTTCGCAGAGATTGTACATACCCCAGTACATACCGTTGAGGAAGAGATGAACGGGCTGTCCCTTGCTGTTGGGCCTACCCAGGCGTTCCTGTACGGAGCGTGCCCAAAGGTCGCGTGTGTACTGTGCCTTGGTGCGATTGCCCTCGTCCCAATGTTCCCAGGAGTTGCCAAAATAGGTACGCAGAACGAGGTCCTCAAACACATCCACACCTTCCTCTCCAAAGACAGGATGACGCAGTTTCTTCGCGCCATATTTGCCCTTGAACATCAGTCGGAAGGCATGCTTGGGATTCTTTTCGGGCAGACGACTGTGACCACCATGCAGTTTGATACCGCAATCCACCGTGACATCGTGGTTCAGCAGGCCTCCAATGAGTTCCATACTGACAGGTCGCTCCCAGTCACGCCCCGTACCAGGACCAATGGGTGCTCCCGTATAGATGTATATGCCCCCACGCTCTTCATCAATGTCGTGTGAGAAGAGATAGTCCTTGTCGGTCACCACCGAGACGATAGGCAGTTCCTTCAGGCCCTTCTGCACAAGTTCGGGTGCGAGGTCAACAAGTGTCTTATCCATAGCATAGTAGGCAGGAGCCGTACCCTTGATGTCGGCATACGGACCCCATTTGTCGGGATAACCTTCGGGTATGATAGGGTTTCCGCTTGCATCGTTGGCCTGCGTGAGTATGTCGGATATGAAGAGATACGATGCTGTGGTGGCAGGAGAGAGCGAGTCGCCCTCTATCACCTCCGAGGCTCGTATGAGAGTGGTCTTCGTGATAGCCAGTGTTGAGCGGTAGAGTTTGCTGTTGATGGTAGGCAAACTGCCGTCTGTGGTGTAGCGTATCTCACGCCCTTCCACGGAAGGTTTCATCGTGAGTTTGAAACTCTTCTCGTAGAGCCCGTGCTTCTTGCTCAATACGGGTCTGTCTTGAGCATAGCCAACCGAGGCCAGCAGGAGAAATAGAGTGAGAATGAATGTACGCATAGTGTGGTGGGTGTATTGTTGGAGGTGAAAGTCGTGAAATTGAATACTCGAATACTCGAGATGTCGTGATATCGAATACTCGAGGAATCGAAGGTGAAAACTATTCTATAATGAAGCCAAAGTGATAAGGCTTATTGCCGGGGTTGGTGTATTGAGGTAGCGTCTGTTTGCCCCAAGTATCAGTTCCACCTACTCCGTGGAGGTTGAGACCGATGTGGAGATAGGCAGAGTGGGCATCGCGCTCGATATCCTGGGGATGACGAGGATTGGGATCCAATGCCTCGATAGCATAGTCGTTGGCTCGCATACAGAGAGGCTGAAGACCGCGAACGGTTATCTTGTTCAGACCCGACCCTACGCTCAACCATCTCACATCGCTACGGTTGGCATTGTCCTGTGGATGAATGTATTCCGTCTGGAAATCCTTGAGTTTCAGTTGATACTCGCCAATGTGCTGTGACAGTTTGCGGTCGGGATAGTTCTCCACGGGACCACAGCCATACCAGGTGATTTCTGCATTGCTGGCCGATGGTTGCTTCAAGGCCATTCGCATACCGAAGGTGGGCATCAGTTGTATGTCGTCCTTCAAGGGTTGGTAGTCTGCCTCAACGCGTATCTGTCCCTCGTTGTTGACGGTGTAGGTCAGCACATAGTCAGCCCCTACGGGGAGCGACATCTCAAAGCGTAGCGTGAGCATGCCCTTCTCTTTCTTCATGCTGAATGTTTTCAGTTCGCGCTTGCTGGCACAGTCCTTCCAGTCACCCAGGCGCTTGAGGTAGTTGTTGGCATACTGATTGTCATTGGGTGTCTTCCAGAATTCAGGTTCGAGAGGTGCATTGAGCAAGGCCTCTCCACCTCTCACATATTGCAGAAGTGCACCGTTCAGGGCATCGAAGGTGAGCGTACCGCTTTGGCATTGCACCTCCACGACATCTCCCTTTCGCTTGGCCTTCGGAGCCTTCTTGCCGGAAAGCAAACTGCCGGGATACTGGTATGCTCCCACTACAAACTGCTCGTGAGCCACCACACTGCCTTTCTTTGCCCAGAGCTTGTCCTCCTTGAGGAGTGCCTTCACGAAGATGAGCGTCTCTCCGTTCACCTCCTTGCGTGTCTCCTCATAGTCGAAGTCGTCCACGCTGACGAAGGGGTCCATACTGCGCTTCACCACCTTGCCATCTTCCCAGGCAAACCAGATGGGCTGGTACACATATTGCACCTCATAGTAGTGAGGATGAGGCTTACGGTCGGGACCTATCAGTCCGTTGAGGCAGAACGGACCGTCATTGGGCTGGTCGCCAAAGTCGCCTCCATAGGCAAAGTATTCGTCATCGGTTTTGTCCAGCGCGCTGGAGTAGTGCTTCATATTGATTTTGTTGCTCTTCACATCCACTGCTATGCCTTGGTCCACCCAGTCCCAGATGGCCAGTCCGCAGATGCTTGAATCGCTGTACACCACATCCCAGTATTCCTTGAGATTGCCCACCGAGTTGCCCATGGCGTGAGCATACTCGCGCATGATGAAAGGCATGGTGGTCTCTCGGCGTGAGGCTTCGCGCAGTTGGTCAGGATAGAGATAACTGTCATCGTGTATCCTAGTGTGGCGCAGGTCGGGAGCATCGTAGAAGACGGGTCGTGAGAGGTCCATACGCTCTATCTGCTCACGCATAGCCAGGAGGTTGGGACCTACACCGCCCTCGTTGCCAAGCGACCATATCGTGACGCAGGGATGATTCTTGTCGCGCTCCACCAAACTCACTGCGCGGTCAACATGGGCTTCCTTCCAGTCGGGCTGTTCACCCATATACTTGTTGGCATACCCATATCCGTGACTCTCCTGACAGGCCTCATCCATCACGAAGATACCATAGCGGTCACAGAGTTCGTAGAGATAGGGATCGTCGGGATAGTGTGAGGTGCGGAGGAAGTTGATGTTGGCTTGCTTCATAAGTTTGATGTCCTGCTCGTAGGTGGCACGGTCCACATAGCGCCCTGTGCGAGGATGATGGTCGTGACGGTTCACACCACGCAGTTTGACATTCAGTCCATTTACTTTCAGTACCTCACCCTGTATTTCCACTGTCTTAAATCCGACATGATAGTCGAAGTGCTCCTCGCCCAAATCCAGGCTTACAGGGTAGAGATAGGGGTCGTGGGCAGACCAGAGATGCACCTTGCCGAGCATCGTGGCGAGGTTGACCACAATGGTGTCTCCTGCCTTGATTTCTTTCACATTCTGCTCCAAGTTTTTTCCGTCAATGCTGATGCGTAGCGGTATGTCCTTAACCGCCTTGCTTCCCGTATTGCAGAGTTTGACTTCGGCCTTGAAAGAGGCATCCTGGGGCTCTGCTGTCAGTTTGTAGTCGGCGATATGAACCAGAGGGCGCACCCACAGTTGCACGGGACGGAAGATGCCCGAGAGGCGCCACATATCCTGATCTTCCAGATAACTGCCGTCACTCCATCTGTACACCTCAACAGCCAGTCTGTTCTGACCTTCACGAAGATACTGTGTCACATCAAATTCGGCTGGCGACATGGAGTTCTGACTGTATCCTACCTTCTTTCCATTCACCCACACATAGAAGGCCGAACTTACTCCGCCAAAGTGCAGAATGAGGTTGTGTTGAAGCATCTCCTCCGTACAGTTGAAGTTGGTGACATACGAACCCACTGGATTGCGGTTCTCGTAGGCAAACCAGTTGCGATTGGGTTCACCGGTCACACGAGGTTCGTCACGCTTGAAGGGATAACTCATATTGGTGTAGATAGGTGTGCCAAAACCTTGTGTCTGCCAGTTGCCTGGCACTGCGATCTTGTCCCATCCCGTCACATCAAAGTTCTCTTCATAGAACTTGTCAGGGCGTACGGAAGGATCTTTGGACCAATGGAAATGCCACATCCCGTCCAGAGAGATGATCTCCTTGCATTCAGCCTCTCGTGAGGGCAGTTGAAGGGTACTGTGATAAGGCAGTTTGTTGATGCCGAATATGTGTGGGTTTTCCCAATCAGGCTGGGCAAACACGCCCAACGGGATTAGCATAAAAAGAATTGCGATGTAGTATTTATTCATTGTATTATTATAGTGCATATTCATTGTACCAATATGGTGTTTAATACCTTTTTTAATAAGTGCTTAATGCCTGTTTTTAATAGATGCTTAGTGCTTGTACCAACAAGTGATAAATGCCTGCTTCAATACAGCACTTCAATGTCATCATATTCTATCTTATTGCCCGAGTGGAGTGTAGTGGCATCCAGTCGGAGGTAGGAGGTTTCCGTTTCGGGCGTGCTGATAGTTTGCCAGATAGGATTGTTCACAATGTTGGACAGTTCGCCTTCGCCCATCTTCTGCCATTCACCCTTCACCATAGCCCAGAGTGCATAGTGTGTGATGATACCTTTGGCACCAGGTTGCTGTGGAGGAAGGTAGCGCATACCCTTGATGCGCTTGGCCGTACCCAGGTCGATGAGCAGACTGCGAGGATTGGCAGAGAGTGAGAGGTGGAGCCCTGTCATCTTCTTCTCCTTGCCTACATTATCGCTACCCTGACCTCCTGCGATATCGGGTGCAAGATAGGCATTCAGTTGACTGATGACAGGAGTGGCCTTGCTGTCCAGGATGGTCACCTTGATCTGTGTGGCTTTGGTGTCGGCAAAACAAAGAATGCGTTTACGGCCAATGGTGGTCATACTGCGATGAGGCTCCTCCGAGATGATGTCCTTCATCTCCTGCCATTTGCCGTCAACCAAGGCTTCTACCTTGAAAGCCTTCACGCGTTGGCCCTTGCGTATGTCTTCACTGATGAGCAGACGGTTGAACACCGTGGCTTGCTTGAAAGTGAGGGTAGAGACGGCAGGGGTGAGTTGGCACTTGGCTTTCAGGGGATGATCGAAAATCTGATGAATCATCCGATTGAAAGAGGCACCTCGCATACTGTCGATAGGGTGGATGAGTCCTTCTTTCGTAATGGGGAAATTGAGCAGGAGAGTACTGTTTCTACCAACTGACTTATAATAAGTCTCCATCAGTTTGGCCAGACTCTTGACACGGCCGTCCTCGCTCTCGTGGTAGAACCATCCCGGACGGATACTTGTATTCGTCTCGCCAGGTACCCATACATTGCCGTCCTCCACACCATAGTGAAGCATATTGTAGGGCACATCACCAGTGCTGTTGAGCATGCTCCAGTTGGTCTCACCTATGAATCCGGCCTCTGTGCCCACCCAGCGAAGGTCGCCTCTGCGGTCACTTCCATCGTTCCAGATGATGCAATGAGGCTGGAGTTGGCGTATCATCTCATAGGTGCCTCCCCACTGGTAGTACACCTTGCGGTCTATCTGGCGCGTCTCATTGGCACCGCCATACCATCCGTTGCCACCATTGGCTCCGTCAAACCACACCTCAAAGATTGGACCGTATTGCGTGAGCAGTTCGCGGAGCTGATTGCGGAAATAGGTGACATAGCCCTCACGACCATATTCGGGATGATTGCGGTCCCAGGGTGAGAGATACACGGCAAAGCGAAGTCCGTACTCCTTACAGGCGTCGGCCAACTCGCGCACCACATCGCCCTTGCCGTCCTTCCACGGTGCATTCTTCACGCTATACTCGGTATAGGCAGAGGGCCACATGCAAAAGCCACAATGGTGCTTTACGGTGAAGATGATACCCTTCATACCTGCATTCTTGCAGGTGCGTACCCATTGCCGGGCATCCAGTCTCTGGGGATTGAAGAGTGCAGGGTCTTCGTTGCCAAAGCCCCACTCCTGACCCGTGTAGGTATTGAGCGAATAGTGCAGGAAAGCGTACATCTCCATATCTTGCAGGGCCAACTGGTCCTTGGAGGGAACAGGACTGGCATAACTGTTGCGGTCATCAGCATGCATCGCTGTATATGCAACGAGGCATAACAAGAAGAAAATATGTCTTTTCATGGGTTGAAAATGGTGTTTTTTATGGTTGATGTCTTCTGTAAGATGTGATTTGTTTGCAAAGATAATACTTTCTAAAGAAACAATCAATACCGAATTAAATAAAATAGAAAGGCGAAAAAGTTGTGTATATCGGAAAAAATAGATAATTTTGCGTCAAATACATGATAGATTATGACTTTTACAGCACTCGCAAATCCCATATTTCAGCAGGTTATTGATGATTATCACAAGGTAAACGATGTGGATGCACCTATCTGCAATCCTTATCAGGCAGGCACGATTGAGGCCGATCTCTATCTGAAAAACTGGATAGATACGGTTCAGTGGCACCTGGAGGATATCATCCGCGATCCACAGATTGACCCTGTTGAAGCATTGGCTTTGAAGCGTCGCATTGACAGAAGCAATCAGGAGCGTACGGACCTGGTTGAGACCATCGACAGCTATTTCTACACACGCTATCACAATATCGTGCCAGCCGAAGATGCCTCAATCAATACCGAGAGTCCTGCCTGGGCTATCGACCGCCTGAGCATCCTTGCCCTGAAGATCTATCACATGCAGGAGCAGGTTGACCGTACAGATGCTTCAGCAGAACATAAGGCGCAGTGCCAGAAGAAGTTGGATGTGCTCTTGGAACAGCGTGTGGATCTCTCATCTGCTATCGATCAGTTGCTGGCCGACATTGAGGCTGGTCACAAGTATATGAAGGTGTACAAGCAGATGAAGATGTACAACGACCCCAGCACCAACCCTGTACTCTACGGGAAGAAGTAATCACGAAAGGCTCCTGGAAAATTGGAAACTGATAGTTCGTCCCATCTTTTACTCATTCGTTTCTCTGCTCTCGGTGATGTGTTGATGACGGTACCCGTTGTCGATGCATTGGCGCGTCAATATCCTGACACTCGAATCACTGTTGTGAGTCGTCCTTTCGTTGGTAGCATCTTCAGACTGCTTCCATCGAATGTGACCTTTGTGGGTATCAATCCACGCCAGTATGGTGGTTGGAACGGACTGTGGCGTCTGTACCGTGAGTTGAAAGCCCTCAAACCTACTCACATAGCCGACCTCCACGATGTGCTTCGCACAAAGGTGGTTCGCAAGTTCTTCTGTCTGTCGGGCACTCCCGTGAGACATATTCTCAAGAACCGTAAGGCTCGTAAGGCATTCCTGAAGAGTAAGGAGAAGAAGCAACAGACAACCAGTTTTGCCAAGTATGCCGACACCTTGTCGCGCTTGGGATTTCCTGTCATCATAGATAGCAGTCAACCTTTTTCGCTTTTCCCCGAGCGTCATTCGTCTCCCTCGGGTAAGATCGGTATAGCACCTTTCGCAGCGCACGAGGGAAAGATTTATCCTTTGGATAAGATGGAAGAGGTGGTGAAGCGTCTCTCCGAGGCTGGAAAGCAAGTTTATCTCTTCGGTGCAGGCGAGAAGGAAAAGTCACTGATGGAGGCTTGGGCCAAGCGCTACGACCAGGTGGAAAGTGTGGTGGGCGTGTTGCCCGATATGGCTTCCGAACTGCAACTCATCAGTCAGTTGGATGTGATGCTCACCATGGATAGTGGCAATATGCATCTGGCCTCTTTGAGTGGCACACCTGTCTTGAGTATTTGGGGTGCAACGCATCCTTTGGGTGGTTTCCTGGGATGGGGTGGCCAGCGAGAGCGCGATGCCATCGAGGTGGCTGATATGCCTTGCCGTCCTTGTAGCATCTATGGCAACAAACTTTGTAAATGGGGCGATTTCCGATGCCTCAATCAGACTACGCCACAACAGATTTTCGAACGAATCATCTCTTATGCGAATAGCCTTTGACGCCAAGCGGTACTATCACAATCATACGGGTTTGGGCAACTATAGCCGAACTCTGATAAGAGGACTTCAGCAGTTGGAGCCCGAGATGGATGCTTTGCTCTATGATGCAAAGTCGTTCAAGCGCAGCTTTGCCTTGGGTAGCCATGCTCGTAAGGATGGTGCTTTGCTCTATCACGGATTGAGCAACGAACTGCCTTTTGATATCCAGCGAAGCGGTGTGCCGAGTCTTGTTACGATGCACGATGTGTGTTGGCGAACCTACCCCGAGATGTATCATCTGATAGACCGTAAGTTGTACGATTTGAAGTATGGCTGGTCGGCTCGTCATGCTGATATGGTGCTGGCTATATCGGAGAGCACCAAGCGCGATGTGATGAACTACTATCAGGTTCCCGAAGAGCGTATCCGTGTAATCTACCAACCTGTCAACGAACTGTATTACAAATCATTGTCACACGATGAGGCCTGCCAACTCCTCCGTGAGTCGGATATGAGGATTCCGCAGGACTATATGCTCTATGTGGGGTCGGTCAATGCTCGCAAGAATCTGATGGGTGTGGTGCAGGCTATGGCTCAGTTGCCCGCATCGTGCAGACTGCCTCTTGTGGTGATAGGTGGTGGTAGGGAGTACAAACAACAGGTACTGAAGGAGATTGAGTGCTTGGGGTTGCAGGACTACATCATCTGGCAGAAGTGTACAGACCATCATCTGCTTCACGCACTCTACACCTGTGCCCGCCTTTTCGTCTATCCTTCTTTCTATGAAGGGTTTGGCTTGCCCGTTGTGGAGGCTGTATTGAGTGGATGCCCTGTACTTACGAGCAATGTCTCGTCTCTGCCCGAAGCTGGCGGTCCCGACACTTTGCAGGCTGTTCCTTCCAGCATCGACGACATTGCGCAGAAGATGGAACAGGGACTGTGCGACGAAGCGTTGCGAACACAGATGATAGAGGGAGCACGGAACTATGCCATCAGTCATTTCTCACCCGAACCTCTTTTCCGTCAGGTATTGAATCTCTACAGCGAGATGCTTGACTTGAAAAAATAGGAGTTCTCCTAATAGCCTTTCTAAAATAGTTCTCCTGATATTGTCTTCTATATAATTGCCTTCCTAAAATAGTTCTTCTCTGCACAATGGAAAAAGATCATTCGCCTCGTGTCCTTTTTGACTATCAAACCTTCCACATCCAGCGTTTTGGTGGAATATCCCGCTATTTCTGCGAGATTATTGCAAGGATGGGTGGTGTGAAGAGCAAGGTGGCTATTGGATTCTCAATGAACAAATACCTGTCCTCACTGCCAGATGTTCGTTTCACAAGCGTGCCCAAACGACCTTTCAAGATACTGGAAGGAGTATTTCGTACATTGAACCGCAGGAAGTCGTTGAAGGCCTTGAAACGAGGCGACTATGACATCTTCCACCCCACTTATTACGACCCTTATTTCTTACCCGCTTTGGTAGGTAAACCTTTCGTGCTTACCATACACGATATGACGCACGAGAGATATCCGCAGTTTTTCTCGCCCAAAGATCCTACGCCTGTACATAAGCGTCTTTTGGCCGAAAAGGCAACTCGCATCATTGCTATCAGCGAATGTACCAAGCGTGATATCATAGAGTTCTTGGGGGTTGACGAAGAGAAGATAGATGTGATATATCACGGACTGACACCTTCATCTCCCACAGAGTGTGCAGGAGAAACGACTGTGGAACTGCCTGATAACTATATACTCTATGTGGGTGAACGAAGGGGGTATAAGAATTTCGACCGCACCGTGGAGGCTTTCTGCAAAGTGATTGAGAAGCATCCCCAATTGCATCTCGTTTTCACCGGTCGTCCCTTGTCGAAGAGTGAGCAGGAGAGGTTTACGGCTTTGCATATCATTGACCGGGTGAGGGTGATGAGTGACATCAGCGATGCTACGCTTGCTTTGCTCTATCATCGTGCAAGGCTCTTCGTCTATCCTTCTCTCTACGAAGGATTTGGTATCCCCATACTTGAGGCTTTCAGTCAGCGTTGCCCCGTGGTGTTGAGTAAAGCGAGTTGTTTCCCCGAAGTGGCTGGCAGTTCGGCAGAGTATTTTTCACCCGAATCCACAGAGGAATTGTGCCAGGCCATGCTCAATGTGCTTGATGATGAGGCTCGACGCAACGAACTGATAGAGAGTGGTCTTGAGCGCCTGAAACACTTCACTTGGGACGAGACTGCACGCCAAACGCAAGACTGCTACCTGAAGGCTCTTTCTTGAAAAGATGTCCGGATTGGGTGAATGGAAATCCATCTGACATTCACCTAACTTTTCGCCTGCTATTAATACGCTTGCTATTTAGAAAATTATTCGCTTGTTATTATAGAAATCCCTTGCTACTTTCCTCTCAATTTACACATCAGAAAGGGGAAAATCAGATGAGGGAGAAAACGGCATTTGTCTGCCAGGTTATCCACTTCGCACACAACGCGTATATTGTCCCACAATCCGCGCGAACGGTGTACATTTGAGACCCCATTCGTATCAAAGTGGGCAACGGCTAACGGTATATGTTTAAACGACTTGCCAGCGAGAAAC
The DNA here is from genome assembly GCA_045629325.1 of Bacteroidaceae bacterium. Lineage (GTDB taxonomy): Bacteria > Bacteroidota > Bacteroidia > Bacteroidales > Bacteroidaceae > Physcousia. The sequence goes on along the minus strand of JAZQQX010000016.1, from coordinate 4,049 downwards.
AATTGTTTGGCTTGCTTGAAATCGGCCGAATATCGGTGCTGGATGTCAAAGGGAAATGCTTGCAGACATTCAGTTCTTGTGAATACGGCCTGATGGCAGTAGAACATCTTATGGCAGTTGCGAGGTGAGAGGGATTCTTTGAGCGTACAGTTCTTGAGGATATCGCCGTAAAGTACATCCACTTGGGGACTGCCCGTTTGCAGATGTGCCATCATCATGCTTACTACCTGATTGTTCACAAAGGTATCTCCCGCATTCATAAAAAGGCAGTACTTGCCAGTTGCCATTCCGACACCTTTGTTCATCGCATCATAGATACCTCCGTCTGGTTCGCTCACCCATTGCAGATGGTCTCTGTCAAGAGTCTCCAACCAAACCTTCGTGCCGTCTGTGGAATTGCCGTCCACGATGATGTATTCCACCTCGGCATAGTCCTGATTGAACACGCTCTGTGCAGTTTGCCGGAGTGCTTCGATAGCGTTGTATGTAACGGTTATGACACTTATTTTCATCATAGATCAATGAGAATCGAACTGACGGTTTTATCCTTTCTTTTCTTGCTGTTCGGCTTTCCAGCGATCCCAGTCTTCTTGAGTGCGCTTCCAGCGATTGTGAGTCCAGAGCCAGATGGCAGGATTGCGCTTGATAGAATCTTCCAGCAAACGGAAATACTCATCGGTGATTTGCCAGTCGGGAATATCCTTGCTACCCTCTTGCATAGGGATGATATTTACCTCGTAATAACCTCTTCTCGGGCGTTTCACATCCAGGTACACGCAGGCAAAACCATATTGCTTGGCAATACGCTCTGTACCAGTGATAACCAATGTGCCGGGATGATTGAGCAAGTTGAGCGAATGGTATGTGGCTTGGAAGATAGGTACTTGGTCGGAGATGAATCCTAATACCATGGGTATGCCTTTCTTCTTCTTGGTCAGAATGGTGCGAAGTGTGACATTCATTGAGATGCTTTCCGAACCCATGGCAGAACGAATCTTCAACATCAGGGCATTGATGACAGGCGAATTCAATATGTGATATATCTGACCCAGTCTGGCTTTGCCTTGGATGTAAAGGTTGAAACCTGTTATCCATTCCCAGTTGCCATAATGACCGATGTAGAGAATCACATCCTTGCCTTCTTCCAGCAAGTGGTTGACATGGTCCATTCCGGTGTACTTCACCCTTCGCTTCATCTCTTCCTCCGACATGGAGGTTTGCTGGATGGTCTCTACGATATAGTCGCAGAAGAAGTGCTGGAAGTCTTTCTCAATGCGTTTCAGTTCGCTTGCTGATTTCTCGGGAAAACTGTCAGCCAGGTTCTTTCGAACCAAATCTACACGGTAACGAACAAGTTTGAAGAGAATGAGATAAATGAGATAGGATAGGCCGTGCAAGATGAAATCGGGCAGTATGGAGATAACATAGACAATGCCGTAGAGCAGGTAGTATGCTATCTTCTGCAAGAAGTTCAGGCCAATGGTAAAGTTCTCTTTTTCTTTTTCCATAATCCTATGCTTGTTCTTATCTGCCTTTGTACATATCCTCGTAGTACTTCTCGTACTCACCGCTTGTGATATTGTCCATCCATGCCTCGTTCTTCAAGTACCACTTCACGGTCTTCTCAATGCCTTCCTCAAACTGAAGTGAGGGCTCCCAACCGAGTTCCTTCTGCAACTTGGAGGAGTCGATGGCATAGCGAGCATCATGACCGAGACGGTCGGTGACATAGGTGATGAGATCCATGTCCGGATAAGTTTCAATGGTTTCACCGGTTTCAGTGGTTTCAAGTTTCACTCTGCCAAGCAATCTGTCCACAGTCTTGATGACGGTCTTGATGATATCGATGTTCTTCCACTCGTTGAAGCCTCCGATATTGTAGGTCTCAGCTATCGTTCCGCTGTGGAAGATGGTGTCGATAGCCCTTGCGTGATCCTCCACATAGAGCCAGTCGCGTACATTCTCGCCCTTTCCATATACGGGGAGAGCCTTACGATGACGGATGTTGTTGATGAAGAGAGGAATCAGTTTCTCGGGGAACTGATAAGGACCATAGTTGTTGGAGCAGTTGGTCACGATGGTGGGCATTCCGTAGGTATCGTGGAAGGCTCTCACAAAGTGATCGCTCGATGCCTTTGAGGCCGAATAGGGACTGTGAGGCATATACTTGGTGTCCTCGTAGAAGAAGGAGTCACCATATGCCAGGTGGTGCTCCGAACTGGATGCCTTGGTGGTGAAGGGAGGTTCGATACCCTCGGGATGATTCATGGTGAGTGCACCATATACCTCATCGGTAGAAATGTGGTAGAAACGACAAGGGACTTCTTCAGTTCCATGTTTCAAGTTCCAAGTTCCAGGCACGCATGCTGATTCCCAATAGAGCTTTGCTGCCTGGAGCAAAGAAAGAGTACCCATCACATTGGTGCGGGCAAAGGTGAAGGGATCCTTGATAGAGCGGTCCACATGGCTCTCTGCGGCCAGGTGGATGATGCCGTCAATCTGCTCGTCCTGCATCAACTGGTAGAAGGCATCGAAGTCGCAGATGTCCATCTTGACGAACTTGTAGTTAGGCTTATCCTCGATGTCCTTGAGGTTGGCGAGGTTGCCGGCGTAAGTGAGCTTGTCGACGTTGATGATCCTGTAGTCAGGGTATTTGTTCACAAACAGTCTGACCACGTGCGAGCCGATGAATCCGGCTCCTCCTGTTATGATGATGCTTTTCATTTCCGGAAAGTGTCAGAGTTGATTTCTTCCTTGCACTCGTCGATGACCTTGAGGAGATACTGGCCGTACTGGTTCTTGGCCATCGGAGCGGCGAGCTCGCGCATCTTGGCCTCATCGATCCAGCCCTGCCTGTAGGCAATGCCCTCGAGGCAGGCTATCTTGAGACCCTGCCGCTTCTCGATGACCTCCACGAACGTGGAAGCCTCTGCGAGCGAGTCGTGGGTGCCGGTGTCGAGCCAGGCGAAGCCGCGGCCGAACACCTGGACCTTGAGCTCACCGTCTTCGAGGAATCTCTGATTGACGGAAGTGATCTCGGGCTCTCCCCTGGCGCTCGGTTTGATGTGCTTGGCCACGTCCACCACTTTGTTCGGGTAGAAATAGAGGCCGTCGACCGCATAGTTGGACTTCGGCTCCTTCGGTTTCTCCTCGATGCTGAGGCAGTTGCCCTGACGGTCAAACTCGGCGACACCGTATCGCTCCGGGTCGCTGACCCAGTAGCCGAAGACTGTCGCCTTGGAATTCTCCTCGGCGTCCTTCACGGCCTGATGCAGGAGGCCCGTGAAGCCCGAGCCGTAGAATATGTTGTCGCCGAGGACAAGGCAGGCGCAGTCATCGCCGATGAAGTCCTCGCCGATGATGAACGCCTGGGCGAGTCCGTCCGGCGACGGCTGCTCGGCGTAGCTGAAGCGCACACCGTAGTCGGACCCGTCGCCCAGGAGGCGCATGAATCCCGGGAGGTCCTGAGGCGTGGAGATGATCAGGATGTCACGGATACCGGCCAGCATCAGGACGCTGATCGGGTAATAGACCATCGGCTTGTCATATATCGGGAGGAGCTGCTTGCTGACTCCCTTGGTGATAGGATAAAGCCGGGTGCCGGAGCCTCCGGCCAGTACTAAACCTTTCATATAAGCATTTTTTTGACCTTCAAATATAGCTATATTTTTCCACATTAAATAATGTTAAATTTTTTAGAAAATGTTTGGAGTATTCAAAATAATGCCCTACCTTTGCAATCCCAAAACGGAGGACTCGTTAGCTCAGTTGGTAGAGCACAACACTTTTAATGTTGGGGTCTCGGGTTCGAGCCCCGAACGGGTCACGAGAAGATTATAGTTCTTTACTAAATATTGCTTCCTTAGCTCAGTTGGTAGAGCACCTGACTCTTAATCAGGGTGTCTAGGGTTCGAGCCCCTAAGGGAGCACAAGAGGGTGACTAAAAAGTCCTAGAGACTTGAGGTCATCCTCTTTTTTATACATCCAATTGCCTCCGAGCGTCGGCTGCTCTCCTCCGGAGACCTTCCGCTTCGCTCCATCCCTCCCAC